>NZ_JAJUWS010000025.1 GCF_021390475.1 Streptomyces sp. ST2-7A
GCCCCCAACCCCCACACCTACCCCCACAACCCCCACCAGTGGGTGGACCCACTCGGCCTCAGCCCATGCGTCCAGATCGATGAACGGAAGCTAGATTATCTTTTCAATAAGAACATTAAGCCGGACTCACACAATACGCCACGAGCCAAGCAGAATGCAGCGCAGTTGCGGAGGGTAGGATTTGGCGACACTCCCCTCTCTCGTCAATTTGTGGCTGATCATCTAGGCAGTGCTGCCCGTAGCGGTTTCAGTCGAACCTTCAATAATGAATGGGGTACTTTCGGTGTTTCTGATTCCGTTCTCCATGGGCGCTGGGGAGCGGTTGGGGTTGAGAGCACATGGCAAGTCATGGGGGACGGTACTCTCCGTTTTTCTACTGCAATTTTGCGAGGTGGGCGATAATTCCTTGCCGGAATTTTTAATCGTCGAGTAAGGGAATGGCCGTGTATCGAGAATTCGTAGTTCCAAGTGATGAAGAGATCATTGAAGAGTTTGGTGTGATTCCTGAAGTTGTATCGGAATTCGAAGCAAAGAGGCTGGATTTCTCCTCGGTGATGGAGGGAGGAGTTGTTCTCACCTATGACGCGCTCGCCAGATCCATTGCGATCATTTGGAAAAATTTCAGCGGGGAGGTAATTGTCGACATCTTCAAGGAGGGTGCGACGAGAATGTCCGTCGTGAGTTTTGATGGCACAAGTCAAATCTCTTTGAGGTTTGATTCGGGGGAAGTGGAGGAGGAGCTCTTTTTGCAAATTTTTCCGCGTCCGAAATTGACGGGGCGCGGACTATTTAGTTGAGCTTCGGACAAGAGGGGGTCTAATGTGGTGAGCTGCTTTTTAGTGGATCCGAGCAGCTATGAGTCCTGGGAACGCGAGGAAGTGTGAGCCCTTGCGTTCGTACCGGACGGTCAGGTGGCGGTATTCGAACAGTCAGTAGATCGAGTGTTCTGCTTTTCAGTGGTGTCGGCTGAGCCGCTTGCTCGATTCGATCCCGGGGTGGGCGAGGCGCCGGGACGATGCCGCGTTCGCGGAGCCGGGCGAGGTATTCGGCGGAGTGGTAGTGCTTGCCCGCGCGGAGTTTGTCCGGGTGGCCTCGGTGGGGGCCGCGCATGGAGCGGATGGCGGGGATGTCGAGGACCAGCGGCAACGCTGCCTGGCTGTCGTGGACGTTCGTACCCGAGACTCCCAGGGCAGGGCAGGGCAGGGCAGGGCAGGGGCAGACCCCGCGCGTCGGACAGCACGTGCGGCTTGGAGTTCTTCTTGCCCCGATCGACCGGCCTGCATCCGGCCGGCGATCCCCTCTTTTTGCGCGGACCGAGGCTGCGTCCACGATCGCCGAGGTCCAGTCCACCTCGCCCCGGGCCCCGATACTCGTCCAGGAGTGCTCGATGCAGCCGACAACACAGCCCCCGGCCTTGGTCCAAACCACGAACCGGCGATGTGCCGTCGCCGGGGAAACGTCAAACGTCGACGGGAGATGCCGCCACGCACAACCGCTGGCCAGGACGCACATCACCACGAAGATGGCCCGTTCATCAACGGGCGCCATCCCCCCACTCTGCGGATGCGAGGAGAACGACGGCAGCAACGGAGCAACCGGCGACCACTGTCCATCGGGAAGCAATCGCTGCGACAGATCACCACCCGGGACACTGCACCATGCCGCATCAAACCGACACCACGCGAGGCATCCTCTCAGCCGCTTCCTGAAGTGGTTTATGCAACCCGATGATTCCTCGATGAATGGGCTTCCTTGAGTGAATTTACTCTCGAGCTCGACTCCGGGACGGAGGAGTATTTTCGGGAGGTGGCTCGATTCGCATGCCATGAATTTGGAATCTCTTACTCCGAGGCGGTGGCTCGCCTGAACCAGGTTTACTGCGACTCGAAAATTGATCCTTACCCGGATCTCATGTGCCACGAGGAGCCGGAGTACTGGGCTTTCGGGGTTTATTATGTATTGACCACTGTCGAGGGTGGGGAGTTGCTCTGGTGGGATTCGGAAGCGGACCGTTCCGGTTGGCCTGTTCGTCCCGCTCCGGAGAAAGGAACTCGATACTGGACGCTTTCAGGGGATTGCGAGGCGCCGCCTCCCCGTCCAGAATTGATGGATTCGATTATGGTAATCGATTCACTTCGGTAACCCTGATCGAACGTCCCGCACTTCTGAGATAATTTCCCAACCGACTGCGTCTCGGGAACGGGAACATCTATCAGTGCCCCCGGGTGCGCTCCGAAGAGCGGCAGGAACCCCTGTTGCGGGGGTCGGTATTGCGGGAGGTGATGTCGGGACGAACCGGTGGGGCCAACTTTTCACAACACGACCCGTAACCGGTATTCATCCTTGCCGGCGCGAACGCCACGGAACGGGAGTCGACACCTTCCACTCCGAGTCGCTTAGGAATGACCCTCGGGTCGCGACCCCGAGATCTCGTGCGATGCGTACCTGCACTCGGACGACAAGACCGCACAAGGGATCCCGGAAAATCAATCGGCGAGACATCCGGTGCCCCGTATCCCAAGGGGGCGAACCCATCGGCTTGAACAAAACCCCGGGCCCGGGGCGGAGGGGGAGGAGGGGTCGTCACTCCTCCTTCCCCGGGGCGGGCCATCCGAGCCGTGACCCGACTCGGCGGCCACGGCAACGGGCAGCGTCATGGCGGGCACTTCGAGGCGACGGGGCTTGTCCCGCGAAGGACGTGGAAGCACGCGATGGGACCCCGGAGACGTTCCACCACGCTCCCCGCCTCCGCCTCCGCCCCGCGCTCAGTCCCGGTCGGCGGTGCGCAGGCGGCGCCATACGGCGCGGGCGGCGTTGTGCCCGGACATGCCGTGCACGCCCGGCCCCGGCCAGGTCGCCGAGGAGCACAGGAACACCGCCGGGTGCGGGGTGGAGTACGGGTGCGGGCTCGGCTTGGGCCGGAACATGGTCTGCAGGCCGGTGAAGGCGCCGCAGGCGATGTCCCCGCCGACGTAGTTGGCGTTCCGGGCCTGCAACTGCGGCGGTCCGGCGACCGCCCGTCCCAGGACCAGGTCCCGGAAGCCGGGCGCGAAGCGTTCGATCTGCCGTTCCACGGCCTCGGTCAGGTCTCCCCGCCAGTTGTGCGGGACGTGCCCGTAGACCCAGAAGACGTGCTTGCCCTCCGGTGCCCGGGAGGGGTCGATGGCGGTCGGCTGGGAGGTGATGAGGAACGGCACCTCGGGCGCGCGCCCGGCCACGGCGGCCCGCAGCGCGGTGTCCACCTCCCCGGCCGTCGGCCCCAGGTGGACGGTCCCGGCCCGGTGGGCGTCCGGCGAGGTCCACGGGACCGGACCGGAGAGCGCGTAGTCCAGCTTGAAGGCCGCCGCCCCGTACCGGAAGGACCGGAAGGCGTCGCCCAGACCGGCGATGCGGGCGGCGGCGGTGGGGGAGGTGTCGAAGATGTAGGCGCGGGCCGGCGGCAGTTCGTCCAGGCGCTTGACCTCCACCCCGGTGTGGATGGTGCCGCCCAGCTCCCGCAGGTAGCCGGCGAGGGCGTCGGAGACGGCCTGCGAGCCGCCGCGCGCGATCGGCCAGCCGCCCTCGTGCGCGCCCAGTGCGAAGACCATGGCGATCGCCGAGGTGGCCGGGGTGTTCAACGGGGAGATCACGTGGCCGGCCAGTCCTGCGAACAGTCCCTTGGCCCGCTCGCCCCGGAAGCGGCGCAGCAGCCAGGAGACCGGTGGCAGGCCGGTGAGGCCGAACCGGGCCAGGGTGATCGGCCCGCGCCGGGGCAGTTCCCAGGGCACGGTGAGGAAGTCGTGCGCCAGGTTGTCCCAGCGGCCCAGGTACGGGGCGAGCAGTCGCCGGTAGGTGTCGCCGTCGCGACCCTCCAGGGAGGCGGCGGTCTCGTCCACCGAACGGGTCAGCAGAGCCGCCGTGCCGTCCGGGAAGGGGTGCGCGAGGGCGTGCTCGGCCTCCAGCCACTCCAGCCCGTGCCGGGCCAGCGGCATGGCGTTAAAGGCCGGGGAGCCGACCCCGATCGGGTGAACCGCCGAGCAGGGGTCGTGTCGGAAGCCGGGCAGCGTCAGCTCCTCGGTGCGCGCCCCACCCCCGATGCCGTCCCCGGCCTCGAACACCTCGGCGGAGTACCCCCGGCGGGCCAGCTCGATGGCGGCGGTCAGGCCGTTCGGGCCCGATCCCACCACCACAACGTCACGCAATGAGGCCACGGTGTCGGCTCTCCCCTCGCGGTTGGGGTTCAGACGGCGTCGGTTCGTCCCGCCGCCAGCAGGTCGAGAATACGTCGCGCGGTCGCCTCGTCGCGGGCCGCGGTGAACGGCAGCGCGTTGCCACCCGCGAGCCGGAACGGCTCCCCGGCGACGGTGCGTTGCACCCCGCCCGCCTCGGTGACCAGCAACAGGCCGGCCGCGTGGTCCCAGGGGAACTCCCAGCTGAAGGCGAGGGCGTCCAGCTCACCGCGCGCCACCCGCAGGTACTCCAATCCGGCGGCACCGCCCGGCCGCGGGGCCACGCCCTCGGTCCACAACCCCAGCAGCGCCCGGCGCTGGTCGGGGGCGACGTGGTCGGGGTCGGAGCAGGCCACCCGCAGCGGCTCGTTCCACGGGCGCGGGGTGGGGGCGGGCAGCGGAGCGCCGTTCAGACGGACGCCCGCACCGCGCCAGGCCTCGGCGAACAGGTCGGGGACGGGGGCGTACAGCCAGGCTCCGAGTACCCGTCCGGCCCTGGCCAGGGCGACCAGGGTGCAGAAGCCGGGTTCGCCCCGTACGAACTGGCGGGTGCCGTCGACGGGGTCCACGATCCACACCGGGTCCTCGCCCTCCAGGGCGGCGTACCGGCCGGGGTCCTCGTGGACACCCTCCTCACCGACGACCTTCGAGCCGGGCAGCAGGGCGGTCAGCTCCTCGGTCAGCCGGCGCTCGACCTCCCGGTCGGCGATGGTGACCAGATCGTCCGGTCCCGTCTTGCGCAGAACCTCGTGCTCGGCCAGGCGGCGCCGGCGCGGCACGACCTCCTCGGCCACGATCCGCCGGATCACCTCCGGGACGGCGGCTCCCACCTGTACGTCGATCATCCCTCCATCGAAACACGCCCCGGGGCATCGGTACGCCCCGGGCCGGGTGGGTCGGCCCCTCCCGTGGTGCGCGTGTTCCCCCTTCGCCCCGTCGTACTCGTCCGTTCGGCGGTCCCGTGCCGGGACGTGTCCCGGCACGGGACCGGGGCGGGGGCCGTGCTTTCAGGCCGTGCTTTCAGGCCGCGCCGGCACGGCGCAGTTCGCCCGCCACGGCGTTGTGGTGGCGGGGGGAGACGCTGAGGGCGGCGTCCAGCAGCACCGGCGCCAGAAGGTCGGGGTTGTCCAGGGCCGCGCCGACGGCCTCCTCGGCGCGTCGGGCCCGGACCAGGGAGGCGAGGAGGGTGACGGCCTCCTCGCTCCGGCCCGCGGCGAGCAGGGCGCCGGCGATGGCGCCGGTGTCGGCGACCGGGCGGGCGGCCGCCTGGCGCAGCAACTGTCTGCACTCGCTCTCCCGGCCCCGGTCGGCGAGCGCCTCGGCGATCGCGACCACGGGTCCGGGCGGGAGGGTGGCAGCCTCCCACAGCAGGGTCGCGATCTCGGGCCCCAGGCCCTCCCGCTCCATGCTCTCCACCAGGAGCGGAAGGTGTTGCGGGGGGCCGGCCACCGCGCCGCACAGGGTCATGTAGAGGTCCGCGCTCAACCCCCGGGCACGGAGTCGGGCCAGCCGGCCCGCGATCTCCCCGGCGATCCGCCGGTCCTCCTCGGTGAACACGACACGGCGGGTCGGTGTGGTGGGGGATGCGGCGCCCCCCTCCGCCCCGGCGAAGCGGGAACCGGCGGGGCGTCGGCTCTCCGTCGCGTCCCGTGAAGCGGCGGGCGCGGTGGCCGGAGCGGTCGGGGCGGGGTCCTCCTCGATGCCGGCGAACCGTGCGCCGCGGGGGCGACGGGCCGGTTTGCCGGTCGGCACGATCGTCGCGGGGGAGACATCGGCCGGGCCGGTCCCCTCGGCGGGCGGCGGGCCGGGCTGCGGGGGAACGGCCGGTTCGGTGGGGGCGGGCAGGGCGTTGAGCCGTCGTCGCAGTTCGGCGCGGCGACCGCGGGCACGCTCCTCGTCGTCCGCCGCCCACATCCGCAGCGCCGTCAGCCGCTCGGCCTCCTCGGGGCGCCCGGCCAGACGGGCGGCGCGTTCGGCGGCGGCCAACTCCCGGCCGTGCCGGTGGGCGTCGATCTCGGCCTGGTCCTCGCGGCCCAGGCGGCGGGTCAGGTCCTCGCGGGCGTCGGGCCGGGAGTCCCGGGCGCGCCGGGCGAGCTCGTAACGGGAGCGGATCCGTCTCCCGCGACGCTCGGCCTCGGCCGCGCCGTAACGGGCCGCCAGATCCTGGAGCAGGTCGGCGACCACGTCCCAGGGGGGCAACTCCCGCCCCGCGGACCAGAGGTCCATGTCCCCGGGCACGCGACGTCCGAAGGCGGCGAACCAGCCCGCGGCCGGGTCCAGGGCCTCGACAAGCGAACGGAACTCGGCCGTGAAGGCCGCCGACTCCCGCCCCATCACGGACATCTCCATGCGGCTACTGAAGCGCAACCGTGTTACGCCCAGTGTTTCCGGTGCGCTACGAGGCGTTTACCGAAACGGTGAGGAGCGGTGAAGCGATCACGGAGCGCTGCCGGCGGTCGTGCCCGGCGGGTGACGCCGTTCCGCGCCGGTTGTGCGCCACCCCCTTGACCGGCCGGGGAGCCGGGGGTGGGGCGGAAGCGGGGGAGGGGACGCCGGGGCGGAAGCGGTGGTGCGCCGGGGGTGCCGACCCCCGGCGTTCACCTCCGGTCCGGCCCGGGGACGCCCGGGACCACCGGCCGGGCCCGTGCGCGGGAGGTGCCGGACCTCAACGGCCGACCGCGTACCCCTGCATCCCCCGGGCGTTCGCGGCGGCCGAGAGCACTCCCGTCTCCGGGTTGCGGGCCACCGCGCACAGCCTGCCCTCCGTCCACGCGCCGCCGACGTGCACCCGGTGGCCGCGTCGCCGCAGCTCCTCCACCGCGCGCTCGCCGACCCGGGATTCCACCGTCACCTCGCCGGGGCGCGAACCGCGCGGGTGGAAGGAAGAGGGGAAGGAGTCCTGGTGCCAGTTGGGGGCGTCGATCGCGCCCTGCAGGTCCGGGCCGCCGCGCACGCCCGGCCGCAGCAACAGCCCCAGGAAGAAGTGCGCCTGCCACTGGTCCTGCTGGTCGCCGCCGGGGGTTCCGAAGGCCATGACCGGTTCCCCGCCGCACAGCGCCAGGGAGGGGGAGAGGGTGGTGCGCGGGCGCCTGCCGGGGGTCAGTGAGGAGGGCAGGCCCGGCTCCAGCCAGGTCATCTGCAGCCGGGTGCCCAGGGGGAAGCCCAGGCCGGGGACGACCGGGCTCGACTGCAGCCAGCCGCCACTGGGGGTGGCGCTGACCAGGTTGCCCCAGCGGTCCACCACGTCCACGTGACAGGTGTCGCCGCGGGTCTCCCCGTTCCGGCCCACGGTGGGCTCGCCGGAGCCGGCCGCCGCGACGCCGAGCGGATCGAAGGCGGGGGCGAAGGAGTTCGGGTCGCTCGCGGCCCGGGCCAGGCGCGGCGGCCGACCGCCGGGGGAGCCGGGGCGCAGCTCGGCGGAGGCGTGCGGGCCGATCAGGGCGCGGCGGGTGGTGTTGTACTCCGGCGACAACAGGTCGTCCAGCGGCACCGGGGTTTCGCCGGCGTCGCCGTACCAGGCCTCGCGATCGGCCATCGCCAACTTGCCGGCCTCCAGCAGCAGGTGCAGGTACTCGGGGTAGGCGGCCGTCTCCTCGGGGGCCAGGCCGCGGGTGCCGCCTGCGCGACCGCCGCCCGCCTCGGCGAGCAGGTCGGCCGGGGCGTCGCCGAGCAGCGCGAGCTGCTGGAGCAGGACGGGACCCTGGCTCCAGGGACCGGGCTTGCAGACGGTCCAGTCGCCGTGGTCGTAGCGGGAGGGTTCCTCGTAGGAGGCGGTCCAGCCGGTCAGGTCGTCGCCGGTGAGGGGGGAGGCGTGTCGGCGGCCGGAGGAGTCCATGGCGGGGCGCGCGGCGTGCGCCACGAGGGCGTCGCCGATGAAGCCCTCGCGCCAGACGCGGCGGGCGGCGTCGATCTGTCCCTCGCGGTGGGGGGAGGCGGCCTCGGCCTCGGTCAGCAGGCGTCGCCAGGTGGCGGCGAGGTCGGGGTTGCGCAGCAGGCCGCCGGGGGCGGGCGGGTGCCCACCGGGCAGGTACACCTCGGCGGAGGAGGTCCACTCGGACTCCAGGAGGTCCCGCACGCCCTCCACGGTCCGGCAGACCTGTTCCACGACCGGGTGGCCGTGTTCGGCGTAGCCGATGGCGGCCTCCAGCACCCGGCGCAGGGAGCGGGTGCCGTGGTCGCGCAGCAGGGTCATCCAGGCGTCGAAGGCGCCGGGGACGACGGCGGCCAGGGGCCCGGTGCCGGGGACCAGGTCCAGGCCCAGGCCGGTGAAGTGATCGATGGTGGCGCCCATGGGCGCCGGTCCCTGTCCGCACAGGACCCGCACCGGTCCGCCGGTGGGGGCGATGATGATCGGCGCGTCACCGGCGGGGCCGTTGAGATGGGGTTCGACCACGTGGAGGGTGAAGCCGGCGGCCACGGCCGCGTCGAAGGCGTTCCCTCCCTCCTCCAGGATCGCCATCGCCGACTGCGAGGCGAGCCAATGCGTGCTGGAGACCATGCCGAGGGTGCCCTGGAGCGTGGGCCGCGTGGTGAACATGCCCGGGAGCGTACGCTTTTCATATGAGCGGCGACGAGACGGCCCCCCGGTCCGGAAGCGCCCCGGACGATTCCCGCCGACCCGCGACGGCCCCCTCCCGGCCCCCGGTGGCACTGCTCAGCGGTGCCGGCATCTCCACCGACTCCGGCATCCCGGACTACCGGGGACCCAACGGTGTGTGGCGGCGGGACCCGGAGGCGGCGAAGCTGGTCACCTACCACCACTACGTGAACGACCCGGAGATCCGCCGCCGCGCCTGGCGGATCCGTCTCACCGGGCCGGCCCGGCACGCCCGTCCCAACGTCGCCCACCGGGCCGTCGCCGAGCTCGAGCGCACCGGCGCGCCGGTGCGGGTGATCACCCAGAACGTGGACGGTCTGCACCAGGCCGCCGGGCTGTCCGACCGCAAGGTCCTGGAACTGCACGGAACCACCCGGTTGTTCGAGTGCGTGGACTGCGGCGGGCGCGGTCCGATGTCCGAGGCACTGGCCCGGGTGGAGGCCGGGGAGGAGGACCCGCCCTGCGTCCTCTGTTCGGGGATCCTGAAATCGGCCACCGTGATGTTCGGTCAGGCACTGGACCGGGAGGTACTGGAGCGGGCGGTGGCCGTCGCCCGGGCGAGCGAGGTGTTCGTCGCGGTGGGCACCAGCCTGCGGGTCCACCCCGCCGCCTCGTTGGCCCGGATCGCGGTGGAGGCCGGGGCGCGACTGGTCATCGTCAACGCCGAGCCGACGCCGTACGACGCCCTGGCCGAGGAGGTCATCCGGGAGCCGATCGGCCGGGCGCTCCCCGCGCTCCTGGCCGACCTGGTCGAACCGGTCGAACCGGTCCCCGACGGGAGACCGTCCCCCCAGCCGGGGTGAACACCGGGCCGGAACGGCCGTGGAGCACGCGGGCGCGCACGTCGGGAGGTCCCCGTCGACCACGGTCGACGGGGACCTCCCGACGTTGGCGGGTCGGCGGGGCCAACCCGCCGCGTCGGCGCTCAGATCTTGCCGCGCCAGGTACCGGTCTCGGTACCGCGGGACTCGATGAACTCCTTGAAGTTGTCCAGGTCCTGCTTGGCCTTGCGGCGCACGATGCCCATCTTGTCGCCGATGGCCTCGGTGAAGTTCTCCGGGGCGTACTCCATCTGGAGCATGATCTTCGTGCGGGACTCGTTCAGGCGGTGGAACGTCACCACACCGGCCTGCTTGGGGCCGTTGCGGCTGGCCCAGGCGACCCGCTCGTCGGGAACCTGCTGGGTGATGTCGGCGTCGAACTCCCGCCGGGTGCCGGCGATGTTGGTCACCCAGTGCGTCCGACTGTCCGAGAGCTGGTCCACCCGCTCCACCCCGCTCATGAACTCGGGGAATTCCTCGAACTGCGTCCACTGGTTGTAGGCGGTGGTCACCGGCACGGCGACCTCGATGGATTCCTCGATGTGGGACACGAGCGCTACTCCTTGATCGGGTGATCTCGGTGACTGCGGTGATCGGAACGGTGATCGGGGCATCCCCGATCGCCGCGATCCGTTCGGATTCCCCATCCGCCTCCGGACCGTTCCTCTTTCGTTCCGTGTCTCCGCGGACATTCGGGCGAAAAGCGGCGAAATGGTTTCCGGGAGGCGGTGCCGGCGATGCCGAACATGGTTCCTCCGGACATTCGCGTTGCGAACGCGATCGTCTTTCTTCGATTGTGGCCGGCGGAATGCCGGGCCGCCCCGACATCCATTCCGAAGGGGGTGTCGGTGGCTCACTTCGCCGCCTACCCCGGCTTTCACCCGGGAAACAGGAATCCCCCGCCGCGGGCCGGCTTCTCCCCGCCGGGCCGTCGGCGGGGATACCCGCTCAGAGCAGGGAAATCGCGTAAGCGAAGAAGAAGGCGGCGATGAGCACGGTCACCACGATGACCAGGGCCAGGGGGGCGACCGCCCACCCCTTGGTGGGGTTGTGGGTCTCCTGCGGACCCGTCTCGCTCATGCTCCCCTCGGCGGGCGGGGTGTCACCGGGCAGCACCGAGCCGCCCGGCTCCATGCCGGGCGTGCGGTCCGGGTCCGGGTCCGGCGAACGCGGGTCCCGGCGGGGGTCCCCCGCGCCGCGGCGTTCCGCTCCTGGCGTCATCGTCCTCGTCCTCCGTCTCGTTCCGCCGGTTCCGTCGCGCCGCTCCGGCTCCCCCCGACGGCCGACCGGCTGTGGCCTCCTTCTGTGCGGGTGACCGACGCCGGCGATCCCAAACCCTCCCGGCGGGTGAAAGGAGGGACGAAACAGGCATCCGGGTGACGCCTCCACCCGGGGCCCGTTCGGCTCCGCCCCGGCGACCGTGCCGTGCCGATGGTCGGGAGGGGCCCGCCGGCGCCGACGGGGCCGGGATGTCGCGGACGGGTCCCGGGCGGGTCGCGGTTCCCGCCCGGGGGTCGAACACCGGCGCGAGCCGCCGGTAGGGTCCCGGCCATGAACGAAGACGCGCGCAACCTGCTCCTCGCCATCGTCGTCGCGGCGGCGGTCGCCGCCGTCCTGGGCTGGTTCCTCCGCGGCTGGCTGTACGAGCGCGACCTGAGGCGCAAGCAGCGGTTCTTCGGACTTCCGGACAACTCCGAGTGCCTGCTGGTGGTCAGTCGGGAGGCCGGCGCGGATGGAGCCGTGGCGCGCAACGACGTCTTCGCCCTCCTCGAACTGGCCGCGCTGATCAAGAACTGCCGGTCCCACGCACGGGTGATATCCGGGGAGACCGCCCAGCGCGGTTTCGGCGAGCGCACCGAGTTCTGTCTGGGTGGTCCGATGGGCAACCGGCGCTCCGCCGCCCACCTGCACAGCCTGCTGCCCGGCATCGCCGCCAACACCGACACCGAACCGGGTCCGGACCGGGGTGCCTTCCTCATCGGCACCGAGCGGTACCGCCTGGAGAACGGCTCGGTCGAGCACGTCCTGCTGGCCCGACTCACCGGCGGCCAGGAGGGACGGCCGGTCTTCCTGATCTGCGGCCAACGCTCCATCACCCATCAGGCCGCCGCCCGCTACCTGGCCCGCCACCACCTGCGGCTGGCCCGGAAGCACGGCGGCTCCGGGAATTTCGTGCTGCTGCTCAAGGTCGTCAACTCCCAGGCGTACGGCCCCGACGTGGTGGAACTCGTCTCCGACGTCACCTCCACGGCCCTGAGCCCCCGCCCGAAGCTCACCACGAGTAAGGAGGACTGACGCCGAGTGACGTAGCCTGGTCGCGGTCGAAACCCTGGTGGTGTGAGAGGGGATCAGATGGGTGACACGCGGCCGGTCTACCAGCGCATCGCGGACGATCTGCGGCGCCAGATCGACGAAGGGGTTCTGCCGGTGGGGGCACGCATCCCCTCCCGGTCGGAACTCAAGCGGGTCTACGGCGCCAGCGATCAGACGGTGGATCGGGCGGTACGGGTGCTCAAGGCCGCCGGCTACGCGGTCGGTCAGTTCGGACGGGGGGTCTTCGTCGGCGATCGCAAGCCGATCGGCTCCCTGGTGAGGGGATCGGTCGCGATCGATTCCCCTCTCGCCGCCGAACTCCGCGGCGGCCCCCGGGTCGTGGCACGGGCGGGGGCGCTGCCGCCCCCGGGCGCGGTCGGCGCGCGCCCCGGGCCGTTCCCGGCCGTGCCCCCATCGGCGCCGGTCGCCGGGAGGGACGGGTTCGTCGGGGGCGGGTTCGCGGAGGGCTTCGGGCTCCTCCCCGCGCCGAGGGCGGAGAGTCCCGCCGAGCGGGCGCCGCACCTGGTCTGGGAGGCCACCTCCACCGCGACGGTCGCGCCGCCGGTCATCGCCGAGAGGTTGGGCATCGGCACCGGCGAGCGGGTCATGTGCACCCGCTACGAGTACCTCGCGGACCGCCTTCCGCTGCAACTGGCGACCAGTTGGGAGCCGTTGGCCCTCACCGGGGAGACCGACATCTGCTGGCCCGAGCGCGGCCCCTACGCCCGCCGGGGCGTGCGCGGACGGTTCGCCGCCATCGGCATCCGGGTCGTACGCGCCCGCGAGGTGGTCGCCTCCCGTCCGGCCACCAGCCCGGAGGCCGAGGCGCTGGGCTGTGCGCCGGGCCAGTGCCTCACGGCCGTGGAACGCACCCACTACGCGGCCGACGGTCGGCCGGTGGAGACCTCGGACTCGGTGGTGCGCGGGGACCGGTGGCGACTGGAGTACGAGATCCCGCTGGCCCCGGAACCGGCCCCGCCGCCCCCGCCGGGCGCGGGAGTCGTCGCCGGGGCCCCGCGTCCCGGGGAACACCGCGCGGGGGTGCCCCGTCCGACGCGACGCCGTGCCCCGGCGGGCGGGGACGAACCGGCCGGCTCCGTACCGCGCTGACCCGGCCGGGACCGGCGGGACCGGGCCACCCCGGCCCGGGGCCCCGACCGGGTCGGGCGCGCTCCCGGGTCGGGGTGGCCCGGGGACGGCGGGGGAAAGGGCGGGAGCCGCCCGCGCTCAGCCCTCGGCCGCCTCGGCGTACAGCCGGGACAGCTCGGGCACGCCGTTCTCCGCCCACTCCCGGCCCCGGGTCCCCACATCGAGCCGACGCCCCGAGGCCAGGGCCACCTCGGGGCGGCCGTCCTCGCCGGGGACCCAGCGGGCGCCGGCCAGGGAGCGGACGATCACCGTGCCCAGGTACAGCCCGGCGTCCGTGGCCAGGGCCGGCAACTCCTCGGGGTCCTCGCGCCACAGGGGCGGCAACTGGTCCAGCAGGGCAAGGGATTCGGGGTCCCCCGAGAGTACGACTCCCTGATCGGCGGCCCGTTCCCGCAGCAGGGGGCACTCGGCGAGCAACTCCGTGACCCCGTCGGCGTCGTAATCGCGTTCCGCGCCGGTCGGGGGCACGGGCATCCGGGGCCGGCGCCGGTGGTGTGCGAAGGGGAACCTCATACCGTGAAGGGTGGCACCCGGACCCGCCGGCAGGCCGGCGGCACGACGGATTTGAAGGTGACGAAAAGGGAAAACCCGCCCGGTTCCCCCGGGCCCGGGAACATCGATCGGAGGCCGTCACCCCGCCGTTCGGGATCACGTCCATGCCCATGCCCATGCCCATGCCCGGGGCCACGGCGGCACCGGCACCCGGCCGGCCCTCGCCACGACACCGGCGCCGAGGGGTGCCGGGAGGGCCGTGGCGCGTTCGCGGGCGCGGCTCAGCCCGCCGGCTCCAGGTCCACCACCACCGGCGCGTGGTCCGAGGCTCCCTTCCCCTTGCGCTCCTCGCGGTCCACGTGCGCGTCCCGCACCGCGCCCACGAACGCGGCGTTGCCGTAGACCAGGTCGATCCTCATGCCCTTGTTCTTGGGGAAGGCCAACTGCCGGTAGTCCCAATAGGTGAAGGGGCGGTCGTACTTCAGCGGCCGGGGCATCACGTCCCGCAGGCCCGTCGCGCGCAGCCCCGCCAACGCCTCGCGCTCCGCGGCGGTCACGTGGGTGGAGGTCTCGTCGAAGACCCCGATGTCCCAGACGTCCTCGTCCGTCGGGATCACGTTGAAGTCGCCCAGCACGGCGAACGGCCGCTCCCCGGCGGCGTCCGCCGCCACCGCCGCGCGCAGCGCCGCCAACCACTCCAACTTGTACGCGTAGTGGGGGTGTTCCACCTCCCGACCGTTGGGCACGTACACCGACCACACCTTCACCCCGCCGCAGACCGCCGACACGGCCCGGGGCTCCACGACCCCCTCGTACCCCGGCGCGCCGGGCAGTTCGGTCACCGGCTCCTCCAGACCCACCCGGGAGAGCACCGCGACGCCGTTCCAGCGGCCGGTGCCCGCCACGAGCGCCTCGTACCCGGCCTCGCGCAGCCGCTCCGCCGGGAAGGCGGCGAGGTCGCACTTGAGTTCCTGGAGGCAGAGCACATCGGTGCCGCTGCGTTCCAGCCAGGCCACCAGGCGTTCCAGGCGGACGGTGACGGAGTTGACGTTCCAGGTGGCGATGCGCATCGGTGCTCCGGGCGTGGGTGGGTGCGGGTGGGATGACGACTGTCGGGGCGGGGCTGTCGGGACGCGGGTGGGACGGGGCGGACGGCGCCGACGGGAGACGAGCGGGTGGACCGGCGATCAGGCGAGGGCGAGGGAGTCGCCCGGCTCCAACCGGAGGTACTCCGCGGCGCCCAGCCCCGGACCGGCCGGCCCCATGTTCCGGCCGTAGACGGTGTGCCCGGCCGGTCCCAACAGCCCGTCGTGCACGGCCACCGCCCGGCGCGGCCCGACCTCCCGCACGTACTCCACCACCTCGGAGAACTTGTTCCACGGCGCGTGCACCGGCAGCAGCAGCGTCTCCACCTCCCGCTCCGGCACGGTCAACGCGTCGCCGGGGTGGAAGACCGTGCCCGCTCCGCCCTCCGGGTCCTCCACCAGGAAACCGACGTTGGCGACCCGGGGCAGGTCGGGGTGGATCACGGCGTGCAGCTCACCGTGCACCTCGACCGGGAAGCCGGCGGCGGTGAGGGTGTCGCCGTCGCCCACCGCGTGCGCGCGCCCCGGGAAGGCCGTCGACATCACCTCGCTCACGGCACGCGGAGCCCACAGCTCCACCGCCGGGTCCGCCTCCATCGCCGAGCGCAGCCGTCCCTCGTCGAAGTGGTCCGGGTGCTCGTGGGTGACCAGCAGCGCGTCGGCCCCGGCGGCCGCGTCCCGCTCGCCGAACGCGCCGGGATCGATCACCAGGGTGCGGTCCCCGTGGACGATCCGGACGCAGGCGTGACCGTGCTTGGTGAGCTTCATGCGGTCATTGTGCTACGGGTGGCGGCCCCTTGGCGCACCGTGCCGGGTGCCGCGCGGCGCCGGGTCACGACCTCGGCCGGCAGCCCGACGGAAGATGACTTCCACGAGGTCACCGGCCTCTCCCCGTATCGGTTGGGCAACCGCACAACGGGCCTCCCCGGTCGTTGGTCACAGGCAGCGATTCCGCGATCCGGCATGGACGGGGCGCGGGGCCGGTGCTGGGGTGTGCGGACACGCTGCTGGAAGGGGGTGGCCGATGGAGGCCGCCATTCTGCGGGTGCGCGGACTCGCCGCCGGGTACGGACCGGTGCACGCGCTCTCGTCCGTCTCCCTGGAGGTGCCCGACGGTGCCGTCACCGCCGTACTGGGCGGCAACGGGGCGGGCAAGTCCACGCTGTTGCGGGCCGTCTCCGGCACGCTGCGGTTCCAGGGCGGCGCGATCACCGGCGGGAGCATCGAGTTCGACGGCGAACGGCTCGACGGCCGCAACGCCGCGCAGATCGTCGCCGCCGGGGTGGTGCAGGTGCCCGAGGGGCGCCAGGTCTTCGCCCGGATGACCGTCTCGGACAACCTGCGGGCCGGTGCCCTGGGCGCCCGACACGGACGCAAGGGCGAACAGGAGGCCCGCGACCGGGTCTTCGACCTGTTCCCGGTTCTCGCGGAGCGGGTGCACCAACGAGCCGGACTGCTGTCCGGCGGCGAGCAGCAGATGCTCGCCATGGGGCGGGCCCTGATGGCCCGCCCGCGCCTGCTGCTGCTCGACGAGCCCTCGCTGGGGCTGGCGCCGATGATGGCCGCCCGCATCGCCGACACCATCCGCGAGATCAACGCCCAGGGCACCGCCGTCCTGCTGGTCGAGCAGAACGCCGCGCTCGCGCTGGGCCTGGCGACCCGGGCGGTGGTGCTGGAGACCGGCGCCGTCGCGCTGTCGGGGACCGCCGCCGAGTTGGTCGCCAGCGACGAGGTGCGCCGCCGCTACCTGGGCGTCGGCGACGAGGACGCCGCCGCCGACGCGGAGGCCGGCATCCGGGCCGAGCACGATCACTCCGACGGCCGGCCGACGCTGCGGAGGTGGGTCGCGTGAGCCCCGACACCCCCGGCGGATCCGGCGCGCCGGCCGGCACCGCCGTCGCCGAGACCCCTCCCGCCCCGCCCCGGCTGGAGATCACCGACCTCACCGTCCGTTTCGCCGGCCTCACCGCCCTGGACCACGTCTCCTTCGCCGTCGAGCCCGGCAGCATCCACGCCGTCATCGGCCCCAACGGCGCGGGCAAGTCCACCTGCTTCAACGTGCTCTCCGGCGTCTACCGGGCCACCTCGGGCAGCGTGCGGCTCGGCGACCGGGAACTGACCGGCCTGCCCCCCGAGCGGATCGCCGCCCTCGGGGTCGCCCGCACCTTCCAGAACCTGGCACTCTCCGACCACGCCACCGTCGCCGACACCCTGCTGTTGGGTCGGCACCGCCTGACCCGCACCGGCTTCGTCGCCGCGGGGTTGCGGTTGCCCTCGGCGGTCCGGGAGGAGGCCCGGCACCGTGAGCGGATGCGGGAGATCGCCGCCTTCCTGGGCCTGGAGCCGTATCTCGGCCTTCCCGCCGGGGCCCTGCCCTACGGCCTGCAGAAGCTGGTCGAACTGGGCCGGGCGCTGTGCATGGAACCCGAGGTGTTGTTGTTGGACGAGCCGATCGCCGGGATGACGCCGACCGAGCGCCGCCACGCGGCCGGGGTCATCACCGCCGTCCGGGAGAACCTGGGCGTCTCGGTCCTGCTCGTCGAGCACGACATGGGCGTGGTGATGCGGCTCGCCGACACCGTCACCGTCCTGGACTTCGGCCGACTGATCGCCCACGGCGATCCCGGCCGGGTGCAGAACGACCCCGAGGTGGCCCGCGCCTACCTGGGCACCAACGGCGGGGCCGAGACCAGCTCGACCACCCGGGTGACCGGTGTCCCCGACCCGAAGACGACCGACCCGAAGACGACCGACACCACCGAGCCCCGGGCCGACGGCCCGGACCCCGGCACCGACGTGTCCGGAGCCTCCGACGGGCCCTTGGACGGGCCGTCGGACGGGGGAGAGGCTGGAGCTTCCCGATGACGACCTTCCTCGAACTGCTGATCACCGGCATCTCACTGGGATCGGTCTACGCGCTGATCGCCCTGGGCTTCGTGATCATCTTCAAATCCACCGAGGTGGTGAACTTCGCCCACGCCTCGCTCCTGCTCGCCGGCGGCTATTTCGCCGTGATCAGCCGTGACACCCTCGGGTTCTGGCTCGCGCTGCTCGTCGGCATCGCCGGCGCCGCCCTGCTGGGCATGCTCCTGGAGTTCCTGATCATCCGGCGGTACCGGGGGCACGACCACAGCGTGCTGGCGATCGTCACGATCGGCATCGACATCGTACTGATCACCGAATTCGCACGCCGTATCGGTCCGCAGATCTTCAGCTACCGAGACCCCTGGGGCAACACCCTGGTCCAGTTGGGGCCGGTGAACATCCCGCAGACCCGGGTGGCGGCCTTCCTCGTCGCCGGCGCGCTGATCACCGTCTTCCTGCTGGCCTTCCGCTTCACCTCCTGGGGCGTGGCGATGCGGGCCGCGGCGGAGGACCGGGGAACGGCGGCGCTGATGGGCGTGCGACTGGGCTGGATCTCCGCCTCCGCCTGGGCGGTGGCCGGCGCGCTGGCCGCCGTCGCCGCGCTCTTCCTCTCCGTCTTCCCCACCACCGGCCTGGATCGGGATACCGGCCTGGTCGCGCTCAAGGCATTCCCCGCCGCGATCATCGGCGGCCTGGACTCCACCACCGGGGCCCTCGCCGGCGGTCTGATCGTCGGTGTCACCCAGTCCCTGGCCACCGGATACCAGAGCGAGCTCTCCTTCCTCGGTAACGGCATCGGCGACCTCGCCCCCTATCTGGTGATGGTGGTCGTCCTGCTGATCCGTCCGGCCGGACTCTTCGGAACGAGGGAGCTCTCCCGTGTCTGATCTGCTCACCCGCGTCCGCAGGGGGGCCGGGGCGGGGGAGAAGGGTCCCGGCGGTCCCGCCGGCGGAACGTCCGGCCGCACCCCCCGCGACCTGGTCACCCCCGGCCTGTGGCTGGTGCTCGGCCTGGTGCTGATGCTGATGCCCTTCTACCTGGAGGCGTTCTGGCTGCGGGCCGGCCTCTTCGCGATGGCCGCCGCCATCGGCGCGATCGGCCTGAACCTGCTCACCGGCGCCACCGGTCAGCTCTCCCTGGGCCATGCCTTCTTCCTGGCGATCGGGGCCTACGGCTACTGCGTCTTCGCCGGGGACCCGGACGCCAACGTCGTCGGCTTCGGGATGCCGCCGCTGCTCGCGGTGGTCCTCGCGGTGCTCCTGGCGGGGGTGGCCGGCGGTGTCTTCAGTCCCATCGCGGGCCGGCTGCGCGGTGCCTACCTGGGTATCGCCACGCTGGCGCTGATCTTCATCGGTCAGCACGTGCTCTTCAACGCCCACGACCTGACCGGCGGTTACAACGGCCGGTCGGTACCGCCGCTGGACATCCTCGGCTTCACCTTCGACAACGAACGCGTCATGGTCGCCTCGGTGCCGTTCCAGGCCGTGGAGAAGCTCTGGTACCTCGGGCTGGTCCTGCTGGTGGTCGGGGCCCTGTTCGCCCGCGGTGTCCTGCGCTCCCGGCCCGGACGGGCGATGAACGCCATCCGTGACCACCGCATCGCCGCCGGCGTCATGGGCGTGCCGGTGGCCCGCTACCGGGGTGCCGTCTTCATCCTCTCCTCGATGTACGCGGGGCTGGCCGGAGTGCTCCTGGCGCTGGTCTTCCAGCGCACCGTGCCGAGTTACTTCGGCCTGATCCTGGCCCTGGAGTACCTGGCCATGATCGTGATCGGCGGGCTCGGCACGGTGGGCGGGGCCGTCCTGGGGGCGTTCTTCGTCACCGTCATCCCGCAGGCCCTGACCCGCTACAGCGAGGCGCTGCCCCTGGTCTCCGCACCGGGCACCGGCGGCGTCGCGCCCGGTGAGGTCTCCCGCTACCTGTACGGCGCGGCGGTGGTCGCCGCCGTGCTCTTCCTACCCGGCGGGCTGGTACGCCTGCCCGCCGTCCTGCGTGCCCGAAGGGCACGACGACGCAGGGCCAGAACCACCAATACCGGGAACATGGAGGTTCCGTCATGAGAAAACACAGTGCTTCGTCGGCCGCGGTCGCGGCGGCGACTGTCCTGGCCCTCACCCTGACCGCCTGCAGCAGCAAGGCGGAGGACGACAACGGGGGCGGCGGGGGGAACGGCGGTTCCGGTGACGCGGGGGACGGCGAGAGCGTCGCCACCGGCCCCGGCGTCACCGACGACACCATCGCCCTCGGCGCGCTCACCGACATGACCGGCCCCTACGCCACCCTCGGGGTGAGCATCACCCAGGCCCAGCAGCTCTACATCAAGGAGGTCAACGCGGAGGGCGGGGTCTGCGAGCGGGACCTCGAGCTGACCACCCGTGACCACGGTTACGACGCCTCGCAGGCGATCTCCGCCTACAACGAACTCGAGCCGAACGTCCTGGCCTACACGCAGTTCATCGGCTCGCCCTTCGTCGCCGCGGTCAAGGACCAGGTCGACTCCACCGACCACGCCGTGATCGTGGCCCAGGCCTGGACCGCCGCCCTGCTGGGCAGCGAGTACATCCACATGGTCGGCAGCACCTACGACGTGGAGACGATCAACGCGATCGACTTCCTGATGGACGAGAAGGGGCTGTCCGAGGGCGACACCATCGGGCACGTCTACTTCGAGGGGGACTACGGCGAGAACGCCCTGGAGGGCGCCCGGTACGCCGCCGATGAGCTGGGGCTGAGCATCTCCGAGCAGCAGATCAAGCCCACCGACGAGGACATGACGGCGCAGGTCGGCACGCTCGCCCGGGAGGGTGTCTCGGCGATCATCGTCAGCGCCGGTCCGCGCCAGGCCGCCTCGGTGGCGGGTGTGGCGGCGGCGGTCGGCCTGGATGTGCCGATCATCGGCAACAACTCGGCCTTCGCCCCGCAGCTCCTGGCCACCGACGCCGCCCCGGCGCTGCTCGACAACTTCTACATCGCCGCCCCGACCCTGCCCATCGGCTCCGAGGAGGAGGGCCCGAGCACCCTGGCCGAGGCCTACCTGGCCGAGTACCCGGACGCCACCCTGGACAACGGTGTGGTCGCCGGCTGGAACGCCGCCCGCCTGGTCGCCGACGCGCTGCGCATCGCCTGTGACAACGACGACCTCACCCGGGAGGGTGTGGCCGCCGCGATGCAGGAGCTGAACGACTACGACAACGCCTTCGGCATCGTGCACGACTTCTCCGACCCGGCGAACCCCTCGTCGCTGGAGAGCTTCATCATGACCCCCGACGCCGAGGTCCCCGGCGGCCTGGTGGTCGAGCGCGAGGCCTTCGTCTCCGACCTGGCCGAGAGCTTCCCGCGCGGCTGACCCCGCCGGCGGTGTGCCGTGCGGGGGCGGCGGGCGGGAACCGGTCCGTGCCCGGGATGTGCGGCGTTCCCCGGACTCCGGGGCACGTGCCGGTCCGCCGGGGTCCGGGGAACGGGACCGTGCCGGGCCGGCTCACCGGGCTCCTCCGGTTTCCCCGACTCACCGGGCGGGACCGCCACCGGCTCGTGCCCCGGCCGTCGTGACCTCGGCGTCGTCTCCGCCGTTCCCGGCGCCGCGCGACGCGGACGGTGCCTCAGACGCGGGCGCGCGCGGCGGCCCGCGCCTCCCGGCGGTTGTCGCGGAAGCTGTTGACCCGACGCGCGGTGGCGAACAGTGGGATCACCGCGCCGAGCACCACCTGCATGGCGCACCCGGTCTGCAGCAACAGCTCACCGCCCGGGGCGTCGAACGCCCAAGCGGTCAGCATGGCCATGCCGATGATGATCCATCCGAGCATCGCGGCCGCCAACGGCCCGCGCGGCTTGGGGTACTCCACCCGGCTGACCATCAGCCAGGCCACCCCCACGATCGCCAGCAGGGTGGGGAAGAACGGCAGCTCCAGCAGGACGATGGAGACCACCGTCAGGGCCCCGAAGGGGCTCGGCATCCCCTGGAAGACGCCCTCGGGCACCGTGACGCAGGAGAACCTGGCCAACCGCAGCACGACGGCCAGCAGGACCACGATGGCCGCCAGCGCGGACAGCGGCTCGTGCACCGAGCCGACCACCAGGCCCCAGACGATGACGAAGTAGGCCGGGGCGAGCCCGAAACTGATCAGGTCGGAGAGGTTGTCCAACTCCGCGCCCATCGGCGAGCTGCGCAGCTTGCGCGCCACCAGGCCGTCGAACAGGTCGAACACGCTCGCCAGGAGCATGAGCAGCACGGCGGTGGCGGCGTTGTTGCGCACCACGCCGACATCCCCGGTACCGGTGAGGTGGGGGATCAGCACGCCGGTGGTGGTGAAGTAGACGGCCAGGAACCCGCAGGTGGCGTTCGCCAGGGTCAGGGCGTCGGCTATCGACAGGCGCAACGACAGGGGCATGTCGTCGTCATCGTCGTCGTCCACATCGGCGCCCGGGGTCCAGGAGTCCCGGGCGTTGCGGTCAATCACGGTCAAGGCGAGTCACCCCCGCGGTCGTGATCTCGCCGACCTCCACGGCCGGCTCGATACCCTCGGGAAGGTAGACGTCCACCCGGGAGCCGAAGCGGATCAGGCCGACCCGCTCACCCTGCTCGACCTTGGTGCCGTCCACCACGTAGGGGACGATCCGACGGGCCACGGCGCCCGCGATCTGGATCATCTCGATGTCACCCAGCTCGCTGTCGAAGTGCCAGACGACCCGCTCGTTGTCCTCGCTCTCCTTGTTGAAGGCGGGGACGAAGCCACCGGGCACGTGCTGCACCGAGGAGACGGTGCCGGCCACCGGCGCCCGGTTCACGTGGACGTTGAGCGGGCTCATGAAGATGGCCACCCGGGTGCGGCCGTCCTTCCACGGCATGATCGACTGCACCACGCCGTCGGCCGGGGAGATGACCCGGCCCCGACCGATCTCCCGCTCGGGGTCGCGGAAGAACCACAGCATGCCCGCCGCGAGCGCGGTGGCGGGTACGGCGACGGCGGCCCAGCGCCCGGAGCGGCGGGCCTTGGCGAGGCTGACGGCGGCGGTGGCGACGGTGGGCAGCAGCCACGGCGACGCACCGCGGGCGAGACGCACCCGGCCGCGGGCTTCGGGGAGGGAGCGGTGGGGCATGGGAGACCTTCGTCGGCGGGAGGGACATGCGCGGGAATGCGATGCTCCTTTACGGGGAATGCTATCGGCTTCGTGCCGCGTACGGACAAGCGCGCGCGACGGTCGGGATCACCGATCCCGACCGTCGCGCGCGTCGTTCCGTCCGAATCGGGCCCTCATCTCCGGGAAAGGCGTCTCCCGGGTCGGGAGTGAAACGGGTCACGATTGCAGGAAAAGGGCGAATCGGCGTGTCGGAGGTGGCGCCGCGAACGCGCTCAGTTCCGTTCCCGGTACTCCTCGAGAAGGCGACGCCCGATGATCATTTTCTGGATCTCGGCCGTTCCTTCACCGATCAGCAGCATCGGTGCCTCCCGGTAGAGCCGTTCGATCTCGTACTCCTTGGAGAAGCCGTAGCCGCCGTGGATGCGGAAGGACCCCTCCACGACCTCCTTGCAGTACTCGGCGGCCAGGTACTTGGCCATGCCCGCCTCCAGGTCGTTGCGCCGTCCGGAGTCCTTGGTGCGGGCCGCGCCGACCATCAGGGCGTGCGCCGCCTCCACCTTGGTGGCCATCTCCGCCAGCCGGAACTGCACCGCCTGGTGCTCGGCGATCGGCTTGCCGAAGGTGTGCCGCTGCTGGGCGTAGGCGATGCCCAGCTCGAAGGCGCGCAGGGCGACGCCGCAGCCGCGCGCCGCCACGTTCACCCGGCCCACCTCGACGCCGTCCATCATCTGGTAGAAGCCCCGCCCGGTGGTCCCGCCGAGCACCCGGGCGGCCGGTATCCGCAGGCCGTCCATGATCATCTCGGTGGTGTCCACCCCCTTGTAACCCATCTTCTCGATCTTGCCGGGGATGGTCAGGCCCGGTCGCACCTCACCGAAACCGGGCTCCTTCTCCACCAGGAAGGTGGTCATCGACCGGTGTGGGGGCGCGTCCGCCGGCTGCCCCTCGTCGGTGCGGCACAACACCGCCACCAGGGTGGAGGAACCGCCGTTGGTCAGCCACATCTTCTGCCCGGTGAGCAGGAAGTCGTCGCCGTCGCGCACCCCCTTGGAGGTGATGGCGGCCACGTCCGAGCCCAGGGCCGGCTCCGACATCGAGAACGCGCCGCGCACCTCGCCGGTCGCCATCCGGGGCAGGAAGTGCGCCCGCTGCTCCTCGGTCCCGTGGTGACGCAGCATGTGGGCGACGATGAAATGGGTGTTGATGATGCCCGAGACGCTCATCCAGCCCCGGGCGATCTCCTCCACGCACAGGGCGTAGGTCAGCAGCGACTCGCCGAGCCCGCCGTACTCCTCGGGGATCATCAGGCCGAACAGGCCCAACTCCTTGAGCCCCTCGACGATCTCGGCCGGGTACTCGTCTCGGTGCTCCAACTCGCCGGCGACCGGCAGGATCTCCTTGTCGACGAATCCCCGAACCGTGTGCAGGATCTCCCGCTGGATGTCGGTCAGGCCCTCGGTGCGTGCCAGGCGTCCCATCTCACTTGTCTCCCTTCGGCCGCTGTTCGCGCGGCTCCGGGCGGCCGGGCTGCTCCCCGCCGCGCTCCTCGATGTACGCCGCGGTGGGCACCATCACCTTGCGCCGGAAGACGCAGACCGGGGTGCCGTCCTGCTTGTGGCCCCGGGTCTCCACGTGCACCACGCCCCGGTCCGGACGGGAGGAGGAGAGGCGCTTGTCCAGCACGGTGGTCTCGCCGTAGATCGTGTCACCGTGGAAGGTCGGCGCGACGTGCCGCAGGGACTCGATCTCCAGGTTGGCGATCGCCTTGCCGGAGACGTCCGGAACCGACATTCCCAGCAGCAGGGAGTACACGTAGTTGCCGACCACCACGTTGCGCCCGAAGTCGGTGGAGCCCTCGGCGTAGTGGGCGTCCAGGTGCAGCGGGTGGTGGTTCATGGTCAGCAGACAGAACAGATGGTCGTCGTACTCGGTGACGGTCTTGCCGGGCCAGTGTTTGTACACGTCGCCGACGGTGAATTCCTCGTAGGTGCGGCCGAACTGCATCTCAGGGCGCTCCGGGGGGTGCGGGTGACGGGGTGCGGGCGGACGGGGCCGGGCCCCGGCGGGAGGGAGCCGGGAGGGGGAGGGCGAGGGAAGCCGGGAGCCGGGAGGAGGCGGGGGAGGAGGGTGTCCCGGGGCGGTGGGGAGCCTCCCCGCGAACCCACCGCCCCGGGACACCCGGTCCGGGAAGGGATCAGTCGGTGGGCGGCTCGAACCGCGAGGTGCGCCGCAGCCCCGCCGCGCGCCCCTTGCCGGCCACCACCAGCGCCATCTTGCGGCTGGCCTCGTCGATCATCTCGTCGCCGAGCATCGCCGAGCCCTTCCTGCCGCCCTCCTCGGAGGTGAACCAGGCGTAGGCGTCCAGGATCAACTCGGCGTGGTCGTAGTCCTCCTGCGAGGGCGAGTAGATCTCGTTCGCGGCGTCGATCTGCCCCGGGTGCAGCACCCACTTGCCGTCGAAGCCCAGCGCGGCGGCCCGCCCGGCCACCTCGCGGAACCCGTCCACGTTGCGGATCTGCAGGTAGGGGCCGTCGATCGCCTGCAGGTCGTTGGCCCGGGCGGCCATCAGGATGCGCATCAGGATGTAGTGGTAGGCGTCGGCGCCGTACCCCGGCGGCTGCTCCCCGACCACCAGCGACTTCATGTTGATCGAGGCCATGAAGTCGGCCGGCCCGAAGATGATGGTCTCCAGCCGCGGCGAGGCGGCGGCGATGGCGTCGACGTTCACCAGGCCGCGGGCGTTCTCGATCTGCGCCTCGATGCCGATCCGGCCGACCTCCAGACCCATGGTCTTCTCGATCTGTGTCAGCAGCAGGTCCAGGGCGACGACCTGATCGGCGTCCTGGACCTTCGGCAGCATCAGGCAGTCCAGGTTCGACCCCGCGCCCTCGACGACCGTGACCACGTCCCGGTAGGTCCAGTGGGTGGTCCAGTCGTTGATCCGCACCACCCGGGTCTTCCCGCTCCAGTCGCCCTCGTTGAGCGCCTTCACGATGCTGTGCCGGGCGTCCTCCTTGGCCAGCGGCGCGCAGGCGTCCTCCAGGTCCAGGAAGACCTGGTCGGCGGGGAGGCCCCGGGCCTTCTCCAGGAAGCGGGGGCTGCTGCCGGGTACGGCCAGGCAGGAGCGGCGGGGCCGCAGCCGGCTGGTCCCGGTCGGGGTCCCGGTGGGCTCGGCGGTCATCTGTCCTCCGGTGTTCGGGGCGATCGGCCCGGGTGGGGCGCGGGTCGCCGATGGTTCGATGCGGGTCCGGTGCGGGTGCGCGCCGGGGTCGATCGCGGGCGCGCCGGTGGGGCGGTCGGGCCGGCAGGCGAGGGACGGGTGTCCCGTCGGGCCGGTCGGGGGCTCAGCCGGGCACCCGGGACGCCGGTCGGTGCGCCCGGCGGATCTCCTCGACGATACGGCCGATGATCCCCGTGATCCCGAAGTCCTTGGGGGTGAAGACGGCGGCCACCCCGGCGGCCCGCAGCGCGGCGGCGTCGGCGGCCGGGATGATGCCGCCCACCACCACCGGGATGTCGCCGGCCCCGGCCTCCCGCAGCCGGCGCAGCACGTCCGGCACCAGTTCGGCGTGCGACCCGGAGAGGATGGACAGCCCCACACAGTGCACGTCCTCCGCCACGGCGGCGGCGACGATCTGCTCGGGGGTGAGCCGGATGCCCTGGTAGACCACCTCGAAGCCGGCGTCCCTGGCCCGCACCGCGATCTGCTCGGCCCCGTTGCTGTGCCCGTCCAGGCCGGGCTTGCCGACCAGCAGGCGCAGCCGTCCGGCCCCCAGCTCCCGGGCCGTCTCCTCGACCGCCCGGCGCACGCCGGCCAGCTCGCCGCCCTCCTCGGGCGCGACCGCGACCGGTGCCCCGGAGACCCCGGTGGGTGCCCGGTACTCGCCGAAGACCTCCCGCAGGGCCCATGACCACTCACCGGTGGTCACGCCCGCCCGGGCGCACTCCATCGTGGCGGGCATCAGGTTCTCCGTGCCGGCCGCGACGCGCTTCAGTCCGCCCAGGGCGCGGTGGACCCGCTCCTCGTCCCGCTCGTCGCGCCACCGGCCCAGGGCCTCCACCACCCGCGCCTCGTTGGCCGGGTCCACGGTCAGGATGGCGGCGTCGAGGTCGGCGGTCAGCGGGCTCGGTTCGGTCGTCCGGTGGCAGTTGACGCCGACGATCCGCTCCTCCCCGGACTCGATGCGGGCCCGGTGCCGGGCGTGCGAGGCGACCAGTTGCGACTTGAGGTAGCCGGATTCCACGGCCGCCATGACACCGCCCATCCCCTCGATGCGCCGCATCTCCTCGTCGGCGGCGGCCATCAGCTCCTCCACCTTCTCCTCGACCACCTTCGAGCCCTCGAAGAGGTCGGGGTACTCCAGCAGGTCGCTCTCCTCGGCGAGCACCTGCTGGATGCGCAGCGACCACTGCTGGTCCCAGGGCCGGGGCAGACCCAGCGCCTCGTTCCACGCCGGGAGCTGCACCGCGCGCGCCCGGGCGTCCCGGGAGAGGGTGACGGCCAGCATCTCCAGCACGATGCGCTGCACGTTGTTCTCCGGCTGTGCCTCGGTCAGCCCCAGCGAGTTGACCTGCACGCCGTAACGGAAGCGCCGCCGGCGGGGATCGGCGATGCCGTACCGCTCGCGGGTGATCCGCTCCCACAGGCGGGTGAAGGCCCGCATCTTGCACATCTCCTCGACGAAGCGGACGCCCGCGTTGACGAAGAAGGAGATGCGGCCGACCACGTCGCCCATCCGCTCGGGCGGCACCTGCCCGCCGTCGCGCACCGCGTCCAGCACCGCGACGGCGGTGGACAGGGCGTAGGCGACCTCCTGGACCGGACCGGCCCCCGCCTCCTGCAGGTGGTAGCTGCAGATGTTGATCGGGTTCCACTTCGGCATGTGTTCCACGGTGTGCGCGATCATGTCCGTGGTCAGCCGCAGCGAGGGGCCGGGCGGGAAGACATGGGTCCCCCGGGAGAGGTACTCCTTGACGATGTCGTTCTGGGTGGTGCCCTGCAGGGCACGGGGATCCGCCCCCTGCTCCTCGGCGACCACCCCGTAGAGGGCCAACAGCCACATGGCGGTGGCGTTGATGGTCATCGAGGTGTTCATCCGCTCGAGCGGGATGTCCTCGAACAGTCGCCGCATGTCACCCAGATGGGAGATCGGAACACCCACCCGCCCGACCTCGCCGCGTGCCAGCACGTGATCGGGGTCGTACCCGGTCTGGGTGGGCAGGTCGAAGGCGACCGACAGGCCGGTCTGGCCCTTCTCCAGGTTGCGCCGGTACAGCTCGTTGGACGCCTCGGCGCTGGAGTGGCCCGCGTAGGTGCGCATCAGCCACGGGCGGTCCTTGGGACGCGCCCCGGCGGAGGGGTCGTTCGGGCCCGGGTCGGGCGGGGGAGTGGTGCGGCTCATGGCGGTCTCCCTCACCCCTCGCCGCGGAAGATGTTGATGGAGTCGATGTGCTGCTCGCGCAGTTCGGGGTCGGTGACGCCCAGGCCCTCGCGGGGCGCCAGGCACAACACGCCGACCTTGCCCTGGTGCACGTTGCGGTGCACGTCGTGGGCGGCCTGACCGGCTTCCTCCAGGGAGTAGCTGCGCGACACCGTGGGGTGGATCTTCCCCTTGGCGATCAGCCGGTTGGCCTCCCATGCCTCGCGGTAGTTGGCGAAGTGGGAGCCGACGATGCGCTTGAGCGACATCCACAGGTAGCGGTTGTCGTAGGAGTGCATGTAGCCGGAGGTGGAGGCGCAGGTGACGATGGTGCCGCCCTTGCGGGTGACGTAGACGCTGGCGCCGAAGGTCTCCCGGCCGGGGTGCTCGAAGACGATGTCCACGTCCTCGCCACCGGTCAGCTCGCGGATGCGCTTGCCCAGGCGCTTCCACTCCCGCGGGTCCTGGGTGTGCTCGTCCTTCCAGAAGGCGTAGTCCTCGGCGTTGCGGTCGATGATCGCCTCGGCTCCCATCCGCCGGCAGATCTCCGCCTTCCGCGGGGAGGAGACCACGCAGATGGGGTTGGCGCCGCCGGCGAGCGCGAACTGGGTGGCGTAGGAGCCCAGGCCGCCGGAGGCGCCCCAGATCAGCACGTTGTCGCCCTGCTTCATCCCGGCGCCGTTGCGGGAGACCAGCTGCCGGTAGGCGGTGGAGTTGACCAGGCCGGGCGCGGCGGCCTCCTCCCAAGTCAGGTGCCTCGGCTTGGGCATCAGCTGATTGGTCTTCACCAGGGCGATCTCGGCCATGCCGCCGAAGTTGGTCTCGAAGCCCCAGATGCGCTGCTCGGGGTCGAGCATCGTGTCGCCGTGTCCGTCGGGGGACTCCAACTCCACCGACAGGCAGTGTGCGACGACCTCGTCGCCCGGCTTCCAGGCGTTGACGCCCACGCCGGTGCGCAGCACCACGCCGGCCAGGTCGGAACCGATGACGTGGTAGGGCAGGTCGTGCCGCTTGGCCAGGGGGGAGAGTTTCCCGTAGCGCTCGAGGAAGGTGAAGGTGGAGACGGGTTCGAAGATCGAGGTCCACACCGAGTTGTAGTTCACGGAGCTGGCCATGACCGCCACCAGCGCCTCGCCGGGGCCGAGTTCGGGCAGCGGCACCTCGTCCAGGTGCAGTGACTTGCGGGGGTCCTTCTCCCGCGTGCTCAGGCCCTCGAACATGTCGGCCTCGTCCTTGTGGACGGTGACCGCGCGGTAGGACCCGGGCAGGGTCAGGTTGGCGAAGTCCTCGCTGGTGCTCTCCGGTGCGCTGATCGCGTCCAGGATCTGCTTCACGGTGTTGCCTCCGACGGGTACGCGTCACGGGGACGCGGTGGGGACGACGGTCGTCACGACGGGTCCGGCGTCGCCGACCGGGTGCGGCCGGGACATCGGTGGTGCGGATACGGGTTCCGGTGTGCGGCGTTGCCGGTGCCGCGGTGTCCCGGGGGACGACCGCGGACACCGGCGACGCGGGGTCGGGTGCGATGTCGTGACTTCGGTGGTGCGGTGCCGTCGGTCCGGCGGCGGTGCTGCGGCTCGCGCGGTCGCGCTGGTGCCTGTGACGCAGGCGGCCGGGAACGTTCCGCTGAGCGGTGGGACCACGTCCCGGCGAATCCCACGGTATGGCACGGCGTGCCGAGTGACAAGGCACTGAGTGCCAAATATTTCGCTCAAAAGTCACCGCCGGATCGCACATGAGCGTGTTCGAAAGGGGTGGGGGTCGGGACCGACCGGGCGGCCCACCTCCTTGGCGGCGGGGTGACCGGTGGGTAACATCCGCCGGGAGAACCGCTTCCTCCCCGGCCCGGGTGTCGGGGAGCCCAGCCCCGGACCGCGCACGGTCCGTCCCGCGTCAGGAGGTCCCATCGTGGCCCGTACGCCGAGGTCGGCGGAATCCGGCAGGTCCCCGGACCCCCGCACCTCCGCCCGTCTGCTCGCCGGCCTGCTCGGCACGGCGGGGGTGCTGCACTTCGTCACCCCGCGACCGTTCGACGCGATCGTGCCCCGCTCCCTGCCCGGCCGTCCCCGCCATTGGACCCGGATCAGCGGGGCCGCCGAACTCGCCCTCGCCGCCGGCCTGGTCGCCCCCCGCACCCGCCGGGCGAGCGCCCTGGCGACGGCGGTCTTCCTGGTCGCCGTACTGCCCGCCAACGTGCGGATGGCTCGCGACTGGAGCCGTCGCCCGGCACCGTGGGCACAGATCGCCCGGGCCCGGGTGCCCGGTCAGGTGCCGTTGGTGCTGTGGGCGCTGCACGCCGCCCGCCCCGACCGGCGCCCCGCGCGGGACTGAGGCGCGACCCGAACCGGGCGCCGACCGGCGGGGCGACCGGGGGCCCGGTTCCCGGCCGTCTCCGGGCGGACCCCCGGGGCCCGCCCGGGTCGATCACCTCCGGGACGGCGCGCCGGCACCCCGTGCCGGGGCGGGGCCGGGCCGTCGGCGCCCCGGCGTCGAGGTGCCTCGTGGGTGGGTGCCTCGTGAGGACGGCGGAACCCCGGGGTCGGTCAACGCCGTTGCAGGGCCTCCTCGATGGAGCGCAGCACCTCCGGCAGCGGCGTGTCGGTGCGGGCCACCGCCACCACCACCTCCGGCGCGGCCGGCATGCCGCCGGGTTCGCCGCCGGCGGCCACCGGCAGGTTCCCGAAGGTCCGCCGGACCACGGCGAACGCCCGGTCCAGGTCGCCCTCCACGTCCCCCTGCCCGCCGCTGCGCAGCCACCGCCGCAGCACGTGGTTGTGGGCCGTGACCACCGCAGAGGCGGCGACCTCCGCCAGCAGCGGCTCGTCCCCGGCGCTGCCCTCCCGGTGCGCCGTCTCGTCGAACTGGGCCAGCAGGTAGCGCGTGAACAGCCGCTCGTACCGGGCGACCGAGGCGATCTCCCGCTCCCGCAGCGCGGGCACCTCGCGGGTCAGTTGGTAGCGCTCCACCGAGACCGCGGGGGAGGCCGCGTACATCCGCATGACCTCCTTGATCCCCCGACAGACGGTGTCGATCGGGTTCTCCCGGGTCGGGGCGGCCTCCAGGACCGCCCGCGCCCGCTCCAGGGTGTCGTCGTGGTCGGGGAAGATCGCCTCCTCCTTGGAGCGGAAGTGGCGGAAAAACGTCCGTCGCGCGACACCGGCCGCCGCCGCGATCTCGTCCACGGTGGTGGCGGCGTAGCCCTTGGTCGCGAAGAGCTCCATCGCCGCCGAGGCCAGCCGCCGCCGCACCTTCAGGCGCTGGGAGGCGGCGGCCGGCGCCTGTGGCGCGCGGGCATCGGGTGACACGGACTTCACGGGCTGGGCCATGAGCCGAACGTAGCCCATCCGCCCGCGTTCAGGCCGACGCCCCGGTGTATTCCCGGAAGCCGCGTCCGGTCTTCCGTCCCAGGCAGCCCGCCTCCACCAGTTGCCGCAGCAGCGGCGCGGGGGCCAGTGAGGGGTCCCGGAACTCCCGGTGCAGGGTTTCCTCGATGGCCAGCGACACGTCCAGCCCCACCACGTCCAGCAGTTCGAAGGGGCCCATCGGGTAGCCGCCACCCAACTTCATCGCGGTGTCCACGGCGTCCGGGGTGGCGTAGTGCTCCTGGACCATCTTCACCGCGTCGTTCAGGTAGGGGAACAACAGCGCGTTGACGATGAAGCCGGCCCGGTCCCCGCAGTCCACCGGGTGCTTGCGGACGCGGGCGCAGACCTCGTGCACGGTGGCGTGTGCCTCGTCCCCGGTCAGGACGGTGCGCACCACCTCCACCAGCTTCATCGCGGGGGCGGGGTTGAAGAAGTGCATCCCGATGACGTCCTGCGGCCGGGAGGTGGCACGGGCGCAGGCCACCACCGGCAGCGAGGAGGTCGTGGTGGCCAGCACCGCGCCGGTGCGACAGACCTTGTCCAGGGCGCGGAAGAGTTCCTGCTTGACCGTCAGGTCCTCGGCGATCGCCTCGACGGCGAGGTCCACGCCGGCCAGCGACTCCAGGGTGTCGGTGGGCACGATCCGGGCCAACGCGGTGTCCCGGTCCTCCGCCGACATCCGACCCCGGTCCACCGAGCGGTTCAGGGACTTGGCGATCCGCCCCCGGGCCGTGTTCGCCTTCTCCTCGCTGCGGGCCACCAGGATCACCGGGAACCCGGCCTTGGCGAAGACCTCCGCGATGCCCGAGGCCATCGTCCCGGAGCCGACCACACCGACGGTCTCCACCGGGCGGGCGCCGGTGGTCCGGCCGGCACCGGCATCGCCGCCGGCGTCGTTCCCGCCGTCCGTCGCCGGGTCGGGCACCGCCGTGGCGTCGGGGCCGGTCCCGGAATAGGTGTAGAAGCCGCGTCCGGCCTTGCGGCCGGTCATCCCGGCCTCGGCCAACTGGCCCAGGATGGGAGTGGGCGCGTGCAGGCGGTCGCGGGACCGTTCGTACATGGCCTCCAGCACGGCCCGCGCGGTGTCGATGCCGATCAGGTCCAGCAACTCCAGGGGGCCCATCGGCAGGCCGCAGCCCAGCCGCATCGCGGCGTCGATGTCCTCGCGGGTGGCGTACCGGGCCTCGTACATCGCGGCGGCCCGGTTGAGGTACCCGAACAGCAGGCCGTCGGCGATGAATCCGGGGCGATCCCCGGCGGACACGGGCTCCTTGCCCAGATCGCGGGCGAGTTCGGTGACCCGTTCGACGGCGTCGGGGGAGGTCAGCACGGAGGAGACCACCTCGACCAGGCGCATCGCGGGGACGGGGTGGAAGAAGTGCAGCCCCACCACCCGCTCGGGTCGGGCCGTCTCGGCGGCCAGCCGGGTGACGGGCAGGGCGTTGGTGCCGGTGGCCAGGATCGCGTCCGGACGCACCACGGAGTCCAGGGCGGTGAGGACCGACAGCTTCAGGTCGTACTCCTCGGGCACCACCTCGATCACCAGATCGGCGGGGGCGGCGTCGGCGGGGTCGGTGCCGGCGCGGAACCGGGAGAGCAGGTCGCGGCGCTGCTGCTCGGTGATCCGACGGCGCTCGACCGCCCGGTCGGCGGAGGCCCGCAGGTGTTCACCGGCACGCTCGGCGGCGGCCGGGTCGATGTCGATGCCGATGACCTCGCGGCCGGAGCGCAGCAGGACCTCGGCGATGCCGGTGCCCATCGTGCCCAGACCGACCACGGCGACCACGGGCAGCGGGGGGTGGGGCTTTCCGGCGGTCGGAGCCGCGCCGGAGGGGTCGGCGGTGGGGGAACCGGGGGAGGGGGAACCGGAGGTGGTGGAAACGGGACGGTCCATCACGGGACTCCTGGGGTCCGAGGGGTGACGACGGGGCACCACGGGCACCGGGCGCTCGCCGCGGGCCCTGAGGGCGCGGCGGAACGCGCGAAGGTCGGTGCGATGGGGAAACCCGGGCCGGGGCACGACGGCTCCGGTGGTGCGGAACGGCGGGCCCTGTCCCGGGGCCCGTCGCGCGGTGCGGGTGGAGTGCCGGACCGAAGGGCACTCCGGCGGCTGCGTCACCAAACCGCCTGAGCGGGATACCGCTCTCATGAGCAGGCTAACCGGTCGGTAACCCGCCGGCCAGCCCCCGACGCGCCCCGCTCCGTGTGGCGCGCGCCACTCCCGGCCGGATTCATGCCCCGCGCTTCACCCGGTGGGCGCGGAAAGCCGGTGGCCCCGGGCCACCGGCTCTCCGCAAACCGTGCCGGAGACACCCCCGGGGTGTCGTCCCGATCCACCGTGACCCACCCATCGGAAAGCGACCCGTGACCTCCGAGCCCCCCGGCCCGGCGGAGGCGGTACCCCCGACGCTCCGCCCCGACCGCGCGAACCGCTTCGCCCTGTGCTGCGTGGCCCTCCCCTGCACGGCCTCCGCCGACTTCCCCGTCGACAAACCCGCAGGTCGTCCCCGCGGGAACCTGCTGGGGAACTTCCGCTGCGGCATTCACGACCACCTCCGGGAGCGCGGATACGCCGGATGCGGGGTCTTCGACTGCCAAGGCGCCGGACAGCGCGTGTCGCGGGAGACCTTCGGCGGCCGGGATTGGCGCACCCACCCGGAGATCTCCGCCCGGATGTTCGAGGTCTTCCCCGTCGTCCGTCTGCTGCACGAACTCCTGCGGTACCTCCACGAGGCGATCGCCCTCGCCGCCGACCACCCGACGGCCCCTTCCATGGCCCGGGACCTGCGCCGGGCCATGGCGGAGACGGAGGCCCTGGCCTCGGCGGACGCCGATCGTCTCGCGGCTCTCGCCGACGACGGCCGCGACCTCGCCGACCACCGTGAGCGGGTGAACGTCCTGCTGTTGCGTCTCGGTGAACGGGTGCGCTCCGCCCTGCCGGGACCGCGTCGGAACCTGCGCGGCGCCGACCTCGCCGGAGCCGACCTCGGGCGTGCGGACCTGCGCGCGGCCACCCTGAGGGGTGCCCTGCTCATCGGGGCGGACCTGCGCGACGCCGACCTGCGCGGGGCCGAGTTGATCGGCGTCGACACCAGGGGCACCGACCTGCGCGGGGCCTTCTTCCCGACCGATTGGCCGCCGGCCGGGGGGACGCCCGGACCTGCCTGCCCGTCGGCCTCGCGCGTCCCGTCCACTGGTGACCCGATCGCCCGGCGGCCGACTCACGGGCGAATGGGCCTCGGGTTTCCCCCGGACCCTTACGCGGGGGTAGATTTGCGGGTGCGCGTCGGCGCCCGGACGTCGATCGACGACTCCCGCGCGGCACGCCCCGACCGGGGACCCCCGGTCGGATCAGGACCGATCCCGAACGGCGGCACCAGCGGTGAACGACCCCACCTCGGCGGCAGCGGCGGCGACCCAGGCGCCCCGACGCCGCACCTTCGCGGTGATCTCCCACCCGGACGCCGGTAAGTCCACCCTGACCGAGGCGCTGGCCCTGCACGCGCGGGCCATCACCTCGGCCGGCGCCGTGCACGGCAAGGGCGACCGGCGCGGGGTGACCTCGGACTGGATGGCGATGGAGCAGGCCCGGGGCATCTCGGTGACCTCCGCCGTCCTGCAATTCGACCACCGGGACCGGGTGCTCAACCTCCTCGACACCCCCGGCCACGCCGACTTCTCCGAGGACACCTACCGGGTGCTGGCCGCCGTGGACTGCGCGATCATGCTGGTCGACGCGGCCAAGGGCCTGGAGGAGCAGACCCGCAAGCTCTTCGACGTCTGCCGTCACCGGGGCGTACCGGTGATCACCTTCGTCAACAAGTGGGACCGGCCCGGCCGCGACGCCCTGGAACTCCTCGACGAGATCGAGCGCGAGTTCCGCATCCAGCCCACTCCGGTGACCTGGCCGATCGGCATCGCCGGCCACATGCGGGGCCTGATCGACTCCCGCGACCCCGACGCCGTGCTGCGCTACACCCGCGCCCCCGGTGGGGAGCGGGCCGCCGAGGAGGAGCGGCTGACCGGCGAGGAGGCCGCCGCGCTGGGCGAAGACCTGGAGACGGCCCGGGAGGAGGTGGAGCTGTTGGCGGCCACCGGCGCCGTGCACGACCGGGAGACCTTCCTCGCGGGGAAGACCACCCCCGTCTTCTTCGGCGCGGCCCTGTCCAACATCGGTGTCCGCCTGCTGCTGGACGCCGTGGTGGACCTCGCCCCGCCGCCCGGCCCCCGGGAACTGGCCGGGGGCGGTCACCGGCCGGTGGATGCCGAGTTCTCCGGTCTGGTGTTCAAGGTGCAGGCCAACATGGACCGTTCGCACCGCGACCGAATCGCCTTCGTCCGGGTCTGCTCGGGGGTCTTCGAGCGGGGGATGACGGTCACCCGGGCCTCCACCGGCCGGCCCTTCGCCACCAAATATGCCCACAGTGTCTTCGGTCAGGAGCGCTCCTCGGTCGAACTGGCCTACCCCGGTGACGTGGTGGGTCTGGTCAACGCCGGCACGCTGGCTCCGGGCGACACCCTGTACGCGGGGAAGAAGGTGGAGTTCCCGCCGATGCCGACCTTCGCTCCCGAGCACTTCGCCGTCGTCCGACCGGTGGACATCGGGAAGTCCAAGCAGTTCCGGCGCGGCATCGCCCAGCTCGACCAGGAGGGCGTGGTCCAGGTGCTGGTCTCCTCCCTGCGGGGTGAGCAGGCCCCGGTGCTGGCGGCGGTCGGGCCGATGCAGTACGACGTGGTGGCCCATCGGATGGAGCACGAGTTCGGCTCCGCCGTGAAACTGGAGCGCCTGCCCTACAACCTGGCCCGCGCCACCGACGCCGCCGGCGGGGCGGCGCTGGACGCCTCGCGTCTGGTGCACGGTGAGGCCATGACCCGGGTCAAGGACGGCACCGTCCTGGCGCTGTTCCCCAACCGTTGGCACGCCGGCTCCTTCGAGCGGGAGTTCCCCGACCACCCGCTGGAGCCGCTGGTCGCCGCCCACGAGCAGTGAGCATCCCGCCCCGGCGCGTCGGTGTCGGGGCGATTCAGCGAAGGGAGGGGGTCAGGCGGTTTTTGAGGGTGGCGCCGAAGTCCTCGGCGGCCATGAGTTGGGCGCGGAGTTTCTCGCAGCGGGCGTCGGTGATCTGTTGGTAGGCGCGCAGTCGCTCGCGCAGTCGCTCGGCCTCCTCCGGCCCGGGTTCGGGGTCGCGGGCGGCCAGAGCGTCGATGGTTTCGAGGAGTTCGCCCATTTCCTCGAGGGAGAAGTCCAGTGGTTTCATCCGGCGGATCACCATGAGGCGTTCGACGTCGGATTCGGTGTAGAGCCGGAAGCCGCCCTTGCTGCGGGCGGAGGGGGTCACCAGGCCGAGTTCCTCGTAGTGCCGGATGGTGCGCAGGGACAGTCCGGTGCGTTCGGCGACCCGACCGATCTGCATGTGCCGCCCGTGGTCCGTCACCGTGTCGCCCTTCCCTTGTCCCCGGTGGGGACCGTTCGCGTGGTCCCACAGCCTACCGGCCGGTTCCGCGGTTCGAACCTTCCCGCGGCGTTCCCGGGAGTTTCGCGAACACGTCACCCCACCCCCGTGGTGACTTCGGCGGCGACCGGTGGTCGATGCCGAAGTGTGGCCTTCGTTCGGGAAGTGGCGAACCCCTCCCGGGCCCGTCCCGGGGCGGCTTCGCGGTGGTGGCCGCTGAAGAGCCCGATCCCCCCGGATCGGGGCGTTCCCTCTCGGAAGATGGACCTCACGGGGCGTCGGCCTTTTCGGTGAGGGGAGTCGGAGCGGGACGCCAAGGCTCCGGCCTCTCCCGTAACCCTTGCTCGAGTCGGTGACGGGGAGGGGCCGGAGGCGGGGACTCCGGTTCGAAAGGGGGGGACGCCCCGGAGTCACCCGGTCGGCGCCGCGCCAGTCCACCGCGACACACCGACTCGCTCACTATACCCTCGCCCGACGTGAGAGTGGAAGGTTTCCCCTCGCTTTCGAAGGGTCTCCTCCCAGCGAACTTCTCCCCTCCGATCGGAGGGGAGTGCCCGTGACTCTCCAGCTGCGTTAGAGTATGCCTGTTTTCGGGGCCTGGCATCCGGGTGCGCGAGTCATCGCCCCGCCGCATCCGCGTGATGCGAGAGGTGCCCGGGGGTTCCCTGCTCCGCCACCCCTCCTCGGATCGGAGTTCTTCATGGCCAACGAGGTCACCCGGATCGAAATCGCCGACCATCTCTCCGAAGCCTTCCGCTCGGGAGCGGCGAGCAGGGACGAACTCCTGCTCGCCGCCGCCGAGGCCCGTCCGGAGGTGCGACTGGTCCTGCAGCGCCTTCCCGAACGTCACTACACCGATATGCGACAGTTGTGGGAGGAGCTTCCCGCGATTCCGGTCGAGCTCTGATCCTCCACTACCGCGCGGGTGCCGGGGAGGCGGCGTGAAGCCCCTCCGGACGTGACGGAGGTCGACGAGCCCCGAGGGGCGCCGGTCGGGTACCGGGATGGGAACCGTGAACGACCCCCGGGGCGATCGAAGAAGTCGGAAAGGGTGGTGGAGGCGGATGGCCGCGACACCGAGTTGTCCCTCCTGCGGTGAGGAAGAGGAACTACGGGGCGAGAACCGGGGTTCGGACATCCGGGTGAGTTGCCTGCGCTGCGGGGCCTCGTGGATGCGGGGTGTGCCGGTGTGCGCGGGGTGCGGTCGGGATGACCTGGTGGAGCGACCCCAGGCGATGACCCGGTACTCGCGCGGCAATCAGCTGTCCATCATCGGATGGCGGCAGTTGCCGCTGTGCCGGGAGTGCGACGCGCCGGCGCTGGAGCGCTCGATCGCCGAGAACGTGGCGGTACACGGGGATTACGTCTCCCGAGCCCTGCACGCGCCCGGATCGACCCCACCGCCTCCGCGCGACAGGAGGCCCGGCCCCCCGGTGGGGGATGAACCGCCCGTGCCGCGCCGGCCCGAAGCGCTCGCCACCTCCCCGAAAACCTCCGTCTCCGAGGCGAGGACCGAGGTTACGGCTCCGTCTCCGGAGTCCCCGGCCGAGCCCTCCTGTTCGTCCTCCCCGCCCCGGGCGGTTCGCGGGCGGGCGCCTTCCCCGCCGATGGCGGTGCCGACGGTGCGGCAGGCGATCCAGGCGTTTCTGGCGGATGCCTCGGGGTCGGTGGATCACACGGCGATGCTGCTGTTGGGAACCCATCTGGGTTCCCAACAGAGGTTGAACGTGTTGGAGGGGCCGGAGGCCGCGGCCTCCCTGGCGCGGTGGTTCGCCGACCGGTGGGGGGAGGCCGGTGGAGAGACCACCGAAAGGGCGCGGGAGACACTGTGTCGGGCGGTGGATCACTGGGGGGTCCGGGGCTGGTTGGCCACCGACCCGGCGGCGGAATTGCGGTGACACTCCCGGGGCGGGGCGCCGGTCTTGCCGGCGCACCCTGCCGTCGGGGTAGGGTTTTCATGGCGCGAGAGTGTGTCGTCGGTCATCCCGCCCAAGGCCACGTGGGCGGGCGGCCCCGAACACCCTCGCGCTTTTCGCGTGAAGGCATCCGCTGGGCCTGGCCGGAAAACCTCACGTGGTGTTAGGGTTGCCCCGCTCGTCGTTCCCGGTTGGGTGCGGGATCGGCCTGCTTCCGCGCCGTTCCGGGTGGGCGAGCCCGTCCCCCGGCCTCCGCCTCCCCGGAGCGGCGATCTCTTCCGCCCTCGCTTCCATCCTTCCCCCCCCCCGCCTTCACCGACTCCGGTGGGCCAGGCGGTTTTTGAGGGTGGCGGCGAAGCCCTCGGCGGCCATGAGTTGGGCGCGGAGTTTCTCGCAGCGGGCGTCGGTGATCTGTTGGTAGGCGCGCAGTCGCTCGCGCAGTCGCTCGGCCTCCTCCGGCCCGGGTTCGGGGTCGCGGGCGGCCAGAGCGTCGATGATGCCCAGGAGTTCGCCCATTTCCTCGAGGGAGAAGTCCAGTGGTTTCATCCGGCGGGCCATCATGAGGCGTTCGACGTCGGATTCGGTGTAGAGCCGGAAGCCGCCCTTGCTGCGGGCGGAGGGGGTCACCAGGCCGAGTTCCTCGTAGTGCCGGATGGTGCGCAGGGACAGTCCGGTGCGTTCGGCGACCCGACCGATCTGCATGTGCCGCCCGTGGTCCGTCACCGTGTCGCCCTTCCCTCGTCCCCGGTCGGGGCACGTTCGCGTGCTCCCACAGCCTACCGGCCGGTTCCGCGGTTCGAACCTTCCCGCGGCGTTCCCGGAAGTTTCGCGAACACGTCACCCCACCCCCGTCCCAGTGATCACTCTCACAGCGTTTAACAGGGAGTTTTCCCGGTTGTGAGCTGGTGGTGGTCGAGATCATCCCTCACGTGAGGGTAGAGTTCTTGATGAGCGGGAGGCCCCGCGTCCCGGGTTCGGGCGCATCGGCTCCATCCCCTCCACCCCATGCTTCCCGGGCAACGAAGCCCGTTCGGCACCGCAGTGTCCGGTGCCGGTCCGGTCGCCGCGTAGTGAACGCGGAAGACCCCCACCACATCCGGCCCGGAGTCCGTGACTTCTCGCGGCCGTCCTGTATGTCCGCGCGCGGCAGTCCCGCGTGCCCGAACGGAAACGGATGCATGTCCGCTGATACCACCGCGGCCCGTCGGCCGCGCCTGTACCGTCCCTCCTTCTTCGCCTCTCCGAAGGTCTTCCGCACCGAGGTGCTCGCCGGTCTCGTCGTGGCCCTGGCGCTGATCCCCGAGGCGATCTCCTTCTCCATCATCGCGGGCGTGGACCCCAGCGTGGGTCTGTTCGCCTCCTTCACCATGGCCGTGGTGATCTCGATCGTCGGTGGACGCAAGGCGATGATCTCCGCGGCCACCGGGGCGATGGCCCTGGTCATCGCGCCCCTCAACCACGAGTACGGCCTCGGGTACCTGATCGGCGCGGTCATCCTGGGTGGGATCTTCCAGATCGTCCTGGGCGCCCTCGGGGTCGCCCGGTTGATGCGGTTCGTCCCGCGCAGTGTCATGGTCGGCTTCGTCAACGCGCTGGCGATCCTCATCTTCCTGGCCCAGGTCCCCGAACTGCGGAACGTCCCCTTCGCGGTCTACCCGCTGGTCGTGGCCGGCCTGGCCATGATGATCCTGTTCCCCCGGATCACGAAGGTGGTGCCCGCGCCCCTGGTTTCCATCGTGGTGCTGACCGTCATCACCATCGCCGCCGCGATCGCCGTGCCGACCGTCGGGGACAAGGGTGAGCTGCCCTCCGCGCTGCCGGTGCCGGGCCTGCCCGACATGCCGCTGACCGGCGAGGGCCTGGCGATCATCGCCCCCTACGCCTTCGCCTTCGCCCTGGTCGGTCTGATGGAATCGCTGATGACCGCCAAGCTGGTGGACGACATCACCGACACCCACTCCAACAAGACCCGTGAGTCCATCGGTCAGGGCGTCGCCAACGTGATCACCGGCTTCTTCGGCGGCATGGGCGGCTGCGCCATGATCGGCCAGACCATGATCAACGTGAAGACCGCCGGGGCCCGCACCCGCCTGTCCACCTTCCTGTCCGGTGTCTTCCTGATGCTCATGTGCATCGCCTTCGGTCCGGTGGTCTCGCAGATCCCGATGGCCGCCCTGGTCGCGGTGATGATCCTGGTCGCCTTCGCCACCTTCGACTGGCACTCGGTCGCCCCCGCCACCCTGCGCCGGATGCCGATCAGCGAGACCGTCGTCATGACCGTCACCGTGGTCGTGGTGGTCGTCACCCACAACCTGGCCATCGGCGTCATCGTCGGTGTGATCACCGCGATGGTCGCCTTCGCCCGTCGGGTCGCCCACCTCGCGAACGTCTCCGGCGTGGTGGACCCGGAGGGCAAGCAGGTCGTCTACTCCGTCACCGGCGAGCTGTTCTTCGCCTCCTCCAACGACCTCGTCTACCAGTTCAACTACCGCGAGGACCCGGACGACGTGGTCATCGACCTGTCCTCCGCGCACATCTGGGACGCCTCCTCGGTGGCCGCGCTCGACGCGGTGGAGACGAAGTACGCGGCCCGCGGCAAGAAGGTCACCATCATCGGCCTGAACAAGAACAGCGCCGCGATCCGGGAGAAGCTCGGCGGACAGCTCGTCGGTCACTGACCGGGCGGCGCGGCCGACACCATCGGGCCGGTGGACGCGGGATGCCTCCGCGCCCACCGGCCCGTTCGTGCGGTTCCGGGAGTGTTCGGGGGCCTCCGGGGTGAAACGACGCCGAATGGTGGGAAGGGGTCTGCGATGATCGCTGTATCCCGCAGTCATGTCCCGGGTCCGGAGGTCCGTCCGTGAGCAAGCGCTTTCTACGCCATTCGTCCCGCGTCGCCGGAGACGACGTCTCCACGCCGCCGGGCGACGGCGCCCGGCCACCCACCGACACCCGCTTCCACGGATGGCGGATCGTCGGCTTCAGCGCCGTCGCCCTGGCCATGACCGCCCCCGGTCAGACCCACGGCATCTCGGTCATGATCGATCCCCTCATCGAGGATCTGGGCATCGGCCGGACGCAGATCTCCACCGCCTACCTCATCGGCACGCTGGTCGGCGCCTGCGCCATGCCGATGATCGGTCGGGCGATCGACCGCTGGGGCCCCCGGCTGGTGATGGCGATCGTCGGCGCCGTCTTCGGCGCGGTGCTGCTCGCGCTCTCCGCCGTCAGTGGCGTCGTCGGCCTCACCGCCGGCTTCGTCGGCATCCGGATGGCCGGACAGGGGGCGCTCTCCCTGGTCGCCACCACCACCGTCGCCTACTGGTTCGATCGTCGGCGCGGTTTCGCGCTGGGCCTGGCCGGGGCGCTGGGGACCGCCGGGATCTCCACCGCTCCCGTTGTCTTCGAACGCCTGATCGCGTTCACTGGATGGCGGGAGACCTGGGCCATCCAGGGCCTGCTGGTGTGGGCCGTGGTGATCCCGATCGCGGTGTGGGGCATCCGCAACCGCCCCGCCGACATCGGCCAGCACGTGGACGGCGTCGCGCCCGCCGACGACGACCGGGGAGACCGGGCGGCGGAGGGATGGCCGCTGCGCGCGGCGATGCGCACCGGGATGTTCTGGGTGATCGTCGGCTGTCTGTCCACCAGCAGCATGCTCGGCACCGGCCTGGCCTTCCACCAGATCGACATCCTCGGCGAGCGCGGCCTGAGCACCATCGAGGCCGCCGCCAACTTCCTGCCCCAGACCGCCGCCGTGCTGCTGGTCACCATCGGGGCGGGGTTCCTGGTGGACCGCTTCTCCCCCCGCCTGGTGCTCTCCGGATCGATGGTCCTGATGGCCTGCGGCATCGTCTTCCTGGGGCACGTCTCGCCCGGCTTCACGGCCCTCGGGTACGGGGTGATCATGGGGGCGGCCGGCGGCATGATGCGCACGGTCGAGTCGGCCGCCGTTCCCCGGTACTTCGGTACCACCCACCTGGGTGCCATTCGGGGCGTCGCGCACACGGGCGTCATCGCGGCCAGCGCGCTGGGGCCGGTGGCGGTCGCGCTCGGCCGGGACGTCGCCGGTGACTACTCGACGCTCCTGATCCCGATGGCCGTGCTGCCGGTCCTGGTGGCGGTGGCGGCGGCCGTGGCGCCCGAACCCCGTCGACGCGGGTCCCGGCGGGGGAGCGACGCGGTGGACGACGCGGCCGGGGCGTCCGACGACGGGGCGGCCCGGGTCCCGGCCGGCGGTGAGACGTTCACCGGCGGCGGCGAGACCGGCGTACCGGGACCGGAGGAGGCGGCGACCGGTCCCGGGGCCGCCGAGCCGGCCGAGCCGGAGGGGCCCGACGGAACAGGCGGTCCCGCTCCCGGAGGGCGGTCGGGGCCCGGCCGGCGGGAACCGGGGGCGTGAGGCGCCGGGGGAGGGGCGACCGGCTCCCTACCCCGACGGACCGAGGGGTGGGCCGGCCGCGCCCGTAGACTGGCGGGTCCCGGGGGCGGCTCCTCCGCCCCCGGGACCCGCCTCCGTCGAAGGGACCACCGGTGACCCCCTGGCCGACCTCCTGGCCCGAGCTGCGAGCGACCTCGCTCGTCCACGAGGACGAGACGATCCTGGCGCTCAACAAGCCGACCGGGATCTCGGTGACCGGTGAGCGCCACGACACCGACCTGGTGGAGATGGCGGCCGAGCACGGCGAACGGCTCTTCCCCGTCCACCGCATCGACAAGGTCACCTCCGGCCTCGTCCTCCTCGCCCGGGAACTGCGTTTCCACGGCGACCTGACCCGTCAGTTCAACCGACGAACGGTCGAGAAGGACTATCTGGTGATCACCCGCTCCACCGGCCTGCCGGAGAGCGGCACGATCGATCTGCCACTGACCACGGGGCGCAAGAACCGGGTACGGGTGGCGGGCAACCGCGAGGACATCGTGCGTGCCGAGGACGGTCGCACCTGGGCCCTGGCACCCGACACCGAGCTGCCGGACAAGCGGAACCACCCCTCCACCACGGTCTTCGCCCGGGTGTGGGAGGGTGCCGATCACTCCTTCCTGGTGGTGCGGCCGGTCACCGGACGCCGCCACCAGATCCGGGTGCATCTCGCCTGGATCGGCCACCCGATCGAGGGTGACCCCCTCTTCGACCGGGGGAGCGCCGAGCGCGGCGACATCACCCGGCTGCACTCCTGGCGACTGGCCCTGGACGTGGAGGCGCCGCACGCCCGGCGCGGTGTCGAGCGGCTGCGCCTCACCGCCCCGCCGGCCGCCGGGTTCGGTGCCGGGCTCGGCGACGGCGACACCGCCCCGCCCCCGCTCGGCGAACTCCTCGAACGGGCGGAGGCGGCCGTCGCCGGGCTGCCGCTTCCATCGGCCGAACCGGCCGGCGGTCGGCGCGTCCGGCCTGCCGACCGTGAGCGGGGGCGAACCGGCACGGAACGGGGCCGGCCGGGCCGCGCCGGCCGCCCGCGCGCGGCCGGCTGAGACCCGCCGCCCCGGCAGCGGGGCGGCCCGACCCCACCCGACCGCCCCCGAGGGCGGGCCCCCGGGGAGCGTCAGTGGTCGGCGATCCAGAGGTCGGGACCGAAGACCTCGTAGTGGACGCCGGCGGCGGGCACCCCGCGCTCCAGCAGGTCGTTGCGCACGGCCCGCATGAACGGCAGCGGGCCGCACAGCCAGGCCGTCGGAGCGGAGGGGTGGGGCGGGAGTTCGAGCTCGGTCGGATCGATCGGATCCCCCGGGGCACCGTCGGCGGTGCGCTCGTACCACACCCGTAGCGAGGCGTTCGGGAGCTTGTCGACCAGTTCCCGCTGGAGTTCCCGGTGGGCGTGGTCGATCGGGGAGCGGTCGGCGTGCGCCACCAGGACGGGGCGGTCGGAGCCGGTGGCCGCCAGGTGTTCGAGGACGGCGAGCAGCGGCGTGATGCCGATACCGGCGGAGGCCAACAGGATCGGACCCTCGCCCCCGGGCAGTGGAAGATCACCGAAGGGGAGGGTGACGTCGAGGACATCCCCCACCCGGGCCCGGTCGTGCAACAGGTGGGAGACCTCGCCGTCGGGGGTGCCGGCGCCCCCGGTCCCCTCGGTGCCCCGTACCCGCTTGACCGAGATCCGCCGCTCGGAGCCGTTGGCCGGGCCGATCAGGCTGTACTGCCGGATCTGACGCGCGCCGTCCGGGAGTTCGACGCGTATGCCGACGTACTGGCCGGGTCGGAAGGGGGGCAGCGACCGGTCGTCGGTCGGCCGCAGGGCGAGGGTGACGACGTCCTCGGTCTCCCGCCGCCGGTCCACCACCTCCATGCGGCCCCAGACCTCCCCGGCGGTCGTGCCCGCCTCCCGGTACAGGTCGGCCTCCAGCGCGATCAGGGCCCGGGCCATCAGCCAGTAGACCTCGTCCCAGGCCGCCGCGACCTCGGGGGTCACGGCCTCGCCCAGGGTCTCGCCGATGGCGGACATCAGGTGGTGGTGGACGATGTCGTACTGCTCGGCGGTGATGCCCAGGGAGACGTGCTTGTGGGCGATGCGCCGCAGCATCGTGTCCGGGCGACGGTCGGGGTGTTCGACGAGCATCCCCGCGAAGGCGGCGACCGACCCGGCCAGGGCCCGACGCTGTTCCCCGTTGGCCTGGTTGCCCCGGTTGAACAGGTCGCGCAGCAGGTCGGGCCGGGCCTCGAACATGCGACGGTAGAACCGATCGGTGATCCGGTCCAGCGCGGCACCGACGGCGGGGAGGGTGGCACGGACGATCGGGGTGGATCGTTCGGAGAGCACGGCGACTCCTAATAGGTAAATGATCTTCGTGTTTTGGGGCGCGAAAAGGTACGCCCCGATGGGCTTCCGGTGAGGTGTGGGGACGGGCGGGGTGGTCGGGTCCGGGGTGTCACCCCGGACCGGCGGTCCGGTCGGGTCCCGTGCGGGGCAGGCCCAGCAGGACCGGGCCGGCGGGGGAGGAGATCAGGTCGGCGGGGGTGAGCGGGTCCAGGGTCCGGTGGAACGCCTCCTGCGCCTCGCGCAGTGCCCCGCGCAGACGACAGACGGCGCGCAGTGGGCAGGGCGGATCCCCCTCGCAGGCGACGACCTCCTCCTCACCCTCCAGTTCCCGCACCATCCAGCCGATGGAGGCGTGGCGGCCGAAGTCCGTCAGGGTGAGACCACCCCCGCGTCCCCGACGGGCCTCCACCACCCCGAGGTGTTGGAGGCGGGTGATGGCCTTGGCCATGTGGGTGTGGGGGACGGCGACGCCGTCCGCCACCTCCCGGGTGGTCAGGGTCTCGCCCTCGTCGCAGACCGCCAGGCGCATGACGGCACGCAGCGCCAGGTCGGTGAACTTCGTCAGCCGCACGCCCGGAGACTATCAAAGACGCATTTTTGATGTGCATTCAGGGGTGGGATCCCGCCATCCGGCGGGATCGGCCCCCGCCCCGCCGGAACCCCGCCGGGCGCGCGTCGGGGGAACGGCTCAGCGCAACTCCGGCAGTTCCTCCGGCGGGATGAGGTCGGCCACCACCGCGAGGTGATCCGAGGGCCACACCCCACCCACCGGCCCGTCCCCCGCGAGCCCCACCGAACGCACCCCGACCACGCCCCGGGGGCCGGGGAGGCCGACGTGGATGTAGTCGATCCGGGAGGGGAACACCGCCGGGTGCCGCAGATACTCGTTGCGGGGGTCCCAACTCGCCCACGGCGCACCCGGCTCGGCGTACCGCCACACGTCGAGCATCACCTGTCCCGGTACCACCGGCGCCGTCCGCGATCCGCCGAACAGCCGCAACTCGTCGGAATCCGACTCGGCGTTGAAGTCACCGGTGACGATGGCCGGGATCGGCCCGTCGCCGTAGCGCTCACCGACGAAGCGGGCCAACTCCCGCACCTGCTCGCACCGGACCGCCGAGCCGAAGGGCGGGGAGTGCAGATGGGTGGTGAAGAAGGGCACCGCCCCGTGCGGGGAGGCGATCCGGGTGTGCAGGGCGACCCTGCCCTCCACGGGTCCGCCGGCCGCGGGCAACCCGCGGACCTCGGTGGCCTCGATCGGCCAGCGGCTGAGAACGGCGTTCCCGACACCGAGGTTGGGGTCGTCGAGCCGGTCGGCCCAGTGCGGTGGCAACCCCGCCGGGGCCCAGGCCCAGTGCAGGCCCAGTTCGACGGCGAGCTGGGCGGCGAGGTTCTCCCCGCCCTCCCGCCACACCTCCTGCAGGCCCACGACGTCCGGGTCCAACTCGCGCAGCGTGTCCAGGATCGCCTTCCGGCGCTCCTCCCAGGGCCCGAACCGCCACCACAGATTCCACGTCACGATGCGCACGCCCCGATCGTACGGCTTTGCCGGATCCCGACGGGTCGGCGGAGCGCCCCCGCCCGGACGGTGCGGACGGTGCGGCGCTCAGCGCCCGCCGGGACCGGGGAGGGGAACATCGCCGGGGAACAACAGTTCACCCGGGGTGCGGGGTCGCCGGCGGACCACCTCGGCCCGCCGGCGGCCGTCCAGGACATCCGGTCCCGGCAGATCCGGCGGGGTGGCCGACACCACCGGTTCCGGCACGCGCCGTCCGTGCCGCTCGAACGCCCCCGCCCACACCGGGGGTCACAAAACCCCCAGGGCGGCGAGCCGATCCGCGCCGGCGCGGTGAGGGCCACCATCCCGCCCTCCTGGCGGCACACCACCCGATAGCGGTGCCGTTCGTCGCGCGTCGCGCGTCGTCGCCGCGTGGACGTCGGTGAGGGCGCGCCCGATCACCGGCGCGGCCACCGGGGGAGGGGAGTGGGGGAAGGGGTGGGCCTCGGTGAGTTCGTGGAGGGTCACCCCGGGGTACGACCGCGCGGTGGCTCGGCAGGCCTCGCGGAAGGTGCGCAGGGTGCCCCCGGGTGTCGTCCCGACCATGTCCGGATCGTGCCGGCGCCGGGGACCGGACGGGGTCGTTCCGTGTGAACACGGGGTAACCGTTGCCGCACGGGTCCGGGGCGCGCGGCGGGGCCGTGGGACCCGGCTGCCCAACCCGGGCTCGTGTGCATCCACCTGTATCCGAAAAAACGTTCGCATCACCCGATCGCATGCTCCTCCGCGACAGGAGTCGGAGCGCGCCCCGTCGAGCCCCGTACGGCGTGCGTCGGGGCGAACGCGCCGGTCAATCCCTCGGTGCGACCTCGGGCACGTCCGTCGCGCTCCCTGTCGGAGCGTGTTCCGCCACCGGGCGCCGGGAGTCCGCTCCGGGCACGCTGGGCGCGCATCGGTCCGACCGCACCGTTTCGATGATCCCCATCGGTCGGCCGGCTCCCGGGAAGGGGGAGCGGAGGCGTACGGTGGGATCTGCCTTCCGCCCGCCAAGGAGATCCCGTGGCCGAACAGCCCACCCCTCCGAACGCAGCGTCCGCCGGCGGGACCGATCCGGTCCCCGGCTCCCCGGGCCGCTTACCCCTGGCCGTGGTGGTGGCCGACCACCGGGGGAGCATCACCCACTGGAGCGCCGGGGCCCGCCGCCTCTTCGGCCTCACCCGCGAGGAGGCCCGCGGCCGGGCCGTCGCCGATGTCCTCCCCGTCTCGGGCGTCTTCGACGTCGTGGGGGACGGCGAGGACGACGGGGCCGCGTACGCGGGTCTGTACTCCGGCGCCGTCGACGGACCGTCCCGTCCGCTCCCCGGCCACCCCGCCTCGGGTCGGCTGACCTTCCGTCGCGCCGATGTCCGGCAGGAGGCCCTGTGGTGGACCTATCCGCTGACCGGGCCCCACCCGTTGCGCCTGCTCGCCCTGGCCGCCGACCCGTTCGCGGTCCCGGTGGGCGACCCCGACACCACCGATGACCCCCACGACCTCGAAGCGGTCGGGGATCCCGGTCCGCCCGTGGACGCCGGGGAGTTGATGACCGCGTCCTTCGCCCGCCGCGCGGAACTCCCCGAGGACGACGAGGTCGCCCGTCGGTTGGCCGGCGTCCTGCCCGCCATGAGCCCCGCCGAGAGCGACGAGATCGTCTCCAGGGTGCTCGAACTCGGTTATCCCATGGTGGAGATCAACCGATGGCACCGGCTGCCGGTGATCCCCGACTGGGGCGTCCCGCGCCGTGAGCGGCGTCGGGCCCGCCGCGCCGGGACGGGCACGGACGGCGGAACCGGGGACACCCGGGAGCCTCCCGATCTCGAGTACGCCGCCGTGCGCGAACGCCTGGAGTTCCTCAACGAGGTCAGTGCGAGCATCGGCACCTCGCTGGAACTGGACCGCACCATCCTGGAGGTCAGCCGGGCCGTCGTGCCCCGCTTCACCGACGTCGCCGGCACCTACCTGCGCGAACAGGTGGTGGCCGGTGAGGGTTTCCCCGACGGGCCGCCCGACACCTCCACCCTCTGGCACCGGGTCGCGGTCGAGCACGACGACGAACCGGGCCGCTGGGACGACGTGGTGCCGGTGGGCGAGACGATGCCCTTCCCCGAGCACACCCCGTTCTTCCGCTGCATGACCACCGGCCGACCGGTGCTGGTCCCCCGGATCACCGAGGAGATGGGCGATGCCATCGCCGCGCAGTTCGAGAAGCGCGACATCCGCCCGTTGATCACCCACCGTTCCATGCTGGTGGTGCCGCTCCGCGCCCGCCGGGTGGTGCTCGGCTTCATGATCCTGCTGCGCCACGGCTCCCGACCGCCGTTCGACGACATCGACGTGGCCACCGGCGCCGAACTCGCCGCCCGGGCCGGCCTGGTGATCGACAACGCCCGGATGTACACCCGGCAGGAGAACCTCGCCGACACCCTCCAGGACAGCATGCTGCCCCGGGCGCGGCCGCGCACGGCGGGCTGCGACGTCGCCACCCGCTACCTGCCCGGAACCCGGCTCGGCCGGGTCGGCGGCGACTGGTTCGACACCATCCGACTGCCCGGCTCCCGCACCGCCCTGGTGGTCGGGGACGTCATGGGGCACGGGCTGAACTCCGCCGCGATGATGGGACAGTTGCGCACCGCCGTGCAGACCATGGCGGCCATGGACACCGACCCGGCGCACCTGTTGCGCGGCCTGGACGACCTGGCCCGTCGGCTGGGGGAGCACTACCTGGCGACCTGTCAGTACGCCGTCTACGATCCGGTCGCCTCCACGCTGCGCATCGCCAACGCCGGCCACCTCCCCCCGGTACTGGTCCGCGCGCGGGACGGTCGGGGTGAGCTGCTCGACCTGCCCACCGGCGCGCCCATCGGGGTCGGCGGGGTCGCCTTCCGGACGGTCACCGTTCCCGTACGGCCGGGGGACCGGCTGGTCATGTGTACCGACGGTCTGGTGGAGGTGCGCGGGCGGGACATCGGGATCGGACTGACGGCACTGTGCGAGTCCGCCGCCCACCCGGCCGCCTCCATGGACGACGCCTGCGACACCGTGATCCGCGCCCTGGCCGCCTCCACCGCGCCCGACGACCGTCGCGACGACGTGGCTCTCCTGATGGCCCGGCTCAACGGCATCCCGGCCGGTGACGTGGCGGTGCGGGAGGTGCCGGCCGATGCCCGTCGGGTGGGCGAGGCGCGCCGATGGGTGGCCGACCGCCTCCACGGATGGTCGCTGGATTCCCTGACCGACCCCGCCCGGCAGGTCGTGGGAGAGCTCCTGGCCAACGCCGTACGGCATGCCGGTCCCGGGCCGGTCGGCCTGCGCGTCGTGCGTTCCGACGCGCTGCTGATCGAGGTCTCCGACACCGACCCGGAACTCCCGGTGTTGGAGGAGGCCGGACCCACCGACGAGGCCGGACGGGGTCTGGCGGTTGTCGGCCGGCTGGCCCGGGCCTGGGGCAGCAGCCGCACCGGGCACGGCAAGACGGTGTGGTGCGAACTGTCCCTGCCCCGTCACCGACCCCCACCCCGTCACTGATCCCCGCGCCGGCAGCCTCCCGACGGACCGGCTGCCGCGCGGTACCGACCTGTGGTGCCGCGCGGTGGTCACCGGCGCACGTCCCCGGTCGGGGCGACACCCCACCACCGGGCCCTCCGGCACCACCACCGCGCACGGCTCCGGCGCGGTGCCCATCGCCCGGGTGCGGCGCCGCGCCGTACCCGGGGTCGTATGCCCGGCGTCCCGCGCCGTCCCGCCGTACCCGTCGGCGCCGCGCCGCGGGTGCCACCGGGAACCAGGAGCACGGATCACGACGAGGAGACGGCATGGCCGACGCGATACCCGGCACCACACCGCACCACCCGACGTCCCCCGACCCCGCGGGCGAGCCGGGAACCGGCGCCGAGCGGTGGGAGGCGTACTGGAAATCCGTTCCCCCCGCCCGAACCGGGGACACGCCCGGCACCGGCGGTGACGCCGACCCCGGTGAGGGCGTCGTCCTGTGGGACACCCCCGCCGTGCTCGCCCCCGGGGCGCCCCTCCTCTTCGCGGGCACCGGTGGGGGCGCCGATCACCCCGACCTCCCCGACCTCCCCGTGGTGGACGTGGGGTGCGGGAACGGCACCCGGACCCGTGCGCTGGCCGCCCGCTTCAGCCGGGTCATCGGTATCGACGTCTCGACCACCGCCGTCGAACTCGCCCGGCGGGCCGCCGAGGAGGACCCCGGCCCCACCCCGGAGTTCCGGCGGGCCGACGCCGCCGACCCGGACACCGTCCGGGCCCTGCACGCCGAACTCGGCGACTGCCACGTGTACCTGCGCGGGGTGCTGCACCAGGCCCCGCCCGGCGTGCGCGAGGCGCTGGCCGCCGGCGTGGCGACCCTGGTGGGATCCCGGGGTCGGGCCCTGGTGGTGGAACCCGCCGCGGCGGCCGAGCCGGTGCTGCGGTCCCTGATGGAACGTCCGCAGGGACCGCCCGCCTCGCTCGCCGCCGTGTTCGCGGCCGGCCTCACCCCCGCCGACCTCCCCGACGCGGAGATCCCCCGGTTGTTGCGGGAGGCCGGTCTGGAGGTGCTGGAGTCGGAACCGGTCCCCCTGGGGACCACCGCCCGCCGGCCCGACGGCGGGCCGGTCGAGCTCCCCGCCCACCGCCTGCTGCTGGGCCGCGCCCCCGCCCCGTCCCACTGAACCCCGCGGGCGGCGCGCGCCGGCCGCGCGTGCCGCGAACCGTCGGGACGCGCCGGCGCGCCGCCCGCCCCGGCCCCGCCGCCCCGCGTACCCTGCCCGCCATGAAGGTCCTGATCAGCGCGGACATGGAGGGCGCCACCGGCGTCACCTGCCCCGCCGACTGTCTGCCCGGCACCCCGCAGTGGGAACGCTGCAGGGCCCTGCTCACCTCGGACGTCAACGCCGCCGTCGAGGGCCTCTTCGCCGGCGGTGCCGACGAGGTGCTGGTCAACGAGGCCCACATGACCATGCGCAACCTCCTGCCCGAGCGGCTCGACGAGCGGGCCGAGGTGCTGATCGGCCGGCACAAACCGCTGGGCATGGTCGAGGGGGTCCAGCACGGCGACGCCGACGGCATCGTCTTCCTCGGCTACCACACCGGCGCCGGTGACGAGGGCGTCCTCGCCCACACCTACCTCGGCAACTCCCTGACCGGCGTCTTCGTCGACGGTGTCCGCGCGAGCGAGGGCCGGCTCAACTCCCTGGTGGTCGCCGAGTGGGGAACCCCGGTGATCCTGGTCACCGGGGACGACCTCACCTGCGTCGAGGCCGCATCCTGGGCGCCGACCGCCCGCACCGTCGCGGTCAAGGACCACGTCTCCCGCTACGCCGCCGTCTGCCGGCCGCCGGCCCGCACCGCCGCCGACATCCGGGCCGCCGCCGAGGCCGCGGCGGCCCTCGCCGTGCGCCACGCACCGGCCGATCCGAGGCGCCGGACCATCGAGGTGGAGTTCGACGCCGAGCACCTCGCGGGGGCCGCGACCATCGTTCCCGGTGTCGAACGGATCGATTCACGCCGAGTGGCCTTCACCGTTTCGGACATGTATCGGGGTATCCGTTGTTTCAAGGCGGTCACCACGGTCGTGGCCGCCGCTGTCGAGGAGTGGTATGGCTGAGCACGCTTCCCCCCGGACCCCGGTGACGGCTCCCGACCGTTCCCGCCGCCCGGATCGCGGCGGGTCCGAGGCGGGTCCACCCGATCCCGTCGACCGGCGGGCCCTGGACGAGGCGGTGGACGGCACCGCCGAACTGATCCGCGTCGACACCGTGAACCGGGGCGGCGGTGACGGCCGGGAACGCGAGGCCGCCGAGTGGGTGGCCGAACGCCTGGCCGGCGCCGGACTCGAACCCCGACTGCTGGAGAAGGCACCCGGCCGTACCAACGTCGTCGCCCGTCTGCCCGGCACCGAGCCCGGGGCCGACGCCCTCCTGGTCCACGGTCATCTGGACGTGGTCCCCGCCGACGCCGCCGACTGGACCGTGCCCCCCTTCGCGGGGGAGATCCGGGACGGCGTGGTGTGGGGCCGCGGCGCGGTCGACATGAAGAACGCCGTCGCCATGACCGTGGCCCTGGTGCGCGCCTGGTCCCGGGCCGGGGTGCGTCCGCGCCGCGACATCGTGCTGGCCTTCACCGCCGACGAGGAGGACACCGCCGAGTACGGTGCCGGTCACCTGGTGCGCGAACACGCCGACCTCTTCGATGGATGCACCGAGGCCATCGGCGAGTCCGGCGCCTTCACCTGCCACACCGCCGACGGTCGTCGGCTCTACCCGGTCGCCGCCGGTGAACGCGGCACCTCCTGGGTGCGGCTCACCGCCCGGGGCCGGGCCGGTCACGGCTCGAAGGTCAACCGGGAGAACGCGGTCGGACGACTGGCCGCCGCCGTGAACCGCATCGCCGAGCACCACTGGCCGCTGCGATTGGCACCCGCTGTGCGCGCCGCCCTGATCGAGTTGGCCGTGCTGCACGGGGTGCGCCCGTCGGGCGGAACGCCGAGCGGGGTGTCGGCGAACGGGTCGGCCGGGACCGGAAGCGAGGACGACCGGGCCGGGACCTGCCGCCGCGCCTGGGAGGCGGTGCTCGCCGACACACCCGGCGATCCCGCGCACATCGCGACCCGGGAACGCGCCGTGACCGAGCTCCTCGAGGCGATCGGCCCCGCCGCCACACTGGTCGCCTCCACCGTGCGCAACAGCGCGAACCCGACCGTCCTGAACGCCGGCGGGAAGATCAACGTCATCCCCGGCCGGGCCGAGGGCGCGGTGGACGGCCGTGTGGTGCCGGGCGGCGAGGAGGAGTTCACCGAGACCATGGACCGCCTCACCGGTCCATCGGTGGACTGGGAGTACCACCACCACATGGGGCCCTTGGAGGCCCCGCTGGACTCGCGGACCTACGCCGTGCTGCGCGGCGCGCTGTCGTACTTCGACCCCGGCGCGCACGTGGTGCCGTACTTCATGTCCGGTGGGACCGACGCCAAGCAGTTCGCCCGCCTGGGCATCGTCGGGTACGGCTTCACTCCGTTGCGGTTGCCGCCCGGATTCGACTACCAGGCGATGTTCCACGGTGTGGACGAGCGGGTCCCGGCGGAGGCGCTGCACTTCGGGGTCCGGGCCCTGGACCGCGCGCTGCGCACCCTCTGACGTGCTCCGATGCGCGTCCCCGCCCCGGCGGTTCCGGACGACAGTCGTCGGAAGCGACTGTGGGGTGCTCGTCGGTTCGCCGGTCGGAGGAGGTTCCGCCGGGGATGCCGGCGGGTTCCGGCGGCCGTGCCGGGATCGCCCGGAGGTCCGCGGCGCCCCCCGGGGCCGAGGAGTTCCTCCGGTGGGCATCCGGCGCGTATCGGCCCTAGGGTGGACGAAGTGCCCCGGGTGGGGAGTCCGTCGTGTCCCGGCGGTGCCCCGCCCCGTCGGTCCCGGTGCCGGGACGAGGAAGGGCCGGGGAGACCCGCCGGCGCGCGGTCCCGTCCGGGGTGGCAGCACACGAACGAGACCTCCGGGAGGCAGAAGATGACCACCGCCGCCGATATCATGCACGCCGGTGCCCGCTGGATTCCGGCCGGGGAAACCCTCGACCGCGCCGCCCAGTTGATGCGCGAACTCGACGTGGGGGCGCTACCGATCAGCGACAACGACGACCGGATGTGCGGCATCGTCACCGACCGCGACATCGTGGTGAAGTGCGTGGCCGCCGGCCACGACCCCTCCCGGGTGACCTGCGGGGAGTTGGCCGAGGGGACCCCGAGGTGGGTGGGGGCCGAGGCCGATGTGGGGGAGGTGCTCCAGGAGATGACGGAGCATCGCATCCGACGGTTGCCGGTCATCGACGGGGACAAGCGACTGGTCGGCATGATCAGTGAGGCCGACCTCGCCCGTCACCTGAGCGATGATCAGATCGCCGCCTTCTGCGGGCACGTCTACGCCGAGTCGCACTGACCTACCGGGCGGGCCCACCGGCTTCGCGGGAGCCCGGAGTCGGGTGTCACGCCTCCGACGCCCCCACCGGCGCCTCGTGCGCCGGTGGGGGCATCGCGCGGACGGCACGGGAGGAGCGGCCGGTCCGCCGCCCGGGGTTCGGTCCGCGGGACGCGAGGAGGCGGCGCATCCCGGGGCCACGAGCCCCCGCGCCTCCCCACGGGGCCGCCGGCCCGCCGGGTTCGGGGATTCCCCGCTCCGGCCGAATCGTGCCCCCGGCGGTCACCACCGGTCACCGCCGGGACCCCGGCCCTCCGTCCTCCGGCACGCCCGGCGGGCCCGGCGGGCCCGTGTCCGGGCGCCGGTTCCCGAGGTGGTGGTGCGTCTGTGGGGGAACCCTGCCCGCCACCCTGTTGATCGGGCTGCCGGTGGGTGGGTGCCTCGGTTACCGGCACGGTCGTCGTCGAGCCGGCACGGGGAGCGGTGTCACCCCCGGCAGAGCACCTCGCCGTGCAGGACGGCGAACCAGCCGTCCTCCGCGGCGGCCCACTCCCGCCACCCCGCGGCGATCGCCGCCAACTCCTCCTCCGTGGCGTGGCCGCCGGTCACGGCGAGACGGGCGAACCCCGAGGCCGTGCACCGCTCCGCCCACAGCCCGCCCCACCACTCCCGGTCGGCCGGCTCGGCGAAGCACCAGGAGGAGGCCGAGGGAGTGATGTCCGTGAAGCCCGCCTCCCGGGCCCAGCCCCACAGCCTGCGGCCCGCGTCGGGTTCGCCACCGGCCGCCCGGGCGACCCGTCGGTACAGCGCGGCCCACAGTTCGAGGGCGGGCGGGCGCGGCCACCAGGTCATCGCGGCGTAATCGGCGTCGCGGACCGCCACCATCCCGTCGGGTCGGCACAGTCGGCGCATCGCGCGCAGGGCTTCCACCGGATCGCCGAGGTGTTGCAGGACCTGATGGGCGTGCACGACGTCGAAGCCGCCGGTGGGGAGGGCGGAGCTCTCCGGCTCGGTGATGTCGCCGGTCACGAACCGTGCTTTCCCGGCGGCGCCGCCCCGGGCCGTCGCCTCCGCGCGGGCGGTCTCCAGCACGTCGGGGGCCGGATCGATCCCGACCACGTCGCCCGGCGCGACCCGTTCGGCCAGGTCGAGGGTGATGGTGCCCGGCCCGCACCCGACGTCCAGCAGATTCGTGCCCGGCCGCAGGTGGGGCAGCAGGTAAGCCGCCGAGTTCTCCGCCGTCCGCCACCGGTGCGAGCGCAACACCGAGGTGTGATGGCCGTGGGCGTAGACCGCCGTTCGTGCCCCGGCCCCGGGGGCGGGAGCGGGCGTGGACTCGGGCATGGGAGAACCTCCCGGGGAGTCGGATCGGGGTCGGTCGACCCTGCCGGTCAGCTTCTCGGGTGTCTCATTCCTCGAGCAAGATGATTCCGACATGTGGACGGTTGGGGGTCGACGCGCCGCCGGTCGTCACCGGTTCTCGCCGACCGTGCCCGTCTCCGCCCCCGCCGGTGCCCCGGGGGTTTCCGAGGACTTCGGGGACTTCGGCACCCCTCCCCGGGAGTCCGTGCCTCCCGCCCGGTCCCGCCGTCGGCGGACCAGGAACCGACCGGTCCGCGGCACCACCGTCACCAGTACGGCCAGTCCCACCGCGACCGCGACCGCCTGCCAGGTGCTCGGGAAGATCGCGCCCCCGACCAGCCCGATCAACTGGTACGTCGCGGCCCAGGCCAGCACCGCGGGCACCGAACCGCGCAGGTAGTCGCGCAACGGCATCCGGGCCATGATGCAGGCCAGCAGCACCGGCACCCGCCCCGCCGGAACCAGCCGCGAGAGCACCAGCACGGTCGCCCCCCGGCGTTCCAACTGCCGCCGCGAGCGGTCCAACAGTTCCGGCGTCACCTGCTCGCGCAAGCGGTGCCACCACCGACCCGCGCCCCCCGACTCCAGGCCGCGCCGGCCCAGCACGAACAGCAGGGCGTCACCGGCGAACGCCCCGGCGGCGGCGACCACCAATACCAGCAACGAGGACCACAACGGCTGCCCCTCGTGCAGGGCGACCACCGCCGCCGAACTGACCACCGCTCCGGTGGGCACCACCGGTACCAGCGCCCCGATGAAGACCAGCAGGAAGAGCGAGGGGTACCCGAACACGCCCCGGGCCACCTCCTGCGCCGTCCCCGCCGCGGCCGTCACCGCCGCCGTCACCGCTTCCGTATCCACCGCGGGCCCTCTCCTCCGCCCCCCGGCGCCGACGCGCCGAACGTCCCGCTCATCCGCCGTCACCGTTCCCGGGCACCGGCCGGACGCTCTGTCCCGGCGCCAGCAGGTGCACCCGGACCCCCGGGGCCAGCCGCCCCGTGTGCCGCACGAACTCGTCACCCGGCGAGGAGAACTCGTGCGGGCGCACCCCTTCCAGGCCCAGCGGCCAGAAGGTGCCGAAGTGCACCGGCACCGCCGCGGCCGGGGCCAGCAGCGCCGCCACCCGGGCCGCCTCCCGGGCGTCCAGGTGACCGGGGCCCAGGAAGGGGCCCCAGCCGCCGACCGGCAGCAGCGCCGTGTCCACCCGCCCCACCGCTTCCGCCATGCCGGGGAACCATCCGGTGTCCCCGGCGTAGTAGGTGCGCGCGCGGCCCTCGATCACGAATCCCAGCGGTTCGACCCGCAGCCGCGCGCCCGGCCGTCGTCGACCGTCGTGCGCGGCGGGTACCGCGCGCACCCGTACGGTGCCCACCGACAGGCTGTCGCCGGCCGCGACCTCGCGCAGTTCCAACCCGCGCCGCCGCGCCAACCGGCGCAGCGCCGGGACCGCCCGGACGGCTCCCCGGGGCAGTACCACGGTGGTGCCCGGCTCCATCCGCCCCAGGGAGGCCAGGTGCAGGTGGTCGCCGTGCAGGTGCGAGATGACCGCGACGTCCGCGCGGTGGGCGGTGGTGGGCGGGACCGCACCGGTGCGCCGACGCAGCAGGTACAGCCAACGGGGGAAGAGCGGGTCGGTGAGTACGGTCGTGCCCGAGTCCCGCACGCTCGCCGTGGCATGTCCCCACCAGGTGATCTCCACCGCCATTCCCGCTCCCGTCCTCCGGCGGCCGGGTTCCCCCGGGTCCGCCCGCGATCCGTTTCCGCTCGTCGGTCGGCTCCCGACCCGTCGCCCCCGTACCCACCGGGCCGCTCCCCGCACCCGTTCCACCACCGGGTACCGCTTGGTACGGACGGGAACGCCCCTCCCGGCAGCCTACGCGTCGTGCCCCGACGGCCGGGCGGGCCCGGACGCCCGACGGCCCGGACCGCCGTGGCCGGCACCACCGCGTCGGACCCCGGGCGCCCGTTCGACCGGGTGCTTCCGGAAGAATGGCCCGCACCGCGGACCGGACGGACCCGGACCGGACGGTGACAACGGGCGGTATCGACACGAAAGGCGGTTCCGTGCGCGAAGCGGTGCGACGCGGACTGGCGGGGGCCCTGCTGCGCGGGCTCACGGTGTGGGCGGTCGGCACCCTCACCCTCATCGTCCTCGCCGCCCTGCTGCCGCGCCTGCGGCTCCAGCATCCCGAGGACGACTCGCCGACCGGTATGGGGGTCACCGCGGCCCTCGCGGCGGCCGTCTTCGGCGTTCTCGGCGCCCTCATCTGGCCCTGGTTGGTGCGGGCCCTGCTGCTGGTACCCGCCCTGGCGCTGGGCCTGCTGGTCTTCCTCCTCAACGGCTCCCTGCTGTGGTTGGCGCTGACCCTCCTGCCGCAGAACCGGGGAGAGGTCGGCACGGGCACGGCCGTGGTGGTCGCGGCCGTGCTCTCCGCCGCGACCTCGGCGACGGGCACCGGCCTGGCCACCCGGGACCCGCGCGTGTTGCGCCGTCGGTTGCGCCGGATGGCCGGGCTGCGGGGCCGGGACCGCCGGCCGACCGGTTCCGCCGCCGACACGGTGCCCGCCGGGTTCGTCTTCCTCCAGCTCGACGGGGTGGGGCACGAAATTCTGCGCGAGGCGGTGGCGGGTCCCGAGCCGCTGATGCCGACCGTGGCCCGGCTGTGTGCCGACAGCCACCGCGTGCTGCCCTGGCACACCGACTGGCAGAGCCAGACCGGGGCCGCGCAGCTGGGCATCCTGCACGGCAGCAACCACGACGTGCCGGCCTTCCGCTGGTACGAGAAGGAGACCGGCACGCTGATGGTCAGCAACCGGCCCTCCAGCGCGGTGGAGATGCAGCGCCGGGCCCGGGAACGCACCGGCTCCCCCGGCCTGCTGGCCGACGGCGGCGCGAGTCGGGGGAACCTGTTCACCGGCGGTGCCGAGCAGTCGGCGCTGGTGCTGTCGGTGGCCGGCCGACAGTCATTCGGCCGCCGGTCGCGGGCCGGTTACTTCGCGTACTTCTCCGACCCGGCGCACGCGGTGCGCACCGCCGGGTCCTTCGTGGTCGAGGTCGGCCGCGAGGTCGTCCAGGCTCTCCGGTCCAGGGTGCGCGGCGATCACCCGAGGGTGCCCCGGGGTGGCCTCTACCCCTTCGTCCGGGCGTTCGCCACGGTCGTGCAGCGCGATGTGGTGCTCGCCTCCGTCCTGGGCGACGTCCTCACCGGGCGGCGCGCCGTCTACGCCGATCTGGTGGCCTACGACGAGGTCGCCCATCACTCCGGCCCGCGCAGCCCCGATGTCCGGAAGGTGCTGGCCCGCCTGGATCGCTGCGTCGAACTGATCGAACGCGCCATCGAGCACGCCCCGCGCCCCTACCACCTGGTGCTCCTCTCCGACCACGGGCAGAGCCACGGGGAGACCTTCGAGGCGGCCTACGGGATGCGGCTGGAGGCACTGGTCCGCGCCGGCTGCGGTGCCCCGGTCCCCCGGGAGCGGCGACCCCGGCACGAGTCGGGGGCCGAGGCCCTCGGCGCGGTCCGGGTGGCCCTGCACCGCCCCGAGGAGGGAGCCGAAACGGAGCGGGCCGGGCACGTCCGGGCCCGCGCCGCTCGGGGACGGGGGAATCCGCCGGTCACGGCGACCCCCGGTCGGCGATCCCCTACGGTGGGGTCCCCGGGGCCCGTCGCGCCGACCGTGCGGCCGGGCGCCGACCCGGTGGTCCTGGGCTCGGGCAACCTCGGGCTGGTCTCCCTGCCCGATCTGCCGGGTCGGGCCACCCGACAGCGGATCGACGCCGCCCATCCCGCCCTGCTGCCGCTGCTCGCCGGTCACCCGGGCATCGGCTTCGTGCTGGTGGAGGACGAGCGGCACGGCCCCGTGGTGCTCGGGCGAGGGGGCGAGCACCGACTGGTGGACGGGACGATCCTGGGGAACGATCCGCTGGCGCCCTTCGGCCCCCATGCCGCCGGGCGGGTGCTGCGCACCGCGCGCTTCCCGCACGCCCCGGACATCATGGTGAACTCGGCGGTGGACCCGGCGACGGGCGCCGTGCACGCCTTCGAGCAGCAGATCGGTTCGCACGGCGGGCTGGGCGGGGAGCAGTGCCGGGCGTTCCTGCTGGTGCCCCGGGACCTGGGCGACCCGACGGGAGCCGGGGACGGTTCGGAGACCGGGAACACCGGGGAGCTCGTGGGCGCGGAGGCCGTCCACCGGGTCTTCCGGCGGTGGCTGGAGGAGGCCGCCCGGAGCGGCCCGGCGGCGGACGGGAACGCCGACGGCCCGCCGGGCCCCCGTGGAGGGGACCCGGCGGGCCGGGCGGCGAGCTGACCCGGACGGGCCGCCGGGTCAGTTGGTCACGAGGGTCAGACCCCACTGCGACAGCATCGGGTTCACCGGCTGGTGGTAGGTGGTACCACCGGTGCGGCAGTTGCCGGAGCCACCGGAGGTGACGCCCTGCGCCTGCGAGCCGGAGATGAACGAGCCGCCGGAGTCACCGGGCTCGGCGCAGGCCGAGGTCCGGGTCAGACCGCTGACGGTGCCCTGGGGGTAGGTCACCGAGGTGTTGTGCTGCTGGATGGTGCCGCAGCGCCAGCCCGTGGTGGAGCCGGAGCGGCAGATGGAGGAGCCGACCGGCTGCTGGGTGGAGCCGGTGACCCGCACGCCGGTGGTGTTGGAGGTCCGCACCCAGGAGGTGGGGATCCAGTTGCTGTTGACGGAGACCCAGGCCATGTCACGGCTGGGGAAGACCGAGCCCTGGAAGGTGCCCTGGGAGACCCGGTTGTAGCCGGTGGTGGCGTTGCCGACCCGACCGCAGTGACCGGCGGTCACGAAGCCCGGGGTGGTGCCCCGGCGCACCGAGAAACCGACCGAGCAGCGACCGCTGCCGATGTAGTAGGCGTCGCCGCCGATCAGGTCGTAGAAGGTCTGGGGCTGCTCGTCGGACTCGACGATCTCCAGCGCGGAGGCGTCGACACCGTTGGCCTCGGCCCAGTCCGCCGCGGCGGTGGTGTCGGAGGCGTGCACGACCACCTTGTTGGTGGGGACGTCCACGTACCAGAGGGGGGCGTTGTCGGTCGGGTTGACCTCGGCGGCCTCGTCGAGGAGCTCCTTGACGGACTCCAGCTCCGCCAGGCTGTGCTCGACGACCTTCGCCTCGGCCCCGGCGGCGCGGATCTCCGCGGCCTCGGCGCTGTCGCTGGTGGCGACGACCAGGTCGGTGGTGCCCTCGGCCAGCCAGGAACCGGCGTAGCCGTCGAGGTCGGCGCTGAGCTCCTCGTCCAGGACGGCCGCGTCGAGCTCCTCGACGATCCGGACCTTCGCCTCGTCGGCGCTCAGGCCCAGGTCGCGCTGCATGGCCTCGAGCATGCCCTCGGGCAGCTCGGCGGCGGCCTTCTCGGCGCGCTCGGCGAGCGTGGTCTCCTCGGAGGCCATCGCGGGCATCGTGGTCAGGGCCAGGGCGGTGGCCGCCAGCACCGAGCCGATGGCGATACGTCGGTTTCGACGCATGCTGATCTCCCTTGTGTGTGGGGGGGTGTGGGGGTGGTGGTGCGGGAGTTGCGCATGGTGACAGGTGTCGCGGATGAAGCGGGTGATGCCGATCCGTCGTCACCACCGGTGGGGTCGTGGTGGCGACGCGGTGGGATGCGCGGGTGGGGACCGCGCCCCCGATGGGGGTTGTCGCCGGATGGTGGTCCGGACGATCGGCGGCCGCCCCGGGGGGCGCCCGCTGTGGGGGTGTTCCGGTGATGAAGCTAGTGGTAGCGAACCCGGGGTGTGTACCTGCCAATCAATACCTCTTGTGATGCGATGGAAAGTGATCCGACGGTTCCCACGTGGTGTACGGATGGCGGCGGAGGGATGGCCGGACGATGCGGGTCGCCCCTCGCGCGCTCCCGGCGCGTTGGGCACCGTGCCGTGACCACCGCACCCCCGGGTGCGGGAAAAGGGGTACCGGGAGGGACCGCGGGTCAGGAAGCGGTGCCGAAGCGGGCGTGCGCCGCCAACCACTTCGCGTACCGGGGGTTGCGCCCCGCCGCGTCACGGTGCACCTGACGGGCGTGCATCACCACGGCGGGCGCGGCACCGGCGGCGGCCGACGCCGGATGCCAGCCGATGAGATGACGCCAACTCAGGGGCGAGCCCGCCAGGGGAAGGGTGACGACACCGGGGGTCGGCGGGAAGATCGCCCGGCACAGCGCCACCGCCCGACCGAGCTGGACCAGATGCACGCAACCGGAGGTATCCATCTCATAAACAGATGACGGGGCGAAGCCGGCCCGGGCGCAGGCGGCGTAGAAGCAATCCCCGAAACAACCGTCCCCGGGGGCGTCCACCCACTGCTCGCCCGCGAGGCGCTCCAACTCCACCTCCGACTCCTCCGCGAGGGGGTGGTTCTCGGACAGCATGACGAAGATCGGGTCCCGGGCCACGGTCCGCCACACCAGTTGGTCGGCGGCCGGGGGACTGGACTCGCCGCAGGTCCCGACCAGGGTGAAGTCCAGCCGGCCGGAGACCACCAGCTCGCTCAGCTCCTCCACCGACCAGCTGGTGAGGGTGGAGATCGTGGCGTGCGGATGGAGGACGGAGAGCTGGTCCACCAGCCCGCCCAGCAGGGGGCCGTGGGTCCCGCCGAGGCGGAACCGGGGGAGGTCCTCGAGGGTGTTGGCGAAGCGGACGGCCTGTTCCTGCAATTCGCGCATGGCGGGCAACAGGACCCGGGCGCGGTCCAGAACCAGCTCGCCCAGGGGTGTGGGGCGTGCCCCGTGCCGGCCGCGCTCGAACAACGGACCGCCCAGCGCCCTTTCTATTCGCTTGAGTTGGGCACTGAGCGCCGACTGTGCCAATCCGAGCGACGTGGCGGCGCGGGTGAGACTGCCGGCCTCGTCTATCGCCCGGATGATCTTGAGGTGACGCAACTCCAGATCCATAACACGACGCTATGGGTCGAGGGCTCGACAGGGCAAGCACGAGGCCCCCGCGGACGGTGTCCGGGCCGACTTTCCCCGATGGGCGGCCCGTCACGGGTCTCTCCCGGGTCTCCTGCCGCGGAACGCCCCGGTGAGGGGCCACCGTGAGGGCGACCCCTCACCGGGGCGGAGCACCACAACGGAACGCGCCGGCCGCGTCCTCCGGGCGGGGGAGGGGGCGACCGGCGCGATCCCGGCCCACCGCCGGCGCCCGCGCGGGCGGCCGACGGCGGTGGGGTGACCCGGTGCCGTGCGGTTGCCGCGGGGGTGGATGACCGGGCGGCACCGGGGGTGCGTCCGGGCCGGGGCCCGGGGTTCCGGTGTCGGTGCTCCATCCGACGGGAGCGGGCGGGGCACCGACGGGTCCGGCGGAGCCGGATCAGGGCATCAGGACCTCGTCGATCAGGTAGACGGTGGCGTTCTCGGTCTGGACGTTGCCGCAGACCACGTTGGCCTCGTTGACGGTGTACTCCTCGCCGGAGCCGGAGACGGTGATCTCCTCGCCCTGGAGAGTCTCGTAGGTGTCGTCCTCCAGGTCTTCCGGCGCCAGCCGCTGGTCCACCACGTGGTAGGTGAGCACGGAGTTCAACTGCTCCTGGTCGGCGAGGAGGGCGTTGAGGTCCTCCTCCGGGATGGCCTCGAATGCCTCGTTGATCGGGGCGAAGACGGTGATGTCCTCGGCGCCGTTCAGGGTGTCGACCAGACCGGCCTCGGTCAGGGCGCTGACCAGGGTGGAGAGCTCGGGGTTGTTGGAGGCGGCGGTGGCCACCGGCTCCCGGGCCATCCCCTCGAAGCTGCCGTCGCCCTCCTCGGGGACGGCGGCGCAACCCGGGCCGAACGGCGCGGCGGCGCCGGCCATGCCCTCGTCCATGCTCTCCTCGGCGGGCTCCTCGGTGCCCTCGTCCGTGTCGTCGGTGCCGACGGCGCCGGTCTCCTCCTGCGCGGTGTCGTTCGTGGTGTCCGCGTCGTCGCTGCCGCAGGCGGTCAGGGACAGCGGCAGCATCGCGGCGGTGACGACGGCGATGGCGGTGCGACGCATACGGGTGTTCATGGGAAACGAACTCCTGGAATCGGGGGACCCGGACGGGTCCCGCGGGGCTTGTCGTGACGGAAGGTCCGAAGGTGACGTATCGGCAGGTACCAGTACCTACCAGTGTTTCCGCTGTGATTGCCGCATCTTCGGGTGCGGCGGAGGTGTCGGCATCTTTCGGGGTAATCGAGACGAATACTGTCGATCGAAATTGATCGGATGCGGCTCGGGAGTGATCCGAACCCGTCAGCCGGGTGGGGCGTTCCGATGCCCGGCCCGGGGGCCGTTCCCCGGGATGACCCCGCGTGATCGGAGTGCGATCCGGGAGCCTCCCCGCCCCTCGCGGCGGGACTCATTCCACGGTGACCACCACCGAGTGCCAACCCGAGGCACCGTCGGGGGAGATCCCGACGCGCTCCGGGGTCTGGGTGTCGCCGGTGCCGTCGGTCGCCCGCACCTCCAGACGGTGGGAGCCGGGTTCGGCCCGCCACTCGACGAACCATTGGCGCCAGGTGTCGGTGTGCGGCACATCGGCCGTCACCGCCTCCTGCCAGGGGCCGTCGTCCACCCGCACCTCGACCCGTTCGATCCCACGGGTTTGGGCCCAGGCGACCCCGGCCACCGCGACCGTCCCCGCCCCCACCCGCGCGAAGGGGCGCGGGGTGTCGATCCGGGACTGGGTCTTGATCGGTGCCTCGGCCGCCCATTGCCGGCGCACCCAGTAGGCGTCGACCTCCGCGAAGGTGGTCAGCTCCAACTCCTCCAGCCACTTGCAGGCCGAGACGTAGCCGTACAGTCCCGGGACCACCATCCGGACCGGGAAACCGTTGCGGAAGGGCAGCGGTTCGCCGTTCATGCCGACCGCCAGCAGGGCCTCCCGACCGTCCAGAACGGCCTCCACCGGGGTGCCGATGGTCATGCCGTCCACGGAGCGGGAGATCAACTGGTCGGCCGGCCCACCCTCGGAGGGGGCGCGGACGCCCGCTTCCCGCAGCAGCTCGGCCAGCCGCACCCCGATCCAGCGGGCGTTACCGGTGTAGGGGCCGCCGACCTCGTTGGAGACGCAGGTCAGCGTGATGTCCCGCTCCACCAGCTCGCGCCGGAGCAGGTTGCGGTAATCCAGCGTCACCTCCCGCGACATCCCGAGCCCGTGCAGCCGCAGCCGCCAGGTCGTCGCGTCCACCCGGGGCACCGTCAGGGCGGTGTCCACGCGATAGAAGTCACGATTCGGGGTGATGAAGGGGGTCAGGCCCGTCACCGGCGGATCGATCCCCGCCGGCAGGGGACCCGCCGGCAGGTCGGGGGCGGGCAGTGAGACCGCATCGCGCGCCGCCTCCGCCTCCGCCGCGCCGGAGTCGGACAGCCGCCGACCCAGCAGCCCCGCCCCCGCCGAGGCGGCGGCGGTGACCGAGGCCGCGGCCAGGAAGCCGCGCCGGTCGAACTCCGCCGCGCCCGTGGAAGCCGCCGCCCCGGCCGGTCCGGTCCGTGGCCCGATCGGGGCGGCACCCTCCTCCCGGACCGGTGTCCACGGCGACGCCCCGGTCGGTGCCGGGACGGAACCGGCTCCACCGACCGGCCGCAGCCGACCGGAGAGCCACCACAGCGCTCCGGCCCCGGCCACGCCCGCCACCAGCGAGGGGACGGTGTCGGAGAGAGTCGAGGCGGGACGCGAGAGGGCGATCACGGCCACCGCCGCGCCGAACAGGAAGGCGCCGAGGACGGCCGGCACCCGCCGGCGGGAGGACAACAGCCCCAGCCCGACGGCACAGCCGATGAGAACGACCACCACCCCGAGTTGCAGCACCACCTTGTCGGCGGCGCCGAAGGTGGCGATCGCCCACTCCTTCACGGGCGCCGGGGTGGAGTCGATGACGGCCCCACCGACGACCGTGACGGGGCGGGCCCCGGGCCGCAGGAGGCCGGCGCACAGCTCGCCGGCCCCCAACGCGGCACCGGTCGCGAGCGGTCCGCTCAGGGCCCCCGCCGCGCGGCGGACCCCCGGCCGAACCCCGGTCGCGGGGACGGGGGTCGGGCCGGGGGTGCTTCCCGCCGTGCGGTGTGCGGTCATGCCCTTTGTTCGGTGCCGGACCGCCGGCGGATGGGTCCCTCATCCGAAAGAGTGAAAAATTCCGGCGTGCGACCTTCCGACCCCCGGTCGGAACAGCTTTCCCCCCTCCTCCTCGCGGGGAAAGCCCCGGCACGGGGACCCGAGTCGGGAGAACCCCGGTCCGGCTCCCGGCGGGGCGCGACCGGCCGGGCTCAGCCCCGGTGCCGGGCCCGCTCGAACCGATCCCGGGCCGACGCCAGATCCACGATCGGGTCCGGATAATCCCCGACCCGCGCCCGATCCAGCCCCTCGAGCTTCCAGGGCCGGTGCACGGCTGCCCCCTCCACCCCGGCGAGTTCGGGGATCCACCGACGGACGTACGTCCCGTCCGGATCGAACCGCCCGGCCTGGGCCGGCGGATTGAGCACCCGGTTGGGACGGGTGTCGGTGCCGGTGCCCGCGATCCACTGCCAGTTCATCTGGTTGTTGGCGATGTCGCCGTCCACCAGCAGGGACAGGAAGTGCTCGGCGCCCACCCGCCAGTCCACGTAGAGGGTCTTGGTCAGGAAGCTGCCCACCAACAGGCGCCCGCGGTTGTGCATCCATCCCTCGACGGCCAACTGCCGCATCGCGGCGTCCACGATCGGATAGCCGGTACGCCCCTCGCGCCAGGCGGCCACCTCCTCGGCCGCCTCCCCGTCGGCGGACCGCCACCGGTCCTCCCGACCCCGGTAGTCCCGCCGCGAGCACTCCGGGCGGGCGGCCAGCACCTGATGGTGGAAATCGCGCCAGGCCACCTGGCGGACGAACGCCTCCGCCCCGGCGCCGCCCACCCGGCGCGACCGCCGCACCAGCTCCACCGGGGAGACGCATCCGAAGTGCAGATAGGGGGAGAGCCGGGAGGTGCCGTCGCCGGCCAGGTCGTCGTGCCGGTCGGGGTAGTCGGCGACGCCGGCCTCCAGCCACCGTTCCATCCGGCGCCGACCCTCCCCCTCGCCGCCCCGGGGCAGCTCGGGCGATACGCCGGGGATGTCCTTCGCGGCACCCGGCTCCTCCCCCTCGATCCCCTCCGGCACCGGCACCCGGCGCGGCGCCGGCCGTTCCTCCCGCAGCCCCACCCGCTCCCACTGCCGGTGATAGGGGGTGAAGACGGCGAAGTGGTCTCCCCCCGAGGGAGTGACCCAACCGGGCGGCACGACGGTGGTCACGGCGTCATGGACCACCAGCTCGCGTCCGTCTCGCTCCAGCGCCCGGCGCAGCCGCCGCTCGCGATCGGCGGCGTACCGGCTGACCCCGGCCGCGAGGTGCACCCGTCGGGCACCGGTCTCGGCGGCGACCCGGCACACCTCCTCCACCACGGCACCGGAACGGATCACCAGGCGCCCGCCGCGCTCGCGCAGCGCGGAGTCGAGGTCGGCCAGGCAGTCGGCGAGGAAGGCCCGGCGATTGGGGGCGTCGAACCCGGTGGCTTCGACGCCGGTGTCGCGAACGAACAGGGGGATCACCGCCCCGGAACGACCGGCGTCGGCCAGCGCCGCGTCCAGCACGGGGTGGTCGTGGACGCGCAGGTCGGAGGTGAACAGGGCCACCGCCTCCGCCGCGCGCCCCATCTCCCCGGCCCGCTCTCCGTTCGCTGTCATGCCGGCACTCTCCTCCCGCGCCCCGGCGGCCGGGGCGCATCCGTCGATCGATCACAACGGATTCCGCCGGTTCCGGCTCCCCGGATGCGTCCATCGGGGAGCGCTCGTCGTGACGAAGGGGCGTGCGTTGGGACGCGAGCGTCCGGGGAGAGCGGCTCATCGGGCGCTCGGGCCATGGGATGACCGGGCCACCGGGTGATCGGATCGATGGGGGACCCGGCGGCGCGCCGGGTGTCGGGGTGTCGGGGTGTCGGGGTGTCGGGGTGTCGGGGTGTCGCATCGGCCGGTCTCACCTGTCCGGAGTACCGTCGAACGGAGTGGCGATTCGAGCGCGTGGGCGCGGGACGCGGAGGTGACGGCGGGCCGTGGGCAGGGCACACGAGGGTACGCGCGGGAGGCCGCCGAAAGCCGTCGCGGGATGGGGCCGGGACGAGACGGAGGAGGAGCGGGCCGATCGCCGCTGGAACGAACTCCTCCAGGAGGTCCGGGTCGCCCAGACCGGTGGTCAGGTCCTCCTCGCCTTCCTCCTGGGGGCCGCCTTCGCCCCCCGCTTCGAGGAGCTGACCACCCCCGAGGTGCACCTGTACGTACTCACCGTGATGCTCGGCGCCGCCTCCACCGGGGCGCTGATCGGTCCGGTGACCCTGCACCGGTTCGTGACCGGACGACGGCTCAAACCGGAGACCGTCGACCTGGCCTCGATCCTCACCGTGATCGGTCTGTTCCTGCTGCTGTGCACCGTCACCTGCGCGATGCTGCTGATCACGTTGTTGGTGCTGCAGAGCGGGACGGCCTACTGGCTCGTCCTCGGCCTGTTCGTCTGGTTCGTGCTGTGCTGGTTCGCGCTGCCGCTCTACGCCCTGTGGCGGCAGCGGCACTCCCGACGGCCCGACGGGGACGCCGACCGGGGTGGCGACGGGGACGGGAACGGTGACGAAGCCGGGGGAGCCGGTCGTGACCCTCTCGCCCGTCCCGCCGACCCGGGCTCCTGACCGGTCCCCGCCCCGCGCCCGGCGGCTCATCCCCCCGCGTCGCCCGGTGGGGGGAAGGCCATCGCCGCCAACGGCTCCGAGGTCGGCTCCGGCGAGCCACCGGCCGGCTCCAGGGTGATCCCCATGCCGACCGCCCCGTCCGGCGACCCCCGCATCACCACCGCCTCCGTGCCCGGCCCGGCCGCCGGATCCATCAGACCGGCCGGTCGCATGGTCCCGGCGTCGTCGAACCACAACTGGTAGGTCATGCCGTCCGGCGCCGGGGGCATCCCGGTCGAGACGAACACGGCACGGTCCTCGGTCGCCGAGAGCACCACCGTGCCGGTGGCGCCCTCCACCAGCTCACCGGAGACGGCCAGCGCGTCCGGTGCGGCGAGTACCGCCAGCACCTCCGACATCCCCTCGCCGGACTCCAGCAGCCGTTCGGCCTCCACCGCCCGCTCCCGCGCGAGGTCCGCCTCCCGGTACTGCCACACCGCCGTCCCACCGCCCAGCAGGGCCGCGGCCAGGCAGGCCGCCAGGACCCACCGCGGCGAACGCCCCCCGCGCCCCGCGCCCCGGCCGGTTCCGGCGCGGTCCCCCACCGGTACCGCCGGCGGATCCTGCCGCACGGTGCCGATCCGCCGCAGCACCTCCGCGCGCATCGTCACCGGCGGGGAGACGGCGACCGCGCCCCCCAGCCGTCCGGCGGTGGCGGCCAACTCGGACACCTCCACGGCGCACGCCTCACAATCGGCCAGGTGCCGCTCGAAGTCCTCCCGCTCGGCGGGTGGGAGGGCGTGCAGGACGTAGGCCCCGGTGAGGGTGTGCGGGTCGGCGGCGTTCACGCGGTCACCCCCAGGCAGTCGCGCAACCGGATCAGGCCGTCGCGCAGGCGGGTCTTCACCGTGCCCAGCGGAAGCGCCAGGAGCTCGGCCACCTCACGGTAGGTCAGCCCCCGGTAGTAGGCCAGGGTCACCGACTGCCGCTGCACCTCGGTGAGCCCGCGCAGGCAGCGCCGCACCTGCTCGCGCTCCAGGCGGTGTTCCACCTGCTCGGCGACCTCGTCGTAGGCGGGGGTGTGGTCCAGCAGGGCGGCCCGGTGCTCCCGATCGGTGGCCGCCTGCGCCGACCGCACCCGGTCCACGGCCCGTCGGTGCGCCAGGGTCATCACCCAGGCCATGGCGCTCCCGCGCTCGGGCCGGTACCGGGCGGCGCCGCGCCACACCTCCACCAACACCTCCTGCGCCACCTCCTCGGACTGCGCGGGGTCCCGCAGGACGCTGCGCACCAGCCCCAGCACCGGTCCCGCCACCAGGTCGTAGACGCCCTCGAACGCCTCCCGGTCACCCCGTGACACCCGTCCCAGCAGCTCGCCGAGATCGGCCGGCGCCGGGGAGGACCCGCCGATCCGCGCCGGCTGCCTCACGACCCCCGGCCTTTCCGGACCGGAGTGGCGGGGGTCCGCCCGGCAGCGGCCGGCAGCGGCCGGGCGGGAGGGGGAACGGGTGCCGGCATGGGTCCTCCGGATGGGGGCCGGCGCGCCGGGTTCGGAGCGGCCGGGACGAACGTTCTGGACGGTCGGTACCGGAGATCCGGGCGGGGCGGAGCGGGCCACGCCCGGCCCCGGGACCGGTACACGGGTGATTCGGAGCCGGGACCCCGGCGGATTGGAGCGGATTCCGCGCGGGTGTCGGACGGGCCCGCGGACGGCTCGGCGGACACGGGCCGGTGGGCCTCCGGCGGGTCCGCCGGAACGGGCCCGGGAACGCTACCGCGGGACGGCGCCCCCGCCGCGACCTCCGATCGGGAAACGACCGGAGACGTCGGAGAACCCCCGAAAGCGATCGAGGAGCCACCCGGAACCGTCGGGGAACGACGGACGCGGACACGGTTCCGGGGCCCCGGAACGCGCCGCGGCCCCGACCCTCGCGTGGCGCGGGAACCGGGGCCGCGGCGTCCGCCCGGAAAGGGAGCGGACCCGGGGGTCGTATCGACGGGGAGCGGGATCCGCCGGCGGGACCGCCGGATCAGCGGTTGTTGAACTCGTCCGGGTCCGGACCCAGCCGACGGCCGTTGTCCAGGCCGGCCAGCGCCGTCATGTCCTCGTCGTCCAGGTCGAACCCGAAGAGGTCGAAGTTCTCCTCGATCCGCGAGGGGGTCACCGACTTCGGGATGACCACGTTGCCCAGCCGCAGGTGCCAGCGCAGCACCGCCCGGGCCGGGGTGACATCGTGCTTCTCGGCGATCGACACCAGCGTCGGGTCCTCCAGCAGACCCTTGCCCTGCCCCAGCGGGGACCACGCCTCGGTGACGATGTCGTGCTCGGCGTGGAAGGCGCGGGCCTCGGCCTGCGGCAGGTTCGGGTGCAGCTCGATCTGGTTGAGCGCGGGCACGACCTCGGTCTCGTCCAACAGCCGGCGCAGGTGCGGCGGCTTGAAGTTCGACACGCCGATGGCGCGGGCCCGGCCCTCGGAGTGGATCTTCTCCAGCGCCCGCCAGCTCTCGACGTACAGGTCCACCGCCGGGAGCGGCCAGTGGATCAGGTACAGGTCGATGTGGTCCAGGCCCAGACGTTCCAGCGAGGCGTCGAAGGCGCGCAGCGCCGCGTCGTAGCCGTGGTCGCCGTTCCAGAGCTTGGTGGTCACGAAGATCTCGTCACGGGGGATGCCGGACTCGGCGATGGCGCGCCCGGTACCCTCCTCGTTGCCGTAGGCGGCCGCGGTGTCGATGCCGCGGTACCCCACCTCCAGCGCCTTGCCCACCGTGGCGGTGGCCTCGTCGTTCGACACCTGCCAGACGCCGAAGCCCAATCGGGGCATCTCGACGCCGTTGTTGAGAGTCACATGCGGGACGCTGCTCACGTGCGATTGAGTCCTTACTCCGTGTGATGGCGGCTCGGATCGTGTGTTCGGGTGGGTTTCCCTACCCATCCCCGCTCCAACGATGACGGTCACCCCCGCATTCCCGTCGCACCCCGGGCGGTTCCCCGGCACCCCACCGGAACCGTCACCCGAGCGGCGGGACACAATGGCCGCCGTGCACGGACTGCGACGGATGACCCGCCGGCTCGACCCCTATCTGATGCTCCTGATGGGAACGGTCGCGCTGGCCGCCGTCCTGCCGGCCACCGGTCCGGCCGCGACGGCGGCCGACGTGTCGGCCACCGGCGCCATCGCCCTGCTGTTCTTCCTCTACGGCGCCCGGCTGTCCACCGCCGAGGCACTGGCCGGGATGCGCCACTGGCGTCTGCACCTGACCATCCTGGGCTGCACCTTCGTCCTCTATCCGCTGTTGGGCCTGGCCGCCCGCCCGCTGGGCGACCTGTTGCTCACCCCCGAGCTGTACGCCGGGCTGCTCTTCCTGTGCCTGGTGCCCTCCACGGTCCAGTCCTCCATCGCCTTCACCGCCATCGCCCGGGGCAACGTCGCCGGCGCGATCGCCGCCGGGTCCTTCTCCAGCCTGATCGGAGTGTTCCTCACGCCGGTGCTGGTGGCGCTGCTGATGGGTGGCCTCGGGGGCGCCGCGCTCTCCGGGGGCCTGGACGCCGACGCCCTGCTGCGGATCGGCGGCCAACTGCTCCTGCCCTTCCTGCTCGGTCAACTCCTGCGCCGCTTCATCGGCGGCTTCGTGACCCGGCACCGGGCGGTGCTCTCCCTGGTGGACCGGGGGTCCATCCTCATCGTGGTCTACGCCGCCTTCAGCCGCGGCATGGAGGAGGACATCTGGAGCCGGGTGAGCTGGCGGCGACTGCTCGCGCTGGGAGCGATCGAGGTGGTGCTGCTGGCGCTCATGCTGGTGATCACCGTGTACGGCTCGCGTCGGTTGGGCTTCACCCGCGGGGACCGGGTGGCGATCGTCTTCGCCGGGTCCAAGAAGTCGTTGGCCGCCGGGCTGCCGATGGCCGGGGTGTTGTTCGGTCCGCAGACGGCGATGGCGGTACTGCCGCTGATGCTCTTCCACCAGATGCAACTGGTGGTCTGCGCCGTGTTGGCCCGCCGCTGGGGGCGGGAGGAGGAGCCGCGACCGGTGGGGGAGGGGCCCCCGCCGGGCCCGGGTGACGGTTCCGGGGCCCACCGCGCCGCGCCGGGGGACGGTCCGTCCTGAGGACGGCCGGCGACCCCCGCCGTCCGCCGCGCGTCACCCGGCCGGGAGCACCACCCGCTCGGCCCCCGCGTAGATGTTCATCGACCCGCCGCGCAGGAAGCCGACCAGCGTCAGGCCCGTTTCCAGGGCCAGGTCCACCGCGAGCGAGGACGGCGCCGAGACCGCCGCCAGGATCGGGATGCCGGCCATCACGGCCTTCTGGACCAGCTCGAAGGAGGCACGTCCGGAGACCAGCAGCACCGTGCCGTCCAACGGCAGTCGCCCCGCCTGCAGGGCGCGCCCGACCACCTTGTCCACGGCGTTGTGCCGACCCACGTCCTCCCGCACGTCGATCGTGGTGCCGTCGCCGGTGAACAGGCCGGCCGCGTGGAGGCCCCCGGTGCGTGAGAAGACCCGCTGCGCCGCCCGTAGCCGATCCGGCAGCGAACCCAGCAGCGCGGGGTCCACCAGGGGGCCGGAGGCCAGGGTGTACCGGGCGGTGGTGCGTACCGCCTCGAGTTCGGTCCGGCCGCAGATGCCGCAGGCGGAGGTGGTGGTGACCCGGCGCTCCAGCGACGCGACCGGCGGGGCCACCCCGGGGGCCGGGACGACGTCCACCACGTTGTAGGAGTTGCCCGCCTCCGGGTCGGAGCGGTCGCGCCCGCCGCAGTAGACCACCCGGCTCACCTCCCCGGCCTCGGCGATCACGCCCTCGGCGACCAGGAAGCCGCAGGCGAGGGCGAAGTCGTCACCCGGGGTGCGCATGGTGACCGCCAGTCGCCTGCCGGCGACCCGGATCTCCAGGGGTTCCTCCACCGTCAGGGTGTCGGGCCGCTCGTCGACGCGGCCGTCCCGCACCCGCAGTACCCGGCGTCGATCGGTGACCCGTCCCATGTCGTGCTCCGTTCCTCGTGTCCGCGGGGCGCCGCTCGCGACTCCCGGCCCCGGTGCCATCGTCCCACCGACGGGAGGGCCGGGGACCGGTCGGTGGTCAGCCCCGGCGCCCGCCGCGCTTCCGCCGCCCGCCCGTTCCCCGACCGGACCGTTTCGGGGTGGGGGCGGGGTCGCCGGGCGGCACCTCGTGCAGGCTCAGGGCCGCCGGGGGCTCGGCGAGTCCCGGGCCCCCGGCGGCCACCCACTCCAGCACCTCCTCGGTGCTCTCGGGCGCGTTGACCCATCCCAGCCACACCGGTCGGCCGCCGCGTCGGCGTCCCTCGGATGAGGGGTTGACCACGAGGACGTTGGCCTTGCCGCAGGGGCCGAGGCAGTCGCTGACCCGTATCCGCAACCGGCCCGCCGAGGCGACCTCCGCCTCCCGCAGCCGGAGCAGTTGGTCGGCGTGGTCGGTTCCGGGGTTCTTGCCCGTGTTCCCGCAGCAGCATCCCCGGCAGATCACCACCGAACAGGGACGTTCGCCCCGGGGGGAGAGGAGGGGGCCCGTGATCGGGGCGCGGTCGGGGCGGGGCGGGACCGGTGACATGTCGGTGATCCTGCCGGCCCGCCCCCGGTCCGATCCGACCCGGGGTGCGGAAGAGTCGGGCGAGTCGGGAACGCGCGGGGCCGGCGGCCCGCCCCGTGGGGGCGGACCGCCGGCCGGTGGTGCGGACCGGTGCCGCGAGCGGCACCCGGGGGGACGTCAGCGCGGGCAGTTGCCGCGGATGTCCGAGATGGCGCGCTCGTTGGGCAGCGGGCACAGGAACTGGTCGTAGCGGGTGTCGTCGTCCACGAACCGCTTCAGCCAGGAGATGCTGTACTTCGCGATGGTGGTGTTGGAGACGTTGGGCGCGAAGTGCGAGGCGCCGTCCAACTCGACGTACATGCGGTCGGTCGAGGAGGACAGACTGGTGTAGAACGGGATCGAGTGGGAGCGCACGGAGGCGACGCTGTCGTTCTCGGCGCCCACGATCAGGGTCGGGGTGGTGACCCGGCTCCAGTTCTTCGTGAGGTTCCACGGGGTCAGCGGGATCGACGCCTTCAGCGAGGGCCGGGAGATGGTGGCCTCCAGGGCGCCACCGCCACCCATCGAGTGGCCCATGACCGCCAGGCGGTTGGAGTCCACGCGGTGCCGCTCGGAGCTGCGCTCGGTCAGGTAGTCCAGCGCGGCCAGCAGTTGACGACCGCGCGAGGAGGGCTGGTCGAGGCGGGTGTTGGTGTCGATGACGAACACCACGAAGCCCTGGGAGGCGATGCGCGGCCCCAGCCAGTCCATGGTGGAGGAGGAGGCCGTGTACCCCGGGGCGACCGCGACGCCGCCGAAGGTGCCGTCGCTGGTGGTGGTCGGGTAGTAGATGGTTCCGCCGCCGAAGCCGGAGGCGAAGGAGGAGACCCTGGTGGTCGAGGTCCGGTAGTGACCGGTGCGGGCCTCGATGCTCGAGACCGTGGGGTTGGGCCCGCGCTGGAACTGGCTCTGGGCGGAGACGTCGGTCGTCTGCGCGGTCTCGCCGGCCATCGCGGCGGGGACGGCGACCCCGGCCCCACCGATGGCGAAGAGGGCCGCGACACCCAGCGAGAGGATGCGGCGACGGGACGTGCGCTTGTGCCGGCCGGTGGTGCGCTCGGCTTCGTTCGAATGCGGCTCCATCGAACTCGTGTCTCCCTGGTGTGTGTGGGGGGTGGACACGGTCATGGTTCAGCCGCGGGGCGGATCCGCGCATCGGCGAAACCACCGGTGTTCGCCGGCGGGGTCGGGAGGGGAGCCGGGCGCCGTGCTCCCGACGGCGGTCCGGATCGCCGGGGTTCGGCAGGGGAACGCCTCGAAGCGCCCGTCGGTTCCCCCCCGGTGGGGCGGGAACCGACGGGCGCGGGGGACCGTGACCATCGGGGGTCGGAGGCGTTGGCATGCCGGAGGGGGCCGGGTGTCACCGGGAGGGCCCGGCGACACCCGGCCCCGGTCGGGGAGGACCGGTCAGCCCGCTCCGGCTCGGGGTCGGGGAGTGAGGTACAGCGTGAAGTGGTCCAACAGCGCGGGGACCGCTTCCCCGGCTCGCGGCGCGGGCCGGGAGATCACCTTCCAGTCGGTGTGCGCCAGCATCCCCGCCAGCCACGAACTCGCCGTCAACAGCACCAGGTTCTCGCCCGGGCACCGTCCGGGACCGTCGCTGAACGGCACGAGCGCCGGGTTCTCCTCCGCGTCCCCCGACAACCACTGCTCGGGTGCGAAGGAGTCCTGGTGGGGAGTGGCGAATTCGCCGCGCTGGAACCACGGGGAGTACGTCACCACCAGGGTCCCGGCGGGCATGGTGCCCCCCGTCCACCGGGTGGGTTCGGTGGTCTCCCGCAGGATCATCGGGGTGGTGTGCCACAGCCGTGTCGACTCCCGCACGCAGGCCCGCAGATAGGGCAACGGGCGCGGGGTGGCCGGATCACCGGCCTCGCCCGCCTCCGCCACCGCCCGGGCCGCCTGTTCGGGGTGTCCCGCCAGCAGTGCCAGGGCCCGGAAGGTGACCATCCCGGCGGGCTCGTAGGCGAACAACCAGTGCGGGATCTGCCCCACCGGATCCGCCTCCGGTCGACCGAGCCCCGGCTCGTGCAGCGCGTGGGCGATGGTGCCGGGCTCGGCGGCGAAGGCGTACCGGTGGACGCGCAGCAGGAACTCGTCGCGCCGGGCGCGCTGCCGGCCGCGCAGCAGGGACCAATTCGCGGCCGAACGCAGGGTGTTCAGCCGCTCGGTGAGTCCGGTGTCGTCGGCCGCCGCCTCACCCAGCACGATGCGACGCACCGCCCGCCACCACATCTCGCCGAAGTCGTCCCAACCCAGCACGCCGTGCCGCAGCGCGCGGTCGACGGTGGCGGAGGACTCCTCGGCCGTGCGCCGCACCACATCCGGGGCGGCGGAGTGCATCGCCCGGGGCATCTGCAGGGCCTTCTCGTTGACCCGCCGACGGGCCCGACGCTCCCCGCCGCGGGAGATCAACGAGCCGTGCGGCTGGAACTTGCCCAGCGCCCGCCGCTTCTCCAGTGTGTCGGGGGTGAACGGGTCGGGGGTCTCGCCGAGGACCCGGTGCATGTCCCCGGGGGTCAGCAGCAGGGCGATCGGCCGGGCGGTGGTGTTGAGCATCACCGGCCCGTCCCCGTAGCGCTGCCGCAGCTCGGCCATCAGGTCGAGCGCGTGACGATCCCAGCCGTGGCGCTCGGAGAGCTTCATGGGGGTGGGCCGGCGCATGATCGGGCCCTTGGCGGCGGTGGGCAGCAGCAACTGCGTCAGGACACGCGCGGCGTCACGGGGGGACAGGCGGACGAGTTCCCCGGTGGCCTCCGGGGAGTCGGTCCCGGCCGTGTGGGGCGACTCGAGGGTGCCGGCGGCACCGGTCGGCGGGGTCAACGTACCTCCCGGGTTCGGGACGGGTTCCACGACCCGTCATGGGGCGGACACCGGGGCGGGGACCACTGCGCGGCCCCGTCACGGTTTCGGTGCTTCTGTCCCGACCGGCTCCTCCCATGCCCCCTTCCCGGGGTGGTTCCCCGACGCCCGCCCCCGGGCCCCGGGGGCGGGTCAGCCACCGATGACCGGGTGGGCCCCGGTGCCCCGGGGCGTGGTGCGCACCGGTGTGCGAGGGGGGCGGGAGGGTGCGGCGGGTGAGGAGCGTGCCGAACGACTCCGGACGGCCCCCGGCGTCGGAGGGCCGGCCCCCCGGGGCGACCGAACCCGGGCTCCGCTCCCGGTGGTTTTCCCACCCGAGTTCGGAGAGGTTTTCCCCGGTGTGGTTCCGCGGGGATCGGAAGGAGCGGATGTCGGGTTGTCCCGCCCCCCACCGTCGTGCGGAAGAGCCTTCCCCGGATTCTTTTTCGAGGAATTCGGGGAATTCCCGTGAAGCGGAATGTCGGAGGAATTCGGGGAGGACGGGCCCGGGTGTCCGGGGCGCACGCCGACGGACGAAACCATCGGATGGCGTGGAGCCTTCTCCTGCCCGACGGGACCTCCCGGAAACCTCTCGTTTCCGGCCCTTTCAGTGACGTGCGGAAGAGGCCCGGGACCCGGGGGTCCCGTGGTCCCGGGGGGCACCCGGGAGGCGGGGGTCCGTGTCGACTTCCCGGCATCCACCGGGTCCCCGCTCTCCACCGCCTCGCGGATGCGGATCAGCGCCTGGCGCAACAGCCGGGAGACGTGCATCTGTGAGATGCCCAGCCGTTCGCCGATCCGGCTCTGCGACAGATCACCGAAGAAACGCAGGTAGAGAATGGCCTGCTCGCGCTCCGACAACCCGGCCACGGCCCCTCTCACCGACTCGCGGTCCACCACGTGGTCGAAGCCGGGATCCGGTTCGCCGAGCGCGCCCAGCAGGGACGGCCCCCCGTCCTCGCCGGACCCCGTGGGGGAGGCGTCCAACGAGAGGGTGCTGAAGCTGCGCATCGCCTCCATGCCGAGCCGGACCTCCTGCTCCGACAGGCCGGTGTACTCGGCGATCCGTCCGATCGGTGGCCCGTACTCGTCCAACCCGCAGTCCAGATGGCGGCTGGCGGTCCGCACCCGGTTGCGCAGCTCCTGGGTGTGGCGCGGGACGTGCACCCGCCACATGCAGTCCCGGAAGTGTCGCTTGACCTCGCCCACGATCGTCGGCACCGCGAAGCTCTCGAAGGCGTTGCCCCGCGAGGGGTCGTAGCGCTCCACCGCCTTGACCAGGCCCAGTGCCGCCACCTGGCGCAGATCCTCCAGGTCCTCCCCGCGGCTGCGGTAGGTCAGCGCGATCCGGTCGGCCATGGGCTTCCAGGCGCAGACCACCTGGCGGCACAGCCGCTGTCGTTCCGGGCACGGCGGCAGCACGGCGATCCGCTCGAATTCCTCACGCGTGTCCGGTGCGTCGTGGTGCGCATGGCGACGGCCACGTCGTTTTCCGGGTCCTCCCGGTATTTTCCCGGGGATGTCTCCGGGCATTCTCGCCCCTCTTCGCCTGTCCGACACGGAATCACGGGCTCGACGGCGTTCGGCCCTCGGGGGAGCATCGTTAATTCCCGCGCACTCCTTCCGCTTCCGCGCGCGGCCCATCGCGGACCCCGAGCCATCCACGCCCGATTCCATGGTGACCCCGATCACGCCCCTCCGCATCCGGAGTGCTTTTCCGCCCCGGGAGGTTTCCCGACGGCCACAGCGGTCACCCGAAGAACATGAACCAGTCATCGAAGGGCCCCGGTGCCGCGGGGCTCCCCATCCCGGAGTACGACCAGCTCACCCCGGGCGAACTGGAGCACCGGATCCGTTCCCTGGAGTCGGAGCAGGTCGACCATCTCCTCGCCCACGAGCGGGACCACGCCGACCGCCCACAGGTGATCAACCTGCTCACCGAACGCCTGGGGCAGATGGAGGACGGCTCCCCGCCCACCCCCGGTGGTGACCCGCGTCCCGGTCACGCCGACAGCGGACGCGGGGGGTCCCCCGTCCATCCGACGACCTCGCCCCAACCCTTCCACTCGCCGCCGCACGGCACCCCGCAGCAGCCGGCCCGGCCCAAGGCGGACGAGCGACGTCCGTGACGACCACCCGCGGCTCCACCGCGACCACCGTCGCACCCCGACCGGTGTCCTCCTCCACCCCCGGTGACGCGCTCACCGTCGGGGTGGAGGAGGAATTCCTGCTGGTCGACCCCCGCACCGCGCGGACCTCCCCGGCCTGCGCACGGGTGCTGGCGCGCGTGGAGGCGGACCCGCCGCCGGCCGGCGGGTGCCGCCCCGAACTCCACGCCACCCAGGTGGAGGCGTCCACCGGGGTGTGCACGGACCTGAACGGTGATCGGGGAGTCGCCGGTCAGCTGTCCGGTCTGCGATCCCGCCTGGCCGCGGCGGCCCGGGAGGAGGACGTCCTCCTGGTGCCCTCCGGCACCCCCGTCCTCGGCGGCGGGGGACCGCACATCACACCCGAGGACCGGTACGAGCGCATCGCGGCGCATTACGCCGGCGCCATGGAGCACTACGAGATGTGCGGCTGCCACGTGCACGTCGGTGTCCCGGACGAGGAGACCGCCGTGGCCGTCGTCAACCGCCTGCGCCCCTGGCTGCCGGTGCTCCTGGCCCTCTCCGCCAACTCTCCCCTCCACCGGGGACGGGATCGCGGCTTCGCGAGCTGGCGGATCGCCGAGGAGGTGCGCTTCCCCGGCGCCGGCCTGCCGCCGTGGTTCGACTCCGCGGCCCACCACCGCGCCGTCCTGGACCGCATGGTCGAGACCGGGGCGCTCGCCGACCACGGGATGACCTTCTGGCTGGCCCGCCCCTCCTCCCGCTATCCCACCGTGGAGGTGCGTGTCGCCGACACCGCCGCCACGGTCGACGAGGCGGTGCTCCAGGCCGGTCTGGTCCGCGCCCTGGTGCGCACCGCCCTCACGGAGCTGGAGGCGGGTGCCGCGACCCCGCGCCCCGACGACCAGGAGGCGGCGGCGGCCCTGTGGAGCGCCGCCCGCCACGGGCTGGGCGGCTCCCTGGTCCATCCCCGCACCGGACGGCTCGTCCCGGCCCGGGAAGCGGTGGACGCGCTTCTCGCCTCGGTGACACCGGCCCTGGAGGGCAGCGGGGACCTGCTCCCGGTACGCTCCCTGCTCGACGCCGTCCTCGCCGGCGGCACCGGAGCCGATCGGCAGCGCGCCGCCTGGCGGGAGGGCGGCCCCGGCGCCGTGGTCGGGATGCTGGCGGTCCGGACCGGCGGTGGGTCGGGTGCCGCGCCCACCCCCGGCGACCCTCGGACCACGGTCCCCCCGGAAGAGCGTCCCCGAACCCCCGAGCCCTCCGACCCCGGCAGCGCCGACGGTGCCCCGGCGGTCCGGCCCACCCCGACCCCGGCAGCGCCGCCGGAGCCGGAGGCACGACGGGAGGACTCCCCGTCGCCCTTCCACTTCGATCCCGCGACCCCCTCGCGGGCACAGGAGCCGCCCCATGCCTGAGCAGATCCTCACCCGTCCCGTTCCCACCGGCGCCGGGCGCCGCCCCACGACCCCCGAGGGGGTGCCGGCGCCCTCGTTGCCCCGCTCCCGGGGGCCGCTGGGGGACGCGGTCCTCGCGTTGCTGGGGCCCGAACCGCCCGCCCCGGGCGCCGAGGGCGCGCCCGCAGTGACCCCGGAGCTGACGGCGGAGATCGCCGCGGCCGACCCGTACGGCGGCGACCTGCACGTGGCCCTCTCCGTCTGCTACGAGTTGCACTACCGCGGCTTCGCGGGTGTCCACCCGGACCGCGAGTGGGACCCGGCCCTGTTGAGCCTGCGGGCCGCGCTGGAGCAGCGCTTCCTCACCGCGCTGCGCGCCGACCTGCCGGACGACACCGACCTGCGCGGGGCGCTGGAGGATCTGCTGACCGAGCCGCCCGGCGGTGCCGGGGTCTCCCGGTACCTCTCCCGGTCGGGGGAGTGGTGGCAGATGCGCGAGTACCTCGTGCACCGTTCGATCTACCACCTCAAGGAGGCCGACCCGCACGCCTGGGCCATTCCCCGCCTGACCGGTCGGGCCAAGGCCGCGCTGGTCGCCGTCGAGTTCGACGAGTACGGCGGGGGCCGGGCGGACCGGATACACGCGCACCTGTTCGCCGAACTGCTGGAGGGGGCGGGGCTGGAATCCGGCTACCTGGCCTACGTGGACGTGGTGCCGTCCCCGGCGCTCGCGGTGGTCAACCTGATGTCGCTGTTCGGCCTGCACCGCACCCTGCGCGGCGCGTTGGTGGGCCACTTCGCGGCGGCCGAGATCACCACCCCGCCCTCCGCCCGACGGCTGGTCCGCGCTCTGCAGCGGATGGGTGCCCCCGAGCGGTGCGCGCGCTTCTACACCGAGCACATCGAGGCGGACGCCGTCCACGAGCAGTTGATGCGGCACGACGTCATCGCCGATCTGCTGGAGCGGGAGCCGGAACTGCGGGCGGACGTGGTCTTCGGCATCCGGGCCACCGGTTTCCTGGAGGCGCGGCTGGGACGCCTGATGCTCGATGCATGGGCCCGCGACCGCAGTTCCCTGATCGGGCCCATGCGGCCGGGCGGCGCCCCGGCGGCCGCCTGACCGGGCGGCCCTCCGGCGGTACGCCGATCGACGGCGCCGGTTCCCCTTCCCGACCGGGAACCGGCGATGTCCGGCGTGTTCGGACGCCTCTTCCGATCGGGGAGAGGCGTCCGGCGGGCCGTTCCCCCGCCGGTTCCGTCGATCCGGCCGCATCGCCCGTCCGGGACGGGGCCCGATCCCGTCGCCCGTGGGCGCCCCGGCCGGAGTCATCGGTGGGTCCGGCCCGGGGACGTGCCGGACCGTCGCCTCACCCGGGATCGGGGGACACCGTCACCGGGAACACGCCGGTGTCGATCAGGGCCCGGCGCAGCCGTCGGACCCCCTCCTCCAGATGCCCGGTGCCGGGTGCGCCGACGTGGCTCAATCGCAGGTGGGGCGCGGGGGATTCGGCGGGGAAGTAGGGGCCGCCGGCGGTGACCGCCACACCGTGCCGCAGGGCGGACGCGACCACCGCGTGCTCGTCGGTGCCGTCGGGCAGCCGGAGCCACAGGTGGTAGCCGCCCGGCGGCGGTCTCTCCGGCAGCAGTTCCGGTAGCGCTCCGCCGAGGGCGGCCAGCAGGGCGGTGCGGCGTTCGCGCAGCGCCTCCGCGAGCGTGCGCAGGTGACGGGTCCACGCGGGGGAACCGACCAGTTCGAGGGTGGTCTCCTGCAACGGCCGGGGGATGAGCAGGCCGTCGACCACCTGGACGGCGCGCAGGCGTTCCCATGCCGGGCCGCGCGCGGTCAGGGCCCCGATCCGCAGGCTGGGCGAGGTCGCCTTGGTCAGCGAGCGGATGTGGACCACGACGCCGTCCGGGTCGTCGGCGGCCAACGGGGGCGGTGCCGGCGGGGAGTCGGCGTGCACCATGCGGCGGGCGAAGTCGTCCTCCACGACGAAGGCGCCCGCCGCCCGGGCGACGCGTACCACCTCGGTGCGCCGGCGCGGCGACAGGACGGCGCCGGTGGGGTTGTGGAACAGCGGTTGGCAGACGAACAGCCTGGCCCGGGTGGCCGCGAACGCGTCGGCCAGCAGGTCGGTGCGCACCCCGTCGGCGTCCACCGGCACCGGGACCGGTCGCAGCCCGGCCGCGCGGGCGACGGCGAGCGTCCCCGGATAGCCGGGGGATTCGACCAGGACCGGCGAGCCGGGGGCGGCCAGCGCCCGCAGGGCGGTGGTGAGGGCGCTCTGGCCCCCTCCGGTGACCAGCACGTCCGAGGCGCTGAGCGGACCGCCGGGGCCGCCGACGTCCCGGGCGAACCATTCCCGCAACTCGGCCAATCCCTCCACCGGCGGCCGGGACCAGGTTCCCGGCCGCCGACCGGCCCGGGCCAGGGCGGCGGCCAGCGCGCGTTCGGGACGCAGGACCGCGTGCGGGTATCCGCCGTTGAGGTCGATGACCTCGGGAGGCGGGGCGACGAGGGTGGCGAGCAGGCCGTTCGCGTCGACCCCGCGGGGACCGACATCGACGGCGGAGTGCGGTGGGTCCGCGCTGAGGGCGACCTCCTGCCAGGAGAGGTCGCCGCCGGCGGTCGTGGCGCGGCGGGAGGGGGCCTTGAAGACCCCGGAGCCGGGGCGGGCGACGACCAGCCCCTCGGCGGCGAGCGAGGAGATCGCCCGGGAGACCGTCACCGGGCCGACCCCGTACCGCGCCACCAACGCGCGACTGGACGGCAGCTTCTCCCCGTCCGAGTAACGGTTCAGTTCATCGCGCAGTTCGGAGACCACCCGATCCACACTGCTACCGTATTTCATGAAGATACATGATAGCGCTACTCGCCCCCGGACGATAACGGTTCGCGGCGGTACCCTCGCGGCCGCCCTCGCCGTCGTCTCCTTCTCGCTGAGCTTCCCGGCGACGGTGTGGGCGCTGGACGGATTCGGTCCCTGGACGGTGACCGGCGTGCGGGGGCTCCTCGCCGGTCTCCTCGCGGCGGCCTGCCTGATCGCCGCCCGCACACCCCTGCCGGAGCGTCGGCACGTGCCGGACCTGCTGACGGTCGCCGTCGGCTGCGTGATCGGTTTCCCGCTGTTCACCGCACTGGCCCTGCCGACCTCCGGAACCGGGCACTCCGCCGTGGTCATCGGCGTCCTGCCCCTGGCCACCGCGATCATTTCCTCGGCCCTGACCGGCGGCCGCCCCTCGCGCACCTTCTGGGTGGCCGCCGGGGTCGGGGCCGCCACGGTCGTGGCCTTCACCCTGAGCCGGGGACACGGCCTGCCGACCATCGGTGACGGGTACCTCTTCGCGGCGGTGCTGTCGGCCGCCGCCGGGTACGCCCGGGGCGGCCGGCTCGCCTCGTACCTGCCCGGTTGGCAGGTCATCGCCTGGGGTGTGGTCGCCGCCCTCCCGGTCTCCGCCGTGCTGACGGCCGGAGCCCTCGTGGTCGAACCCGCGCGGCCCGGGCCCGCCGCGATCCTCGGCCTGCTCTACCTCGCCGCGGTGTCGCAGTTCGGCGGCTTCGTCCTGTGGTACCGGGGAATGGCCCTGATCGGCGTGCCCCGGGCGAGCCAGCTCCAACTCGCCCAGCCCCTGCTCACCCTGGTCTGGGCGGTTCTGCTGATGGGGGAACGGCTTCCCGTCCTCGCCCCCGTCACGGCGGTGATCGTCCTCGTCTGCGTCGTGGTCACCCAACGCTCCCGCGTCTGACCGGTGGGAAGCCCCGGGGACTCGACAGACACGCCCGGCCCGGGGTCCCGATACCCGACGGGTCCTCCCGCCACCCCGCTCGGCGATTCACTCCTCGCCGGAGCGACGGGGGCGGGTGTCCCGGTGGCTGGTGTCACACCACGGGAGGCGGGCGCTGCGCCCGCACACGCAGATGGCGACCGTCATCCGGTCGGAGGTCTCCACCCGTCCGTCGGGCAGTTCCACGGTCACCGGTCCCTCCACCAGGAGGGGTTCACCGGGCAGCATCCGCACCCGGCACCCGCTTCCGCCCGCCGGTGGGATCGAGGACGTCGGGGAGGGCGCCGGTGGACCCGGCGAATCGGGGCCCGTGCCATCCGGGGACCCCGTGGTGTCCGGGGCCTCGCCGCACGCACCGCCCCCGTGGTCCCCCGCCGGATCACGCCAGGTCGGCACGGATCACCACCAGTTCCTCCGTGCGCCGGCCGGGATGGATCAGCCCGGCGCCCTCCAACCACTCGGCCCGCCGACGCATCACCGGCCCGAAGGGCAGCACCATGCCCGCCACGACCTCGGCCCGCATCCCGTGTCGGCGCAGCATCCGCAGCGTGCGGCCCGGCCCGCACACCTTGGAGTGGACCATCAGCAGGGACCCCCGGTGCCGCAGCAGCGACGGGGTCAGGGCGCAGACGCGATCCACCAGCGCCCTTCCGTCCGGCCCGGCCTCCCAGGCGACCCGCGCCCCCCGGCGCGGCGGAACGGCATCGGGGCCGGGCACGTACGGGGGATTGGCCAGCACGACGTCGAACCGTCGGCCGTCCCGTCCCGCCCGGCCCATCTCGCCGCGGCTCACCCGGACCGGGAGTCCGCTCAACCAGGCGTTGCAGCGGGCCGTGAGCACGGCCCGCCCGGACACGTCGAACGCCCGGGCCTCCCGGGCACCCAGTCGCAACGCCTCCATCGCCAGGACCCCCGTCCCGGTGCACAGGTCCACGACCCGGGCCCCGGCCGCCAGACCGGAATCCGCCAACGCCTCGCGCAGCAACCAGGTGTCCTGTTGGGGCGCGTACACCCCCGGGGCTCTCAGCAACGGCATGGGAAGCGGGTCACCGATCCCGGCCGGCCCAAACCCGGGACGCCCCCGGGTTCCGTCGGCACGCACCGGGAGATCGCCCCGAGAGCGCCGTGAAACGGGCCAACACGAGTGAAGCGGGAGGTGACGGGTACTCGCAGACAATCGGGAGGAGGAGGGGCGAACGCCGACGGTGTGGCCCCGTCCGGTCCCCCGGAGCGTTCCCGGCCCCCCGATGCCGGTGACCCACCGGGCATCGACCACGACGCGGAGGAGAGACCCATGAAGGCGACCGTCTGGCACGGAAAGCGGGACGTGCGGGTGGAGGACGTCCCGGACCCCCGGGTGGAGGAACCCACCGACGCCGTCATCCGCGTCACCTCCAGCGGTCTGTGCGGTTCCGATCTGCACCTGTACGAGGTGATGGCCCCGTTCATGACGTCCGGTGACATCCTCGGCCACGAACCGATGGGCGTGGTGGAGGAAGTGGGTTCCGAGGTGGGCGGACTCGCCCCCGGCGACCGCGTGGTGGTGCCCTTCCAGATCTCCTGTGGTCGGTGCTTCATGTGCGAACGCGGTCTCCAGACCCAGTGCGAGACCACCCAGGTCCGTGAACAGGGCACCGGGGCGGCGCTGTTCGGGTACACCAAGCTCTACGGCGCGGTACCGGGGGGGCAGGCCGAGTACCTGCGGGTGCCGCGGGCGGACTACGGGCCGATCAAGGTACCCGACGGGGTGCCGGACGACCGCTACCTGTACCTCTCGGACGTGCTTCCCACCGCCTGGCAGGCCGTGGAGTACGCGGACCTGCCGACCGGCGGCACGCTCGCCGTCCTGGGGCTGGGCCCGATCGGCGACATGGCCTGCCGCATCGCCCTGCACCGGGGGGCGGGGAAGGTGATCGGCATCGAGCCCGTCCCCGAGCGACGGGAGCGGGCGAGGGCGCGCGGGGTGGAGACCCTCGACCCCACCGACCTCGACGACACCGAGGAGATCATCGCCGAGGTCCGCGACCGCACCGGCGGACGGGGCCCGGACTCCGTCATCGACGCGGTCGGGATGGAGGCGCACGGCAGCCCGGTGGGGAAGCTGGCGCAGACCGCCGGCGGCCTGCTGCCCGGCAAGTTGGCCGAGAAGGTGTTCACCACCGCCGGCGTCGACCGCCTGGCCGCCCTGCACCTGGCCATCGGCCTGGTGCGGCGCGGGGGCACCATCTCCCTCAGCGGCGTCTACGGCGGCGAGGCGGACCCGATGCCGATGATGACCCTCTTCGACAAGCAGGTCACGTTGCGCATGGGCCAGGCCAACGTCCGCCGTTGGACGCCGGAGATCCTGCCGCTCCTGGAGGGCTCCGAGGACCCCCTGGGCGTGGACGGGTTCGCCACCCACCACCTGCCGCTGGCCGATGCCCCGCACGCCTACGAGATGTTCCAGCGCAAGGAGGACGGCGCCGTGAAGATCGTCTTCCGGCCCTGAACCACCGGTCGGCCCCGATCCTCGGCGATCCGCCCCGACGCGCCCGTCCCCCGGCCCCGGAGCCGTTCGCCGCCAGGATCCCCACCCCACTCCCGGACGAAGGGGAGCATCCCGTGAACGCGTCACCCACCACCGACCCCGGCGAGGGGCTGCGGGTCGCCGTCATCGGCGCCACCGGCAACATCGGGACCAGCCTGTTGCGTGCCCTGGCCGCCGACCCCGCGGTCGCCGCCGTACGCGGCCTGGCCCGCCGCACCCCCGACCGGGCCCCCGACAAGACGTCCTGGTGGCCCGTCGATCTGGGTGATCCCCGTCCCACCACCGGGCGTGCGCTGGAGGAGGCGCTGCGCGGGATGGACGCGGTCGTCCACCTCGGTTGGCTCATGCAGCCCGCCCGTGATCCCCTGATCACCTGGCGCACCAACGTGTTGGGCACCGAGCGGGTGCTGCGCGCCGTCGCCCGGGTGGGGGTGCCGGCGGTGCTGTGCGCCTCCTCCGTGGCGGCCTACACCTCCGGCCCGCCGCCCTCACGCCGGCGGGAACGCCCCGTGGTCCGCGAGGACGCCGCCACCCACGGACGCCCCACCGCCGCCTACAGCCGGGAGAAGGCGTACCAGGAGCGGCTGCTGGACGTCTTCGAGCGGGACCACCCGGAGGTGCGGGTGGTGCGGATGCGTCCGGCGTTCCTGCTCAAGCGGGAGTCCGCCTCCCAACAGCGCCGCCTCTTCCTCGGGCCGTTCGTCCCCGGCGGGCTGTTCCGCCCCGGCCTGCTGCCCCTGCTGCCGAACATCCCCGGGCTGCGCGTGCAGGTGCTGCACACCGACGACGCGGCCGAGGCCTGGCGACTGGCGCTGCACCGACCGGTGCGCGGCGCGTTCAACCTGGCCGCCGAACCGGTGCTGGACACCGACGCCCTGGCGAACCTGCTGGACACCACCCCGAGGACCGTGCCGCTCGCGGTCGCCCGCGCCGCGGTGACGGCGGCCTGGAGCGCACGCCTCACGCCCGCCTCGCCGGCCCTCTTCGACACGATGGTGCGGCTCCCGGTGATGGACTGCTCGCGGGCCCGTGACGCACTGGGCTGGACTCCGCGCCACGACGCGCGGGAGACGGTGGCGGCCCTGCTGGGCGGCCTGCGGGACGCCGCCGGCGGCCCCACCGCGCCGCTGCGCGCCCGACTGCCGGGCGGGCGGCTCGAGGAGGTGGTCAAGGGCCCCGGCCGCGTTCCCTGACCCACCGCGACCCGGGCCCGTCGGGACCGCGCGAATCGGCCGCCGCACCTCGTCCCACGAGGCGCGGCGGCCGATTCCGTTCACGGTCGGGCGGGTCGGCTCAGGACGCCGACCCGGCTCCTCCTTCCGCGGACGTCCTCCCGGAGGTCTCCCGCTTCTCCCGCTCCAGTCGCTCCTCCCCGCGCCGCTCCGCCCAGGAGTGCAGCGCCTCCCGGTGCTCGGCGGCCTCCAGGTTCATCGCCGCCTCGATCAGCGCCAGATGGGTGAAGGCCTGCGGGTAGTTCCCCAGGAAGGTGCCGTCACCCGCCATCTGCTCCGAGTACAGCCCGAAGGAACCGGTTCGCGCGCACAGCGCGTCGAAGCGCCGTCGGGCCTCCTCGATGCGCCCGGCGGGCACCAGGGCGGAGACCATGTCGAAGGAACACATCAGGAAGGCACCCTCGGGCTCCTCGAACCCGTCCTCGGTCACCTTGTGGTCGTAGCGGTGCACCAGGTGGTCCCCGTCCCCCAGTTCCTCGGCGATCCGGTCGATGGTGGACACCATCCGCGGGTCGTCACCGTCGATGAAGCCCTGGAGGGACAGGTGCAGCAGCGCGGCGTCCATGCCCCGCTCGCCGTACGCCTGCACGAAGGCGCCGACCTCCTCGTTCCAACCGTGTTCCAGCAGGTCGGCCCGGACGGCGTCCCGTTCGCTCCGCCAGCGGTCCACCGGCACCCCGGTCTCCCCGCACAGCTCGGCCAACCGCACCCCCCGGTCCAGTGCCACCCAGGAGTACAGCCGCGAGTATGTCCAGTGGCGCGGTTCGCCGCGTGCCTCCCACAGGCCGTGGTCCGGCTCTCGCCAGATCCCGGCGAGGATGTCGGTCAGCCGCCACAGCTCCGCCAGGTCCCGGTCGGTCAGCCGACCCGTGACCTGCTGGAACGAGTACGCGGCGTCGAGGAGGTGTCCGTAGGAGTCCATCTGGTGCTGTTCGTACGCCTCGTTGCCCACACGTACCGGCCCGGAACGGGCGTAGCCCTCCAGGTGGTCCAGTTCGCTCTCCTCGATACGGGTGGTGCCGTCCAGCTTCAGCATCGGCTCCATCCGCTCGCTGCGGTCCACGCACCCGTTGAGGGCGAAGCGCAGGTAGCGCTCGGCTTCCTCCTCGTGGCCCAGACGCAGCAGGACCAGGACCACCAGGGCGGCGTCCCGGTGCCAGACGTAGCGGTAGTCCCAGTTCCGGGTACCACCGATCCACTCGGGCAGCGAGGTGGTGGGGGCGGCGAGCAGGCCGCCGGTCTCGTCGGAGAGCAGGCCGCGCAGTACGACCCCGCCCCGGCGCACCAGGTCGGCGGCCGGGCCGTCGTAGGAGGTGCGGTCGGACCAGCTCTGCCAGGCGGCGGCGGTCTCCTCGGCCATCCGTCCGCCGTCCGCCGTCCGCCCGGGACCCGTCAACGGTTCACCCCGGTAGCCGAGGAGGAAGGTGGTGCTCTCGCCCTCCTCCAGGTCCACCGCGGCCCGCGCGATCCCGTCCCCGTCCACCGTGTGCGGGGTGTCCCCACCGAGCCACAGCCCCTCGGTTCCGGTGTCGAGCGCGCAGCGCAGCACGTTCTCGTACGCCTCCCACCGGGCGGCGTGGCGCCCGTAATCCGGGCGGGCCTCCACCCGGGAGAGGACCCTCACCCGTCCCGAGACGCAGCGCACCTCCCGCACCAGGACACCGACGGCGGAGAAGCCGGCGGGGCCGCCGGCGGTCCCCTCCTTCCCGGCGACGGGGGCGTCGCTGTCCGGGGAGTCGGGGTGGACGGCCAGCAGGTCGCGGACCACGGCCTCGCCTTCGGGACCGTGCCGGCGGCTCTCCAGCACCAGGGTGTCGCCGAGGTAGCGCCGCACCGGCGGTTCGGCTCCCTCCACGGTCAGTTCCCACGCGCCGCCCCGCTTCCGGTCCAGGATCCGGGCGAAGACGGAGGGCCCGTCGAAGCGAGGGGAGCAGAGCCATTCGATCGCCCCGTCGGGGCCGACCAGGGCGGCGGTGTGGCAGTCGGAGAGGAAGGCGTGGGAGTCGATCGGGGGGTATCCGCCGTGCTCCCCGCCCGCCGGGTGGGGGGTCGTGGCCGGGGTTGCCCGGGGGGCTCGGTTCCCGCTCACCCGGTCACCTCCGGCAGCACCCGCTCACCGAAGGTCTCCACGAAACGCACCTGGTCCGGCCCCACCTGGTGCAGCATCACCCGGTCGAAGCCCTCGGCGGCCCTCACCAGCCACGCGGCGTGCTCGCCGGGGTCGTGGGAGGTGTGGACGTACTCCGCCACCTGCTCGGGGGTGACGAACCGGGCCGCCTGCTCGAAGTGTTCCGGTTGGGCGATCTCCCAGGCCACGTCGCTGCCCAGGATCGTCTCCCGCCACTGGTCGTGGGCCACCGCCAGGGCCCGTTCGGGGTCGGGGTCCCAGGACAGGTGCACCTGGAGCACGGCGGGGCCGCGTCCGCCGGCCTCCCGATAGGCGGAGAGCGTCTCGCGTTGGGCGTGGCCGGGCTGGTTGATGGTGATCAGCCCGTCGGCCCAGCGGGCGGAGCGGCCGGCGGTGGCCGGGGTCACCGCGGCGGTGTACATCTCGGGAACGGGATCGGGACGGGTCCACAGGCGGGCCTCGCGCACGGGCCAGGGGCCGTCCTCCGCGTGCACGGTCTCACCGGCGAACAGGGCGCGCATCACCTCGACGGAGAACTCCAGGCGACTGTTGCGCTCCTCCTTGGGCGGCCAGGGGTCGCCGGTGACCCGTTCGTTGAGGGCCTCGCCGGAGCCGAGGGCGGCCCAGTGCCGGCCGGGGAACATCTCGCCGAGGGTGCCCATCGCCTGGGCCAGTACCACCGGGTGGTACCGGGTGCCGGGACTGGTCACCACGCCCATGGGCAGGTCGGTGGCCTGCAGGGCGGCGCCCAGCCAGGTCCAGGCGTGGCCGGAGTGGCCCTGCCGGGTGTTCCACGGGGCCAGGTGGTCGGAGCACATGCCGGCGCCGAAGCCGGCCCGTTCGGCGGCGCGGAGGGCGTCGAGCAGCGCGCCGGGGGTGAACTGTTCGTGGGAGGCGTGGAATCCGTAGACCGTCACGGCGTCCACGTCCCCCGGGAGGCGGTGGGGGCCGGTTCCCGGGCCCCGCGGGGGCGGGGCGGCGCGGGGGCGGGGGTCGGCCGGTGGGCGTGTTTCGAGGAGTTCGATGCCTGGTCAACCATGCTCCTCGGGTAACCGGGAACGTCTCCGGACAAACCCGGTCCGCGGACGGTGTGACGGCCGTCCGCCCGGGGGATCCCGGGGGAAAGCGATCGATCCCGATTATTGACCGGACATCAACAAAACCCCGAGGATGACATGGGAGCGCTCCCATGGTGATTCGACCCCGAATCCCCGTCGGGTCGGGCCCCGGGGTGGGTCCGTTGTCGCCCCGGAACCCGGCCGGTACCCCCCCACCGACCGTCCTCCGGAAGGACCGAGCCGTGCCCCATCGTCCCTCCCCGATCCCGGCCGACCCCGCGCCGCCCGGCACGTCCCCGCCGGTGTCCGCGCCCGGCGCCGGCCGGACCGTCCGCCGGTTGCGCCGAGGCGCGATCGGAACCGCCGCCGCGGTCGCCCTCCTCGGCGGCACCCTCGCCGTCCCCGCCCTCGCCGACGAACCCGAGGAGCCCACCGGGCCCGACCTGATCGTCAACGGCGACTTCGCCGCCGGCACCACCGGCTGGTGGTGGACCGCCAACACCGAGGGGGTCGCCGCCGACGGGCGGATGTGCCTCGACATCCCCGGTGGCACCGTGGAGCCCTGGGACGCCATCGTCGGTCAGGACGGCCTCCCGCTCACCGCCGGCGAGACCTACGCCCTGACCTTCACCGCCGAGTCCACCGTGCCGATCGTCAGCCGCACCAACGTGCAGCTGGCGGTGGATCCCTGGACGCAGGAACTCGGATCGGTCGACGTCATCGGACCCGAGCCGGAAACCTTCACCCACGTCTTCACCCCCGGCGCCGACCACGACGCCGCCCAGCTCGCCTACCAGATCGGTGGCAGTGAGGACCCCTTCACCTTCTGCCTCTCCGGGGTCTCCCTGCGGGGCGGTGCCGAACAGCAGCCCTACGAGCCCGACACCGGCTCGCCGGTGCGGGTCAACCAGGTCGGTTACCTCACCGACGGGCCCAAGCGGGGCACCGTCGTCACCGACGCGGTCGGGGCACTGGGATTCACCGTGCGCGACGCCGACGGCGCCGCCGTCGCGAGCGGCACCACCGTCCCGCTGGGCGAGGACCCCACCTCGCGGCAGAACGTCCACGGCTTCGGCTTCTCCGAGCTGGACGAGGCGGGGGAGGGCTACACCGTCGAGGTGGACGGTGAGGTGAGCATCCCCTTCGCGATCGGCGACGACCTCTACTCCGACCTGCGCTCGGACGCGCTGGCGTACTTCTACCACAACCGCAGCGGCATCGAGATCCGGGCCGACCTCGTCGGCGAGGAGTACGCCCGCCCCGCCGGCCACGTGGACGTCGCGCCCAACCGGGGGGACGGCGCGGTGCCCTGTCGCCCCGGCCAGTGCGACTACACCCTGGACGTCACCGGTGGCTGGTACGACGCCGGCGACCACGGCAAGTACGTCGTCAACGGCGGCATCTCCGTCGCCCAGGTGATGGCGAACTTCGAGCGCACCCTGCACGTGGAGGGCGCGAACGACGAACCGTTGGGCGACGGCGCGCTGCGGGTGCCCGAGCGCGGCAACGGCGTGCCGGACATCCTCGACGAGGCGCGCTGGCAGATGGACTTCCTGATGCGGATGCAGGTGCCCGCCGGCGAGCCGCTGGCCGGCATGGCGCACCACAAGATGCACGACCGCAACTGGACCGGCATGCCGATGCTGCCCCACCAGGACCCGCAGATCCGCGAGCTGGCCCCACCGTCCACCGCCGCCACCCTCAACCTGGCGGCCTCCGCGGCCCAGTGCGCGCGTCTCTTCGAGCCCTACGACGCCGACTTCGCCGCCCGCTGCCTGGAGGTCGCCGAGACGGCCTGGGACGCGGCGGTCGCCAACCCCACCCGTTACGCGAGCCCCAACGACGGGCAGGGCGGCGGCGCGTACAGCGACAACGACGTCACCGACGAGTTCTACTGGGCGGCCGCCGAGCTGTTCATCACCACCGGTGACGCCGGGTACCGCGCGGCCGTCCTGGACTCCCCGATCCACGGGGACCTGGACGCCACCTTCCCGCGCGGCGGCTTCGCCTGGGCCGACACGGCCGCGCTCGGCGCCCTCAACCTCGCCGTGGTGCCCAACGACCTCACCGACGGCGAACTGGCGGCGGTCCGGGCGTTGCTGCTGGAGGCCGCCGACCGGTACGCGGCCGACTCCGCCGGCACCGCCTACGGCCTGCCGTTCGACGCCACCTACGTCTGGGGCTCCAACAGCCAGGTCCTCAACAACATGATCGTTCTGGCCACCGCCCACGACCTGACCGGCGAGGACGCCTACCGGGACGCCGCCCTCGGCGGCTGGGACTACCTGCTGGGCCGCAACCCGCTCAACCTCTCCTACGTCACCGGTTACGGCGAGCGGTACGCGCAGAACCAGCACCACCGGCACTGGGCCCGGCAGCTGAACCCCAACCTGCCGTACGCCGCGCCCGGTTCGGTGGCGGGAGGACCCAACAGCGCCCTGCAGGACCCGATCGCCCAGCGGCTGCTCACCGGGTGCGCCCCGGCGATGTGCTACATCGACCACATCGAGTCGTACGCGACCAACGAGGTCACCATCAACTGGAACGCTCCGCTGGCCTGGATGGCGTCCTGGGCCGACGACCTCGCCACCGGCTCCGACGGTGGCGGTGACGACGGTGGCGGTGACGACGGTGGCGGTGACGACGGTGGCGGTGACGACGGTGGCGGTGACAACGGCGACGCGACCTGCGAGGTCACCTGGACCGCCCACCGTTGGAACAACGGCTTCACCGCCGAGGTGCGGGTCCGCAACACCGGCGACGCGACCATCTCCCCCTGGGAGCTGCGCTGGAGCTTCTCCGACGATCAGCGGATCACCCAGGCGTGGAGTGCCGAGGTGACCCAGAGCGGACGCGACGTGGTGGCCCGCCCGGCCGCCTGGAACGCAGTCCTGGCGCCCGGTGCCGAGATCGGCTTCGGGTTCCTGGGCACCTCCGGATCCGGGGCGACCGACCCCACCGCCTTCACCCTGGGCGGCGCGGCCTGCGCCACCGGCTGACGAACGCGGGGTCACCCCCGCACGCACACGGGGCCGGGTCCGTCGGGAACGACGGGCCCGGCCCTCGCGCACTCCCCGGCCGGGCATTCTCCGCGCCGACCCGCCGACCCGCCGACCCGCCGACCCGCCGACCCGCCGGATCGCGAGGACGGGCCGGTCGGGGGACCGGCCGGGCTCTCAGGCCCCGGCCGGGACCGGGAAGCGGTTCCAGACCCGGTGCGACCTCAGCAGGTCGACGAGTTCCTCCAGGACCGCCGAGGAGGTCGGCCCCACCACCACGCCGGGCGCGGTGGTGGAACAACCGGCGGCCCGCAGGACGCCGTCGGCGCCGCCCCAGCCGCCGATGGCCTTGGAGTGCCGGAACGCCTCGGAGACCATCAGCAGCACCCGCGGGTCGACGCCGGTGCCGCTCCCCTCCGGGGCGCCCGCGCCGGCGCCGCGGGCCCCGGAGGCGTCGGGGCCGATCGCGGCGCTCCCGGCGAGCAGCAGCGCGTCGAACTCCACCGAGCGCGCGGTGACGAAGGTCCGTTGCACGGTGATCGGCTCGCCGTTCCCACCGCCGCCGTTCCCGTTGCCCAGTTCGCCGCCGGTGGGGGCGATCACCAGGGGCACCATGCCGGCCTCCAGGATCGCGTCCCGGGCCGAGCGCACCTGGGACAAGTCGGTCCCGCTGTCGGCGACGATGCCGATGATCCGTCCCTTGGTGGGCCAGGTCTTCCCGACCTGGGAGAGCGCCGGGCTCGGCTCCGGGGCCCGGGTGGCGTACTCCGGGTCCGGCTCGGGGGCCGGCAGACCGAGGCCGGTCGCCACCTCGCGGCACAGCCGCTCGTCGATGTTGGCCAGGACCCGCAGCGTCCGCTCCCGGATCGTCCGCTCGTAGCACTTGGCCAGCTCGAAGGTGTAGGCGCCGATGATGTGTTCCTGCTCCACCGGCGACATGCTGCGCCAGAACATCCGGGGTTGGGAGAAGTGGTCGCCGAAGGACTCCGGCGCTTCCCGCACCTGACGGGACTCCGCCACCCGTACCGGGGTCTCCACGTACCCGCCCTCGCCCGCACCCGCCAGGAACGGGCAGCCGCCGTCCAGGGAATTGGGGTGGTACGGCGCCACCCCGCGATGCACGGCCTGCTGGTGGAAGCCGTCCCGCAGCATGTCGTTGACCTCGGCGTGTGGCCGGTTGATCGGGATCTGCGAGAAGTTGGGCCCGGCCAGTCGGGTGATCTGGGTGTCGATGTAGGAGAACAGCCGGCCCGCCAGCAGCGGGTCGTCGGTGACGTCGATACCCGGCACCAGGTGACCGGGGTGGAACGCCACCTGCTCGGTCTCCGCGAAGTAGTTGGACGGGTTGGCGTCCAGCGTCAGCAGCCCGATCGGCTGAACCGGTGCCAGCTCCTCGGGCACGATCTTCGTCGGGTCCAGCAGGTCGATGCCCTCGAAGGTCTGCTCCGGGGTGTCCGGGAACGCCTGGATGCCCAGCTCCCACTGCGGGTACGCCCCCGCCTCGATGGCGTCGGCCAGGTCACGACGGTGGAAGTCGGGGTCGAAGCCGTTGATCATCTGCGCCTCCTCCCACACCAGGGAGTGGACGCCGGCCCGCGGCTTCCAGTGGAACTTCACCAGGGTGGTCGAGCCGTCGGCGGCCACCAGACGGAAGGTGTGGACGCCGAAGCCCTCCATCGTCCGGTAGGAGCGCGGGATGCCCCGGTCCGACATGTTCCAGAGGGTGTGGAAGGTCGCCTCGGTGTGCAGGGAGACGAAGTCCCAGAAGGTGTCGTGGGCGCTCTGCGCCTGCGGGATCTCCCGGTCCGGGTGCGGCTTGGCCGCGTGGACGACGTCGGGGAACTTGATCGCGTCCTGGATGAAGAAGACCGGGATGTTGTTCCCCACCAGGTCGAAGACGCCCTCGGAGGTGTAGAACTTCGTGGCGAAGCCCCGGGTGTCACGGACGGTGTCCGCCGATCCCCGCGAGCCCAGGACGGTGGAGAACCGCACGAAGACGGGGGTCTCCACGTCCTTGGCCAGGAACCCGGCCTTGCAGATGTCCTCGGCGGTGCCGTAACCGCGGAAGACACCGTGCGCCGCCGCACCCCGGGCGTGCACCACCCGCTCGGGGATGCGCTCGTGGTCGAAGTGGGTGATCTTCTCCCGCAGGTGGTGGTCGCGCAGCAGCACCGGGCCGCGCGCGCCCGCCTTCAGCGAGTGGTCGGTGTCCGGAAGGCGCGACCCCTGGGCGGTGGTCAGCCGCGCCCCCCGCTGGGCGCGGTCGCCGATCTCCCCGGAGGGGTGTCCGGTGGGGGAGACGGGGGCGGGCTCGGTCTGGTCCGGCTTGGGGGGCAGCGGGTCCCGCGGAGCGGTGGGTTCCTCCAGGGAGGGGGGCTCGGGGGCCGGCACACCGGGAATGTCGGGGGAGTCCCCGACGGCGGGCTCGTGCGGGCGGGGGGATTCTTCGCTCCGGTTCACCATTCCTCCGGATCGTGGCTGGTCTGCGGGTGGTGGGGCGCGGTCCGCGGCCACGGGGAACCGTGGCCGACACGGTCGCCGACCCCTCCCGTTCGCGGGGATGCCGACGATGCCGGGGTCCCCGGGGCTCCCGGGAGGGGTGGGGCGGGTGAAACGGGCCGTTCCCATCGGTTAACCGGTACGGACCATCCCATGCCTCTGATGACCCGACTCGTACGGTTTTCACCGGTGCGGGGTCGGTGGGTCACCCGCCCGGGCGCCGCCGAGGCCGGTGTCTCCCACATGACCTTCTTCCGGCACTTCCCCACCAAGGAGGACGTGGTTCTGCGGGACGAGTA
>NZ_JAJUWS010000026.1 GCF_021390475.1 Streptomyces sp. ST2-7A
TTCAATCACGACGCCTTCAACCCGGTGGAACCACAGGTCCTGGAGAGACAGATCACCCACAGCCGTTCATGATCGCGGTTGTGGTGACCCTCTGTGGCCCTGGCACGGAAAGTGATCCAGAGCCACGGTTCAAAGAACGACGACAGACCCGATCTCGCGGATCGAGGTCGACTGCTCGCTGTCGTGCTCTCCGCGCGAGCGGAGGTGACCCGCGAACCCGTCTCGTTGGCGTAGTTGTTGAAGCGTGCTCTCCGCGCGAGCGGAGGTGACCCGATGCGGGCGCAGCAGGAACTCCCCGAAGAGGAGTGCTCTCCGCGCGAGCGGAGGTGACCCGTCACGGTCGGCAGGCCCACGACTCACCGTGCCGTGCTCTCCGCGCGAGCGGAGGTGACCCGCCCCGTGAGGAGCACCGATGGCCGATCCGCCGGTGCTCTCCGCGCGAGCGGAGGTGACCCGTTCTGGTCGACGATCGCAAGTAAGGTCATCCCGTGCTCTCCGCGCGAGCGGAGGTGACCCGTCTGGGTGTCGGAGACTCGGACGCGCGGGATGGTGCTCTCCGCGCGAGCGGAGGTGACCCGTCGCTCAGGAGGATGGGTTGGGCCCTGAGCGTGTGCTCTCCGCGCGAGCGGAGGTGACCCGGTGATCCCGTCGGCTACGGGAATCGACGCCCGGTGCTCTCCGCGCGAGCGGAGGTGACCCGCGGACAAGGTAGTTCTCGATGGGGTCCTCGTAGTGCTCTCCGCGCGAGCGGAGGTGACCCGGACCTGGCGCACCGGGCCGGGAAGTGGCTGGGGTGCTCTCCGCGCGAGCGGAGGTGACCCGATCCGCGCGCAGTCCGGTCACGCCGAGAACTCGTGCTCTCCGCGCGAGCGGAGGTGACCCGCCGCCGAGAACCGGCTGCGCGACCTGGACGCCGTGCTCTCCGCGCGAGCGGAGGTGACCCGCTGCGCGAGGCCCTGGGTCTGGCCCGAGAGGGGTGCTCTCCGCGCGAGCGGAGGTGACCCGCGTTCGAAGAGGAGGTCGTGGGCGATGGGGTCGTGCTCTCCGCGCGAGCGGAGGTGACCCGCAACTTCGGCAGCTTCATCGCCCGGCGGATGCGTGCTCTCCGCGCGAGCGGAGGTGACCCGAACAAACACCAAGAACGCTCGGTGCTACCGGCGTGCTCTCCGCGCGAGCGGAGGTGACCCGCGCTCCTCGTCCGACCGGCCGTCGTTCTGCTTGTGCTCTCCGCGCGAGCGGAGGTGACCCGCGAACGGCCGCCGGGGTGTCCAGCAACCGCGGGTGCTCTCCGCGCGAGCGGAGGTGACCCGGGGACGGTGACGGCAGCCCTCGAAGCCCTGTCGTGCTCTCCGCGCGAGCGGAGGTGACCCGGAGACGCTCCGGCACTCCACCATCGTGCTGACGTGCTCTCCGCGCGAGCGGAGGTGACCCGTCCCCGGAGGTGCGTGCGGGCGCGGCGGGTTGGTGCTCTCCGCGCGAGCGGAGGTGACCCGTCGGCAGGGACCGCCGTGGGGTCCAGCGGCGGGTGCTCTCCGCGCGAGCGGAGGTGACCCGTACTGGCGTCAGCGGTGGTTGCCCAGGACGCAGTGCTCTCCGCGCGAGCGGAGGTGACCCGCAGTGCATCCGTTTCCCGAGCCCGGCCTGTCGGTGCTCTCCGCGCGAGCGGAGGTGACCCGCCGGGGCGCTCCGGGTAGGGGCCGTCCGAGTCGTGTTCTCCGCGTGAGCGGAGGTGACCTGTTTACGTCCCCAGCGTGAAGGGACGCTCGGCAGTGTTCTCCGCCAAGTGGAGATGGCCTGTGTCCGGTGGCGGCGGGGCGGTCGGAGGTCGAGTGCTCTTCGTGAGAAGAGGAAGACCCCGAGGCTGCTCTGCTGAGGCGGCCCCGGGGTGCCTTCCTCGCCGGTGAAACCGACTCGTCGGCGGGGTCGGGCGGGTATGCTCCGCGTTTTGGTTTGCCGTGGTGCTACTCCTGATACGCGGGGTATTCGGATGTGGGAATGGGGCGTGACCCCGTGCTGGGTTCGGCCTCTTTATTCGCTCGTTGGAAGGCGATGAGGGTGAGGCCGTCGAAGTCGATGGGGTCGCGGCGTTGCGTTCCTGCGGTGCGGAGCTCGAAGCCCTGTTCGTTGTTGGCAGGGTGGGCGAGGACGGCTGTGCCGGTTCCGATGGTGGCCGTGACGGCGTTCCACAGTTCGTCACGGACGCGAGCTGAGACGGTGCCGACGTAGAGCTCGGGGGTGACTTCGAGGAGCCAGCGGGTGAGGGCGCCGCGCAGGTGGTCGGGGACGGCGGTGGCGGCCAGAACTGTCATGGAGGGCATGTCGGGAGCCTCGGGTGTCAGCTGTCGGTGGCGTGGTTGATGCCGCCGGGGATGGCGCCGGCGACGGGGTCCCACAAGTCGACGAGTTCTTCATCCGGGTCGGGGGTGTCGTATTCCCCGCTGGGGTCGAGGATGCGCTGGATGTCGCTGACGATGCGGGGCAGGAGTTTGAACAGGCGCAGGCCGTCGCGGAAGGAGCGGCGTGCTTCGGCTTCGGGGTTAGTGGAAGCGTGCAGTGAAAAGGCGAGGGGGATGATGAGCCGGGCTTTGTACAGATCGGCGATGTCGTAGACGAAGGCCTGTTGGTTGCCGTTGTGGATGAAGCCGAGGGCGGGGGAGCAGCCCAGGGCGTGGATCGCCGAGTGGACGATGCCGTACAGGCAGGTATTGGCGGCCGAGAGGGCGAGGTTGACGGGGTCCTGCTCGTCCCAGGACTGGGGGTCGTAGTTACGGCGGAAGCGGCCGATGCGGTGCTGCTTGGCCAGGAGTTGGTAGTGGGCGCGGACGCGTTGCCCCTCGAAGCCGCGTAGTTGCTGGAGGGTGCTTCCCGAGGGGAGGGTGCCGCTGCCGAAGCGCATCTCGTACATGGTGACGGCGGCTTGCAGACGGCGGGTGTCGTCGGCCCAGATGCGGGTTTGTCGTTCCAGCCAGGTGGTGGTGAGGGAGTCGGGGAGGGTGGCGGCGTAGCAGCGGACGCCGCCGGATCCGGTGACCAGGACGGTGGTTCCATGGCGGGCGAGGGTGGTCAGGGCGCGGCTGGTGATGGAGGTGCCGGGGCCCAGGAGTACGCAGCTGAGGGCGGCGGTGGGCAGGTAGACGGTTTCGGTGCCGCGGGCCTCGGTGGTGATCTCCGCACAGACGCCGGTGTCGTCCTGGTGGATGCGGACGATGTCGAGATAGAGGAAGGACAGGGAGTCGGCGATGCGCGGGAGCATCGCGACGGTGGGGGCGGCCAGCCGCCGCCTGGCCCGGGTGGCGGACACCGGGGTGGCGTTCACGCGGGCCTCCTGGCGGGGGCGATGCTCAGCAGACCGCAGCCATAGGGCTTTCCGCGTCCGATGCCCTCGATGATTTTGGTGCGCAGGAGGTCCGGGTCGGTGACGGTGGCGGTGCCTTCGAAACGGGTGCGGTTGTGGCGGATGCGCGGGGCGCGTCGGTCGTCACCGGGGCGCGGGCTGTTGACGGGGTCGATGGGTTCGTGGTGGGCGGTGTGGGCGGTGATGCCGGTCTTCTCGGCCTGGCGCATCCACCATTCGGCGGCGGCGGTTCCCTTGAGTGGCACGACGGCCGGGAGGTTGTAGGCGGCGCGGGTGGTGGCGCCGGGCTTGCGGACGGCACTGGCGACGCACCGGTAGTGGATGTGCCGGCCGGGCTTCAGCGCGTCCAGCAGTGGGTCCAGGGAACTGGTGACGAGGGTGCCGTAGCCGTGGGGCAGGCGGCCGGGGTCGGGGCGGTGATTACTCTGGATGATCAGGTGCACGCCGGTGGGGGTTTCCTCGGCGCGGTAGAGGACGCCGAAACGGGCGCGGGGGTCGGGGCCTGCGTCGTCGGGGTACAGGGACATGACGCGTCGGTGGAGGTGCACCGGGCTGTCGGGGCCGGTGGCATCGCGCCGGGCCTGTTCGCATTGGGGGTTGAGGGTGAGGCGGGCCAGCCAGTGGGTCACGGGGTACTCCTCTCGGTGTGGGTGGAGGCGAGGTAGTGGGTGAGGTGGTTGAGGTAATGGGTGCCGTGCCCGGCGAATTGGCGGGCGGGCAGGGGAATGGAGCAGCGGTAGAGAGGGCGGGCGCGGAAGGTCCGCCGGGATGAGCTGCGGTCGTCGTTGATCTGACTGGTGGGGCGGCTGGAGTCCCGGGTGGGGGTGGGCAGACGGTCCAGGGGACGGTCGCCCACGAACTCGACGGCGGCGTTCTCGCCGTGCGGGCGTCGGGCGCGCAGGGGGAGGTGGAGCAGCTCGTGGAGGGCGTCGCTGCTGGTGGTGATCAGCAGGGGGCCTTCCGGGGGACAGGAACGGCGCCCGAGATAGGGCGGCCAGTGCGGTGAGCGCAGGGCCCGGGCGCAGAGGTCGAGGGTGTTCCGGTCCCGGCCGTCGGGACTGGTGAGGGCAACGGTGAACGCGGCGTCGGCCAGGTACCAGCGGTGGGAGAGCAAGGTGGCGGTGTCACCGGAGCGTTTCTTGCCCTCCGCTGTGGTGACGGTTTCCTTGGCGGGCAGGCCGCCGCCGACGGTGTGCAGGTCACGCATCAGCACACCGGGGCGGTCGGCCCGAACGGTCAGGGACAACCGTTGGAGGTCCTCGATCGGTTCGCCCCGGCGGCGGCCGAGTGCTGCGGCCAGTAGTCCGAGCACTCCGGAGCGGGTGGGGAAGCTGCTGGTGTCCCGTTCGTTGAAGTGGCTGCGCTCGCCCCAGGACTGCAGTGGCCCGTTGAGGGACAGCAACAATCCCGGTTCGGGCGTTGGGCCCTCGGTGCGAAGGGGGTGGGCGGTGTGGCTCACTCGGCGTCCTTGGTGGTCAGGGCGGCGTCGAGGGCGGTGGTGATCAGCTTGTCAAGAGACGGCAGGCGGTCGCCGAGGCCGTCGATGTCGCGGGGGAGGGGGGAGGCCCAGCCGGAGGCCAGGACGCGGCCGGGGCCCAGGAAGGCGTTGACGTTGCCCGCGTACTCGGTGAGCTTGTCGACGGATTGGGCCTCGAATCCTCCGTGGGCGGCGGCGGAGACCGGCTCCTCGAACGCGGCGGCGTAGGACAGGGGCCGGTCGGCACGCACGGAGAGGTGGACCAGGGAGGGCGCGGTGTGGACGGCGGTGGAGTTCTTCTTGGCCCGTGGGATGGACTCGATGAACGAGCTGAGGAAGGCGGTGACCAGTTTGCGGGAGTCGGCGGTCGCGGGGCCGACGTTGGCGGCCAGGTCGCGCAGGTCGATGGTGGCGTAGCGGTAGAAGGTGCCCGCGCTGTACTCGGCGTTGCCCATGTGGCCACTTCCGGTGGAGTCCGCCCAGGTGGCGGTGACGTCGTCGACGGCGGAGAAGTAGTCGAGTTCGATGTCGGTGGCGTGAGTGGTCAGGGCGTGGGCGACCTGGACGGCGCCGTCGACACCCGCGTCGTCGACCTCGGCGAGCATCCGACCGAAGAGGTTGATCACTCCGTTGCGGGAACGCAGGATCGCGTCGATGTCCTGTTGGGGCAGCACGCTCTTGTCCGACGGCTTCTTGATGTCGACGGCCTTCTCCAACTGGGCGCGGTGCTTTTCCGCCAGGTCGGCCAGTTCGCTCACCGCGGTCTCGGGGACGTAGACCAACGCGTTGGTCAGGACCTTGTTGGTGATCGGCTTCTTGTCCTCGGTCTTGGCGAGTTCGAACTTGATGCTGCTGCCGGCTGCGACGTGGGCGCCGGCGCGCTCGGCCAGGTCGCTCGGCCATTCGCGGGATCCCAGCTCGCGGGTGACACGCTCGGCGATGCGCCGGGTGCGCAGGGCGTGCTCACCGATGCGGTCCTGGAATTCCTCGCGGGTGGCACGCTTCCAGCACTGGCTGCTGACGCGGGTGCGCAGCACGTTGCCCCATTGGACGGTCTTGACGGAGTTGGTGTCGTCGCGGTTCAGGTTGGCGAAGGGGACCGACTGCAGGATGTGGATGTCGAGGAATCGCGCGGTGGTGGTCATGATTTCCCTTTTTCTCTGATCTGAAATCGTTGGTTTGGTCGAGGTGCAGCGGTTACGGGGTCTCGACTTCGGCCCGGTCCTCGCGCTCGGCCTCGGCGAGGGCGTTGTCGTTGAGGAGCTGGTAGAAGTCCTGGCGCCAGCGTCGGCAGATGTCATCGCGGCTGCGGGGCCAGACTGCGAGTTCCTCGAACAGTCGGGGCCAATGGGGACGAACACCGTGGTTTCGTAGGTGTCGAACGGCCCGGGGCAGCGTCTTGTGCACGCCGGTGGGGGTCTGTCTGGCGAGGAGTTTGAGGCGGTCGCGGGCGGTGCTCTCCCGCATGTTGTGGGAGATCACGGCACGGGCGTAGGCGGCTCCCAGGCTCTCGCCCCGACCGGGATTACGAACCGGTGCTCCCGGTTGCCGGTCACCGGCCAAGGAATCGGAGGAGTCGGCAGGGGCGCTCTCCGTCCCCTCGGAACCGGGCCCGAGGCCGGTGGATCCGTCCTGCGTCGGAGTCTGCTGCTCGTCCACCTCGTCGTCCGGATCGGAGAACTCGTGACGCGGACGATCGGCGATCATCATGGCGAGGGTGTAGTAGACGGCCTGCTCCTGCGGCGGGCAATTGTTCGGCAGCCATGGTGCGATGCACCGGTCGAGCCGGTCGGCGGTCTCGGCACTCTGACCCCGGGCGTCCTTGCGCAGGGCGTTGCGGGTGCCCGGGTCCCGGCATTCCTGCTCGATCCAGGCGGGGAACTGCCACCGCCTGCGGCGTGCCTCATCCCCGCTCTTGGGGGGATAAATGACCTTCATGGTCACCCGGCTCCATTCGTCTCGTCGGGAGCGATGAGGGAAAACATCACTACGCCTTTTTGGTCTTCTTCCGGCGTCCGCCGTAGATTTCGGCCCGCGCGGCTACCACTGCCCGCGCTCCCCGCTCGGTGCGGAAAGCGGTGGCGGTCACGTCCTCGTAGACCCGGAAAGCCAGGGCCAGGAACTCTTTGCGCGCCGCCACGGTGTCCAGTTCGGAGCCCTCGGCGTCGAGGTCGCGGCCCAGGGCGCGGAAGTGCTTCCAGAAGATCTCCTCCGCTCGGGGCCAGTACCGCCCCTCGGCCTCGGTCTCCCAGGTCTGGGAGGAGTTCTTGGGGTCGTCGACATAGCCGAGCCACGCCTGCCGGACCGCGCGGCTCAGACGACGCCCGTACATATCACCCAGATCACGGAGCTTGGCCACGGGCGCTGCGGTGTGTGCGGCCTCCCGTTCCACGTAGCCGAGGATGGGCGGGGTCGAGGCGTCCACGAACTGGATGTCCTTGGCCTGGTTCTCCTGCTCGAACCCCAGTGCACGGATCCGCAGATCCTCCGAGACATCGAGGGCCGTATCGAAGATCACCGGCCGCTGTGCCCGAGTGGTACCCACCTCTCCGTGCAGCAGGAGGGCATCGAGGTCCCGCCACAGCGCGCGCCGGGAGTCGGCCGGACGCGGGTAACGGTTCCCCGCTTGGCTGATCTGCCAGATCAGGAACGGGTCGTCACGCGGGATTTTCCCCGTGCGGTAGGCCCAGGTGATGTAGGCATCGGCCACCAGCCCCGGATCGTTGTCGTCGGGGACCAGGAGCAGGGCGTGCTGGGAGCAGCCGGTCAAGCGGGCGCAGCGGCCGGCCGGTGGTTCGGGAGCCCGTGTGGGATCGGGTAGCTCCTCCCGTTCCCACGGGCACGGATCCTCCGCACGACGCAACCCGGCGGGCGGCTTCGGCAACCCGGCCAGGAGCGTTTCGAACAGACTCGTACCCTCGGGGTGGTAGGACAGCGCGGTGCGCAGCGGTCCCGCCGTGGCACTGGCGGACTTCTCGCCGTCGACCTCACGCGAGGAACAGCGACCTGACGGTCCGTAGTAGTGCCAGATGAGCATGTTCAGTACCGCCTCGGACACCGTCGGCAGCTCGGGAGAGTGGGGCGAGCCGTGACGGAACCAGGCATGGTTGTTGCCCGACGGACGGGTGACGATCAACTTGTCGACACCAGCGGTGTTCGCCGGATCACACTGTTCCGCCAGCCGGGGATCCTGCATCCAGGGCCTGCCCCCCTCGGGGTCGAAGACGAAGAACCGGTGCTCGAAACGCCCCAGGTACTCCTCGATTCCCTCGGCGGGGAGCCTCCCGGTCTCCACGATGTCGTCCCGGCGCTCCTCCCAGTCGTCGTCACCGGCCTCATCCAGCCCGGTGACCCGGGCGGTGAGGGCGTACGAGACCCTCAGCGTCGCTGCCTGGGCCGGGGGTTCCGCGATCGCGAACCCCGCGATCTCGTGGCTGCGCGAGAGCAGTTCGTGGAAACCGACCCGATCCGGTCCCGTGCAGCCGGGCAGCCAGTTGACCGGGAAGGTCTCCTCGTGGAGCACGTTGTGCGAGGGGGCTGGCATGAAGCTCCTATCGGTACGCCACAATTGGATGGCTGGGGCCCCGCAGGAGCGGGGGTGAACCGGGTCTGGCGAGCGAGTCTCGGAGGCAGGTCACCGGCTTGCCCGCGCAAGCGGGTAGTCCGCCCCGGTGAGCCGGAAACCGGAGAGGAAAGCGGCTCGCCGGGGCAGTGAGCCAGGATCCTGACAGGGGCGAATGTTCTCCGCAAACCATCTGCCAAGGGTCTAGCTTGTGAGTTACGGTAGTAGTTTGGGTGTGACGTCAGCGTTCCAGCCCGTAGTCATGGGAGTAGGTGAGTGGTGACTCGCCGCCTCGGGTCTGCCACCCCTTCCCCTCGTCATGGAAACGCAGGAGAGTCAGGTCTCGTAGAAGAGAGCGCTTCTTCCAGGCATCGGGCAGCTTTTCGGCGTCGGTGTCACCACGCAGCCAACTGCCCGGGACGGGCACGACATGCTGCATGATCGTTTCGAGCGTGTTCCTGCTCGGCGAGCGCCAGTCGGAGGGCAGGTTTGGGGAGCCCTGGGGTCGCAGGGCCGGCTGTCCGTCGGGCTGCTCGAACAGACAGAGCACGCGTCCGGTGTCCGCCCCCAGTCTGGTGGTCAGCAACTCCTCGCTGACTCCGGCCTCGGCGCGGCTGATCGGACGTAGATCGCACTTGATTTCGAAGGGGGCCGGAATCGTCGTCATCCGTGCGAGGTGGGTCTCGGCGGAGTCTCGCGCCAGACGCTCCTCGTCCATGCGGTCCAGCTCGCGACTCGTCGCTTCACCCAACCCAGTGGTGAAGTCCCTGGCATAGACGGCGTCGATCAGGTGCTGCACATCTTCGGGGACCGCGATGCCTTCGTCGCGGTTCTGCAGAAGCCGGGCTGTGCGATGCAGCAACCCGGGGTCGTAGACCGCCCCCATCGAGAAGCGTGGCACCGACGGCTCGCCCTTGGCGTCCATGGGCATCAACACAACGAGCCGGGGCCGGTCCTCGGGAAGAGCCCACTGCGGACGCCCACCGGCACCCCGGTCATGCCTTCGGCATCGGCCCGCCCGTTGCAGGAGCTGCGCCATCGGAGCCAGATCCGTGACCACCAGGTCGAAATCCAGATCAAGTGACTGCTCGACGATCTGCGTCGCCACGAGAATCGAAGTCGGCCTCACTTCTTTTGGCGCGTCCCGATCCGGTTTGCCATAGGAATTCTCGCACTCCGCAGTGATCTCTCCTCGACGGTGAGCGGGGAAGCGTGAGTGCAACAACCGCAGGCCGCCTTTTCTCGCAGCAAGGGCGGGGAAGGCAGCACGCAGGTCGCGATAGGTTTGCTGAGCCTCCGCCACTGTGGTGCAACAAACCAAGGCGGTGCCCCCATCGGTCACCACCGCATCCAGGGCCTCGCGCAGTGCCGCCCGCCTGCCTCCCTCCCCCGGCTCGGATTCCGGCGCGGAATCGATATCCCAGTGCACCGTTTGAAGCGACACATCGAGCTTTCGTGAACGCGAGCTGGGCAACTGCGGAGATGCGATGACCTCGCCTCCCGACCCGGCGAAAAGCCAGCCGGGATAGCGGACGGTGGCGTCCTCGCCGACAGGGGCGCCGCGCCCGCGCTGATATGCGCTCACCAGTGAACCCGCCACTTCACCCGTGAGAGTGGCCGAAAGGAGCACGACAGGAACCCGCATCGCGCCGAGCCACTCCAGCAGCCGTGTCAGCAACGTATGCATCCAGGGCCCGTAGGCGTGCGCTTCGTCCACGATCAGGACCTTCTCGGAAAGTCCGGTCAAACGCAGCATGTTGCGTGTGGTGGGAAGCACCGAGGCAAGGACCTGGTCGATTGTCCCCACCCCCAACTGTGCCAGCAGACCTCGTCCTCGGCCCCGCAGCCACTCCCCGGCCTCCACCGCCCATGCCGGATCCGTGCTCAGGTCGCTTCCCGCTTCCTGTCCGGCGCCTGTGGTCTGGGCGTAGGCCGGGCTCAGCCACGCCATCGAATGCAACAACGTCAACGCCCGGTCACCTCCCAGGGCTGAGGTGGCGAATCCACCCACCCGGGGGAACATGGCATCGGCCGTGGCCATCGTCGGAAGGGCGAAGAAAAGCCCCCGCGCCCCACTGGCCGCTCCCAGAATGCGGGCGGCCCACAATGCCGCCTCCGTCTTCCCGTCCCCGGTGGGAGCGGTTACCAGCACCAGGCCGGCTCCTTGCTCCTCGACGAGGTGGGGAAGTCGCTCGGCGATATCGCGTTGCAACGCGTTTGGGGCGAAGGGAAACGCTTCGCTGAAATTCCGACATGGGGAGAAGTCCACTCGCCCCAAACGTGCTTCGGTGACCACATCAGGAGCCCTGGTCAGTGCGGTCTCCCAGTGCGCCAGCAGTTCGGAACGGTTTCCCTTCCATTCCGTCGGGGGGATCCGGGGGATGATCCACTCGGTTTGGCTCGCCAGCCAGTCCGCTGTGATAACAAGCCCTGTCAACACCACGACGACGTCAGCCGGTAGCAAACCCTTCGGAAGGGCGCCCGCTTCCAGGATGGCTCGGACCTCATCGAAGTGGAGACGCCGTTGAATTTCCCATCCCGGTCCACCCACTCCTTTCTGGTAAGCCTCCGGATTCTCCACGTGCTTGTTGAGCAACGCCAATCCGAAGCGACCGTGGTGACCACCCAGCAGCTGAGCAACTTGATGAGGGACCGACCGCCTCACTTGGGCTTTCTTGGGGTAACCACTTTCCTGTAGCAGCTTCGCCAGAGCCCAGTGGCTGGCCATCTCGTGCCGAAAATCCCGACATGATTCCGCACCCGCTCTCGAACGGTAGAATTCGTCCTGCTTCAACGACTTCCAGAGCTCCGGGACCTGCACCTGAAAAGGTGGAGAGATCTTCCCCAAGTCGTGCATGGCCGCCCAGAAGGCGAGTACGCGGTGTGCTTCGTCCTGTGTCATCCCGAGCATGGATGAGATGCGCTGACGTTGCCCTTCACCCACGATCCGGTCCCAGAGGCACAGGAACACCGCTGCGGTGTCCAAGAGGTGACACACCACCGGGTACGGCCGGGGAAGTCCGGACTCCTTGCCCCACAGTCGCGCGTCGATGCGCTCATCCAGCCCACGAGGGACCCACACGTCGGTCATGGCCACAGGGATAGCAGGGACCACTGACACTCGGTTTGGACCTGGGATGGGAGCGACACCAGGCTCGTAGAATCCTCCCGTGAGGCTGGAACCCATCTCTGACTCGGCAGGGTGGCAAGCCTGTCCCGCGAGGAGTAAAGGAATGGCAAACCGCCTCTAACGCTGCAGGTCAGGAAGTGTGCTCTCCGCGCGAGCGGAGGTGACCCGATGGACGGCGCGATGGGCGGATGCCTCTCGTGGTGCTCTCCGCGCGAGCGGAGGTGACCCTGCGCCGGTCGTCTGATCGAGATAGCCGAGGTGTGCTCTCCGCGCGAGCGGAGGTGACCCGGGCGACGCAGTCCCGATGCTGCGGCCCTTTTTGTGCTCTCCGCGCGAGCGGAGGTGACCCGGCGGCGAGGTCCTCGTCGCTCGCCGACGCCATGTGCTCTCCGCGCGAGCGGAGGTGACCCGCGCCCCGCCGAGTGGCACGAGCTGCGGCGCCGTGCTCTCCGCGCGAGCGGAGGTGACCCAGTCGGGGTCGTCCAGCCGGGTCTCCCAGTCCTCGTGCTCTCCGCGCGAGCGGAGGTGACCCGAAGCCCATGACGCGGAACCGCATCGTGGTCCAGTGCTCTCCGCGCGAGCGGAGGTGCCCCGACCGTTAACCCGGCCGTGCAGTGATGTTCCGTGTGCTCTCCGCGCGAGCGGAGGTGACCCGTTCCGGCGGCCCACCTGCGCCGACTGCGGCAGGTACTCTCCGCGCGAGCGGAGGTGACCCGCGGCGCGCTCCTCGGCTGCAATCCGCCGCTGCGTGCTCTCCGCGCGAGCGGAGGTGACCCGCACAAGAAGCGCACGCCGAGCCCGGTGCGGATGTGCTCTCCGCGCGAGCGGAGGTGACCCGCTTCAGGTCCATGCAGCCGTCAAGGACGCGATGTGCTCTCCGCGCGAGCGGAGGTGACCCGTGGGTCGAGGCCCGGAACTGGGAGCACCGGGCGTGCTCTCCGCGCGAGCGGAGGTGACCCGCACCCCGCGATCGACGGCGCCCGCCTCAAGTGGTGCTCTCCGCGCGAGCGGAGGTGACCCGGCCCTCACGGACCTTCGGACCCAGCGGGACGAGTGCTCTCCGCGCGAGCGGAGGTGACCCGGTGCTCGGCGCCGGCATCGACGACGCGAACTTGTGCTCTCCGCGCGAGCGGAGGTGACCCGGTTGATGTCCATTCCGGCGCTGTTGTCAGCCTGATGCCCGGTCATCAACGAGGGATACGGACGGTGGTGGGTGGCGTGGTGCATGGTGGGCCTGCGCGAGGCGGAGCGGGTGCTCGGGTGGGCCGGCTGGGTGGGGTCAACGGTGAGGTGGCGTGGTTCCAGCGGACACGCAGTGAGTTGAAGTTGGTCAGGGAGTGACGGCTGGCGAGGAGGAGGTGGTGTGGGTTGATCGCGGGGTTCTTGGTGTGTGCCTCGATGTGGCGGCCGGTGTGGTGGGCTGCCGTCAGGAGGGCGCGTTGAAGGATGCGTCGGCCCCAGTGGGAGGGGGAGCCGACCGGTTCGGTGAGGAGGCCGAGGATTTCGGTTGGTTCGATGTCGGATGTGAGCAGACCACCTTGTTGTGCTTCCCACAGGACGGTGACGGGGTCGATGGGGGAGTGCCTGCGGGCCATGGTGGTCAGGCATCGCCACAGTCCGGCGTGGAGGGGGAGGGTGAAGTCATCGGGGGTCAGCCATCGCATGCGTTCGGCTTCAGCGGGGTGCGCGGTGGTTGTGGCGAGCAGTAGGAGTTCCTCTTCCACGGCCTCCTGGTGGGCCGGGTTCCGATCCGTGGGGGGCGGGGTCGGGATGGGGTGGGGGGAGTCGGGTCGGGGGGGGAAGCGGGCGGAGAGTTCCTCGATCAGGGTGGTGAGGGTGTCGGCTTCGGTGAGGGTGGCGTGGACGGGGTCGGGGAGGGTGGGGTCGGTGGCGGTGTGGGCGAGGCGTTGGGCTTGGGCGCGCAGGGTGCGGCGGGCGTGTTCGGTCTGCACGATCCGCGCATAGGCGGGGGCGTGGCGCGGTTGGGGGCAGGCACGGACCAGGCCGTGGAGGTGGGAGGCGGTCAGGCCGCGGGCTTGTCGGCGGGCGGTGGCCAGCACCCGGTCCAGCCAGGTGGTGGTGCGGGCATGCCGGGCGGGGTCGGGGGCTGGTAGGGAGCGGATCGCGGTGAACAGGGCGCGGTGCTCGGCGGTGGAGAACGCCTCCGGAACAAGGTGAGCGGCTTCCTGCAGGCGCCGGGGCTCCAGGAGGAGGGCGCCGAGCAGGGCCCGCTCGGCGTGGTACACCGGCGGTGCGGGATCGACGTCATCGAGGTCGTCGTCATCGGGGGTGTGGGGCATCAGGCGGCCAAGGTGAAGTCATCGGGCTCGAAGCCGACGCCGAGGTGCGGCGCGAGCAGGTGGGCGGCGAGCAGCGGAGGGACGGCGTTGCCGATCTGGGAGAACTGCCGGCCCTTGTTCCCGGCCCAGGGGTAGTCGGCGGGGAAGGTCTGCAGCACCCCCGCTTCACGGGCGTTGATCCGCATCGGCTCCGGCAGCATGGGTGGCCTCGCCACCGCGGAGGTGGTGGGGAGGGGTTCGGCGATCCAGAGGCATTCATTGGCCCGGTTGCCGAAGAACAGCGTTCCGGCCGGCTCGGACAGCGGCCGGACGGTGGCGTTGGCCTGGTTGTTGGTACGCAGGCACCACGCCCAGCCCTCCCCTTCCGCTGGCGGCGCGGCGGCCGGTGCTCCCGACGTGCCGAGGACAGCGGCCATGGAGACCCACCGGGCACGGCCGGGCCCGAACAACGACGGTGGTTCGGCCTCCCGGGCGTGGGTCGGCACGGGTGGCCGGGCGGGTCGGATCCGGGAGGCGAGGAGGATGGCCCGCCGCCGGGTCTGCGGCACCCCGTAGTCGGCGGCGTTCAACACCCCCGCCCACACCGAGAATCCCCATGACCGGAGGATGGCCGCGTACTGCCTCCACAGCGGCAGCACCTGCGGCACCTCCTCCATGACCACCCACTGCGGCTCCGCGACACTGTTCAGGGCATGGAGGTAGCGCATCGGCTCCGCCGCCAGCAGCGAGCGTTCGTCCCGGCACGCGGCACGCAGGCCTTCGCGGGTGTCCAGGCCGGCGGCCAGGTCGGCGACCGCCCGGTGCACCAACGGCTGATCCACCCACCCCAGACGCTTACCGGCCGAGGACCACGCCTGGCACGGTGGGCTCGCGATCAACCCCCGGGTGCGGCCGACCCACGGCCACGTCGGATATCTCGCCACGTCCGTCCGGATGGTGACCTGTCCGGCCGCGGCCCGGGTGGCGCAGGCCCATGCGTCCCACTCCAGCCCCACCTCCCGCACGCCGAGGACCGAGAGCGCGTGACTCCACCCACCCGGGCCCGCGAACAGATCCAGAATCAGGAGGCCAACCCGAAATCGTCCCGCGTCGGCGCGCCGCCCTCGCCCCGGCACGCCCACGGAGAACATCCGTCGAGCACCCCGTCCTCCATCTCCTCCGCCTCCGCCGCACCACCGCGCAGGGCGGCACGCTCGGCGGCGGTGACATGGTCGATCGGCGCCCGGTCCAGCGGTACGCGCGGGCGGTGGAGAAAGGCTTGGCCGAGTAGTCGGTTGTCGGTGGCATTCGTGTGGGTGGTGTCCTTGCGGATGGCGGCATCGAACTCCATGAGGTTCGGCCCTTCCTCGGGGCTGCTGTCCTGGGCGTGGGGTGGCGGGGAGTTGTGGTACAGGGAGAAGTTGGGCGAGGGGTGATCCACGGGGCGGTCTTTCTACGGAGGGAGAGGTCGGGATTCAGGGCAGTGGGTGGGCTTGAGCGGGGGGCCAGTGGGGATGGACGGTGCGGAAGCGCCCCTTGCCTCCCTCGACAAGACCTTCGGTGGGAGGGGCGGGGAACCCCGCTGGCGTCTCCTGCGGGCGACAGCCGTAGCCTCGGAACCATGTCCCGGACTTCCTTCGAGTGCCGCTGCGTTCTGTGCCACGACTACGGCGGTCGTGGGGAGGCGGACGAACTCCACCTGAAAGTCCTGGAGAACGTACGCCGGTACGGCTGGCACGTGATGATGGTGGCGGGGGACGAGGTCGTTCCCGGCTTCGCCTACACGATCGGTCTGGCCCACACCCACGGCGTTCCCGAGTTCGCCGTGTTCGGGCTCGATCTCCCCACCATGCACCGGATGGTGAACATGTTGGGAGACAGGGCCGTGGAGGGCGCCGGGTTCGGGGACGAGGAGGAGCGACGGGAGGTGGTGGAAGGCCATCGACTCGTGTTCAAGAGCGCCGACCTGCGGTGGTACCGGACCTTCTTCGGGAGGGCTATCGGCTTCTATCGACGTCCTCCCATCCCTCTGCTGCAGGTGACGTGGGCCGATCCGGCCGGCCTTTTCCCCTGGGAGGAACAGGCTTCCCCTCAGCATCGGGAGTCACAGCCTCGGCTGTGGCTGCCACCGGAGGATCACCCCTCGGGGGTGTGGACCACGGAAATGTGAACCCACCGAGCCGCGAGGAGAGAGGTCTCCATGGCCGCCGATGACGGTGCGGGACCGGCGAGCTCTTCGGAGATGATCCGTCAGTCCCGTTGGAGTCCCGGAGCGGGGCTATCCGTGAGCGGATACAGCCGCTTCCGCTCGGTCCCGGCGCCGAGCCGGTCACGGTCGTGGGAGTTGATCCTCCGACTCCTGAACGGCGAAACCGCTGCCGACGTATGGGCTCAGCTGCCGGAAACCGGGAGCCGTGGCTCCTCGACCGGCTGCTCCGGGGAACGCCGAGTTGACGGCCCGAGAACCGCCGAGGGCGGTCCGCACGATTGGCAGGGCTGCTCTGTCATCGGGGCGCTGGGCTCCGCCGTTCCGTCGTTGTCGGTCTCGGCGTCGAGGGGCGTGGGTTTCTTCGGGCTGTGGGTGTGATGGGTACATGGGGGTGAAGAGCGGCCTTGCACCTTTCCCGGGGCGGGTCGGCACGGGGGCGGGCACAGCTCTCTCACGCCGCCGGTCCGTAGTCCTCGCGGCGGGGGGTGGCCTTGGCGATGGCGCGGGTGGTGATGGCCTTGGAGGCGCGGGCGGAGGCGGCGGAGAGTTCCTCGGCTCCGGGTTCGGCGTACCAGGGGCGCAGGTCGAGCATGGCGGCGCGCAGGCCGGTGGCGAAACACAGGGCGGTGCCCTTGGGCAGGGCGCGGATGGCGTCGGCGGGCAGGATCCGCTCCTGGCGCATGGACACGGAGCTCGACCTGCCGGACTCGGAGTGGGAGGTGGAGGTGGTCTCCACGTCGTGGTCGCCTATGAGGCGGGAGAGTTTGTCGGCGAAGTCGGGGTCGTCGATGCCCGCCCCGATGACCTTGATGGTGGAGGCGGACCACATGGCGTCCATCCCGGCGTCTCCCCAGACCTTCTGGCCCTGGCGGTAGGACTGCAGGATGGTGATCGGGATGATGCCCCGGCTGCCGAGGTGGGAGTACAGGTCCGGCAGGTCGCTGATCTTGCAGACGTTGGCGGCCTCGTCCAGGATCGCCAGCATCGGCGGGTCCAGGCGCCCGCCGGCGCGCTCGGCCTGTGCGGTCGCGGCCTGCATGACGGAGTCCGCGCAGGCGGCGATCAGCGCGCTCGCGCCGCCTCCGCCGTCCTTGGACAGCAGGTAGAGGGTGTCGGTGGAGGTGACGAAGTCGGCTGGCCGGAACTCGGGGACGTCGCTTTGCGGGGTGACCCAGGCGGCGATCTCGTTGTTCAGCAGGGCGGCGGCGTACTGGCGGGCGGTTTCGTAGATGCCGTCGCGGGTCTCGGGCGGGCCCTCGACGGTTCCCTTGAGTTGGGCGGCGACAGCGGTGAAGTCGTGGTCGCGCAGGATGTCCAGCGGGGTGCGGTCGGCGGGGAAGGCCAGCCACCGCATCACATCGGTGATGGGGCGGGCGTCGAGGGCCGCGGCGAGGAAGAGTTGGGAGAGGATGTTGGATCCGGCCTTGGACCAGAAGTCGCCCTGCTGGTTCGCGTCCACCGAGGCGGCCAGGAAGTGCCCGGCGAGCCGACCGGCGCCGTCCAGGGTTCTGGCGTCGGCCAGGGGGTTCCACCACATCCGGCGGTCCGCGTGCGCGATCTGCTGCGGATCCATCGACCACACCCTCCCCACCCGGGCCCTCGCGTCGATGGTCGCGGTGTAGGCGTCGCCCGCCGCCTTGTTCGAGGTGAGCAGGACCGGGCCGGGCGCGTTGAGGATCGAGGGGATGGCCAGGGAGGTGGTCTTCCCGGAGCGCGGGGCCATGATCGCGACGGCGACGTCCTCGTAACCCATGCGGACCTCGTGGCGGGTTCCCTGGAGGTTGCCCAACAGCACGCCGGTGTCCTCGGGCGCGATGCGCTTGGCCGTCTTCAGGCTCGGCCGCAGGGAGCGGGCCTTGGCGGTGATCGATGTGGCTGTCAGGGGCTCGATGTCCCTCGGCTTGGCCATGCCGGTGATCTTCTTCCTGCGTCCGCCCCCGTTGGCGGTGTGGCGGGACCACAGGACGGCGGCCGTGGCACCGAGCGCGAGGAGGACGGTGATCGGGATGACGCGGGTGCCGATCAGCAAGGGGACTTCCCCGACCCCGGACCAGAGCCGTTCGGGGTGCAGCAGCGCGTCGGTGGGCTGGTAGGGAGCCCATGCGTCGGTATCGGTGAGGTGGGCGGTGAGGTTGCCGCCCAGCCAGGCCAGGTGGGACAGCGGCACGGCGATCATCATGGCGACGAGCAGGACGCGGAAGGCGATGTCATAACCGTCACCGGAGGTCGAGGGGCGGGCGGGAGAGGACAAGGAAACCCGCTTCCGGGAAAGGAGAGGGGAAGGAGAGTGGTGGGTGCCGGTCGGGGAGGGGAACGCCCCCTGTGCTGGAGAGGGGGCGACAAGGGGCGACCCCCTCTCCCGGAACCGCCCCGCGTGCCCGGCACCGTCAGTGCCGGGAGACGCCGAGCGGGGACGGGCGGGACACAGGGGCCGGGCTCGTTCGAGGGCCGGGCCCGGGGCGTCGGGCGACACGGGCCCGGGTGCGGAGGGCTCGGATGCGTTGGGTGTGGGCGTCGACCACCTGCTGGGGGGACAGCGCGCTGGGCTCCTGTGTCACGCCGGGGTGGGCGGTGCGCTCGTGCATGCCCCGCTGCACCGGGGCGGGGTCGGCCAGGGCGGTGACGAAGGCCTGCACCAGATGCTCGGGGGCCCGGGCCCCGAACATGGCGTGCCACAACCGGGGCCCTTGGGGCCCGCGGTAGGGATCGTGGGCACGCACGTACCAGGCCGTGGTGCTGTTCGCTTCACGGAGCCGTTCGATACGGCATGCCCTGTCGGGGGAGTTGGCCACACCGCGCGCATCGATGACCCACCCCGCGTCCCTCACCGCCGTCAGGGGGTCCTGCGGTTCGCTCGGCGAGGGGAGAACGAGGGACTCCGCGACAGCGGCGAGAATCTCGGCGGGAACGAGTTCACCGAATTCGGCGTACCAGCCCGGCTCGGTGTCGGTTGACTGCGCCCGCAGTCGCCACCAGGCGCTGGTGGAGGACCGGGGCTCGAACTGCAGGCTGTGCCGGTGGTCCGGGCTGCTGAGCACGATCTCCGAACCCAGCGGATCGGAGACGGGAGTCCAACCGGCCGCGGCCAGGACGTGGGTGAAGCGCCGGTCGTCCCCCGGACCGGCCAGATGGCGCGGGGAGGTGTCGAAAGGGACGCGCCACAGATGGGTGTCGGCGAAGGCGGCGAGCTGCCGCTCGGTCACGGGCACCGGCGACTCCCCTTCCGCTCGCTTCGGGCCCTGCGTCGGGTGTTCACCGGCGCCTCCTGACGAGCATGTCGCAGGCCACGGGCTTCGCCGGCGGGGCGCCCGGGCCGGTGGGAGGCTCCGCGAGGCGTCGCAGGTCGGGGAGATGCTCGTCTAGGTCCAAGCCCACGTCGTGCAGCTGGTTGCAGGCGCGTCCCAAAGCGAGCGGGACCTCCGGTGGCAGGGCACCGGTGCGGGCGTGGTGACGGGTGAAGTACGAGCCGGTGGCGAGCAGTTCGGTCATCCGGCCCAAGGCTCCCCGATCGCCGTCCAGGACGGTGCCCAGAACGCGGGCGACCCGGTGCGGCGGGGCGTGGGTGAGGCGGTCGTTCAGCCGGCCGAGACGTTGGGCGATGTCCTCGGCGAGGGCGAGCGCATCGCCGGTGGGGTCGGTCATGGGCCTCCCGGTTTTCGGAACAGCGGTGGGCGGGGTGGTGGGTGGGGTGCGACCGGTCGCAGGGTTGGGGGTGCTTCATCGCCCCCTGGCGCTCGGGGTCCCGGGGCCGACCGGGGCCGGTGCGGGAGCGGGCGGGAGGGTGGAAGGAGGCATCCGGCCCGGAGGGTGCTGCAACGCCGTGGCGATGCCCAGCGCTTCGAGCCGGGCTCCCAGCGCCCGCACGGCGCGGGCCTGCACGGCGGTGTCGTCGCCGCTCAGACGGTGGATGCCGCTTTCCTCACGGACGAACCCGTGCGCGGTCAGGATGTCGGCGGCTTCCTCGGTGGCGGGGAAGGCTGCGAGGCCGCCGTCGGGCTGCCAGGTCAACACCACCCGGTCCGGTCGGGACGGACGGACTCCTGCGGCGTGGTGGCGAACCCGGACGAGGGCGGTTTCGACGCGGGGCAACAGGTCACCGGCCACCAACTCGGCGCTGCGGAACGGGTCGTCTCCCACGGCGATGCCGTCCGGTTCGCGGACACCCCGGAACGCCTCGGGGGGAAGGTCGTCGGGTGCCACGGCGGCGACGAGGAAACCGTCGTGCCCGGGGTGGTCGAGGATGGCCAGCCGGGCCCCGTCCGTCCGGGTGAGGACGACCGCCTGCCGCAGCGGATGACCGGCCAGGGACTCGGCGACGAGATCCAGGTCCCAGACCCGGTCGGTCAGTTCGGCCAGGTCGTCCTTGTCCTCGGGACGATGGTGCGCGCGGGTCCAGGTACCCGGCAGTTCACCGGCCAGGACATCGGCGAATGAGGCGAGGTGCTCGGAGTTCTCGTGATCGTGCATGTCTTCCTTGATCGGGTGGAGGGGCACCGGCCCGGGCCGGGGGAGCCGGGAGGAGGGGGGACGGCACATGGTGAGGAGGTGGCGACCACACCGGACGACGAAGTGATGGGGCTGGTGGCGGGACCGAGCGGTCGGGTGCTGTCCGGCTGGAGGAGAGGTGCCGGGCCTCCGCCGAAGGCAGGGGGGCGACCATCGCCCTGGCTGTCGGAACCCGCGGGGAGCGGCTGTGCGAGGGAGCCGGCGAGCGTCGATGGGCTCCCGACAGGGAGGTCCGGGTGCAGGCCGTCCGGGAAGCGGATCAGGAGCTTGTCGATGCCTTCGGCGGGCTGCTGCCGCAGCTGTTCTCGACGGTCGAGCCGTTGGACCGGGAGGCCATCGACCGGATGGTGAGCTGCGAGGCCACCACGGTGCCGGGCGCCCGAACCCCTGAGGCGATCAGCGGGTGCTGACCCTGGTGCTGTTGCCACTGCCCTCCGGCCTGCGGGCCCGGGGGGAGGGTGTGATGGTGGACGGCACGGGGCGAGGACGGGGAGCGGCCGGTCTCCTCACCGCGGAGGCACCGCGGATCGCCCGGGAGACGGGAGCCCGGACGGTTGATCTCACCTCACGCCCCGACCGGGAGGCGGCGAACCGGTTGTACGAACGTCTCGGTTTCCGGTCCCGGCGGTCAACCGTCCATCGCTTCCCGGGCGGTGGCTGATCCCACCGGGCCGTAACCGGCTTTCCGCTGCTGCGGGACGGACACGGTCACGGGGCGCAGATCATCGAGGACCCCGGGCGTCGGCGATGTGCACGAGCTGCCCGAGGGCGGTGGTGGTGTACCAGCCGCAGTCGATCAGGGCGTTGTAGCCGGCGTATCTAGGCAGGAAGCGCTTTTCCAGGGCGCCCAGGTGGAGCAGGCAGTCGGGGCAGCGGCGCGAGAGGTGCACCAGGTAGCGGGGGTGGCCGGTGACGTAGGTCCGGGCCCCACCGGTGGCGTCCCGCAGCCGCCACCCGTCCTCATCGGTGGGGGTGTGCCAGGAGGGGGCCACGACGCGCATGGCGTCCCCCCCACAGCTCGGCGCCCGCGACTCCCTTGATGACGACGACCCGGTCCCCGGCCTCGAAGTGGGAGTGGGTGATGTCCCGGGCGGGGGTGAGCGGATCGGGTGTCGGGGCGAAGGCCGGGGTGCTCGGGGGCAGACGGGCATCGGTCACCGAAGGTCCTTCCAGGGGGAGCGACGGAGCGGTGGGAGGATCAATGGTCCGGACGATCGCCGGTTGGCCAAACCGGCGATCCCCGGCTATGTTGCGGCCCGTTATCACCAGTGGGGATTCTCGGTTCCGCGGTCAGAATCGTCGGCGGCGTCGAGGAGTTCCGGCAGGTCACAGCCTTCCGCCTCCCGCTGGTCGATCCACCACCCGGCTCGGGCGATCGCACGCGCCCGCTCCTCCAGGGCCGCCCACTCGCCCTCGTCCCCGGTGCTCTCGACGACCAGCGCGGTGTGCGCGGCCACCATCAACCGGTGACGGCAGCGCTCACCCCAGTCGAGGATGTTCTGGGGGCCCTCCAGCGCCGGCATGTGGAAACGGGAGGCCCATTCATCGGCGGCCTGCCGTTCCTCGGCGCGCTTGGCGGCGAGCCACTGTTCTTTGGAGAGGGTGTCGGCCTCGCGAGCGGCTTTCCAACAGTCGGTGCAGTCCCTGGCCGCGAGCCAGCGGGCGAAGCCGGCCCGCCTGTCGGCGGGGCGGTGGGCCAGGTCGTGGACGGCCTCGTGACCGCAGTCGTGCGTGATCGTCCACCGGGTGCGGACAGCCATGAAGCGCTCCTTGAAGAGATGGCGATGGAAGAACGGCCTGTCGGACGGGGTCCTGTGGTGCCGGTGCTGCCGTGATCCGTCGCGGGTGATCACGGCCGGCGCACCGGGAAAGGGGCCGGGGGCGCGCCGGGTGTGTGGGGAGGTGCCCGGATTCACCGGCGGGGCGTGTGACGCCCCGGTGGGTGTGGCCGGGCCGGCGGGGCGAGGGCCGGGGTGTCGGGGCGGGTGGGAGGAGCCGCCGCACGGGCCCGGCGCAGGAACGTTTCGCCGTGGGTGAGCCATGTCTCGATGGCCGACCGGAGCGGCGCATCGGGTCCCGGCGACCCCGAAGAGGCGCCCCCGTCCAGGCTCTCCACGTCAACGAGGGCGTCGATCAGCTGGGCGAGGACACGGTTATCCGGAGAGCCCTCGGGTGCCGAGGAGCGGCATCGGTCCAGGAGAGGGGGAGCATGCCGCAGGACGGAGCGGAACTCCTCCCACACCCGGCCCGGGAGCCTCGCGGTCGCCTCTTCCGGGACCGGTGCCCCGATGTCGTCGCGCTCAGGGGCCGTGCCGGTGCTCCGGTCGTCGTGCCGGGCGCGGATGCGGTCGAGCGACTCCGCGACGCATGCCAGCCGCCGGTCGTGAACGGCGCGCCGGTAGGCGGGTAGGTAGTGATCCGTGATGGCCCGGGCCGCCGCAGCGGCCGACCCCGGGACGGCGATGCCGCGTGGGGCGTGCCGGTCTCCGTGTCCCTCCTCGAAGAAGTCGGGGGAGAGGGCGCCGAGCAGATAACCGGCCTGTCGGTCGGGGTGCTCGATGAGCAGCAGGGTCGTTTCGGAGGCCGTGTCGGTGAGGGCGGCTGCGCAGGGGACGCGCTCGTGCCGGACGACTCGGGCGAGTTCGCCGCTGTCCCACAGCCACGGCACCAGATCCCCCTGCCAGTGGGGGTTGGAGTAGATCTCGACGCGGGCTTTCCATCCTCCGGGCAGACGAGCCGCGATGTCTTCGGCAATGTCGCCGATGAACTGCCGGCTGCCGGTGGTCACCTCGGCACGGTAGAACTTCGCGAGACGGACCAGCGAGGCCACATGGGCTCGGGCAAGGTCCGGTTCCCCGTTCGGTAGGTGGTGCACTCCGCTCTCGTCCTCGCGGAATCCGCAGGAGGTGAGCAATTGGTGCGCGGCCTTGTACCTCGCCCCGTGGGCGATGGCGACGATCCCCTTGCCGCGGCTGTAGGTGAGGAGGATCTGCGGGTCACTCAAGACGCGCCACCGAACCGGGAGCCGGAGGGCCGGAAGGTGGGTCCGTGCTTCGGAGCGGTGGAGCCTGCCCGGGCACACGGCTTGTGCGGAGCCATCGGGTCGTGGTGCCGGGGCAGCCGGAGGAAGGACCGAGGGGGTCCACGATCGGCGGGGTCAGGGAAGGGCTCCTTTCCGGACGGGGAGGCGGCTCACCAGGGGGTGCCCGGGGGCAGGTGGGGCAGGGCCTGTTCGCCCAGTCGCCGGGCGAGGTCGCCCAACGCGGTGGTGGTCGCGGTATCGGGGCGGGGGAGGAGCACGACGGTGCGCAGCGGCTGGGGCCGGCAGCCGACTCTGAGCTTGGCGGCGTAGTTGGCGCGGCCCAGGTCGAGGGTGTGCGCTCCCCGGTCGATGGCCCAGTGGGCGGATTCGGCCAGCAGCCACTTGTACACGCGGCGCGCGGCCGGGTGTCGGTAGTCGATACCGCAGGCCCACAGGTACAGGCAGCGGCGGTGGAGCCAGCCGTAGAAGCCACCGACCAGCCGGTTCCCGTCCCGGGCGGCCAGCAGGACGGCGCCGGGCACATCGGTGAGGTGCTCGAACATCTCCGGCCCGTACAGGCGGGTGCCGTGCCGGTCGGCGGTGCCGTTGGCCAGCTGGGTGAAGAGCGGCAGGTGGGGGAGGGCGGCGGCGCCGGTGTACGGGGCGAGGGTCAGCCCGGCGTCGGTGCCGCGGCGCCAGGTGCGGCGGGCGTCGCCGCGGTACTTCTGCGGGATCCCGGCCCACCACCGGTCCGCGTCCGCGCCGAGGGAACGGGTGAACGCGACATCGGTGCCCAGGTCGAGTGCGGTGACGCCGGCGGGCGCGGCGGCGGTGAGGGCGGTGGCCTGGCCGGGGGTGAGACCGGGGTGGACGACGGCGCGGGCGCCCAGGCTCCGGGCGAGGCGGAGTCCGGCTGCGGTGGTGGCGGCGGAAAGGGCTGCGGTGGCGGTGCCCGCGCCGCCGTACTCGGCGTGGGGGCTGCCGGCGTAGAGCACCGGGCCGGGCCACACGGGCGGGCTGCCGGCGTCGGTCTCCAACCGCGACCAGTAGGGGCTGCCCCGGCCGGGGACCAGGTGGAAGGAGACGGTCTCGCCGATGCCCCGGGCGGGGTCGTGGAGGTGGACGTGGCGGTGGGCGAGGACCTGTTCGGTGCGCACGTGCTGCCATGCCCTGGCCCATGCCCGGGTGCGGGAGGGGTGCAGGGCCTCCAGGGTGTCCGGTGGGGCCTGGTCGACCTCGTCGTACCAGGTGGCGCTCGCCCGGGGTTCGGCGGTCGTGGTGGTCATCGGCCGCTCCGGGTGGGGGTGATGCCGGCGCGCACGGAGCCGGCGGCCCGGTCGAGACGCGCGCGGCACAGCTCGGGGGTGGGGGCGGTGGCCACGACGTGGGCCAGGCGCGAGTGCAGGCCGTCGCCCGGCGGTGGGCTCACCTCGTCGCCCGGCGTCCTGGTCGCCACCGCGCGCTCGCACCAGGCCACCTCTCCCAGCCGGGGGTCGATGTCCAGGCGGGTGAGGCGACCGGCCGTCGGGGGGTAGAGGAAGCGGACGCCGGCGCTGATATCGCGGGTGGGGGTCAGGTCGGGGGACAGCCCGGTACTCAGGTCAGCGGCGGCTGCGACGACGTCGACGCCGGTGGCCAGGTGGACCAGGTGGGGGATGAGGTCTCCGCCCGGTCGGGGGTTGATCTCGATGACGCGCGGTCCGCCGGGGGTCAGGCGCAGTTCGATGTGGGAGACGCCGTGGGTCAGGCCCACCGCGTCCAGGGCGGCGAGCGCCACACGGACGGCGGGCTCCCGGGGGTCCGGCAGGCCGTGCACCAGATGCCGGTCTCCTCGAAGTACGGCTCCGCGCCGAGGGACTTGTGGGTCAGGGCGAGGACGTGGTGGCGGCCGTGGTCGGAGGCGATCTCGACGGAGACCTCGGGGCCGGAGAGGTAGGACTCCACCAGCAGCCCGGCGTCTTCCCGCCCCCGGGCGGCGGCTTCGGCGGCGAAGGCGTGGGCGGCGGCCAGGTCGCGGGCGGTGTCCACCTTCCGCACGCCGAAGGATCCACCGGCCGCGGCGGGCTTGAGGACCACGGGGAACCCGATCCTCCGAGCGGCTTCCCCGGCCTGCTCCACGGTGTTCACCCGGGCCCAGGGCGTGGAGGGCACCTGTCGGGCGTCGAAGCGTGCGCGGGCCGCGGCCTTGTCGCGGCAGGTGGCGACCGCCTCGGGACGGGGGCCCGGCAGCCCGAGGTCACGGGCGGCCTCGGCGGATCCCACGGTGGCGAACTCGTCCCAGGTCAACACCCCGTCCACCGGATGCCGGCGGGCCAGTGCGCGGGCGGCGGCACGCACCCGGGTGGGATCGTGCGGGTCGGCGGCCTCGTGGTCCACGATCCGGGAGGAGGGCCGGGCGGGGGCGGTGTGGTCGATCAGGGCCACGCGGTGGCGGGAGGTGAGGGCGTCGAGGGCGTAACCGCGGTAGACGGGGTCGCCACGGCCCACGAGAATGATCAGCTTCCGGTCGCTGTCGTGCACGGGATTTTCCTTCACGGAGTCGGGGAGAGCGGGACGGCGGTCAGGGAGTGCCGGTGACGGCGCAGGCCGAACGCGGCGGTCACGGTGATGGCGGTGTGCAGCAGGGCCACGGCGATCAGCAGCGCGGGAAGTCCGGCCCGGGGAGCGGCGGCCAGCAGCACTCCGCCCACCGGCATGGGGGCCAGCAGTACCAGCGCCATCACGGCCACCGTGGAGCCGAAGACGTGCTGGGGGATCAGCCGGGCCCGGGTGGTGCGCAGGGCGACCAGGGCGGCGCCCTCGGCCGCCGCGAGCAGCGCCATCGCCGCGACGAACTGCGCGTAGGTTCCCGCCAGCGCGGCGCCGACGCCGGCCACGGCGGCGGTGAGGGAGGCGCTCAGGGCGATGGCCGGCACCCCGACCCGGCCCAACCGGCGGGCGCACAGCAGAGCGGCGAGCAGGGAGGCGGCGGCACCGATGCTCCACACCGCGCCGGTGGCCGCGGCCGAGCGGCCGTAGGAGGAGACGATCACGGGGACGGCCGCCTGGAGCAACCCGGTCAGCAGGTTCATGGTGACCAGCCCGGCGAGCAACCAGCACAGGGCAGGGGCCGACCGCAGCGCCCGGGCGCCGGCGCGCAGTCCCCGCGACCGCCGCCTGTCCCGCCCTTCCACCTCGGCGGGGTGCGGTATCCGCACCATCGCCACCAGCAGGGCGGTGATCAGCGACAGCGCCAGGGCGGCACTCAGACCGACCTGCCCACCGACCACCAGCAGCACCCCGCCCACCAGGGGGCCGACCATGGCGCACGCCTGGTCGATGGCGGTCTGCACGCCCTGGAACCGGGCCTGGTCCCGATGCCCCCGGCCGACCGCCGCGCCGAGCGTCTCGGTGGCCAGATAGGCGACCTTCGCCAGGAAGCCGCAGGCCACTCCCAGCACGACGATCGCGGGCGCCCCGGCACCGGCGGCCAGTGCCGCCATTCCCCCGGCGAGCAGGATCGCGCGGGCCAGGGCGACGGCGAGCAGGACGACGCGCGGACGCAGCCGATCGACGAGTGGACCGCCGAGGCCGATGGCCACGATGCGCGGGATCCACTCGGCGGCGAACGCCACACCCGCCCAGGTGGCGGAGCCGGTCAACTGGTAGACCAGCACGGGCACCAGGTAGTCCACGATCGAGGTGGTCAGCCGGTCCCCGGCGCGCAGGGCGTGCACACGCCGGACCAGTTCCGGTGGCGCGGACGGGGTGATGGGGGGCGTCGACGACGCGACAGCGGGCATGGCTCCTCGAAGGCGGTGGGATGGAGCGTGAAGGACTTGCCCGACGGCGACACGGGCCCGGGCGGGGAGATGGGAGGTGGGGCGGTTCAGCGCCCGCCGGGGCGGGGGCTCGGCGGTTGCGCCGGGACCGGGAGGGTCGGGGGAACCGGTGTCGCGACGGCCGGTCGGGTCGTCCCGGGGGCCGGGGAGGGCCGGGCGCTGCGGGTGTAAAGCCAGGTCAACCCGTGGAGGTGACGGCGTTGCTCGCGGTGTCGAACAGCGAGTGTGTTCACCCGCGCGGCGTTGTGGAGGATGTCCCCGTTTCCGAGGACGGTGACCTCAAGCCTGCCGTCCACCAGCCGGGCCAAGGCCTCGCGCAGACGCTCGGCTTCCTCCAGGAGCAGGTGGTCGGTGGTGTCGAGGTCGTCGGCGGCCGAAATGACCATGCGGGCGATCTTGCGAAGCGGGTCGTGCGTCTCGTGACGCGTCACCAACTCATCGATCGAGAAACCGAGTTGTTTCTCGACCACGGTTGATCCGGCCGATGGTTCCGAGGTCTTCCGTGAAGGGGTGGGCACGTGGTCCTTTCCGGGTGGGGGAGGAGATGGTGGGCGCCACGCCCGGGGAGCGTCGGAGAAACGTGTCCGTGGGTCCCGGTCCCAGTCCACGACCCGGCCCCGGGCGGGGCCGTGGCCGGTGAGGTGGATGACCTCGATGCCGGTGGGCCGAAGGACATAGGCCCAGCTCAGGTCTCCGTCGAAGGCGTTGCTCTCGTTCACCGGCGTCCCTGCCTCCGGTCGGCCGGAAGCGGCTCGCGGAGAGGGCGCCAGGGGTGCTCCGGGGTGGGGGGGTACACGGCGGTGAGGGCGGTGCGCAGGGAATCCGGCGTGCCTTCCAGGAGGTCGTTGCCCAGGGTTTCCCAGCCGGTGCGCACATCGTCGATCAGGTATCGGGCCAGGGCTTCGGTGTCCCCGCCGAAGCGGTACCGACGGGCGGCCAGGAGCAGGGGCAGGTGATGGCCGGGGAAGCCGTCGTAGTGGACGTAGGTGCCGGAGAAGCCGTTCGGGGTGGGGCGGGCGATGCAGGAGCGGGTGGCCAGGGTCGTCTCCCGGGCTGTCGGCCGGTTGTGGGGCCGGGGTCAGCGGGTGCGGCCGGGGGTGGTGGAGGGCGGAGGGGGCGGGGGAGTGCCGGGGAGGCGACGCGAGGGGCCGGCCGTGCGGGGCGGCGGTGCGAGCGCGTGCATGCGGAGGGGTACGCCGTGCAGGTCCTCGGCGATGTCGCGCAGGGAGGCCGCCGCATGGTCGAGGTCGTCGCGCAGGTCGAAGCCGTCATCGGTCTCGGTTTCCCGGGCCTTCTCGGCGGCTGCCTCGAAGAAGTCCGCGAGCCGTTCGAGGAGACCCTCGGTGGGGTGGAGGACGGGCTCGGTGAGCGCGGCGGCTTCCTCGACGCTGCGGGCGGCGTTGAGTCGGTCGGTCAGCTCCATGACGGCCCGGCCGTGGAGGTGGCGGCCTTCGAGGTCGCTCGGGGGCGGTGCGAGGGGAGAGGCCGGTGGCGTGTGGTGGGTGCAGCTCAGGGGTTCCTCCGGGGTCAGTGCATGCGGGCGTCGGTGTCGAAGAGGGACAGTTCGTGGGGGTGGAGGAGGTGTTGGACGACGAAGGAGCGTCCGGCGACCTTCCACAGTCCGCGCCCGCGGTTGAGGTGGGAGATGGCCTCGGTCTCCACCGAGGTGAGGCCCAGCAGCGAGGCGGCGGTGTGGATCTGGTCGGTCTCCTGCCGGTAGATGATGCGGGTGGAGCAGTCGGCCAGGAGTCCTTCGGCCAGGGCCCGGCCGCGGGAGCCCGCGTCGCCGGCGGTGAGCAGGTCGGACAGCCGGTGGATGACCATGAGGTTGGCGATGCCCAGGCCGCGGGAGAGTTTCCACTGCGCCTGCATGCGGGCCAGCAGGCCGGGGTGGCGCATCAGGCGCCAGGCCTCGTCGTAGACGATCCAGCGCCGGCCGCCGCGCGGGTCGGTGAGGGCCGATTCCATCCAGGCCGAGGCGCAGGTCATGGCGAGGACCAGGGCGGTGTCGTCGCCGGAGCCGCCCAGCCGGGAGAGGTCGATGGTGAGCATCGGGCTGTTCGGGTCGAAGGCCACGGTGCTGGGCGCGTCGAACATGCCGGCCAGGTCGCCGTGGACCAGGCGCCGCATGGCGTGGGCGAGGTCGCGGGCGGCGTCCCCGAGCCGACCGGACATGAGGCCTGCGGCCTCGTCGAGCCGGTCGGGGTTGTTGAGGGCGGAGGCGATGTCCCCGAGCAGCGGTGTCCGGGCCGAGCCGGCCGCTCGGGCGACGACGGTGTCGAGGGCGACATCGAGAGCGGTGTGCTCCATCGGCAGCAGGTCCCTGCCGAGCACGGTGCGGGCCAGGGAGCCGAGCAGGAGCAACCGGCGCTTGCGGACCTCCCCGGCCCAGTCGCTCTCGGCCACGGAGGCGGGGCGCGGTGCGGCGTCCAGCGGGTTCAGCCGGCCGGGAAGGCCGGGGCCCAGCGCGACGGATGTGCCGCCGAGCGCGCCGGCCACGGGGGTCCACTCGCCCTTGGGGTCGCAGGGCACGTAGACGCGGTATCCGAAGGCGACGGAGCGCAGCGCGAAGGACTTCGCGAGGGCGCTCTTGCCCTGCCCGATCACCCCAGCCAGCAGCACGTTCGGGTTGGTGAAGCCCTCGACCCTTCCGTACAGGGCGAAGGGGTCGAAGCAGAAACTGGCCTCGGCGTGGACGTCCCGTCCGATGTAGACCCCCTCGGCTCCCAGCCCGCCCTCGGCGAGGAAGGGGTAGGCACCGGCGGCGATGGCGGTGGTCATGCGGTGGGCGGGCAGCTTGAGCCGGTTCCCGCGGGCCGAGGCGGGGCCGGGGCGCCCACCGGCCGGGTAGAGGGGAGCCGACTCGACGGGTTCCCCGGGGGCCGTGTCGGGGGAGGGGGCGCCGGTTTCCGCGCGGGCTTTGGCGGTGGCCTCGGTCAACCGGCGGCGTGCGGCCCTGCGTTCGGCGCGATCGGTGCCGTGTGGGGTGAACAGGGGGGAGACGGAGGCGCGGCGCGCGGCGCGGGGGGTCATCGTGGAGGGGGCCTTCGCGGGGGAGCGGGCGGGTTCTTCAGGTGACGCAGTGGGTGGTGTGGCCGTGCGGCGGGCCCTTGAGGTCGGTGGGGGTGGTCCGGCGGCGGACGGCGTGGCCGGAGGCGAGGTGACGCCGGCAGATCGTCATCAGCGGCGGCCCCTCGGGCAGCAGGTCGGGGTGACACTCCTCCTCATCGGTGTTCCGGTACGGCGCCGGGAGAAGGTGGAAGGCCTCGTGGAGGGCCCCGGCGGTCTGCCACAGCCGGGTGCGGGCGATCGCCAGATGACGGCCCGCGGCCGGGTACGGGGGGCGGGTCGACTCGGTGAGGTGATCGAGGAGCCGGTGCAGGGCGGTGAGGTGGGCGTGCAGGACGTCCAGGTGAACGCGGTCCACCGCCTCCCGCGGCCGGGCGGTCCGCTCGGTGAGGGAGCGGGTGTGGTGGCGCACTCCGGCACTCGCGGCCCGCAGGTAGGGGTGCGCGTCGTTCGGATGAGAGGGCAAACGGTCCTGCCTTTCCAAGGGGGTTTCCTTCCCGCCCCCGGGCGGGGGCGGGGTCACAGGGCGATGCGGGCCAACGGCAGGGCGCCGAGGAGGAAGGCGTCGGGCTGCTGGTAGTTGAGCCGGCGCAGGTCCACGCCCGCGGTGACCGCGGCGGTCTCGATCTGCGCGCAGGCGGCGTCGAGGAGGGCGTCGGTGTCGGCGGTGACGGTGACCAGACCGGTCAGCGCGACATCGGCGTGGCCGGCGATGAGTTGACGCTCGCGGGCCTTGACGTCGGCGTACTCGACGGAGTCCTCCTCGCTGTCGACCTGACCGCGGCGGGCGCGTTCGTTGGCGTCGGCGATGATCGCGGCCTTCTTCCGCTGGACGTCCCGCAGCGCCGCCTCCAGGCTCTGCGGCACGTACAGCAACGAGAGGCTGCGCCGAACCCCCGCGCTGAACATGAGCCCGTGCAGGAAACCGGCGCCCATCTCGGTGCGGGGCCAGTTCTCCACCCAGTAGGTGGCGTGGCGGGCGGTGTCGGTGGCCAGGCGGTCGTACTCCTCGACCTGGAGCACCGGTCCGGCCGCCGCCGGATCGGCCTCGGCCCGGCCGCTCGCGGACCACTGTTGGAGGGCGGCCAGGGAACGCGGATCGTAGGCGGTGCGCACGAGCGCCGCGATCTCGCGGGCGGTCAGCCATCCGGTGACCACCAGTCCGGCGTCGCGCGCGGCCTGGGCGACGGAGGCGGTGGTCTGCGCCATGACGGTGAAGGCGCCCGGAAGTCCGCCGCCGGCCTGGGAGATGAGCCGTTTGGCGGCCCTGAGATCCAGGGAGATCGCCAGGTAGGTCTCGTGGGGAGCGGCGGCGGGCCCGGCGGAGGCGACCAGTTCGGAGTAGACCTGTCCGGCGACCGGTGCCTGTGGCCGGCCGTGTCGGGCCCAGTGCCGGGTGAGGCCGTCGCCGGAGTCGGGGACGGTGCGTTCCAGGACCTGGACGCAGGCGACGTGTCCGGTGCGGGCGGCACCGGCCAGCGCGCGCCCCCAGCCGTTGACGTTGGTGTTCTGGGTGGCCGGGTCGAGCAGCGCGAACGCGCGGGAGGAGACGCGGGCGACGGCGGTCAGGGTCCGCCGGTGCGGGTCGTGCAGGGCCGCCGCGGCGTTGGTGGAGTCGCCGGGGGTGACGACCTTCAGGGAGGCCGCGGTGCCGGGCAGGTGCAGTGCGCCGTCCCGGCGCGGGCGGGTGACCGGTCGGCCGAGCCACAGGGTGTGACCGGTACGGCGCCGGTAGGCGTACCGGGTGACGATCGGCGCCCATTCGATCAGGGATCGGCCGTGGCGGCGGATCGCGACCAGGGCGGCGACGACCGCCCACACGGGGGCCAGCGCCAGCGCGCCGAGGAGACCGGCGGAGATCACCGCCACCAGCAGCAGGGCCAACGCGCAGGAGAAGAGGAGGAGTTGGGGGAGGGAGAGGCCGAGGAGGATGCCGCGCCGGGAACGGTGGGGGAACTTCACCGTGACCGGGGCGACGGACAGGTCGGACAAGAGGCTGGTCCAAGGGGGCGCGGGCGGGGCCCGGGGGCGGGGAGAGGGATGGGCATCCCGCCCCCGGGCGCACGGGGTGCGTCAGGGGTTGGCCCAGGGCGGCTTGGACGCCGAGGGCGTGGCGGCCCGGGGGCCGGCGGCCGGAGGGGCTCCCTGCGGCGGCGGACTCGTGGTGGGCGGCGGGGACGTGGTCGGGGGTGTGGACTGCCGGACCCCGGTCGGGCCGGGTGCGGGCGCGGGCGTCGGTGCGGTGCCCGATCGGTCGCCGGTGGTCCCGGCAGGGCCGGTGGGCGGTGGAGCCGTCCCCTTCGGCTCCGCCGTGCTGGGGCCGCCGGCGGTTCGACCTCCGCCGTTATCCGAGCCCTTGGTGCTTCCCCCGCCCGTCGGGGTGGGGTTGCCGGCGCCGGGGAGGGGGTTGCCCGTCACCGTGGCCGGACCCTGGGGCGCCGCGCGGGACCCGACGCGGGCACCGCCGGCCAGGGCGGCGGCTCCGCCGGTTCCGGCCGTGCCGGCCATGGCCGCGACCTTGCGTCCGGCGCGCTCGGTGTGCTGCCTGGCCACCCCGGCTCCGGCGCCGGCGGCGCGGTGCAGGGACTCGCCGTCGGAACCCTCGGCCGCCCAGTGGACGAACTTGAAGGTCGCATACGGGCACAGCAGCACCAGGACCATGACGACGATGCCGGCCATGACGTCGGCGAGTGCGGCGACCCCGTCGCCGGGCTCGGTGTCGCCGATGGCGGAGACACCGAGGAGGAAGACGATCGTCATGAGGAGCTTGGAGACCACCAGGGTGGCGGTGGCCTCGATCCATCCCCTGCGCCAGCGGCGGGCGGCCTCCCAGCCCCCACCTGCCCCGGCGAAGACCGCGAGGGTGACGAGCACGAGGATGCCGACCTTGCGGACCATCATCACGCACCAGTAGAGGAATGCGCCGATGGCGCATCCCAGGGCCGCGATGGTGGGCACCAGCCAGCCCAAACCGCCCAGGGCCCCGATGTGGGAGAGCTTGACGAGGCGTCGGACGGCGTCCTCGAAGCTGCTGTTGGCGGCCATGAACAGGCCGTCGGACAGGGCGTCGACGACCTCGATCGCCACGGTGGTCAGGGCGATGGCGCAGAAGGCGAACAGCACGCCGCTCGCCGTGCCGGTGAAGGCCCGGGTGAGGGCCTGACCGTCGCGGAGGAACGCCGCTCGAACGAGCTGGGCGCAGAAGGTGCCGACGAGGACGACCAGCCCGATCGGCAGGATCATCTCGTAGTTGTCGCGGAACCAGCCGGCGTTCAGATCCACCCGGGTGGTGGTGTTGACCGCCTCGGCGGCGAGTTCGGCGGCTGCCGCCGCCAGCTCACCGGCCGATTTGGCCATCCAGTTGCCGATCGCCTCGCCGGGGTTGGCGATGAAGTCGGCCGCGTCGCTGATCGAGCACAGGGCGCCCGCCAGCGGAAGGTCGCAGAATTCCATGGGTAAAGAGGCAGTCCTTCTCCGGTCGGATCCGGTCAGGGCGCCACGTGGGGCGCGACGGCGACCAGGGAGCAGGCCCGGGCGGGGCGGCACTGCACGGCCAGGGTGATGGAGCGGTCCTCCGCGCCGCTCCCGCCATTGGCCCATGTGATCCGCTGGGTGCCGGTGACGGTGACGGCGTAGATGTACGCCTTGGTGATCGCGGCCGGGTCCTCGGCCAGGGCCTGCCGGAACGCCGAGGGGTAGTGCCCGGTAGCCGCGTCGGCGGTGGCGTGCTGCCCCTGGTCGGCCATCCGCGACCACAGGGTCGGATCGGGGACCCGGGCGGAGACCGAGGACCAGTCGCGGTACCGCGACTCGGTGGTCATCCACGCCTCCACACCGGCCAGGTGGTGCTCGTGGTCGGTGTCGCGGGTGTCGTAGGACCACAGCATCACCGCGGCGGCCTCCGCGAAGGCGACGGGATCGGAGATCTTCGGCGGCGCGGGCACCGGCCCCGCTCCGGGCGTCGGGTCCGTCTCAGCCGGCCCGGCCGGGCCGGTCGAAGGGCTCGGCGGGGCGGCGGCCGAACCGCCGGGCGGGGAGGAGGGCTGTTCCTCGCGACCGGTGATGTGGGCGCTCACCCCGGCGGTGACCAGCAGGCCGGTCAGGACACCGGCGAGCACGAGAGCGCGGCGCCCCGTCGACCAGCCGGTGCGGTGGCCCGGGAGGGGGAGGGATCGCTTCGGCATCACTGGACCTGCGACCCCAGGGCCGAGAAGAAGGCCACGATGCCGTTCGCCGCACCCAGGCCGAGGGCGGCGCCCGCCGCCACGACGGCTCCCTTCTTGCCGTTGGCCTCGGCCTGATGACCACCGCTGTGGTGACCCCATGCCCACACCGCCAGGCTGACGGCGAGTGCGCCGACCACGGCGATGATGCCGAACAGGTTGATCGAGCTGACGACGTTCTTCAGGACGGCCAGGCCCGGTAGGCCGCCCCCGCTGGGGGTGATCCCCGGGTCGAAGGCGATGAGGACGTGTTCGGCGAGAGGACTCATGGCTGCGGCAGGGCTCCTTGCGTACGGGCCGGTGGGTCGGGGCGGGGAGGAGGAAGAGCCGGTCGGGGGCCGGGGTCACAGGACGCGGCGCACGGCGAGCACGTCCCAGTCGGCCAGGGGGGTGATGCGCACGGGCCTTCCGGTGCGCGGGGCCTCGATGACGAGTCCTTCGCCCAGGTACAGGCCGACGTGCTCGGGGCGGGCGGCGGTGCCGCGATTGAAGATCAGGTCGCCGGGTTCCATCGCGCTCGGCGAGACCGCCCGGCCCTCGTTGACCTGCGTGTAGGTGGTGCGGGTCAGTTGGACACCGGCCTTGGCGTACGACTGCTGCACCAAACTGGAGCAGTCGCAGCGCCCCATCGGGTCCGGGCCGTGCGGAGCGGTGCACGATCCGCCCCACTGGTACATCGTTCCGAGCTGGTGCATCGCCCAGGTGATCGCCGTACGGGCCCGTGGGTCGGCGGTCGCCGGGATCCGGTAGCCCTCGGGCACCGCGCCCTCGGGGATGACCCCGAAGCCGGAGCCGTCGGCCGGATCGCAACCGGCGAGCGCACCCCCGCTGCCGACGTCCTCCCCGGAGGTGCCCGGGGCCGTGGTGGGGAAACCGGCGGCGATCACCTGCTGCAGCGCGGTCGCCAACGGTTCCCACTGGGCGTACTCGTCCGGATAAGCCGACCTCTGCACCGCCTGGGCCGCCCGGGTCACACTCATGTGCTCCCAGCCGGGAACATCGAGCAGGGCCCGGTAGAAACGCTCGCTCGCATGAACCGGATCCCGGATCTGCTCGGGAGTCCCCCAGCCCTGCGAAGGGCGTTGCTGGAACAGGCCCAGCGAGTCGCGGTCCCCGTGGTCCAGATTCCGCAACCTGCTCTCCTGCACGGCCGTGGCCAACGCGACGATCTGCCCGCGCCGGGGCACCTGCAGACCGATCCCGGTGGCGACGATGGTCCGGGCGTGCGGGATCTGCTCCCCGGGCAGCTCCAACCCCTCGATCTCGACACCGGAGGCATCGGCTCCGTCGAGAATCGCCGCGACCCGCTCGGCGATCCCGTCGGTGTCCGGGTCGGACAGGCAGCGGCCCACGGAGCCGCCGGCGGCTTCCCCGGCGAGGGCCGTCACCATGGCCGCACCCCCCAGGAGGAAGGGGGAGAGGAGCACCACACCGACACCGGCGGCGATTCCCCTCAACCGATCCCGCCCCCTCGCGTGGTACGGCACGCGGACAACAGGGCGCAACGAGAGGTCACCGAAGTCTCCTTCACGAGCGGATTCCGGCATGCCGCGTACGCCTGCGACGGGTGGAAGGGGCGCGGCGCCGGGAGGGGCGAGCACGAGGTACCGACCCGTGGACGAGTTGCCTCTCGACCCATGGGCGGAAAGAAACCGCCACAACGGAACATCACCGGTGACGGCGTTCCCCGGGCGGTTCCACAACAGTAGATCCGGATCGGCCGCCGACCAAAAAGTCGGCACGGGGGATCGGAATCCGTTCCCCTTCCCGGAGCGTTTTGGTCGGCGGCCGAATCGCCCCTAACGTTGTGGGACTCCCTCGCCCGCCGGCCCCCGGTTTCCCGGACGTGCGCGCCCGATGCCCGGCCCGCTCGGATTGCCCCGGCGAAGGGATGTCCTCTCGAATTCCCCCACCCGAATCGGGGTACCTCTTTGCCTTTTTCCCTGCACCGGGGCGACGCCCTGCGTGTGCTCACCACGCTGCCGGACGGTTGCGTCGACTCCGTGATCACCGACCCGCCCTACAACTCCGGCGGCAGGACCGCCAAGGAACGCACCTCCCGCTCGGCGAAGCAGAAGTACACCTCGGCCGACGCCAAGCACGCCCTGGCCGACTTCACCGGCGAGAACATGGACCAGCGCTCCTACGGGTTCTGGCTCACCCAGCTCATGACCGAGGCCCACCGCCTGACGAAGCCCGGCGGCACCGCGCTGCTGTTCACCGACTGGCGGCAGTTGCCCATCACCACCGACGCGATCCAGGCAGCCGGATGGCTGTGGCGCGGCGTGCTGGCCTGGCACAAACCGCAGGCCAGACCCCAGAAGGGCCGCTTCACGCAGAACTGCGAGTTCGTCGTGTGGGGGTCCAACGGGGCGCTGGACGGTTCCCACAATCCCGTCTACCTGCCCGGCCTGTACTCCGCCTCCCAGCCCTCGGGCTCCAAACGGCGGCACATCACCCAGAAGCCGGTCGAGGTGATGCGCGAGCTGGTCAAGATCAGCCCTCCGGGCGGCACGGTGCTCGACTTCTGCGCCGGCTCCGGCTCCACGGGAGTGGCCGCCCTGCTGGAGGGACGCGACTTCATCGGGGTGGAGAAGACCGAACACTACGCCGCCATCGCGAGGGACCGGCTCACCGAGACCGCTCGGAAGACACTCACCCGCGACGACCTCGTGCTCACGGCCTGACCCACCCGGCTCCCGGGGCTCCGCCCCGAAGCCCCGGTGCGGTCTTCCCCTGTCGGACACCGCTCGAAGGAGACCCCGCCCGTCCATGACCGATCCCGACAACCCGCCCGGGGAGGGCGAGATCGCTCCGGTGCGCCTGCCCGAGACGCACCTGGAGGAAATCGAGGCCGGAGTTCGGAAGCTGATGGAGCAATCCGCCCAGCAGGCGCGCCGGCTCGACCACCTGGCCTCGGCCCCCACCTCCCAGTCCTCTCCGTTCTCCGCCCTCGGGGCTCCCGCTTTCGGCGGGCCCCCGCCGGCGGCCCCACCGGAACCACGTCCGATCCTGGAACTGGAGGGCGAGGAGTACGAGGACGAGCTCGACGCCCTGTCCGACTGGGTGGACGACTTCCTGATGCCCAGCTACGGCGCGGAGGTCACCACGGCGGCGCCGTGGTGCCTGCGCTGGCAGGAGCACGACGACGTGGTGGCCTGGCTCCACGCCCTGTGGCTCGCCTACCAGCAGCACAAGGACCCCGAGGCGGGCCCTTCCGGACTGCTGGTGTGGCACCGGGACTTCCTCACCCACACCATCGCGGCGATCCGCGCCCCCGGCGGGCCGCTGTCGGCGTGCATGACCTCCCCCGACCGTCCCGCCCACCGACTCCTGCCCGGCCCGCCGCCCTCGATCCGAACGGAGGAGGCCAACGCGGCCGAGGCCGGATCATCCGGTTCGACCGGGTCCGGATCGTGAGCGCCGGGCGACCGGCCTTCGGCCTCAGCTTCGACCCACGGGCCCTGACCGACCTCCTCGGGGCCCCCGACGAGGTCCGCGACACCGCCCTGTCCCATCTCCGGGACGTGGTGAACGCCGAGCGGCGGGGGCTTCGGCTGACCGGGGACCTGGAGGGGTACCGCAAGCTGTTCGTGGATCCCCACAAGGAGTGGCGCCTCGTCTACGGTCTCCGCCCGGCACCGGAGACCTCCGCGTATCGACAGGAAGTCCACGTCGTCGCCGTTCGGCCCCGGGCCCGCAACGACGTCTACGACACCGTCGGCATCCGCCTGGGCATGTCCCGCCGCCCGCTGAGCGCCCGCGCCCACGCCGCCCGGGTCCGTTCTCCCCAGCTGACCGACCCTCTCCCTCTTCGGCCCGGTCCGGCTGCCGCGATGTCCGGTCCGCCCCGTCCCGCGACCGTCGTCCCGAACGGGCCCCTCCGTTGACCCCACCCCCGGCTCGGCCGGGCCGGGAACGGAACAACCCACCGGCGCCACGCCGCCCACTGCCCGCCCACCGAGCCGGCCCGCACCGAAAGGGGACCGTGCACCCACCCCACCTCGACCTCCGCCTGGACGGCTTCCGGGCCACCGATGAACAGACGGAAGAGGCGTTCCGAGACGCCATCGGCATCGACCGCACCGACCTCGTCCCCCTGGCCGAACACCACACCCCCGAGGGCACGAGCTACTACCTGCTCCATCACACCGCAGCCACCTGGGGCACCCCCGGCGAGCCCCAACTCATAGCCCTCCACCTGTGGCGCGACCCGCGCGAGAAGACCTTCGGTTTCACCCACGCACCGCTGCCCCTGGTCGCCATGGCACAGGCCTGGCTCGCCCACCGCGGCTGTCCCCGCGAGAAGATCCGTCTCGCGCCGGACACGGGCACAGCGGCGGCCGATGAGACGACCCGGGCGTTGGAAGACCGCCTCACGCACGAGGGCGACCACTTCGCCCTCCTGGACAGCTACACCGACGACGATCCCGACCACGCCGTGACCGTCGTGATCCTGCGCTCCCTCGACGAGCACAGTCCCTCACCGTTCCGCGTGCTGCACGAGACCGTCGACACCGCCTCCCGAACCCACACCCTTCGAGAGGGCGGCTTCACCACCCACACCGAAGCCCTCCGATGGTGCGGGGACGCCCTTGCGGGAAAGGCGGCTCCCCTGCCCCCCTTCCGGTCCACGGTCCGACCGGGCCCGCAGCCGATCGGTGTTCCTCCGGCGTCCGGCCACCGCTCCGCGGGGCGCGGGCGCTGAGCGCTTTTCCCGGAAAGCCGCACAACATAGACGGGGGCCGCCGGTTGGGCAAACCGGCGAATTCACGGATTCTGATTGCGGCCGACGGAACGGAACGACCGATTCGAATCTCTTCGCATTCCCGATGCTCGAAGAACCTCATTCGGGGTGCGCGTTTCCCGACCCGCCACCGCGAGTTCTGCGATGAGGGTCGGGGCGGGATGATTCGACGCCCCGCTTTCCCATCCCCGGCCATGGCTCACCCTCTGGAAAGGAAACCTCTGTGTCCGACGGGACAGACGATGTCGTGGACGTTCTCACCGAACAGATCGAGCGCCGCTTCGACATGAGCATGGACGAGCTGAGGGCCGCGGTCGCGGCGGCCCCGGAGGCCCACGGCGAGGCCACCGAGCTCGTGCGCTGGCACGCCCTGCTCACCGAGGCCCAGACCGCCGTGGACACAGCGGAGAACGACCTTCTCCGAGCGATGGAGACGCAGACCGACACGATCGACGACCCCACCATGGAAATCGCCCAGCGAGCCAACAACGCCGTCTTCGCCCGTGACGGGCGCGCCATGGTCGTGCGCTGGCTGCTGGACCCCGACGCCCCCGGCAAGCGAGGGCCCACCGCCGAGCAACGGCCCCGCCCCGGCCTAGACCGGCGCCGGGGACCGACTCCGACCACCCCCGCCCCGCCCGGGCCCACCACGGCCACGACCCCCACACCGGGAGTCCGACGGTGAACGTCCGCGACAAGCCCTGCACCCACGACGCCCGCCTCCGAGAGGTCTTCGACGCGCCGGTCGCCGACCTGTACGAGCAGGCCGGCGGACCGGACGCCCCCGAGGCCCTCACCCGGGCCCTGGAGTTGCGCGGCTTCCTCGCCCTGGCCGAGGAACAGGTCACCCGGGTCCGCGACCGCGTGCACGGGGCGATGGCACCCGAGCGCGACATGAACGACCTCTCCGCCGAAGACCTGCGCTTCGACGCCCAGTGGCTGGAGGCGGCGCTCTCCGCCCGTGACGGCTACCGCACCGCACTGGAGAACCTGCTGCGCACCCCGCCCCCGCCCCACCAGCCGGTCCGGCCCAGCCGGTTCGTGCAGCACACGGTCACCACCCCTCTGTCCTCCACCGCCCCGACCCCCGGGCGCACCGGGACACCCCGTCCACGTCGAGGATGAAAGCTCCCATTCGATTGCCCCCACCCACCGCCGCCGAGATGGCGGCGCGGATCGAGGAGCTGTACGGCGCGCCCCTGCCCCACCTCGAAGCCCACGCCCGCGATCGGGAGCCGGGCATGCTCGCCGCCCTCCTCGCAAGCCACCGCACCATCGCGCTGGCCGAGCGGAACATCACCGTCCACCGTGAACGTCTGCGTCAGCTGACCCACCCCGAACAGCGGATCGACGCCCCCGAGGTCTCCCACCTTCTCGACTGCGCACGCCGTCTCGCCGAAGCCGTAGCCGTTCGGGACACCCAGGCCGCCACCACCGACGCGGTCCTGCGCAGCCTCGGCCGCGCCCCGGCACCGCAACCGCCCACCACCTCACCCGCGACCGCCCCAGCCGTTCCCTCCTCGCCGGCCACGAGCCCCGCCCCCGGCCGTTGACCCGCCCGGGCCCGGCCCTTCGCGCATCAGGAGTTCACCCCCTTGGTCACCACCGGTCTGCCGCCCGCCGACGCCGCCGATGTCGCCCGGGTCACCGAAGCCCTCCAGATGATCACCCCACGGTGGAACGTGCGGGTCCTGCTGACCCTGAACCGGACTCCCCGGCGCTACAAGGAGATCGTGGCCAAGCTGCCGTACCTCCACACCAGCCACCTGCACTCCAAGATCCGCTCGCTGTGCAACGCGGGCCTGGCCGAACGCACCGAGCACTCCGCCCGCCACGTCACCTACGGCCTCACCCCCCGCGGCCAACAGCTCCTCCCGGTGCTCCCCCGGATGGCGAGGTGGGCCGAACAGCACCTGGAGAAGCCGGAACAGCCGCTCGCCGCGATCGAGCAGATCGAGGACACCCTCGCCCTCCTCACCCGCCGGCAGGCTCCCGCGATCCTCTGGGTGCTCAAGTCACGACAGGAGGCCACCGCCCTGGCCCTGGCCGGCCTCGTGATGCCCACCGGCTTCTGGAACAACATCTATCCCCACCTGCGGCAACTCATCGACGACGGCCTGGTGACGACCGAGGGCACCGGGCAGCCCTACCGCCTCTCGCGGGCCGGCGAGGCATTGAGCCCCGTACTCGGCGCCCTGTCCATGTGGTCCGCCGGCCGACCGATCGACGGGGCCGCCCGACACCCTGTGTGGGGCAACTCCGCCCCGCCGGCCGTGAATCCCACGCGTGTCTGGACCAGCCACCAGGCACGCTTCCCCGCTCCTCCCGCCGTTCCCACGGCCCCCGCCACACCCGCACGGCCCGCGCACCGCCCCGGGTGGGCAACCGGCGAGCTGTTCTCCCACGCCCCACCGCCCGGCGTGAAGGTCCCCGCGACCGCCGGAGGACCCCGCCGATGACTCCCGACTCCGCCCGGCACCACCTCCATGACACGTGCACCGCCCTGTCCTGCTCCGTTCTGATTCGCCTGATCGGTGAGATCGACGACCACGGAGCCCTCCCCGCACGCGCCCTGACCCGGACTTTCACGGACCTCCCCGCCCACCGGATCCGGCAGGCGGTCGAGCAGGCGGATGCCCTCGGGCTCCTGACCCGAACCGCCGGCGGGCTGGACCTCTCGTCAGCCGGCCGCGACCTCGCCGACCTCTACGACGCCACCGCCCGCTGGGCCCGAGGACACCAACACCCGGCCTCGCTGTGCGACTTCGCCGGACGGATCCGGCACACCTTCGCCCTGATGGGCACCGAAACACCCCACCCTCGGGCTTCCGGCGACGAGCGCGACGTGGGACTCGCACGGATCGAACAGCTGATGAGCCGGTGGATCCGCGCCCACCGGCGAAGCCGGGACGCCTACGGCATCACGGCCTGACCCCTCTCCCGGATCGCCCCCATACCGCTGACCCGCTGCTTCGCGCCGTCGGCGCTCCCTCCCGAACACGGAGATCCATGCCACCCCACGACGCACCTCGCCCGATCGACGGGGACGTGTACGTCTCACCCCGCCACCTGGCCGCAGCCACCTCGACCGGTGACGCCGCTCTCCAACCCCTGCTCGACGCGGGATGGGAAATGGCACACGACGACCTCGGTAACCTCCACGTTCACGCACCGGACCGCAGGATCCGCCTCGGCTACCTCCCCGAGGGCGAGGACGACGGCCTGTGGCGCATCAACGCCTACGAGGACCCCTTCGGCCCACCGGCCTGGGGAGCCTGCTTCAACAACACCTGCCCCACCGAGTTCGTCCACGCCTTCACCACCGCTCTCGCCCGGGCATACCGCCGGGGCCCGCAGGCCTACCTGGCGTCACCGAACCCGATCCGCGAGGGCCGCGAACCGGCCCTCGCCATCGACCCCCTCGTCAACCGCGGATGGCGCGCCTCTCATGACCGCCGGGGCACCCTGGAACTCCACGCCCCCGACGGACTCGCTGGACTCGCCATCCCCACCGGACGCCTGGACCCCGAGAAGGAGTTGACCACCCGCGACGCCCGCTGGCAGTTGTGGGCCGGCACCTCCAACGACCACCCCGTCTGGTACGCCACCGCCAGTACCCACACCCCTGTGGCCCTGGTCCGGGCCGTCACCGAGTGCGTCTCCGATCCCGCTCCGCTGCCGCGATGGCGAAAGGACACCCGCAGCTACATCCAGGGCATGGCTCGACTCACGCCCATCCTTCTCCCTGACCCGCCGGGGCCGACCCCGCTCGACATGCGGCGCCTCGCCGGCCTGCGGCCCGCCGGGCTTCCCTCGTCCAGCGTCCCGCGATGGAGCACCACCAGCGCCCCACCCCGGCCCGGCTCCCGCCGCTGACCCCGCGTCCTCCCGAGCAGGAGTTTCCTTCATGTCCCTGCAGGCCGCCGAGTTCTTCGACGAACTCTGTCCGCCGTTCCCCCACAGCGCGGTGGTCGGTGACACCTACTACGCGATTCCCGTCCCGGCCGGGCCCTGGCGGCTGAGCATCGGCTTCACCCGGACCATCCACGCCGACACCTACGGCGGTCTGCGAGCAGCCGTCCTCCACGCGGAGCGGGGCGAGATCGACACCGTCACCCTCGGATTCACCGACCACGGCACCTTCCATCGCCGCGATGAAGTCCTCAACACCCCGCGCGGCAGCAAACGCTACGGAACCTTCGACACACCACCGCCCCGACCACCAGGGCTTGATCAAGCTCCCTGAGGGTCGGGGTTGTCGGTGATCCCGACGAGTGGGAGGGCTCGTTCGAGCTGGTCGCGGAGTGTCCGGGTGGTCTTGGCGATGTTGGCGGCTCCGAGGGTTTTGAGCAGGCCGATGGCGAGGTTGCGGAAGGTGGCCATGGCGCGGGGTCCGGTGTCGGTGTGGAGGGTGGAGGCGTCCTCGGCGTAGGTCACGTCTCTGACGTGGTGCAGGGCTTCGATGCGCCAGTGGCCACGGACGGCCCCTCGTGAGACATGGTGCGGTCCACGCCGCGCCGGACGGCGCCACCTCTCACGAGGACCGCGGCTCCCGGGCCGCCGGCAGGTCCCCGGGACCGAGGGCGGCGGCCGGCCCGGAACAGCTCACCCCCGACCGCACCACCGCGACGAGTGGCACCGGCTCGTCCGTCACCGCGGCCCGGTGCCGCTGGAGCGCCAGCAGGTCGTGCTCGTCGAACGGCGCGTTCTCCAGCCACTTCACCGAACCGAGAAGGAGCAGGCGTTGGGCCACGGGTTCCCGGTCGGCGCCCACCAGGTCGATCTCCACGTCGTTGCTGCGGGTCCAGTACCCGCCGACCACGGGCGCGGTTGGCACCTCCCCAACGGGCAGCAGCCGGACCAGCGCCTCCCGCACCAGGGGCTCCACGGGCCCGGCCGCGCAGACTCGTCCCCTGCCGCCGGATCCGTGCCGGCACCAGGTCGCCGCGGGTCCGTTCGATCTCCGGGAGGTGCGGGCCGAGGAATTGGAGCCAGAAGCGCAGGTAGGGGTCGGCGACCCGGTAACGGCGTTCCTTCGAGGGGCGCAGCGACACCGGCAGTTCCGCGCTCCCACAGCCGTCCTGTGCCGCACCCGTCCGCTGACGTTGTTGCCAACTGCCGTCACACATCACAGAGGCCCCGCCATTCACAACCGGCGGGGCCTCTGCTTCACAGTCCTGACCTCCGGAGTGAACCGAGGGTGCGGCAAGTCACGGCATGGGATGCCCGTGCCTCAACTCTGCGACGCTGTCTCACCTCGACACGAAGGCCATCATCGTAATCATCAAAGGAATCCCGACAAAAACCATCAAGGCGACCAGGCCAAGGATCCCAAGAGTCGCCCAGATAATCAGCCAGGACAACCTGGTGTAACGCTTCTCCTTTTCGGTCAGGGTCTTGAGCTCCGCTTCTTCCCGCGATTCCACAAGGCACCTCACTCACCGAAACATGATCGTCTCCGTCCATGTCACAGTAATCGAAACATCACGCTGGCCAGAGGGGAAGACCCCCCCTGTATGTGGTCAGCAAGTTGCGTTAGACCCGGTATGGTCGCACCGTCATTGTACCCCGCCGCCGTGGGTATTCGCAGACCCGACTCCCGGTTCATCACATCCGTCAGCACCAATTCGACTTGGACTCCGGTCGTATGGAGCGACTTCAACTCCACCGTCAGCCCATAAGAACCCAACGCCAAGGATGGCGGGTTAAACGCCGCGCCATTCCCTGACTCATGCATATCGGAATAGGGAGGAAAGGGCGTGAGTGGGGGTCTCTAATTTGATCTCCGAGATTTCGCCTGGTGCTTGAGTCGCTTATTGGTCCGTCACTTTTCGGTGTCTCGCTCGTTGGCATGGTATGGGTGATGATTTGAGTGGGGACATGCGGAGGCTTTCGCCTGCTCAGCAGGAGGCTGTGCGGATGCGGGTGATGGCCGCGATCGACGCGGGGTTACCGGTGGCCGAGGTGGCGAGGGTATTCGGGGTGTCGACCAAGTCGGTCGGTCGGTGGAGGGCTCGTCGTGATGGCGGTGGGGCGGAGGCGTTGCGGTCCGGAAAACCCGGCCGGAAAGTCGGATCGTGTCGTTTTCTGTCGGAGAGCGAGGAGGCCGCCGTCCGGCAGGCCATCATCGACTATCGCCCTGAGCAGCTCGGCCTCGGTGGAATGCTGTGGACGACGAGGAAGGTCAACGAATTTCTGCACCGGCATTTCGGAGTACGGTTCTCCCACGGCGGGTTGTGCAAGTTGATGGATCGGATGGGGTTGTCGTTCCAGCGGCCCGACCGCAGGGCCCGGGAGGCCGACCCCGCCTCCATCGAGGAGTGGACACGCACCACCTATCCGGCGATCCGGGCCCGCGCGGCGGCCGAGAACGCCCTGGTCATGTTCGCCGATCAGGTCGGGATCCGCTCCGATCAGGTTTCCGGCCGCACCCGGGGGGAGCGGGGGAAGACCCCGATCGTGGCTCGAACCGGACAGCGGTACGGCGTGAACGCGATGTCGGTGATCTCCACTCGGGGCACCATGCACTTCACTGTATTCGCCGACCGTTTCGCCGCCGCTACCTGCATCACCTTCCTCAAGCGGGTGATCGGCAATTTTCCCGAACAGAAAATTCACCTGATCGTGGACCGGCACCCCGTTCTCCGCTCCAAAAAAGTGAACACATGGGTCGCCGAGCACACCGCCTCCATCGAGCTGCACTTCCTGCCGCCCTACGCACCGCACCTCAACCCCGACGAACTCGTCAACGCCGACCTCAAACGCCAACTCGCCGACAAGGTCATCGACAACCGGGCTCAATTGGAGGCATCAACCCGCAGCATCCTCCGCGGAATCCAGAAATTCCCCGCCCGCGTCAGGGGATACTTCCGGGCCTCATACACCAGATACGCGGCAGACATCATTTAGTGACAGATCAATAATTTTTTGCAATCAGGTTTCTTTTTGATTCCCTCTTGGGGTGTCATTGGTCCAATCTCGTAAATCAAGAATCTTCGTTTCTTCGTGGTGCCGGTGAAAATTGTAGTTCGCCGTTGGCAGACAGGGAAGATCGCGGAAGGACTGGCCAACTACGCTCAGGTTATGTCAACGTGGACAGCCTTCCCGGAGTTTCTCGGTTGGGAGAGGTGATGGCCTGTGGTGGCGGTTCCCGGAGGTTCTGCTTTTCGTGTCGCGGTGGAGGGTTTGCGGCGGCGTGAGTGGCGGCTCGGTGCGGGGCGGGCGGGGGTGGTGATGGAGCAGTTCTCTGCTGATGATTTCCATCTCGTGGTGGATGATCGGGCCGACGTACACGTCAATTCCAAGGATGGCTGTTTCTATCTCGATTGGTTCCCCCTCGGGTGCCCCGGTGCCGAGGGGGAGGGGTGGAGGATTGCTGTCACGGGAACGGCCACGGTGCCCGGCTACCACATCTCCTTCGGTGTGCAGGCACCGGCCGATGTCGTGGCCGTCGCTGTGGCGCGGGTGCTGGAGACCTCCCGCCGTCTGTGAGGAAACCGGCCCGGACGGCGGGGTTTTCAATACTCCTATGTCGCGTGGCGGTGGCTGCGCGGAAAGCTGCTGTGGCTTCGCTTTTCCTCGTACAAGGAGGCTCGGTCCGTGACGCCCTCGGAGATGACCGTCGGTGAACTCATCGCTCGCCTGTCCGCCTGCGACCGGAACGCTGTGGTGCGGCAGGCGATGAACCCGTTCTTTCCCATGGCCCACCGCCTCGACCAAGTTCTCCAGGCCACCGATGGAGCGGGCCGGCCGGTGGTCTACCTGGCCGAGGGCCCGGAGGTGGACACCCGGCTCGGCCACCTGCCACCGGAGGTCGCCGTCGCCCTGACCTGGCAGGAACCCGTCCAGCCCCCGCCACGCCGCTGGCGCCGCACCGCCGGCGGCCGGTAGACCCCGCATCGGCTCCCCGGAGGCGCCCCTGTATCCCGACCCTCCCCTCGACCCGTCCACTCCCAACTCCTCCGGGCCCGTCCACCGGGTCGGGCCCCGGCACCTGGCCGGTGATGACGGGCGCCCTTACGACGCCGTCGCCGACACCCTCACCGAGCTGGGCTGGAGAGGACTGACGCTCGTGCGGGGTCGCCGGGAACCGCAGGAGACACCGGAGGACCGGCAGGTGGTGCGCAGCACCGTTCTGCACATCGGCCCCGACGCCCTGCGGTGGGCCCAGTGGCTCCTGCCGGACGAGCCGTTCCACCTCGGCGGCCTGCCGATCTCCTGGCAGATCAGCGCCCGTGCCCACCCCGACGGACTCGCCGGCTGGTCGGCGTACTTCACCCCCGAGGTTCCCGGGGAGGTTCTGGCGGACTTCCTCACCGCCCTCGATGCCCGCGAGCAGCCCACCGTGCCCTTGGCGGACCCCGAGGCGGTCCTGCGGGCTGCCACCGCCCGGGGCTGGCTGCGCGACATCGACCGGCCCGGGGCGGGGGCGATGGATCCCACCTTCACCGGTCACCTCCACCTGGGCGGGGTACCGCCCCTGATCCAGGACGCCGACCCGCGCACCCTGCTCTCCGAAGGAGGGGAGGACAGCCCGTCCGGATGGCAGGCATGGGCCGAGCCCACTCCGGGCGAGGGGTACCTGTGGGCCGCATCCTTCTCCTCCGGGGTACCGCACGACCTCGTCGCCGCCTTCGCCGCATCCCTCGCCTCCACCGCACCACTCCTGCGCCGGGTCCTGCCCGACAGCACCCGCGACCGGCTCCTGCGACCCCCGCTCGACTGACTTTTTCCCCTTGTCCGCCGCAACAGCGCCGCGCCCGACCTCCTCTTCAGGAGGTTGGGCGCGGCGCTGTTGCGGCGGACGGAAAAGGGATCCTGTGGTGGGAGGGGGTGCCAGGGGCCGAGGCTCGCCCGGGTGAGGGCTTTCCGGAGGTGCCGGTCGACCGGTCGGAGGAACCGGAGGGAACCATCAGTGGGTTCTCTTCACCGATGGCGGTCTGTGTGATGACGCTCGCCTGGTCTCGGCGGAGAGAGCCGGTAGTTGACACCGCCTCTCGCCCCCGAGCCACAGGGAAGGTGCCCGGTGGGCGGTGACCCCGACGGCGGTGCTGCCGCCGGAGAGTCGGCGCTCCGGGCAGGCTGTCGTGGCCTCGAAGATCCGGTCGGTGGCCCGGGGGCGCCTTGGCGATGGTGTCGCTGTACATCTCCCGGGTGAGTTTCGCGTCGCTGGCGCCTGTGTGAGCGAAGGTGACCTCCGCCTTGTGCGGGAAGCGGGGACTCCCGCCCGTGGTCGCACCGTCGAGTTCGTTCAGCGCGGGGCAGCCGAGAGCGGTGGCGACGCGAACTCGCAGGGGGAGAGGCCCCTTGCGCTGGACAGGGGTAGCGCGGTGCGGCTCGGGACGGGGTCAGTGGCCGAGGTGGCGCAGGCAGTCCTCGAAGGTGGCGTGCGTGACGTCCGCGGGTCCGGCATGTCGGTTGTACCAGGCGGTATCCAGACGCTCCTCGTGCTGCTGGTGGCCGGCTCGGCACCGCAGTTGGATCCGGTCGTCGGTGGAGAGGACGAGCCAATCCCGATACGCCCCGCATCCAGCGCAGGTGACGACCTGCTGGTCGAGGACAAGCGGCCACGGCCAGGGCATCATCCGGCCGCCGAGCTGGGCGGGTCCGGGAATCCGCAGCTCCGGGGGAGGGAAGTCGTCCACCATCGGCATCGGCTCCTCCGATCGGGGGGCGGGCTCGGTCGGGGTGTCCTCCGGCGGCACGGCCCCGCCCGACCCCCTGGCCGGGCGGGGGAGCGGACGCCGGAGGCCGGTGGTCTCCTTCACCCGGCGACGTATGCGGTGCACCACCCTGGTCCTCCCTCATCTCGTCCTGCGCGTCCGATGAGCATGTTCCGAGCCCCCGACCCGCTTCAATTCACCCGACCCATAATCATTTTCGGCCCGGCCGGGCGGCCTCGTCGTGCTGCGCGTTGGTCGGTCACGTTTCCCGGGCGGCGGGGCGTGTGGTGGGTGGGGGCGTCGGCGGGGAGGTCGGCGGTGTGGCGCAGACGCCAGGTCAGGACGTCGCTGAGGGAGTGTGCGCTGGCCAACTCCCGTTGTCCGGCGGCGTCGGTGAGCAGGGTGGCGGGGTCGTGGGGGGTGGTTTCGAGGTCGGTGAGGGTGGCGGCCAGGGCGGGCCAGCCGGGTTCGGCGAGGATGCGCTCGGCCACCTCCGGCAGAGCACGGCGCAGCACGGCCGCCTGGCGGCGCTGGACAGGGCGGGGCAGATGTCGGCCGCGGTGGCGGAGGGCGCCCAGTGGGCCGGGGGCTGCGGCGCGGTAGGCGGCGCGCAGGTGGTCGGCGGCCTGGTGTGCGGCGGCGGGCGTGCCGGTGGGCGGTGGTGGTGATCAGGAAGAACAGCATGTCGATGACCATCGCGGTGGTGGCGCCGTCCTCCCCGCGGCCCAGCGCGGGGCCGGCGTGGATCAGTTCCCGGGCGGCTCGGCGCAGCGCCCGGTCATGGCCGCGTTCGGCGCGAATGTGAGAGCGGGAGGCCCGCTCGAACGCGCGGGCCGCTTCGTGCAGGGCGTGGCGGGTGTGGGCGGCGGAGGTGAGGGCGAGGGCGTCCAGGACCTCACCGGTGGCGGCGATGTGCGCGGCGACCACGGCGTCCGGGCCGTGCTCGATGACCACCACCGCTTTCCGCGCGGCCGTCGTCGCCCGGCGGCGGGCGCCGGCCGGGTCGCCGGGTGCGGGGGAGGGGCCCGTGCGAGGGTCGGCGGGCGGGTCGTGGTGGGTGGTCCAGCGTTCCCGGATGCGGGGCAGGGAGAGGTCGGGGGCCAGCCGTGCGCCGGCGTAGAAGACCGGCTCGCCGTCCTTGTTCCGGTCCCCGGCCAGGGCCACCTTGTAACCCAGCAGGTCACCGGAAGGCGCCACACGTCGGCGGATCAACAGACCGGCGGCGGCCAATCGCTCGAAGAACTCCTCCTCACCCCACGCCCCGGCCACCGCACCCCGCACCGCCTCGCGCAACTCCTCCCGGGCCGTGCGCTCCCGGCCCTGGCGCCGGGCCTTGTGACGCTCGGCGCTGGTGGGCCGCTGCGCCGCGGTGCCGTCACCTTGGTTGAGGCGACGCAGCCCCAATTCCACCTCCAGCGTTCGAGCCCGGTTCTGGACGCGGACGGCATCGTTGTGGAGGTGGGGTTTGTAGCCGTCCTCGCGCGCCAGGGTGGCGACGATGTGGATGTGGTCCTCGGCGTGCCGTACGGCCACCCATCGGCACCCCGCACCACTCTGCTCGGGATCATCGATACCGGCGGCGGCGACCATGCTGCGGGCGATGTCACCCCACTCCTCGTCCGTCAGGACGCGGTCCTCGGCGGCGTTGCGCACCGACAGGTGCCACACGTGCTTCCTCGGCCGGTCGGAGGCGTCGAGGTTCTCGATCGGCTGGTCGAGGAGTCGCTGGAGCTGTTTGAGGGTGGCGTTCCCCTCTCGGCCGGGATCGGGGGCGTTGTGGTCCCAGGAAGCGACCAGGTGGGGGTCGGTGTGCTCCTCGAACTTCCCCGGCCCGTACAGGTAGTGCAGGAGACCGAGCGTGCGCTGCCCGCGCTTGTGGATCCTGGGGATCATGCCGCTACGGCTCCCGGTCCCGCTGGAGAAGTTGATCGGTGGCGTGCTGGACCCGCCGGACGGCTCGTTCGGTGGCCGCGAGAACCGCGTCGAGTTCCGGTGGACGGGCTCCGGAGTTGACCGCGCGGGCGACCTGATTGAGGTTGTTGCCGACCCGGCCGAGGTGACGGCGGGCGGCGAACAGTTCGGCGACCAGTTCTCGTTCCCCGGCGATCGTGCTCGCGGTCCGGTCGAGGTCGCGTGCGGCGCCGAGGGCCGCTCGGGCGAGGAAACCGGCGACAGTGAGACCGGCGGTTTTGGCTCCGGCGCTCACGAGTGCGAGTTCCTCGTCACTGAAGCGGGTGGTGCGAACATGAGGACGCTGACGGCGTTGGTACTTGCGACGTCTTGTCCGAGGTGGCGGGTCGACGGGGAGGGGAGCAGCGGGCTCACCGTTTCCGCCTTCTCCTTGTCGTCGCGATCCGCCCTCGGTCGAGGCTTCCTCGTCAGGCGTCCCCCGGCGCCGGACGCTTCCCTGCGCCGAGGGGGCAGGGGAACCCTTGGATACTCCGCCCGGGGCGGAGTATCCAAGTGGATAACTTGCTCCGCCGGTGGCCGGGGTGGGGTGTTCCGGCGCGGGGGAGGGGATCGGGTTCGTCCCCGTTGAAATGCTCCGGGTGATGGGGCCATCCGCGAGGTGGGTGGGGTGGGCCATGGCGTTTTCCTTCGTGGAGGGGGTGGTGGCCCGGCATCGTGCCGGGCCACCCGTAGGGTCCTGTGGGGCTTCGGATCGGTGCGGTGTGTTCAGCCGCACTCGGGGCATCGTTCGAGGTGGCCGTTGAGGGCCCTGGCCATCCGGGCCCTGGTCGAGGCGGCGTGCTTCGCGCTGGACTTCGCCGATGGCTTGCCGGCGTGTTGCCGGGCGTGGGCGCTCAGGTAGCCGATCTCCCGCTCGTACTCCTCGCGCAGGCTCGCGAATCGGGGACAGGTCCTCATCGGGCGGTGCTCCTCGTCTTCGTGGTGGCTTCTTCGGTGCGCAGGCGTTGCAGGACGAGGCTCAGCCGGTCGTTCCGGCCGCCCCTCAGACCTTCGCGCCGCAGGATTTCCCGCAGTTGGACCCTGGTGACGGCCTGGTTGCCGTCCCGTGCGAGCAGGGCGGGGACGTGGGGGCGGACCTGCTCGACCAGGTGCTCTACCGACTGCTCCGGCTCGCGCGGCGCACGCCGGGCGGGCGGGCCGGGGGACCGGTCCCGCCGGTCCCCCGACGTGTTCGCCCTCGCGGAGGGTTCCCGACGGCGGGCCACATCCGATGCCCGGTCCCCGGTCCCGAGGGGACGGTCCCCGGTTCCCGGGGCGGGATTCGCGGTCCCCGCCGTGCCGTTCCCGGTCCCCGGAGCACGGTCCCCGCCGGCCGGGGCGCGGTCCCCGGTTCCGCAGGGACGGTCCTCGCTATCCGGTCCCCGCTCCCCGGTGCCGGGGACCGGTCCCCTCTCCTCGTGCGGTCCCCGGTCCCCGGCAGGGTGGGTGTCGGTCCCCGGGAACCGGTCCCCGGCTCTTGGCCGACGGTCCCCTGCGGAGTCGTTTCCCTGCCGGCTCGGGAGGTGCTCCCGGTCCCCGGTCCCCGGCTTTCCTTCCCGGCTCCCGGTTCCCGCGACACCGTCCCCGTTCTCCGGTCCCCGGGCCCCCGTTCCGGGGACCGGTCCCTTCTCCCGGTGTGGTCCCCGGTCCCCGGCAGGGTGGGCGCCGGTCCCCGCGTCACGGTCCCCGGCTCCAGCCTCATGGTCCCCACTCCTGCCGAGAGGGTCCCGGCTATCCGGTCCTCGATTCCCGACCCCGGTCCCCGGTCCCCCGTCCTCGTGCGGTCCCCGGTCCCCGGTCGGGGTGCTGTTGGTGTCGGTGCGGGGTGTGCCGTAGGGGGACCAGGGGGAGGGCAGAGGGACCGTCGCCAGGGTGAGGGCGTGGCGGCGGGCGGCGAGCTGGTCGAGCAGTTCGGCGCGACGGACGGGGTCGGTCCCCACCGAGGCTTTGCCCAGGGCCTTGGACAGCCGGCGGGTGAGGCGTCGACCGCGTCGGTTCCGCTGCTGTTGGGGGGTCATCTCGGCGAGGGCTGCGGCCAGGGCGACGGCGCGGGCGGTGGCACGGTCGCGGGTGATCTGCGCGGCGTCCCGGTCCCGGGCGGCCAGGCCCAGGCGGGAGAGGAGACGTTCGCGCCCCTCCCGCGCGAGGGTGGCGATCAGGCCCCGGGAGCCGGCTTCGGGGGAGCGCAGCCGCACCTCCAGGCCCATGGCCAGGTGCCAGAGCATCGCCGCCATCACGGGGCCCACGAAGGCGCGGACGGTGCCGCCGACCGGCCCGCTCTCGGCGTAGGCGGGGATCACCTGCACGGCGGTGATGACCCAGATCAGGGTGCCCGGCACTCCCGGTGCTCCCTGGGTGACCAGGTTCTGTCTGGCCATCAGCGCGGTGGCGAAGAGGGCGAGTTCGGCAGCTGCGAACATCGCGGCGCGTTCGGCGGTGCCGGCCATGTCGAGGTGATTGGCGGCGAAGCGCCAGCTGGTGTCGGCGCTGTAGGCGGTGCAGGCCAGCGCGGCCAGGGCGGCGACCTTGACGGCCGGGTTGCCCGAACGCTTCCGCGGACGCCGGGCACGCCGCAGGATCGCCCAACCGGTCAGGCCTAGGAGGCAGGCGCCGGTGGGAACACCGAGGGCGAGGAGGAGGGAGAGGTCGGGGGCGAGACCGAGGGAGGGCAGGGGGAGGGTCATGCTGCCTTTCCGAGAGGGGACTGCGCGGATGGCCGCCGGACCGGCCGGGGGGTGGGGGCCGGAGTGGAGGGAGCCTCGGCCGTGGAGGGGGCCGACCGCTTCCTTCCCCTGCTCCCGGCTCGGGGCATGCCGTGGTTCCGGTCGCGGTCCAGGACCTTGTCGGCTGCCTGCCGCAGCAGGTCGCGGGCGTGTTTGGGGTTGATCCGCAGGGCGAGGGCCAGTCGTTCGGGGCGCCAGCCCCGGACGTAGGCGTGGTCGATGACCACGCGGCGTTCGGTTTCGCTCAGGTGGACATCGCGGCCCTTGAAGAAGGCGATCACGCGGCTGTGGTCCAGGCGGTGGGACAGGCCCTCGTGCCAGGGGCGGCGCTCGGCCTCGGTCAGCCCGCCCCAGGTGCCCTCTCGCAGGCCGTTCTCCAGGGCGTGGTTGAGGCACTCGCGGCGCACCGGGCACGGGTCACACAGCTCTTTGGCCTCGGCGATGGCCTCGTGGTCGCGGGGGAGTGGGAAGAAGAGGGCGTCCGCGTCCCCGGGGTCCATGCCCCGGCACCCGGCGCGGGCCTGCCAGCTGGTGTCGCCGATACCGCGCAGGTCGGTGGCCGGCGCATCGGGGGTGGTGAGGTCTCGCACGGTGGTCTCCGGTGTGGCCGCCGCGCCTCCCGGCCGGAGCCGGGAGGCGGGAGTGGTGGGGTGGGGGTGGGTCAGGTGGTTTCGGGCTGCCGGGCCCGGTGGGCCGCGGCGCGGTCGACGCGACCCGGATGCGGGGTCGCGCGGGGGGTACTGCCGCGTGCCGCGCCGTCGGGGGCGATCCGCCGGCGTCGGCACGGCTCGCCGACCGGGGCGTGGCACCACTCGCAGCGCACGGTCAGGGCGTCGGGCAGCCCCCGGGCGATGGCCGCCTCACGGGCCGCGCGGGCGGGCCGGTAGGGCGCCAGGGCTGCTCGGGCCCGGGCGGGGATGCAGGAGCCGACCTCCCGCAGCCGCGCCTCCAGTTCCGGGCGGGGCCGGGCGCCGGTGATCTGCCGGAGGTGGACCGGCGCGGTCCTCCCGCTCGCCACGGCACGTCGGGTACCGGCCAGTTCGGCGTTCCAGGCCACCGGATCATCCGGGTCGGCACCCGGGGTGGGGTCGGTGTGCCGTTGCAGGCGGTCGCGCCGATGGGCTCGCCATGCGCGGGCGATGTCCACCGGCATGATCGGGTACGGGGAGGTCAGGACGTGCTCACGGGCGACCACGCGGGCGTCCCAGCCCTGCGGCGTGGCGGCGGGGACCTCCGCGAGCAGCTCGTGCCAGCGGTCGAGCTGTTCGCGGACCTCGGCCGGGTCGGTGCGGATGGTGCGGGGGTCCAGCCGGCCGATGTAGGCCAGCAGGGCGGCGCTCTCTCGACGGTCCACGGCTTACTCCGTTCCGGTCGGCTCGTCCAGGGCGGCCAGCAGGGCCGCGGTGTGCGCCTCGGCGCGGGTCATGCCACCGGGGCGGGCGGTGTTCCCACCGGTCGGGAAGCTGGGATGGGGGCGGGCCGGGGGGTGTTCCCGGGCGATCCAGGAGCGCCAGTCCGCGGCCCAGAGGTCCGCCGGGCGGGGGCCGTGGGCGGCCCGGTGGGCGCGCCACTTGGCGTCGGCGGCGCGCAGACCGTCCTCGCCGAGGCGGTCGAGGTGTCCCTGTTCGTGGATCCAGGCCCGGGTGGCGGGGTCCACCCGCCACTCGCCGGCCGGGGTCGGTGCACCGTCCCCACTGCCCTTCCTACGGTTCACCTTCGGTTCTCTACGGTTCTGGGGGTCGGATCCCGTACCCCTGCCGGGTCGGATTCCGGCACCCCGGGGGGGCGGAATCCGCGCCCCTCCCGGGTCGGATTCCGTACCGGTCGGATTCCGTCGGGAGGGCTCGGATCCCGGCCCCCGCCGGGGGTGGATGCCGTACCGCCGCAACCTCGCCTCATCCGGCTCGGGCACCGGGACCGCTTCCGTCGGCGGCTCGGGATGCGGGTCCTCCCGCCGGGCGTGCTCGGTCTCGGCCGACCGGGCGGCGGCGTGGGGCAGGTGGTAGACCGTGGTCCGATGCGGGCCCCGCAGGTGGTCCAGCACCCGCAGTTCGCCGCCGGTGACGAGGGCGGCGATCGCGTCGCGCACCGCCGTCCGGCTCGCGTTCGTACGCGCCATCAGGCTGGTGAGCGAGGCCCAGGCGACGCACTGCTCGTCCGGGACCCGGTCGGCGATCGACAGCAGGACCAGCCGCGCGGTGCCCTTGGCGGCACTGTGTTCCCACACCCACTCGCGGGCCTCGACGCTCATCGCCCACCCCCGTTCACCTGCGGGAGGACACCCGCCGCAGCGGTGTGGGGGCGGGAGCGGGTGGGGTTGGGGAAGCGGGCGGCTGCCGCGCGGATCGGACCCTCGGTCCTTTTGCGCAGGGCAGAGCGCATGTAAGAATCTCCCTCGGTGTTGCCACGCTGAGACGCCCCGTGGAAGGGATCAGCGCGGTGATGATGGCGATCTCCGCCCTTGCCGGGGCGGTTCAGCCGTGAAGCGTTCGGCGTTCGGGAGTTGCCGCTCCCGGGCGCCGTCGCTGTGTGCGGGGTCTTATGAGGTCAGGGGTGGCGTGGGCTGCTCCTTGTGTTCGTCCTGCCGGCCGGGCTGCCCCGGCGACGACGAACATACGCACGCACTCCCGACAAGATCCAGAGTTGGTTCAACAACTCGGTACAAGTCATAAGAGCGGGGACGCCATTACCGCAGGCGCAAGCGTGCCGGAGCCGGACCGGTCGGCATCGTGCCGGGGTGCTTCGCCCGGCCGGCTGGGGGAGGGACTCGCCTCGTGCGCCCGTCCTTTCGGCCGGAGCGCTCGTTGGGCCGGCATCCCGTCTCCTCCGTGCTCTTCGGGTCCTGGGTACGGCAAGGCCGACCCCGCGCTGTTTCCGCTTGTGGACAGCGCTGAGTGATCGTAAGCCGACAACAGCGCTCCGTGTCAACGGGGGAGAACGTTGGGGTGGGAGGGGCTCGTGTATCGTCCACACCTGTGAACGCCGCAGGAGGTGGGCGCGTGATCCTTGGCGAAGGGAGGTCAACCGATGGGTGACGAGGTGAGCGAGGAGGGGCGGATCCTCGCGGAGAAGGTTGACCGCCTCTTCCAGGTGATCCACCCCACGGGGCGCGGCCCGTACTCCCTGCGCGAGGTGGCCCAGGGCATCGCCGACAGGGGAGGCCCGACCATGTCGGCGAGCTTCCTTCACCAGCTGCGAAAAGGGCAGCGGGACAACCCCGGCATCAAGTACCTCAAGGCTCTCGCGGATTTCTTCGGCGTCCCTCCCTCCTACTTCTTCGACGAGGAAGAAGGGCGGCGCGTGGACACGGAGTTGTCCCTGCTGGAGTCCATGCGCGACAACCAGGTGCGCTCCGTGGCGCTGCGGGCTTCGGGCCTCTCTCCGGAGACCCTGCGGACCGTGCAGGCGATCATCGAGCGCGCCCGGGAGCTCGAAGGGCTGAACAAGGACGAGGGGCCCGGCGAGGACGCGTGATCACGATGCGACAGGCTTTCCCGATCCCCGCGCCGCGTGGCGCTTCGTGCTCCATCGACGCCATGTCCGGTGACCGAGCCGGCGCCCCGTGCGTTGTCGCGTTACCGAAGCCGGGCGGGCAGCGCTCCTGGCTGCCCCGGATGTCGATGATGAAGTCCGAAGACCTACGGCTGGCTGCGTGGTGCATGAAAAGGTGCGCCATTCGGAAAAGATGATGCAAGATCCGGGAGAGAAACGTTGCGTCTGTTTCGACGGCTCCGGGCGCCCTTCTTCCGGCGTCGCCTTCAGGGGGACCCCGATCCTTTGGTCGGAATCGAAATTCCCATACCCTTCGATGTCGAAAAATTCCTCAGCGTGGTCGAGAAGCATCGTGGACGACCCGTGTTCGTGCGACCGCTCGAGGGGATCAAGGGCAGGGACAACGAACTGTGCGGGCTGTGGGTGGAACTCGACGGCGCCGACTACATCTTCCGCGAGGCATCGACCTCTCCGCTGCACCGGGACCACATCGTCCTGCACGAGATCAGCCACATGTTGCTCGGGCACAACGTCACCGGTGGCACCGGCGGCAGGGGCCCCGGAGTGGACCTCAAGAACCTCTTCACCACCATCGACCCCCGCATCGTCCGCACCGTACTGGGGCGGGCCAACTTCAGTAACGCCCGAGAGCGGGAAGCCGAACTCCTCGCCACCTGTATAGCCAAGATGGCCGACCTGCGGCCTGTATCGGGCACTCGCGCCCCCGAACTCGATCGTCTCGACGCGGCATTGCGGGGTGAGAGCGACCGATGAAATCCTTCGAATTGGTCATGGCGATCCTTCTGTGGATCACCACCGCGTGGCGTGCCGTCAAGGTGTGGGGAAAGGGACACGACCGAGCTCTCTGGTGGACGTTCTTCGGCCTGGCCGTGATGATGACGTTGCGTCTACCGGCAGGGCGGGCTCTCGATCAACTGACCGGCATCGTTGACCTCTCCTACCTGCTCAAACACCTCTCCGGCGGAGTGCTTTCGGCGGCTGCCCTACTGGCGTTCCTGCGCAAGGTCTCCGGCCAGCAGGACGGCAGCCCCGGGGTGAAACGACTGCGCGTCATTCTTCCCCTTGCCACGGCAGCCATCATGTCGACGATCTTCTTCGCGAAGCTCCAGCCCTACGAGACCAGGGCGATATTCCAGGACCCCGCCGCCCGGATGGCACTCCTCGCCTACACGACGGTCTTTCTCGGCTTCCTCACCCTCTCCCTGCTGACCGGCACGCGGGTCTGCCTGCGCTGGAGCCGCAAGGCCGACGGACGAGCCCTCGGCTGGGGACTCGGGACCATCGGTGCCGGGCTGGCAGCGGGAGTGGCCTACGCCCTGGTCCGTATCGCAGCCCTCATCGCGCATATGACCGGTGACGGGATCCTTCCCGGAGATCTCGACGACCGGGTGAGCACCTACCTGCTCATGACCGCGCTCCTTCTCATCGTGGTGGGCAGCACTCTCCCCGTCCTCGGAAAGCTGCGCACCTGGTGGAAGAGGAGACGGGCATTGCTCGCTCTGCGTCCCCTGTGGCTCGACCTCACCCGGGCCGCTCCGGCCGTGCGTCTCGATTCCCCGCGCGGCCCGACCGCCGACCGGCTCGACCCCCGTGACATGCTCGGCCGCCTCTACCGCCGAACCATCGAGATCCGAGACGCCGCTCTGGTGCTCGGTGACCACGCGCCCGCCGACCTCCGGGAACGAGCCCGGCGGCACGTCGAGGCCCGAGGGCTCACCGGAGCCCGGGCCACCGTCGCCGCCGAAGCCTGCCGGCTCCTCGCGGCCCGCCGCGCCAAACTGCGCGGCGAGGTCCCGCAGGCGAGCCGTGACCGGTCACCGGTCGAAGGCGGCCGGGACCTGCTCGGGGAGATCTCCGTCCTCACCCGCCTGTCCGACGCCTACCACTCCGATCTCGCCCACGAATTCGCGGACACCTGCGACCGCCTACCGGAGCCCCAGCCATGAGCACCTTCACCCCACCGCCGACCCCCACCTACGCCGAGGCCACTCCCTGGGTGAGAGTGGCCAAAGCGATCACGGATGTCCTGGCGCCGGGCCACCTCGTCATCGGCCTGCTCCTGCTCATCGGATGGCACAGCACGGGAAATCCGGTCGGTGTCGGCTGGGGGCTGCTCGCCGCCCTCTTCTGCGGCGTCATTCCCCTCATCATCATCCGCCTCGGCGTACGGCGGGGAAAACTCACCGACAAGCACGTACGGGTGCGCAAACAGCGCATCGTCCCCCTCACGGCCACCCTCGTCTCGGTGGTCACCGGCATCGTGTTGCTTGATGTCCTCGGCGCTCCCCGAGAGGTCTTCGCCCTGGTCATCGCCATGCTCGCCGGTCTGGCCAGCGCCCTGGTCGTGACGGTGTGGTGGCAGATCTCGGTGCACAACGCCGTCGCCGGAGGCACGGTGATGATCCTCCTCCTGGCCTACGGGCCCGTGCTTCTCCCCGCGGTCGTGCTGGTCCTCGCCATCGGCTGGTCCCGCCGCGTCCTGAAGGCACACACCCTGCCCCAACTCATCTGCGGAACAGCTCTCGGCGCCGTCGCCGCCACGGTCTTCGCCGCTCTCAGCTGAACCCCGGGGCGAAGCCGGGTGGCTGAGGGCCTACCGGGGAGCGGTGGTTGCGAGAGGGGCGGTGCCAGGTGCTCCCGTGCCCTGCCGACCGGGCCCGCAACTGCCTCGAGCGTGGGTCACGCGGAGGGCGGCCCCCGACGTTCGACAAGGACGACCACAAACAGCGGCATGCGGGCGAGCGCGGGATCAACCGCCTCGAGAGACGCCGGGCCATGGCCACGAGATACGACAAGCTCGCCGCCCGCCACGAAGCGACCGTGCTGGTCACAGCCATTGACGAATGGCTGTGACCAGCGCTTTCGCCCCAACTCCTAGTCGACCCTGACCACGTACTTGCCCCGCACACCGCCCGCCTCCAGCGCCCGGTGTGCCGCCGCTGTCTCTTCCAGCGGGAAGACCGTGTCCACCGCCGGTCGCAGGTTTCCCTCCGTCACCTGGCGGGCGAGGTCGTCGAGGAGCGCACGTTCGGGGTTACCGCTGAAGAAACGCACCCGGCCGCGTCCGTGGACGGCGCCGGCCGCGATGTAGCCCAGCGAGGCGACGGGCCGCGTCGGATCGAAGGCGATGGTGACCATGCGTCCGCCGGGCTTCAGCATCCGCCGGACGGTACGCAGGTCGCTGCCCGCCGTGTCGAGGACCACGTCGAACAGCCCCGGTTCCGCAGGGGACACGGTGCGGTGGTCGACGGCGTGGTGGGCACCGAGCGTGCGGACGAAGTCGAGGTTGGCGGCGCGGGCCAGGGCCGTGACCTCGGCTCCGTACGCCCGCCCGAGTTGGACGGCGGCATTGCCGACGCCGCCCGCCGCGCCCCGTACGAGCAGCCGTTCGCCGGGGCGCAGCGCGGCCTTGTCGCGGAGGGCCGTGAGGGCCGTGGTGGCCACCGGCAGTGCGGCGGCGGCCACGAGGTCCACTCCCTCCGGGACCCGGCCGATCCGCTCGGGCCCTACCGTCAGGTACTCGGCCGCGCTGCCGAATCCGGAGCCGCGGCCCAGCACGCCCCACACCCGGTCGCCGACCGCCGCGCCGGTCGCGCCGGGGCCGAGTGCGGCGATTTCGCCGGTGAAGTCCAGCCCGATGCGCTGCGGGAACCTCCGACCGGTGATGAGGCGGAGCCGACCGGAACGGGCCGCCAACTCGCCGCCGTTCACGCTGAACGCGCGCACGCGCACCAGGACCTGGCCGGGTGCCGGTGCGGGACGTGGCACCCGGCCCACATACAGCACCTCGGGGCCGCCGAAGCGGTCGAACAGTACGGCTTTCATCGTGCGGTCGTCCATCGTCGTGTTCTCACCTTCGCCACCGGGGGCCGTGCGGGGGATCGTGGCGCCGAGCGTAGGCTGGCAAGCGGACGAGATCGTCCGTTTGACCGGAGGTGAGAGAGAGCGGTGGTGCAATCCTCTCGGATCGCGGGGCAGGAGCATCTGCGGGCGGACGCCCGGCGCAACCGGCGGCGCATCCTCTCGGCCGCCCGTGTGGTCTTCGCCGAGCACGGCATCGACGCGCCCATGGCGACCGTGGCCCGACGGGCGGGGGTCGGCGTGGCGACGCTGTACCGACGTTTCCCGTCCCGGGAGGCCCTGGTGCGGGCCGCGTTCGCGCAGCAGATGGACACCTGTGCCCGGGCGCTCACCGAGGCGCTGGCCGACCCCGATCCGTGGCGCGGTTTCCAGCGGTTGTTCGAGACGGTCTGCGAACTCCAACGGGAGGAACGGGGCTTCCCGGCCGCGTTCGTCGCGGCCTTCCCGGACGGTACGCGAGAACACGCGCGGCTGCGGGAACAGGCCGAGCGGGACTTCATGACCCTGGTCCGCAGGGCCCGGGCGGCGGGCGCGCTGCGGGCCGACTTCCACCCCTCCGACTTCGTCGTGGCCCTGTTGTCCCACTGCGGTCTGGTCACCGCCCTGCCGGGTGACCGGGCGGCGTCCCGGCGCCTGGTGGCGTACCTGCTCCAGTCGTTCCGCACCGAGGCGGCCCACGGACCGCTGCCGGCACCGAGCACACTGTCGCTGCGCGGTCTTCCGCTCGCGGCCGACGGCTCCCGGGGACAGCGGCCCTCCGGAGCCTGATACGAAGCGACGCCTGCCCGCGTGGTCCCCCCCTGGGGCGACCGCGCCACTTTCGCCACAGGCCCTGTGCGCGCAGTCCGTGCCCCGCGCTTCGCGGGCGGGGGTTCAGACCTTGTCGCCGCTGTAGGTGTCGGCTTGGGCGCGCCACATCGTGGCGTAGGTGCCGTCCCGGGCGAGGAGAGCTTCGTGGGTCCCTTCTTCGGTGATGGTGCCGCCGTCCAGGACGATGATGCGGTCCGCGGAGCGGGTGGAGCCCAGGCGGTGGCTGATGAGGATGACGGTCCGACCTTCGGCGAGGGCTTGAATGCGCCGGTAGACGGCTTCCTCGGCGAGGGGGTCCAGGGCGGAGGTGGGTTCGTCGCAGATCAGTAGCGGCGCATCTGCCCGGTAGAACGCTCGGGCGGTGGCGATGCGCTGCCACTGTCCGCCGGACAGGTCGCGCCCGCCCCACCAGGAGGGTGCGAGATTGGTGTCCAGACCGTCGGGCAGGGAGTCCAGGACGGTGTCGGCGCCGGCGGCGCGGGCTGCGGCGCGGATGCCGGCTTCGTCCCCGGGGCCCTGGCCGAGGGTGATGTTCTCCCGTGCGGTGACGGGCCAACGGCCGAAGTGTTGGGGCAGCATCGCCAGCCGGGCCCACAGCTCGTCGGGGTCGGTGCGGGAGATGTCGGTGCCGTCCCAGGTGACGGTGCCGGTGGTGGGTGTGTAGAGGCCGGTGAGGAGTTTGGCAAGGGTGGATTTCCCCGAGCCGTTGGCGCCGACGATGGCCAGGACCTCGCCGCGGCGCACCTGCAGTCGGATGCCGCTGAGCGCCGGGGTGGTGATGCCGGGGTAGTGGAAAGTGATGTCGTGGGCCTCGATGACCTGCGGGTTGGCGGGCACGGGCAGGGGCTCGCCCGACTGCTCGCGGTGGGTGGGGGTGCGGGTGGTGAAGGTGGCCCAGTCGGCGAGGTAGAGCCCCTTCAGGTAGGTGGTGTTGATGCCCTGGACCAGGCCGATGAGCAGGCGTTGGCTGGTCTGGACGGCGATGAACGCGGTGCCTGCGGCTGCGGGGGGAATGTGTCCGGCGACGGTCAGCCACAACAGGGCGGCGTAGACGCCACAGGTGGCCGTTCCGGCGAGAGCGTCGCCGATGAGTTGGTAGCGGGCGCGGGTGCGCCCGACGTGGGCGGCGGCCTCCTCCAGCCGGGCCGTCAGGGCGCCGAAGCGTTCCAGCATCCAGGGCCGCATGGTGCAGGCCCGTACCTCCAGGGCGCTGTCACGGGAGGCGGTGTGGTACATCCAGGTGTGCCGCAGTCGCCGGTCGGCGAGGGTGTGTTCGTCGGCCCGGTAGGCGGCGCGGGCGCCACGAACGGCCGCCCACCCCCGGGGGAGGACGGCCATCAGCAGCAGGGGCAGGAGCACGGGGTGGAGGTGGGCGAGGATACCGGCGGCGGCGATCAGCCCCAGGAGCGCGCCGGTGACGTCGGTGAGGGCCTCGACCATGAGGTGGGCGTCCTTGGACGCGCGGTTGGCGGCTTCGCTGCGGTCGCACCACGCGGGGTCGTCGTAGGCCGCCAGGGGTGCGCGGGTCGCTGTCTCCAGGTACCGGTGTTCGGCCAGGCCGTCGACCTTGGGGCCGATGCGGGCGGTGGTCGCGATGGTGAGTGCGGCGATGACCGAGCGGGCCGCGGCGGCGGCGCCGACGACGATCAGGGAGGGCAGCGCCTGGAGCAGGCGTTCACCGGTGGGTCCGGTGGCGAACAGCGGGGCGAGGGCGGTGGTGGTGGCGTACAGGCCCAGGGCGGTGACGATGCCGGAGGCCAGTTGCAGCAGGCAGGTCAGGGCGAAGGCACGGGGGTCGGCGCGTCGGGCCAGGCCGATGACGGTGACGGACAGGCCGGGCAGGCGGCGGGCGATGGTCCACCAGGAGGTTTCCAGCGCGGTGTCGTGGCGTTCCGAGCCGACGCTGTAGCGGGGGATGGTCGGCGCGGGCTTGCGGCGCCGGCGGGTCGTGGCGGGGGTTGGCGCGGTCGTCATACCTGCGCCAACGACTCACTCTTTGGGGCGTAACTGTGGATAACGCGAGCGATTGTGAACGGGTGTTCCCATCCGTGGTGGGGGTCGGAACGAAGGTCACAGGCGCACCGCGGGAGCGTAGGGCCACACCCGGTCCTCCGCGTCCTGCCCGATGATCCGGTCCTCGGTCTCGATCCAGGCGTGCGCGGCAGCCGGTGCGGTGCGTGCCCCGATGACCCAGGTGACGTGGCGTCCCCGTAGCAGTGCCGCGAGCGTGCACGCCAGGGATTCCTCCAAGCAGGCCGCCCGTCCCGGCCACCAGCGGCCGGCGCGGCGGACCGAGAGGTGGAGCGCGGCGGCGCGGGTGGCCGTGGCCCGGGGCCGGGGAATGCGGGCCGCGACCCGCACGACGGCCAGCGGGACCCGTATGGGGGTCAGACGCAGCAGGACCAGCGCGAGTGGCAGCGCGACGATGCCCGCCGCCCGGTCGGTGATCGACGGCCGCACCGTGTTCCCCTCCGGCAGATACACCACCGGGGCATCGAGTGGTGCCGGTGGTGCGGGGGCGGCGGGAGCGGACAACAGCCCCAGGCTCCGCAGTCGCGCGACCAGGGCCCGCAGGTCGGTGTCCACCACCTGGCGGTCCGCACCGGCTGCGGTGAAGCTCTCCACGAGTTCCTCCACGGCCCTCTCCACGGGGACCCCGGAGGCGAGACGGTGCCACAGCCTTCCGGCAGTGGGGTTGAGGTGGTGCCATGTGCCGCGCCCGGTGCGGGTATCCATCACCGCCGCGGCGCCGGCCGGGAGGGACGCTGTGTGAATGCGGGGGCGGTGGCGGGGCGGGCTCATGCCGGGCTCCTTCGCGGGGCGTTCTCCCACCACGTGGCGCGGTTCCGGGTGGCGAGTTGGGTCAACCACACCTCGGTGACGATCAGGGCGTGCAGGGCACCCAGCGACGCGGGGGCACCGGCGGCGGCAGCGGCCAGGGCGGCGAGGGCCGGCCGGGGGTCGATCAGCCCGGCCCCGGCGAGCTGTGAGGAGACCAGGATGCGCCGCAGGACGGGTTCGTTGCGGGCCAACCCGTCATGGAGGCCGGCGGAGAAGTCGGTCTTCGTGCGGCGGTGCAGCAGCCACTCGGGGACCAGCCCGTGCAGCGCGGCGCGGGCGAGCGGTTTGTAGACATCGGGGTGGACCCGGTCGTGGGAGGCGATGGCCATGCAGGCGTCGACCACGGGCGTGTCCAGGAAAGGGGCGTGAATCGCCAGGCCCCAACGCTCCCGGCCGACCAGATCGAACGCGGCGTGGCTGGTGGCCATGAACTCCAGCGCCAAGCGGTCCTGCACCTCGCCCGGCCCCGCTCCGGGGTCGGCGACGGCGGCACGGGCGGCCACCACCTCGGCGACCGCACGGCGGCCGTTCCCGGTCAACCACGCGGCCGGTGCCGTCGTGGCGCACCACGCCAGGTTCGCCGCCGCATCCGTGCCGGGCCGTACCGGGGACACCGGCGCGGCCAGAGCGGTCGCGAGCTGTTCCAGCGCCACCGGATACCGCGTCCGGGTGGTTCGGTGGAGCCGGCGCCACACCGGCAGCACGGCGGCGTTGCGGGCCCGCGCGTACCGGGCGGCCCGGCGGACGGCCTCCCCCCGACGCCCGGCCAGGACGAGATCCACCAGGTGGCCGGGCGCCGCGCCCAACACGTTGTCCCCACCCCGCCCCGTCAGATGGTGCCCGGAGCCGTGCGCGACGGCCGGTGCCATCTGCGCGTCCTTGATCGCCAGCAAGGCCAGGGTCAACGCCGGGGTATCGGTCATCGGCAGTGCGCCCGGGTCCCGCAGGCCGTCGAAGTGTGCCGCCCTCTCCTCGCGGCCGTCGACGATCCGGTGCGTGAGCGTGTCCGTGGTGGCGGCCAGGCGGCGCGCGTACCGCACGTCGTCGCTCTCGGCCATGTGGCCGTCGGTGTAGGTGGCGGCCAGGATCGGGCCGGTGCGTGCGGCCAGGGCCACCACCGACCCGCTGTCCACCCCGCCGGAGAGGTCCGCGGAGATCGGCCCGGCTCGCTCGACGCGACGCTCGACGGCCAGGGTGAGCGCCTCGCGCAGTCGCCGGGCCCCCTCTGCCGCCGAGTATCGGGAGCCGTCCCGGACGGGGATGGCCGCCGCGCCCGAACCGTCGCCTTCCAGGACCAGGACGCAGCCCGGCGGTACCCGCCGCACGCCCTCGAAGCGCGATCCCTTGCCCTGCACATCGACACCGGTCACCGTCAGCTCGGCGAGCAGCACCGCCGGATCGGGAGCGGTACGCACCAGAGCGGCCAGCACGGCGGCGGAGGTGGACCACCAGATGCCCTCGTCGTGCCGCACCCAGTACACCGGAACCACCCCCGCCCGGTCTCCCAGCACCCACAGCCCCGAGCGGGTGTTCACCAGCGCCAGGAACGAACCGGGCAGCCGCCTCACCCCTTCCGCCTCGCCCTCGGCCGCCGCCCTCAGCGCGTCACGCCGCTCGGCGATGGTGGCCAGACAATTCCCGGCCGTCACCAACTGCCCGTCGACCCCGGGCGCCCCGGAGACCACGGTCTCCTCCCGCCCGTAACCGGCCGCCCACAGTCGCAGCCCCGGCACGGCGACCACCTCCCGAGCCGAACGCGGACGCACACCCGATGCGTTCGCGCCCACGGTGCCCGTCCCCACGACGAACCGTTCCACTTCCGCCTCCTCGCCATGACCCCGTAACACCCCTGTGGGCGGCCCGGGCTGTCGCACCGGCCGCCCACAGGGCGCGGACCGCCCCCACCGGGAAGGTGGGGGCGGGGTTGTTCGACCGCCGCGGCGGCTCAGTACCAGTACTCGGTGTCGTCGGCCTTGTCCTTGCTCAGCCAGCCGAGAGTGACGGCGGAAACCGAGCCCAGCACCGTCACCAGCGCCGGGGCGTAGGGCTCGGCCGGGTCGCTGTCGAGCGCATCCGTGTGTTGTTCCATCGCTGCCTCCGAAATCGGGTCGGGAGTGGGAAGGGGGTGGGGCCGTGCCGGGCACTCACCGGTACCGGTGCGGTGCGCACCCGATCGCCGGTCGGTACGTCCGGCACGGCCCTCGGGGCTCATCCCTGATGCGGGGTGCCGTTGAAGTACTCGGTGTCATCGGCGTTGTTGTCCGTCGCCCAGCCCAGCGTCGCGCCGGTGACGGTGCCCAGTTCGCTGATCAGACCCGGGGTGTAGGCCACGGCCTCGATCTCGTTCTCGAACTGCTTGTCCATGACTGCCTCCCACGTCACCGCCCACCAGTGATCCCGGCATCCGACCGGGGGTGCGGCGGGGTGTGACCACGAGACTCCTCGAACACCCGGAGCAATGGAAGCGCTACACCGGGTGCGGAGCGGGTGCGTCCTCGTCGGGAAGAGAGCACCCCGGGAGCACCCTCCCGGTGCCTTCCCCGCCACCCGAAGAGGCGGCTACCGTCGGTGTGTTCGGCCCGTATCGACCATCTCGTGGAGGGCAGGGTGTGGAGCACCCGTTGAGACGTGCGCGCGAGGCACGGGGCTGGAACCCGCCCGAATTCGCCCGCCGCTTACGCGAGCTGGGAGCCCGACGGGGTGTGCCGGTGGGCACACGCAAGGACGGGGTGTACCGCTGGGAGTCCGGCCGCCGCCCCGACGCCCGAACCCAACGCCTCATCGCCGAGGTGCTGGGCATTCCGCCGGAGGCGGTGCAACTGCGCCTCTGGCCCCACTGGCTGGAGCTGGACCCGCTCCAGCAGCCCGGCCGCCACACCTGGGACGCCCCCGGCGCGATCCGTGCGCTCGCCGAGGTGTCCGGGAGGGAGACCACCATGGACCGCAGGCGCTTCACCCAACTGACCGGAACAGCCCTGACCGCCTCACTGTGGGGATGGCTGCTCGCCGACCCGGCAGCGGCCGGCCAGATCACCGGCGCCCGCCGCCTGGGCGAGAACGCCATCGGCCACATCGAGGACCGGATGCGCCAACTGCGTCGCGCCGATGACCTCGACGGCGGCGGGCACCTGCTGACCGAGACCGCGTCCACTCTCGACCTCGTCGTGCAACTGCTCAAGGACCGCTCCTACACCGACGCCCACGGAGCCCGCCTGCACGCCGCGGCGGCCGACCTCGCCCGCATCCATGCCTGGGCCACCTTCGATGTCCACGACCACTGCGATGACCACGCCTTCCGGGCCGCGCTGCACTCCGCGCACGCATCCGGGGACACCGTTCTGGGCAGCCACGTCCTGGCGTTCTGGTCCATCGCCGCGAACAACACCGACCGCGCGGCCGACGCCGAGGCCATGGCCGGCGCCGCACTGTCCGCCGCCCGCGGACGCACCACCCCACGCGTGGAGGCCATGCTCCTCTCCCGCCGTGCCCGGGCCCGCGCCCACCGCGGCGACCCGGCCGCCTTCACCGACCTGGACCGCGCCGCCGATCTGCTGGAGAGCGCCGATCAGCACACCGGCGACGACCCCGAATGGGTCTACTGGTTCGACCGCTCCGAACTACTCGGCGCCCGGGCTTCCACCCACCTGGACCTGAACCAGCCGGCTCGCGCCGAAGAGATCTTCATCGAGGCAGCCGGACGGTTCCCCGCCGACCGGATCCGCACCCACGCGCTCTTCCTCGCCCGCCGTGCCGACGCCCAATGGCGCCAACACGACCCCGAACGCGCCTGCGCCACCGCGATGGAAGCGCTCGACCTCACCGAGGACATCAGCTCCCACCGGGCCGAGGGACCGCTGCGCACCCTGGCCACCGACATGGCTAACCACGACCTCCCGGCCGTCCACGAGCTGCGTGAACGTCTACGCGGCCTGCCTGCCTGACCCCGACTTCCGGCATCTCGACCACGGTCCCCGAGTCACGCCATGCCCACAGCGCATCCATCCGCGGCCTGCTCTCTCGCTGCCCCTTCCGGCCTCCGGTCGGTCAGCGGGCTCCGCCGGGGTTCCGGGGCAATTCGAGGAGCACGGTGGCGTCGGTGAGGTCGGGCAGGCCGGTGTGGGCGCAGGGTAGAACCCAGGAGTGTTCCCGCACAGCAGGCGATGCCCTTCTTCGAGCTGAGGTGCTCGGGATCTAGAGCTGACTTGGGGTCCGTCGGGAGAGGGTCAGGCGGCGCCTTTCTCGATCGATGTGGGTGACGGTGACCGTGATGTGGTCACCGACCCGGACCACACCTTCCGGACTCGCCACGGACGTTGAGGTGAGGTCTCGGAGGTGGACCAGCCCTTCGATCCCGTCGGCGACTTGGACGAAGACACCGAACGGGACCAACTTGGTGACGCGTCCGTGCAGTTCCCGGCCCACGGCAGTGCCTTCGACGAAGGTATGGAAGGGGTCGGGCTGGGTTGCCCGCAATGACAGCCTGGCCTCTGCGTTCCCGGTGTCGAACCAGAGGAACTCCGCTGAAATGCGCTGTCCGACCCGGACGACGTCCGAAGCCGCTTCGAAGCGGTGCCAGGACAGTTCGGGGAGGGTAATGAACCCGACACCGGGGAAGAGCGGATGCCCGGGACCTTCGTCCAGGGCCACGAAGACGCCGAACCGCTCAATCGCCGCGACAGTGCCGGAGAGCACCTCGCCGCGTTCCAGTGATCCCAGGAACGCCCAGAGTTCGGGGTTCTCGGCCTGCCAGTCCATACCGCCAGCGTTTCATGGCGCGCTGTGAACTCTCCATTTCCTGCCGGCGATCAGGCCATGACTCCGTCCGTGATCCGAAGGACAGCGCCGGGTGGGCCACCGTGAAGCTCACCGCACCGGGGCGACAATTCGTTCTCCTGTCGTTCACCGAATCAACCCCGTGCTCTTGCGGCACTGGTGGATCGTTCTCAGGCCATGCGGCTGGGGGCCGCATGGCCTGGGAGGGGAAACACCATGAGAATCAAGCGGGCGTTAGTCGGTCTGGGCGTCCTGCTCGCAGCGACGCTGGCGGCAGCACCTGGCGTGCAAGCCGACCCGAAGCCGCAGGACAAGAGCCGGACGGTGGGCTCTATCCGTTCACTGGACAAATTCGTCATCAAGGGCTCGGGAGCCACGCCGGAGATCAAGGGTGCGGCCAGGCGCGACCTGGAGACCCTGGCCCGGGACACCGGCAAGTCGCTGAAGGCACTGGAGCGCAGGCATCAGGGGCAGGAGATATTCGATCACCTGGCCTCCGAGCTGGCGGCTGAGGAGGGCCTGGGCTACGTCCAGGCCGGATACGTCGAGGAGGGCGATCCCGCCGCCGATGGCGCCGAAGTGTGGATGCGCTTCACCGAGAAGCCGCCGCAGAGGGTCCTCAACCGGCTCCGGGAGTTGCCTCATACGGTACGCGTGCAGTACGGCGCGCCGCTGGAGTGGGAGGATCTGGAGAAAGTTCAGGAGGCCCTGTTCGGGGCGACGGCCGACTTCCCGGGCACGGCGGAGGTCGTCTCCGAGATCGACCCGGAGACCGACGGGATCACAGTCTTCTACAGCGTGGCGCCGGGCTCGCGGGTGGACCAGGAAGCGCTGGTGTCCGCGGCGATGACGGCCGGTTCGGAGGCCAGCCCCACCGGCAATGTCCCGGTGCAGGTACGTTTCAGCGAGGACCCCACGGTCACATCTGATACCGAAGCGACGGTCAAGGGCGGCCATCTGCTCGATCCGGTTGACGGCAGCGGCAGGTCCTGTACCTCGGGGTTCACCATACGCGTCAACGGTGTCGTCGGGGTCTCGACCGCGATGCACTGCCCGAACTCCATGAGGTACAACGGAGTCACCGGCGTGATCGCCTACATGAACGCCGCCCAGAGGACTTCGTCCGGTGCTCACATCGATCTGCAGTGGCACAGGACCCTGTCGGGCCACAGCACGCGGCCGGTCTTCCGGGCGGACTATGGAGACGAGCGGACCGTGTCGCGTGCGAAGAACGCCGTGGTCGGCAGTTCGGTGTGCCACTTCGGCCTCGGCACCAAGGGCAAGCGCTGCTCCTCCGTGCGCAGTCTCGGTGTCTGCTATCAGCCCGACGATCTCCGGTTCTGCGGTCTGGCTTCCACGGAGAACTATGTGTCCACCGGCGGGGACAGCGGCGGCCCGTGGTTCTTCGACTACGAAGCCAAGGGCATCCACAGCGGCGTCTACACCACCGGCGGCAAACAGCGAAGTCTTTACACACCGCAGACTCGCATCGCCGAGAACCTCGGCGGATCAGTGCTGGTCGGCTGACCGGAAAGGAGTCAAGAACATGCGAATGCGTATCGTCACGCTGCTGCTCGGCATCAGCCTTCTCACGAGCTGTACCGACGGCGGGGCGGACCCGACAAACGATCCCTCGGGAACGCCTACGTCGGTGACTGCGCCGGGCGATGCCTCGGACTGCATCCCATCAGAGTCCTCCCACATGGAGTCACGTGAGGACCTTGTCGGGCAGTCCCTCGGCGACGTGCGGGCCGCCGAGACAGCGGCCGGCCATGACATCCGCGTGCTGGGCGAGGACGGCGTGTGCGCCGACGCCCACGACGACCTCAACCCCAACCGCGTCAATGTCGTCGTCCAGGACGGCAAGGTCATCTGGGCGAGCATGTACTGATCGCTCGCGGCGGCGGAGGACCGTGGCCGCGGTCATGATCCTCCGCCTCGCTCGCTGTTCACCGGGACGCCTCTGCCCCCAGCAGGGTGGCGGCGAAGGAGTTCACTCCCAACGCGAAGCCGACGGGCGAAACCTGGCAACGGGATCGCCGGGACGATCTCGGTCGACTCGATGATCAATCGGCCCACCAGCACGCCACGAACACCGCCCGGCCGAAGAAGGACACCGGTGCCGCCACCCGCCACAGCAAGAACAAAGTGCCTGCCACCAGGAGTGAGCCGGCCGGCTACGCAGTAGACCGATCCCGGAGCGGCTTGATGACCAAGATTCATCACGCCGTGGACGGCAACTGCTGGCCGTTGTAGTCACCTCTGGCTGGGTCCACGATGCGCAGGTCGTCCCCCTCTTGCCGGACGCCATTCGAGACCCGCGACTCGACCAGGACAGACCGAGCACCGCACCGGACGCGCTGCTTGCAGACAAGGGATGCCGGGCCAACCTCAGACCTCGACCACACCTTTGAGCCAACGGGTGTGGTCTCAATCAACGGCGCGTAGATCTTCGGTGAGTTCGACCGGACACGTACCGGTGTCGGACAGCAGCTCCCACCCCCGTTGGTCCTCATCCCTCGCCGGATCAATTCGACTCCCAGAGGCGCGTCCAGCGATGCGAAAGTCCTGGTCACAGTGTGATTCCTCACCTTTGGCGACAACCATCGCTCGGCTGGCCCGGGGCCTGATGGCTGATGAAAAGTGGTGCCCGTCCCCGGCCGCAGAGCGAATCGATCCGGCTGGGGACGGGGTATCAGGGGTGGCGCACCGGGGTGGTGAGGTGCGTCAACAGGGCGCGCAGCACGACCGGGTGGGTGTGGGCCTCCCCGTCGTGGCGCCGGATCCAGCGCGGGGGGTGTTCCGGACGGCTGTCCCCGGGCGGCCGGAGGGTGAGGGGAGTGCAGGCCGGCAGGTAGCTTCCCGCCGGCCACCCCGGCTCGCCGGAGCCCGGGGGCACCGGCCAGATCCACACCTCTCCCACCGCGGCGATCCACCCCAGCCGAACGCGGGGGCGCTCCTCGAAGTAGCCCAGCGCGCGGATACCGAGGGTGGCCGGCATGACCACCGCGTCCCAGTCGGGGGGTAGGCGGACGGTGATCGAGACCGGTACCGGCCGGGGCACGGCCCGTCGGGGGAGGGAAAGGGGGCCGGACCGTGGCCGGAGGTGGCTGGACATGGAGCACTCGCAGAGGGGACGAAGGGGGCGGGATCAGCGCAGCAGGACGGGGAGGGTCTGGAGGTCGTTGCCGATGAAGGAGGGCTGGCGGCGTATCTCCCGGGGGTTGTGGAGTCGGAGGTGGGGGAAGCGGGCGAGGAGCGCGGGAACGGCGATATGGGCTTCGAGTCGGGCGAGGGGCGCGCCGAGGCAGTAGTGGATGCCGTGGCCGAAGGCCAGGTGTTGGCGGTCGCCGCGGTCGATGTCGAAGCGGTGGGGATCGGGGTTGGTTTGCGGATCCAGGCCGTGGGCGCCGAAGCCGATCAGGACAAGGTCGCCGCGGATGATGGTCACGCCCTGGCCGAGGTCGATGTCGCGGGTGGCGTAGCGCATCGGCAGGTAGTGGATGGGTGGGTGCAGGCGCAGGGTCTCCTCGATGGCGTCGGGCCAGCGTTCGGGGTGGGCTCGCAGGGTGGTGAGGTGCTCGGGGTGGGTGAGCAGGGTGTGGGTGAGGTGGTTGATCAGGGCGACGGCGGTCTCGCTTCCGGCGCCGATCATGAGGATGAGCGTGGAGAGGAGTTCCGTCTCATCGAGCCGGTCCCCGTCATCGCGGGCGGTGAGGAGGGTGCTGGTCAGATCCGGGCCCGGGGTGGTGCGCTTGGTTTCGATCAGGGTGGTCATGGCCGTGTACAGCTCATCGCGTATGCGGGCGGCGCGCTCGGTGTCGGCGGTGGTGTCCAGCACCGAGTCGATAACGCGCAGCATTCGCGGGCGCTGGGCGTCGGGGACGCCGAAGAGGTCGCAGATCACCCGCGTGGGCACGGGGTGGGAGAAGGCGGCGCGCAGGTCGACGGCCTGGTCGGGGGCCCGGTCTTCGAGGTCGTCGAGGAGGTCAATGACGATGCTCTCGATGGCCGGTCGCATGTCCCGTATGCGCTGGGGGGTGAAGGCCCGTCCGACGAGTTTCCTCAGCCGGGTGTGGTCCTCCCCGTCGCTGGTGAACATGGAGACCACGTCCACCCACGCGGTCAGCCAGGGATATCGGCCGGGCCGGTAGCCGGGCCAGCTCTTGCGGGCGTCCTTGGAGATGCCCGGGTGGGTCAGCAGGCGTTTGGCGACCTCACCGCGGGTGATGGCCCACGCGGTCAGGCCGTCGGGCAGCTCCACCCGGGCGGCGGGGCCGGCCTCGCGCAGTTCCGTGATCTGCGCCGGTAGGCGCCGGCCGGTGGTGTCCAGGAGGACGGGTGCGGTGCGCGCGGTGCTCATGCGGTACCTCCGATGCGGGTGGCGGAGTGGGCAGGGGCGGCGTTGTCGGCCTGCCGGGGGCGGAAGGCGACGTGCAGGGCGGCCGGGCACTGGTGGAAGGGACCGGGACGGTTGGGCGCGGGCGCCCCGGTGGGGCGCAGATCCCACAGCCGGTCCAGGAGGGTCTCCAGCGCGGCCTGGGCGATGGCGCCGGCCTGGCTGGTGGCCGGGCAGCGGTGGGGGCCGGCCGACCACGCGAGGTGGGAGCGGTTGTCGTGGCCGAGCCCGGTGGGCAGGGCGGGGTCGGTGCCGGTGGCGGCGTGGCTGATGAGCACCGGCACGCCGGCCGGAACGGGGACCCGGTGCAGGTGGGTGTCGTGGCGGGCGAAGTGGACGGAGAAGTTCGCCATCGGTGAGCGGGTCCACAGCACCTGTTCCAGGGCTCGGCGCACGGTCACCGATCCCGCGGTCAGGTTGCCGGCGTAGGTGTGGTCGTGCAGCAGCAGCTCCAGGCCGGAGGCGATCCAGGCGGCGGTGGGGATGGTGCCGGCGCCCACCGTGCAGAACAGCTGGTCCACCACCTCCGTGTCGTTCAGCCCGTGCGGGTGGTCCAGGAGCCACGAGGACAAATCCGGGCCGGGTGAGGTCTTCTTCAGATGGACCAGTTCGCCCAGACACGCGGCGAAGTCGGCGGCTGCCCGCTGGGCGCCGAGGTCGGCGTTGATGATGCCGTGGCAGGCATCGACCATGCGGGCCGCCAGACTCGGGGGACAGCCCAGGAGGTCCGCGAAGACCAGCAGGGGCAGCACATCGGCGAACTGGGCCATCAGTTCGGCGTGCCCGGCCGGGGCGAGGTGCTCGATCAGGTTGCCGGCGTGGACACGGGTGATCTCCCGCAACCGGTGGGTGTCGATACGGGCCAGGCAGTCCTCCAACGCACCGCGCAGCCGCCGGTGTTCCGGGCCGTCGGCGTACAGCAGGTTCGGGCGGTGGGCCATCAGCGCGAGCACCGGACTGTCGGGCGGCACCTGCCCGGCGGTCAGGGCCGCCCATCTGCGGGAGTCCTTGCTGTAGGTGTCGGGGTCGGTCAGCAGGTCCACCGCGGCCCGGTGGTCGGTGACGACCAGGGCGTACACGCCGGGGGCGATCTCGGCCCAGGCCACCGGGCCGGCGGTGCGCAGCGCCCGGTAGGCGGGTTCCGGGTCGGTGGCGAAGGCGTCGCCGAACAGGCGAGGCAAGGAGGCGTGCGGGGTCATGGGGTCGGCTCCGGAGTGCGGAAGAAGAAGTTTCCGACGGTTCGGCGGAGAACCGCCGGGTCGAATCCGGGGGAGGCATACACGGTGTGAAGGTCGGCGGTCATGGGGTTGGCTCCGGGGTGCGGGAGAGCAGGTGGGTGACCAGCGCGATGAGGGCCCGGGTGGCGGAGGTCCGCTCCCGGGCGTCCACGCGCACCAGGGGAGTGGTGGATGTCAGGCTCAGCGCCTCGCGCAGTTCCGCCTCCCGGTGGGCGGGGGCGTCGGGGAAGTGGTTGACGGCGACGGTGTAGGGCAGACCCGCGGTTTCCATCAGGTCGATGGCGTCGAAGCTCTCGTGGACACGTCGTTCGTCGAGCATCACGATGCCACCCAGCGCGCCCTCCAGCAGGGTGCGCACCATGTGGGCGAAGCGGGGCTGACCGGGGGCACCGAAGATGTACAGCACGATGTCCTCGGCCAGGGCGGTGCGGCCGAAGTCCATGGCGACGGTGGTGGTGTCCTTCTCGCCGAGGCGTTCCAGCACGTCCACCATGGCGCCGGCGCTGGTCATGCGTTCCTCGGTGCGCAGGGGGGCGATGTCGGAGACGGCGCCGACCAGGGTGGTCTTGCCCACGGCGAAGGGACCCACCACCACGATCTTGACCGCCTCCGCCCCGGCGGGCACGTAACCACCGGCTGGTGGCGGGTGCTCAGAGCTTGCGCAGTCCATCGAGGATCCTTTCCAGGAAGACGCGGTCGTGGCGGTCGGCGGCCGGGACGAAGGGAGCGCGGGCGACCAGGTGGCCGCTGTCCACCAGGCGGGAGGCGATCGGCATGGTGACGGCCACCGGCAGTTCCAGGCGCACGGCGGCCTCGGCGACGGAGAGCACGCCGGGCAGGCACAGGGCCATCAGCCGGTGGGGGTAGGCGCCCAGACCGGTCAGGGGCACCTTGGGGTCGGCGATCAGCAGCGTGGCGGGGTCCAGGGTGGAGCGGGTGGGGGTGAGGTTTCCCCCGGCGGCGGCGTAGGGCCGCACCATGCCCCGGCGGCGGTGGGCGGAGGGCGGACTCATCCGCGGGCCCGGTCGCGGGCGGCGAGCACCGGCTTCATGCCGGTGATCATCTTCAGGACATCGGTGACCGCGCCGGGAATCTCCTTGGTGGTGGAGTCCCCGCGCACCACCACCGCCAGACTGGTGCGTTCCCCCGCGGTGAACAGCAGCACCGTGAAGGCCTTCAGATCGATGGTGACGTGGCGCAGCCTCAACTCCTGCCCGCCGAAGGACTCGAACCCCTGGAGGGAGGCCTGCAAGGACATCAGCCCCGAGTAGAGGGCGGCGGCGCGGTCGGCCTCGTCCTTACCCAGGCGGCGGGAGCGGGCCATCTCCAGGCCGTCACTGGTGAACAGCAGGGCGTGCTCGACGCCGGGCTTGGCGGCCAGCTGGTCCAGGGCCCAGCCCAGGTCGGTGGTGTCGGCGGTGGGGGAGGGCTGCTCATCGGCCATGGCGATCCTCTTCGGTGTCGTTCTCGGTGTCGGTGGAGTGGTCGTAGCCGGCGCTCAGGGCCCGGCCCAGGTTCCGGAAACCGGCGGAGAAGGCGTCCGGATCGGTGGTCTCGGTCACCGCCTCGCGGGTGGGCCGCGCGGTGAGCTCCACCCGGCGCGGCACCCGTTTGGGCAACCCGGCCGGCGTGCCGGGTCCCGCCGTCTCCCGCTCCCCCCGGGGCGGGGGCGGGTCGGAGGGCGGCAGCTCCACGGCAACGGGGGCCGTCGGGGGGAGCGAGGAGAACGGGGGAGAGGCGGGGGCCGACCGGGCGGGTTCGGCCAGCAGGTGGTGGGGCACGAACACCACCGCTTTCACGCCCCCCGACGAGGAGGGCGCCGAGACATCGACGCGGAAACCGTAGTCCCGTGCCAGGCGCCCGATCACCGCGAAGCCCAACCGGCGTTCGTCCTCCAGCGCGGTGACATCCAGCGTCGTATCCGGCGCCGCGAGCCACCGCTCGGCGTAATCGAGCTGAAAGGCGTTCATGCCCGCACCGCTGTCCTCGACCACGATGCGAAAGCCCTTGGGCACCCACCGGGCGTGCACCGGCACCCGGTCACCGGAGTAGGAGGTCGCGTTCCCCAGCAGCTCGGCGAGCGCCACCGTGATCGGCTCCACCACCCGGCCCTCGACCAGCTGCTCCCCGATGTCGGGTTGGTAGGTGTAGTCCACCCGCCGGTAATCGCCGATGCGGCCCCGCGCGCTCTCGACGATCTCGCGCACGGTGCAGTCCGCCCGTTGCAACCCCGGCCACGAACCGGCCAGGATCCGCAGCCGCTGCACCATATGCAGGGCCATGGTGGTCAGATGGTCGATATCGCTCAGCCCTTGGGCGTGAGGGCCGCCCCCGGTGTCCTTCTCCAGCTCCCGGTCGATCCGGTCCTGCAACCGCACCAGCAGCGCCTGGGTCTCATCCGCCGTACCCCGCACACCGGCCCGCGCCGCCCGACCGATCCGCTCCTCGGTGACCTCCACCGCCTCGCCGACCAGGGCCAGGACACGGGAGTGCAACTCCTCCAGCTCGTTGCCCCGAACCAACTCCGTGGCCACCCCGGGCACCACCACTCCCGGGTAACGCCGGGCCCGGGTGTCGATCACCGCGGGCAGCCTGCGTTCCACCAACTCCCGCGTCTCCTCAAACACCGCCTCCAACAGCAGGCGGTGCCCCTCCAACCGGCGACGCAGCTCGTCGGTGTCCGCGGCGGCCAGCCGCCGGGTCTCCAGCACCGTCGCCTCGGCCCGCAACCGGACCCTGCGCTGCTCCGCCTCGGCTCGCCGTCGGGTGCCGCGGAGCACGAGCCCCAGGGCGCCGGCGGCCCCGGTGCTCACCACCAGGCCACCGGCCAGGAGTGCTTCGAACGCTGGACTCACCGGTCTCCTCCGGGAAGGCTTCGGCCGAGCGGGGCGGGACGGTTGGGCATGAGGAGGTCCTGTTCACGGAATTGATCGAGTAGCGATCGGGGCACGGTGCGCCACCGATTTCGGGTACGTTCAGCGAACCGCCCTTCACGCCGCGTCGGGAGGGCTGGCGGTGGGGAAGGTCGGGTAACGCGGGTAACGCGGGAAGCCGGGAAGGTGGGGCGGACATGGCGCGCACACGCAATGTCCAGCTGGCGGAGGTCATCGCCGAGGCCGGGTGGACACAGGAGCAACTCGCACGGCGCATGCGACAGGTCGCCGCCGAACAGCGGAACGGGGAGATCTCGGGCGTCACCCGGTCCCACGTCAACCAGTGGGTGCGCGGTGTCCGACCCGGCGAGCGGTCCGTGCTCATCCTCTGCGAGACACTGTCGCGAGGGCTGGGACGTACCCTGACACCGGCCGACATCGGCCTGTCGGATGCGTCTCCTCCGGCACCGGAGTGGAGCGAGGACTCCGCCACGGCACTGCGAGAGCTGGGGAGCGTGGAGTTGGACAGGCGGCGGCGCGGGGTCTTGGCCACACTGGGGTATTCGGCGGCCGGCATCGTGCTGCCCGGCGCCTCGTGGTGGGAGACCGCGGCCGAACGAGCGCGCACCCGCCGGCCCCCGGCAGCCGGGTCGGTCGACGCCCGGGACGTGGCCGGCGTCCGCGAGATGATCGATTTCTTCTCGCGTCGAGATCAGCGGCGCGGTGGTGGGGAGGGTCGCGCGGCCCTGGCCGCGTACCTGCACACCGATGTCGCCGCGCTCCTGGATCGCCGAGCCGGTGACGAAGAGGTACGGCGTGAGCTGTTCTCCACCGCCGGGGAGTTGACCTACCTGTGCGGATGGATGGCCTTCGACGCCTCCGAGCACGGTCTCGCGCAGCGGTACTTCGTCCTCGCCACCCGGTTGGCGGCCGAGGCCGAGGACGCGCCCTTGGCGGGCCATGTGCTGCGGGCGATGGCCCACCAGGCGGTGGACCTGGGGCACCCCCGACAGGCACTGGACCTGGCCACGGCGTCACTGGAGCGCAAGCGCTACGCCGAGGCGGCGCCCCGAGAGAAGGCATTGCTCGGTGTGGTGCACGCCCGTGCCCTCGCCGTGGCGGGCCACCGGGCCGAGACGATGGCGGCCCTTCGACGAGCCGAGGACGACCTGGCCGCCGCCAGGGACGATGGCCACGAACCGGCGAGAATGTTTTTCTTCGGGGAGGCCAGCCTCGCCCACGAGACCGCCTGTGCCCTGCGGGACCTGGGGGATCTGAAAGGCGCCGAGAAGGAGTTCCGGCGCAGCGTGCGCACCCGCGCCAAGCAGACCTTCACCCGGACCCACTCGGTGACCCTCGGGTACCTCGGCGCGGTACAAGCCCGCCAGGGAGCGGTGGAGGCAGCCTGCGACACCTGGGGAAGGGCCCTGGAGACGATGGAGGGCGTGCGCTCCGGCCGGGCCCGGGACACCGTCATCGACATGCGACGCACACTCTCCCCCTTCCGTGACCGCGGCCCGGCGTGCGTGGCGGACATCGAGGACCGCGCGCGGACCGTTCTCGCGCGCATAGGGTGAGCCGATCGGCCCCTGCGTCCCGAGGAGATGACCGTGCCCGACCCGATCCGGCTCCAGCCCATCGCCACCGTGATCGGCGGACACCTCGAGCCGGCCGACGACTACCAGGGCGGGGTCGAATCGATCATCCGGTTGAACGACACCTACCCCCCGGAGACGCTGCGGGGCATCGAGGAGTTCGGTCACCTGGTGGTCGTCTGGCACTTTCACCGGGCCACGCCCTCCGACGTGGCCCTGCACGCCCGCAGCCCGCGAAACGACCCGCGGTGGCCGGCGACGGGTACCTTCGTGCACCGCAACCACCGACGCCCCAACCAGCTGGCGGTCAGCTTCCCCCGTCTGTTGCGGGTCAGTGGGCTGGATCTTCACGTGACCGATCTCGACGCGGTCGCCGGCACCCCGATCCTGGACCTGGCCCCCTACTTCGCCGAGATGGGCCCACGCGGCGAACTGCGCCAACCGGCCTGGCCCGGCGAGATGCTCACCGAATACTGGCGCGCGGCGGAGGAACGGTAAGCGGCTCCCGGATCGCTCACCCTTGGCTCCGGGCCACCGCACGCGGGTGGCCGGGTATGCACTGGCGTGCTCGGCTTGGGATCGAGGTCCGGTACAGCGGCACCACCGGGCACAGCTTCAGCTGGTGGTGCCCGCCAGGTCCCCGTCTCCCACGAACAACTCAGCACGACAGGCTCTCTTCGGGCTCTATGAAATCGATCCGGTAAATGCCTACAGGGTTCGCGGTTCGGACACACTGGGCAGAGCTGGAGACGGCAACCCCCAGGGCCGGCTGGGGGCTCCGGTTCTTTTTTGGATCCAGCTCCGCGCACCTCAGGCTTCTGCGCTCGGTGATTCGATGTCCACCATAAAGCGGCGTCGACGAAGCTCATCCGGCTACTGAGCTGAGGGCCTGTCAGTCGCGCTCGAACGTGCGGCCGAAGGATAAGCTACCTTCGCAAGTGAGGGAACTTTCTGTTACTTCATCGACACCTTGGGTGGTGCCGTGGTGGGTAAAGACATTGCAAACCCTCCATGACGTTGCAGGTCAGGAAGCCTGCTCTCCGCGCGAGCGGAGGTGACCCGTGGGGACGGTAGGTCCGGGAGGAGCCGGTGCCCTGCTCTCCGCGCGAGCGGAGGTGACCCGACAGCGACGACGGTGACCACTGCGGAGACGATTTGCTTTCCGTGTGAGTGGAGGGGACCTCGTTCGGGGCCAGGGTGAGTGGCCCGGGGGAGCCGTTTCCTCGTGCACGGGGAACGGGGTGCCGGAGGGCGGACGGTGCCGAGTCCTCGTTTCGGTCGGTGCCAGCCGGGCTTGACTCCGGTGGAGTGGCGAATTCCGGCAGTCCCGGAGAGGTGTGAAGGGCCGCTCTGTGTGCGAAAACGGGATCGGCCGGTAGGGGCCGATGATCCTCGGTGGGGCTCGAACCCGGGACCAAGTGCTGGAAGATACCCGCTCTGTTCGTCGCGGCGCACCGAGAGGCCTGTTGTTGCAGCGTTCCGTGGTAAATCCGGAGCGTGATGATTCGCTCACGGCGGACACGTTGAGGGTTCCTCGGACTGGAATGACACGGAAAAGCAAGCAAACCTGGAACAGTCCGCAGTAGAGCTACTACGCCGCGTTTTCCCTGTCCGTGTCGAAACACCAGGCGTGGTGGGGCAGGCGCAACATAGCCGACGATCGCCGGTTGGCCAAACCGGCGATTCTGCAGACCATTGAATCTGCCGCGCATTCACCGCGTGGCATGTTCCGTCGTTCCCTGTGAGGAGCCCCAGAGGTATGTCGGTTGAGGGAATGGAAGAGGAGCGGCCGTACCCCGAGAAAGAGGGCGGGGTGCTGCTTGGGTGGATGTGGGGAAAGGTGGGTGGCGCGCCTGCGGTTCACCCGTTCATGCGGACGGTGGCGGATTCCACACTCCGGTCGAGCAAGGCTCGACTCGTGCTGCTCGCACACGGAGAACATCAAGACCGACTGTGACCTCCTCAACGAAGATGCGGCCCTGCCGGGGTCGGTCAAAAGATGAAGCCGGTTCCGCGAACCACCTGATCCCCAGACCGCGATATCCCGGTATCACACGTCTTTCGCGCGGTCATTCCCATTCGGTAGAGGCTTCGCTGTACTGCCTTTCGTGAAGCGATTTCCGCTGCCCGGAAAGGCTGGTCCGGCGGCATGCCGTAGTCCGATGACCGGGTGCTCCGCGCCTCACTTTCAGCATCACAGAGGTTTCCCCATGCCTGCACGCCTGATGTCCATTCCCGCTGTCGCAGCTGCCCTGGATGTCGACCGCCGCACCGTCTACCGCTTCATCGCCGCGGGCGACCTCCCCGTCGTCGACCTACGCACCGGTACGGGGCGGTCGCGCATCCGCGTCCCCGCGGCCGGTCTCGACGAGTTCATCTCCCGTCGCGCTGTCGTTGCACCACGACCGCGCGGCTGACCCCGATCCACCACTTACTTCCCGTGCAGACATGAGGAGTTGGGCTGTACCTCCGCAAGTTGAAGACCGGCAAGTGGCAGGCGACGGTACGCAACCGACTCGGCGACCGATTCAGCGAATCCTTTCCCCTCAAAGCGCAGGCACGCGCCTGGGGTCTGGAGATGGAGACCCAGTTCGCCCAAGGAGGCATGCGCGACCCGCGGGCAGGTGAAACCCTGTTCCGCGAGTGGCATGACCAGTGGTGGAACGCCCGCGTCGTTGAGCCCCACACCTTGCGGGGAGACGCATCGAGCATCAAGAACCACGTGATGCCCCACTGGGCCGACTGGGAGATGCGATCCATCACCCGCATGAGCGTGCAGAGCTGGATCCGCTCTCTGATCGAGAAGGGCACCGGCGCCTCGGCCATCAAGCGGGCCTACAACCTGATGTCCTCCATCATGCGCGCGGCCGTCGACGACGACGTGATCGCGGTCAGTCCCTGCCGCAGCATCGACCTGCCCCAGATCGCCGTCAAACCGCCCCAGTGGTTCACGCTCGACCAGGCGCAGAGCATCCTGGACGAACTCCCTACCGTATGGCGGACGATGTGCCTGCTCGGCTTCTACACCGGGCTGCGCTGGGGCGAGCTCTCCGGTCTGCACCGTCACCGCATTGACCAGCGCCGCTCCCGCCTGTTCGTCGTCGAGGTCAACACCAGGAGCGGCATCAAGGAGTACCCCAAAAGCTCCAGGAGTCGGCGCGAGGTACCCCTCCCGCCCCACGTCCTGGAGGCGCTGGAACGCCACATCCACCGGCTCGACCGGGACGCCGTGGTGTTCACCACCATCACCAAGGGCCGGGCCGGCCGCCTGCTCAACGACGGAAACTGGCGACACCAGACCTGGTGGCCGGCCGTGGAGAACTCCTACTACTTCGACGATGACGGCGAGCAGCGACTCGTCCCGCGCTACCCGCCGCACTCCATGCGCCACACCTGCGCCTCGTGGCTCGTGCAGAAAGGTGTCTCGCTCTACGAGGTCCAACACCTCCTCGGCCACGAGAACTTCCAGACCACCCAGCGCTACGCCCACCTCCAGCCGGACGCGCACAAGGCCGTCCTCGGAGCCTGGGAACGGTTGGAAGCCCCGCTCACGGCCGCCGCATGAACAGAAGCCCTGCCCGTCGCACGGACAAGAGGATGGGAGCGATCCGGAACTTCCGGCACATCGACGGTCGCCACCGGGGGAGCCTGGGCAACCTTCCAGGCCTCCCCACCGACCGGGGTGAAGTCGCGGTGGCCCTAGGCGTGGATCGGGGGCAGGCCGTAGCGGCTGACGGCCAGGTACGTCTCCGGGGTAGCCGCTTCGAGAAGACTCTCGTCGCCCTCCAGGTCGAGCTCCGGCTCCTGAGAACGGCGCAGCAGGTCGCTCCAGTCGCTCGTCGCACCCCGCTCGTAGGCGTCACGGAGAAGGGGGCGCAACCGGGGACGGGCTTCCTCCTGCTGCTCGCGGAAGATCCGCCGCTGGGTGAGTCGCTGTTCTTCCTGGGTATCCTCGCTGAGCCCCTGGTCAACGGCCAGCAGGTCCTCGGCGCGCAGCCCCGGGGTGCGCCGGGCGATGGCGAGATCTTCCTCGTGGAGGCGCTCGCAGGCGGCGAACAGCTTCCGGGACATGCCGAGGTGGACCTCGGTTCCGGGGATTCGACAGGTGAGGAAGTCGTCGAGCCCCATGGTGCGGATGCCGACGCGCAGGGTGTGCTGCTCGATGTGGGGCGCTGCTCCGCGGGCGTCGGCCCGCAAGGCGCGGGTATGGCCATCGTCCTCCAGGGGGGTGGTCAGCCCGGAGCGCCGGTGACGGGAAGCGCGGTCGGCCGGCACCGGCACCGTGCGCAGATGAGAGGCGGGAGCCGAGCGCAGCGCCAGGTAGGCGAGCATTTGGGCTCGGGCCGCGCCGATGAGGGCGTCGTCGCTGTCGCCGACGTGGTCTTCGAGACTGCCCGGGCTCGCCGCTGCCTCGTCTTCGGTGCCGGATCCGTCCGGGTGGAGCGGCGGCCGGCCGGGGTGCAGGTCGTGGTCGATGGTGAGGAAGAGGTCGTCTCCGGGCCGCACGGACGCTCCGACCAGGACGGTGCGGTGCGCGTACGAGCCGAGTATCTTGCTGCCGGCCTCCAGTTGTGCCCATCCCTTGCGGAGCGTGCCGACGCCGACGTTGCCGCCCTTGGCCTCGATCAGCCAGTACATCTTCTCCGCCTCGTGCCGTCCCCATAGGTCGGGCAGCTTCTTCTTCGGGTCCTTGAAGGTTTTGCTCAGGGCGGGGATGGGGCCGCCGAGTTCGAGATGTTCGGTCTGCCCGAGGCCCAGCAGCGAACGGCAGGCCCACTCGGTCATCGTCATGCCCAGCCGGTAGGCGGCGGCGTTTTTTGCCGTGCGCTCTGTCCCGTGTGCGTAGACCGGGTTCAGGGTCAGGCGCCGGCCCTTGGCGCCCGGTATGGGGTACCGCGGCTTAACGGGGTGAGCGCCGAGGTAGGCGTACAGCGGGGAAACCCGGGCGACGAGTTCCCCGTGCGCGTACTGCGGCTGGTTCTGCAGATGCGGGGTGATGTCGCGGCCGACCTCGGTGGCGGCCTTGATGATCTCGCGCCACGTGGTGGTCGGGGCGTACCAGCCGTCCGCTGCTGGGAACCCGTCCGACCCGGTCCACGGCTTGTGCTTGTTGGTTCGCCACTGCCTCTTGGGCTTGTCCGCGGGTCCGTTACGGAAGAGGACCGGTATGTCGAAGCTGTCGGCGTAGGTGAGCGGTGGCTCGTCGGGGATGGTTGCGGGGATCATGGGTTTCATGGGGATTACCCTGGCACGGGCCCGGGCCCTCCAGGGGGCCGGGCGGCGGGCTGCGGATCTGCATGGCTCCTGGCGTGATGGCGCAGTCGCGGCCATGTCCGAGGGTGGCTGATGTTGTTGGCCTGCCACTCGTCTCCTGGTGTTGTGGCGCTCACGGCCGGTCGGGCCAGAAGATCGACAAGGGGAGTCGGATGGAGGGCAGCTGTACCGCCTCGATCGGTCCGAGAACGGCTGCCGCGGCGCGAAGGGCTTCGTTGTAGGAGCCGGAGCCAAGGATTTCGGCGGAACAAGCATGACAGTCTCCGGGGCGTCGGGCGTGACCAGCACCGCTATCCCTGGAGCCTCGGACGTGCGCGAAGGCGTCCTCGGGGAAGTCGGCCCGCACGGCATGCCAGATCCCGACGCGTTCGTCGTCGGGCAGCCCGGCCGCTACCGCCGGCCGCATCGGCGGCAGCAGGCGTTCGTGGTCCTGAACCAGGAACACTCGGTCAGTGAAGTCGACGCTGTCTCCCTCGGGGCGCTCCTGCTCCAGCCACGCACGGGCCTCCTCTCGGATACCCGGCCCCCACAGGTATTCCGTGGGGAACCGTGTGGTCTCGTAGCGGGTGTCGAACTCCGCCCAGTGAGCGTCATTCCAGCGACTGCCCGGGATGAAGGGGATGGCCCGTACCACGACGTGTTGGTACCCGTGGCTCTCCTGATCTTCCGTGGGGCCGGGGGCGGTGAGCGCGTCGGCGGGCTCCATCCGCGCCCGACCGGAACCGTTCCAGCTCAGTACGGCGATCTCCCGGTGCAGAGGTGCCGGGTACAGGCGCCCGTCGGGAGTGGCCTGCCCCCACAACTGGTTGATCACCTCCGCCAGATCCCGGACCGTCCGGGCCGCATCGACGGGGGTATCGACATGGTGGCCGGAGGGATGGGCAACGTAGTTACGCAGCTTGGCCAGCGCCTCTTCGACCGCGCGGCTACGCCGCCCGCGGAGCAGACCCGCCGTGCGCGCCCACAGGCGGAGCCCGTGCAACATCCCGTTGAACTCGATGGCGTGGGTGGCGACGACGAGCTTCGGGCGTTGCTGCCTCATCCTGTCCGCGCGCTTCTTGACGTCGTCGTACGACGTGACGGTGTAGGAGACGTCCGGGGATGTGGGGAGACGGAAGGTGATGGTGCCGGCGCACCACTCCATGAAGCGGTCGCGCAACGCCTGTTCATAGATGAGTAGCGCCTGGTCGGCGACCATGGTGTACACGTCGTAGCACAGCACCCCGTAGGCGAAGACGGTGCGCAGCCGCTCGAAGGAATCGCGTGTTCCTGCCGCGACACCCGCCGCCAGGTCGCAGTCGGCGATCTGGCGCTGCTGGAACTCCGCAGCGCTTTCGGGCCTCATACGGCCGCCGAGTCCCCGGGGGGTGAACGCCAGCGACAGATCGTCCGCGGCACGCAACTCCTCAAGCGGCCGGATCTCCATGTACTCCTCCTCATGATGGGAAACGGGCCAGCATGCACCTCCGGGCCCCGGGTTGGCCACCCCTTTCCTTCAGGTGACTTCGTGAGATCGACGCGGAGAGGGAGCGGAAGGTAACAGTTCGCCGGGGGGTGGACGGGAAAGAGCGCGGAAAGACCGGCCAACGCGTGCGAGACCATGTCAACGCATACGACCTTGCAAGAAACCCCGGGTCAAAGAGGTGATTGCCCGTGACGATGGCTCCCGTTGGACCCGGTTTCTCGACCACCATCGATGCCCTGCGGCTACGCGAGTGGCAGCTCGGTCCTGGACGGTCCACGCCCGTCTTGGACCAGTTCTCCGCGGAAGACTTCAACCTCATCGTGGACGACCGAGCGGACGTGCATGTCAGCAGTAAGGACGGCCACTTCCACCTCGGCTGGTTCCCGCTCGGTCGCCCCGGCACCGACGGTGAAGGATGGAAGATCGCCGTCACCGGCACAGCCACGGTGCCCGGCTGCCACCTGTCCTTCGACACCGAGACGCCGGCCGACATCGTCACCGCTGCAGTGGCACGCGTGCTGGAGACCTCACGCCGGGTGTGACACCGCCGGGGCCGGCCGAAGACCTCATCCGAGGGCGGCTCCTCGCCTCCCAGTGGCAGGCCCGTGCCACCGCTCACCGTTTTCCCCATGCCAGGAGGCTGTTCGTGACGCATCCCGAGATGACCGTTGACGAGCTCATCGACCTGCTGTCCGCCTGTGACCGGAGTGCTCCGGTCCGCCAGGCCATGAACCCGTTCCTCCCCATGGCTCATCGCCTTGCGCAGGTCGTGCAGCCCGTGGACGAAACCGGCCGGACCGTTGTCCACCTCGCAGAGGGGCGTGACGAGGACACACAGCTCGGCCATCTGCCGCCCGAGGCCGCCGTCGCCCTTTCCCGGCAGGGCCCCGTCCAGGCACCACCGCGCCGCCCCCGCCGAACTGCCGGCGGCAAGTAGAACCGCACCGAGCCTTTGGAAGGCGCCCCTGTACCCCGACTTCCCGCTCGACCCGTCCACCCCGCGCGGTGGCCTGCCCGCGTTCCGGGTCGGTCCCTCAGCCCGTACCGGCGACGAGTGCCTCGCCGAGCGGGGTGCGGCGGTAGAGCACGGACCGTCCGGACCGGGCGCGGACGAGCAGTCCCGCGCCTCGCAGGATGGCGAGGTGGTCTCCTACCGCGCCGGGTGTCATGGCGAGGCTTCGGGCGAGGTGGCTGGTACTGGCCGGGGCGTCCAGCGCCAACAGCAGCCGGGCTCGGGACCGGCCGACCAGAGCGGTCAGCGCGTCCGGTCGGGGGACGGTCTCCTGTTCGCCCCACAGGGCGGCGGTGCCGCGGGCACGGTAGACCAAGGTCCTGGGCCAGGGCCAGGGGTCTGCCAGGTGGGCGGCGATGTTCGCGACGAAGACCGAGGGGATCAGCAGGAGTCCGTCGCCGGCGAGGCGGACCGGTTCGACCCGGGAGAAGTGGCCGATCTCGATACCGCCGGCTTGCCAGGTGATGCTCGGGTGCAGGCTCTCGATGGTCGTGACCCATCCGTGTTCGCCGATCGTACCCACCCGGTGCACGACGTCGCGCTCACAGATCGCGCGCAGTTGCGGCCAGTCCGCGGCGAGCAGCTCGTGCCAGGCCCGGTCCATCGCCTCGGCGATCCTGGAGACGGCGTCCGTGGAGTCCAGCACCGCGCGTACGCGGGGATCACCGGCGGACGGGCCGGTCGCGTGGGTGGCGATTTCGAGGCGGGCCGCTTCCGGCGGTGTGGCCCGGATCATGGCCAGGTCGTCCGCCCAGGTCTGGTTGAGGCCGCGAGGGGGCGGGGCGACGAAGCTCGGCCCGGATCGCGGGTTGTGCAGCGCGAGGGCGGCGTTCAGTTCACTCTCGCGGCGAAGCCGTTCAAAGGACGGGAGGAGCCGGGTGGCCCAAGCTCGCGGCAGCGGTCTGTCCCGGCCGGCGAGTGAGCGCAGCATCAGGCAGAGGTCCAGCGCGGGCGACAGCGCGAAGCGGCTGCGCAGCAGGTCCTCGACGGAGACTTCGAAGCGGAGCACCGCGCCATGCTACCGAGGGATGTCTGTTCCGATTCGTCCAGCGACGAATCATTGGTGTCGGGCGCGGGAGCACGGTGAGGTTGGGCGTCATGACCCCAACCGCCGAGCCCGCACAGGGCAATCACCGTGCCACCTACCGTGAGGTGCTGGCTGAGCCGCGATTCCGGCTGCTCTTCGCAACACGCGCCGTCGCGATCACGGCGGACATCCTGCGGATCACCACCTTCTCGGTGCTGGTCTTCTCGGCCACCGGTTCCGCGCCGCTGAGCGCAGCGGCCTTCGGCATCGGCTTCATCCCGCAGCTGTTCGGCTCGCTGTTGCTGGGTTCACTGGCCGACCACCTGCCGCCCCGCGGGCTCATTGCCGGCGGCTACGCCTTGACGTGCGCAGCCGCCCTGCTGCTCGCCCTGGTGCGGATGCCGGTCGCGGCAAGCCTCGGTGTCGTGGCGCTGGTCTCTCTCGCCACACCGGTGTTTCACGGCGCGTCGAGTCGGCTGGTCGCCGAGACGCTGGTGGGTGACGCCTATGTACTGGGCCGTTCACTGAACAATATCGCCGGTGCCGGCGCGCAGTTGCTCGGTCTGGCGCTGGGCGGTGCGACCGTCGCGGCACTCGGCCCCCGCCGGGCGCTCGCGGCCGGCGCCGTCCTCTACCTCGGCTGCGCGTTGGCCATCCGCATCCGGCTGCCCCGGCTGCCCCGGCTGCAACCGGGAGAGTCCGGCGGCACACCCGGCAGCGCCGGGAGCGACAGCGGGACCGTCCGGGCAAGCCTGCGGGGTGCAGGCCTGCTGCTGCGCCGACGCACGGTGCGACGACTGATGCTGGCCCAGTGGCTACCCGTCGCGTTCGTGGCGGGCTCGCAAGGCCTCCTCGTCGCCTACTCGGGAGAACGCCACTTCGCGCCCGGCTGGTACGCGGTGCTGATGGGCTGTCTTCCGGTCGGCATGCTTGTCGGTGACCTGCTGGTGGGCCGACTGCTGCGGCCGCCCACCCGGGAGCGACTGGTGGTGCCGTTGATCGCGCTGACGGGACTACCGCTGGTCGGCTTCGCCGCCCGGCCCGGGGTAGGCGTCTCGTCCTGTCTGCTGCTGCTCAGTGGCCTCGGATACGCCTACCAACTCGGCCTGCAACGCCCGTTCCTCAACGCCCTGCCGCAGGATGGCCGGGGCCAGGCCTTCAGCCTGCTCGGCGCAGGCAGCATTACACTCCAGGGCGTCGGGGCGGTGTGCCTGGGCGCGGTGGCCGCAGCCATCGGAACAGGCGGCGCAATCGCCCTGGCAGGCGGCGTGGTGGCGCTTACCGCCAGCTGGATTCTCACCTGGCACCCGCCCGCCTCCCCGCTCCCCGTCCCGAACGACTCAACGGGATCGGAGAACAGCACCGAACAGCCTGCGTGTAGTCCGCCTGCGCAGTAACCGTGTTCTCTGTCATCGAACCTGGATCGTTTGTCACTGAAGTTGGAACGATGAGCCGGCTTCATGCGGCTGGGTCGTGCGCGACCGGTAGATCTCGCGGGCGACGAACCGTTTCAGGCACCGGATGATGTCCTGTTTGGCCATGCCTTCGGCGGTGTGTCGGGCGACGTACTCCCGGGTGCGCCGGTCGTACTTCATGCGGACCAGCACGATGTGTGCAGGGCATTGTTGTCCGCGCGGTCGCCGCCACGGTTGAGGCGGTGGCGATGGGCGCGGCCGGAGGAGGCTGGGACCGGGGCGGCCCAGCACAGGTGGGCGAAGGACGCCTCTGAGCGGAGCCGGTCGGGGTTGTCGCCCGCGCTTGTCAGCAGCCGGCCGGCGGTCTCCGGGCCGACGCCGGGTAGGGCGATGAGCCCGGGGGCAGCCCGGGTGACCAGCGGCCCGATCTCCTTCTCCGCGTCCTTGATTTCCTCCTCGAGCTGCCGGCGGCGGGCGAGCCGGCGCAGCGCGATTCTCACCGCGCAGGCGGGGTCGTTGGGGTCGCCGGCGGGACGGGAGCGGGCCAGGGTGTCGATCAGCTCCCGTGTGGACAGGCCCGCAGCTTGTCCCGCGCCATGGACGGAGCGGTGACGATGAGGGTCCGGATCTGGTTGATGGTCTGGGTGCGGGCCTTGACGGCGCTCTTGCGGACAACCCGCAGGGCCCGGATCGCCTCTACGATCCCGTTGCGGGCCTTGGGCGTCCCTCCGGGCCGGCCGGACAGGACTGCGGTCGCGGCGCCGTAGGCGTCGATGGGGTCGGACTTGCCGTTGTCCCGCCTCGCCTTGAGGTCCGGCCGGTCCACCTCGATGACCGTGACCTCGTTTGCGGTGAGGAAGCATGCGATCTCGGCTCCGTAGGCGCCTGTCCCCTCGACCCCGACAACGAGGACCTCTCCGTGGGACCGAAGCCGGTCCAGCAACCGCTGGTATCCCTTCGGGGGGTCTCGAACTGCTCCGTCGCCAGGTACCGGCCGATGCTGTCGATGACCGCGGCCTGGTGGAGGTCGGTGTGGGTGTCGATCCCTCCGACCACCGCTATCTCGTCTGCCATGCTGTTGTGTGCTGCCCCTCCAACGCTCACCGATGGGAGGGCGCGAGCCGGTCGGGCAGGCGGACAAGACAGTGATGGGGCCTCTGGCCAGGCTCCTATGAAGTCACGGAAGCCCGACCGGCCACGCGCCAGACGGCATCGCCCGGCAGGCCGACGATTCCCCACAAGGACAACCGAAGTGTCAGTCAGGAGGAGAGTCAGACCTCCGGGCGGTGCCATGGTCAATCCTCACTGTCAGAAGGCCTGCAGCGGTCCTGACTCCGGTGCCGGGCATCGAGGTCGGACCCAGGAAAGAGGGTGGGCCTCCAGCAGTGCCTCGATCCGGGCTTCCAGAGCCCTGCGTTGTTCGTGGACGGCGGCTGGCGACTTCGCTGGCGATGGGACGATCACGTCAAGGGTGCCGGTGCCCGGGACGGTGACGGTCTGCTCCTTGAGCGCGTCGAAGATGTCGTCGACAAGCCGTTCGGCCATGCGTGGGGCCCTCGGGCGGACAACCTCGAATCCGCTCCGCCGAGCCGCGCACGATTCTTTTCCTTCACCACGCGGGCCTGATCGCCTGCTACTGAGACGAGGGCGGCCGTACGTTCCTGGTCACGCTCCAAACCGAGGCCCGCCGACCCTCGGAGGGACCGCACGGTCTGTGGCTGCTGTGTCCGGCGGACTCTCGCACCCGGGACCCGCATCTGGATGGTCAGCCAGTGGAGGCGCTGCGGAACGAGGCGAAACGGCCCATCTGGGCGGGGAGTTGCGAAGCAGTCGGTTCAGCGAGTCGAAGTCGGTCCCGGTTGTCAGCGGGACCGGTAAGAATACGTTCATGGTGGCGATCATCAAGTGCCGTGACTACGAAATCGATTACCTGAAGTTCCTCGAGGAGCTTCATCAATCCCGCCGGTACGACTGGGAGTGGACGTTCACACGTCGGCGTGACCAGTGGTCCAAGGGGCGGCACCTGCTCCTGATCGCCTCCATGGACACCTATGGGCGTTTTTGGATCACCCGGGTGGGAAAATCTGTTCGCCGAGGAGGTGCGAAGGACCAAGAGCAGCAGGTGCGTGTCACCCACGTGCGTCCACTGCGCAGGCCCCTCGCGCTCGACGAGTTGCTCAACGGGCTCACCACGGTCCAGCGGCGCCATCTGCTCGAGGAGGGTCATCAGACCAAGGGCACGGGTGAGGCATTGCGCGCTCTGCTGCTGCGCTTCCGGCCCGAAGCGACGGAAGCCGTCAAGCTGATCGAGGGAGCGACCGAGCCGTGGGACTTCGGGAACAGACGCGCGGCACAGGAGGTGGCACTGCAGCGCGACGCGACGCTCGCCGTGACGCGTATGGCGGGTTTCCAGATCCCTTGGCTGGCCGAATGGGACCCTCCCGCCGAGGAGTTGTACGACGATACAGTGCCGCCGTTGTTTCTCGACCTCGTGGGTGGATCCAATCACCCCGATGAGCCGCTGGAGGAACCCGATCCGCATCTGCGGGAATCGTCCGTCCGCTCCGACGGGCTGAGCAATCAACCCGCGCTCGAGGATCATCTCGTCATGAACGACACCCGATCCATGCTCGGATGGCTCAGCGACGAGACCAGCCATGTGGCCTGGCGCGAGTTCCGTGAACACGGCCGCACGCTGCTGGTCGCGAACGCCAACCGCACCCCGGCGGAGCGTCTCCTCGGATGCGACATCATCTTCTACAACGTCTCGCGTCACAGCCTCGTCCTCGTGCAGTACAAGAAGCTCGACGCTGCACGCGGCGGCTACTACTACCCGAACAGCGACAGGAACCTCGCCAAGGAGCTGGTACGGATGAGGAGCCTGGACCGGTATGCGGAGATGCAGGCCGGCCCGGGTGACGAGCAGCGGTTGGACCCCAGCCCAAGCTGGATCAAACTCTGCCATCCGCGTTCCGTGCTGCCACACACCACGGAGATGATCCACGGGATGTACTTCTCCCGGAGGCAATTCGAATCGCTGCGTGACGACGGGCGACTGAAGGACGGACGAGGCGGAGCCGTCCGGTTCGGCTACAAGAACGTGCCCGGCTACCTTGACAACACTTTTTTCACGCGGCTGGTGGAGACCGGTCAGATTGGCACGACCGGTACGAGCACCGACCTCGTCCGCCAGCAGGTCATCCGCAGCTTTCGGGGTCGGCGCAACCTCGTACTCGCGGCGCTGAGCGGGGAGGAGGAGCCGCAGGCGAAGCGGAACGCGCAGCGTCGGGCGGGGCACTGAACGAAGGGCGTTCCCCGGAAGTCGTGTGGGTGCGGCCTCCGATCAGACCGGCCCCCGGGGGCCTTGACGAAGGACATAGAGGCACCCCCCGCGCCCAAAGCCCCACCCCCGCCAGTACGTGCGAGCAGCACTTCTCCGCCACCCGGCGCGGTGCGCGCCTCGCCCGGCTGCTCGCCGCGCACCAACTCACCGAGTGGGAACATCCGTACGGCACCGAGACGCACGACGCCGTCGCTCTGGGGGTCGCCGAACTCACGGCGAACGCTGTCCTCCACGGCCGCGTCTCCGGAACGGGACTTTGCCCTGTCCCTCTTCCTCGAGGAGAGTCGGGCGTCGTCCGGATCGAGGTGAGAGATACCCCCCCCAGCCCCACCGGAGCGGTCGGCTACCGACCCGGACGGGGAGGGGGCCGCGGCCTATTTCTCGTCGACGTGTTCGCCGTCCTCTGGGGGTGAGCGACCGCATCTGTCCCGGGAAAGGAAAACTGTGTGGGTCGGGTCTGCCCTGCCCAGCCTGCGGGCCTGGAGGGTTGACGAGTTCTCCCGGAGGCAGCGGACTTCGTGAGGGGATCTCAGCAGCGGAATCCACGGTTCGTGTTCCGGGGCGGGATACCAGGGTAAGGGCAGAACCACTCTTCCCACAGGTCTTCCTCGATCGCGTCCGCTTTCAGGAACATCCGTGCCCTGTCGTCCACTGAGAACAGGTCGCTCGCAAGGAATTCCCAGTCATTGTCGAAACGCGAGACGGGTAGTGTCTGGTACGTTTCGTCAGTCTCGATGAATTCGGTTTCTTCCACACTGAGGGTGGACATCGCGTAGCCGAGTGCCACGCTCTCACCAAGGCAATGTGGCGTGGGGATTCCACCCATGAGTAGATCAGCCGCGAGGTCGTCGTAGATGCGGGCGCAATGGAGCAGGAACCAGTCCGTCTGAGTTTCCACACTATCCGGAACGCCGTATTCCCAGAAACCGAGCTGAGCGGTCACGTACGTCCTGTCCGCAAGGCTCCTTAGCCCATGATGAAGTGCGAAAGCGGTCCTGGGAGTCACCTCGACCGTCCCACAGTTCCCACAACCTCGGCCATCGGGTCCGCAGGTAGGGCACTTCGAACAGTCGTCGTCCACGACACACCCGCAGTCCTCACATTCCCCGCACGCGGTGGTGTGGAAGAGGGAGAACAGGGCAGTATTGGGCTGCTCCAGGTTTTCTGTGATGGCGCGCGCGGTCTTGTGGTCCGCTCGGGCCTGCGAAACGTTGCGATGCGTGTCCTCGATGACGTCCGCAATGTCGGCGATCGCTTTACCCAGGGGCCCCGACAGGGAACGCAGGCGTCGGCGAACCTTCAAAAGCACCCCTGTTTCTCCCTGCAGTGCAGCGTTGAGAGCGGCGGCCAACATGTGGGATTCAGCGTGATTTTTAAAGGTGCCGATCTTCGAGAGCTCCGGGCCGCGAGGTGTCGTCACCATGCCGAAAAGCATGGCGCCGTCGCCCTTGGCTTGATTCAGGAAATAGAAATACGAGGGGGTTGAAATATTCGACATGGCTGAGCCTCCGAGCAGGGCACGAAACGAGTGGTGCACAGGCATCGAATGGGGGCATGCGAGTAGAAGGCCGCCACCGCGGACTCGCGCCTGTTGCACGGGAGATGAAGTGAGAGATGCCGGTGATCCGGGTGCGTCCTCGGACTCCTTGGCTCAGCGCAGCTGGTGATCTGGCGACGAGCGAGACCCCGTTGCTGGCACACACGAGCATGCCACAGAAGATGCCCGGAACGCCAACGGTTCGCCGAACTCATTTGTGAGGAACGAACGTTGCGCACGTTCTCAATGCCTGCTCCCGCCCAGCCGGATGTCCCGGTTCCAGGCGTCGTTCCGGCCGTTGCGTCCCGTCTTGCAGACCGTGTCGTAGCAGCGCCAGAACCGGGTGCGTCCACGTGGGCAGGTTGAGTGGCAGCCGTGCGCGATGGCAGCCGGGTCCGTCCCGGGCGGGTGGGCTCCGGGCTCTGACGCTCATATGACGCTCGTGGTGCCCCCATGGCGGGAGACGAGGTGGAAAGCCGCCTCTGACCTGCGGTTTTCCGGATCACTTTGAGGTCGACGTGTTTGCGATGACTCACCACCTGGAGTGCGTCGCGATCCTCGAACCGGCCGCAAAGGGCTCCTGACCTGCGGTTTCGCCGGTTCGGGAACTCTTTCGAGGTGTTTCCGGTCATCCACCGCTTTGAATGACACTTCGCCTGCGGAGGTGGCTTGACCTGCGGTTTCGGGACGACGTGGTCCTTGTGTTTGAGAGGGGCACAAGGACACGGCGCGGGTTCCCGACGCTCATATGACGCTCGTCTCGACGGGGCGTCAGTTGGCTGATCGTGCGGGCCGTACCGGGCGGGGGGACGGGCTCCCGCGGGCCGGCTTTGCGGGAACGTGAAGCAAACCGGATCGGGTTCCCGCCGGCGGTTCGGCGGGACGGATGTTGGCGGAACGGGCGTTCAACGGGGCGGTCCGGAAGGGCTTCAGGCCCCGGCTGGCCCCGGCTGTCCCGGGTGTTGCCCCTCGGGATGGAAGCCACGAGGGGCAGGCCGTTCGCATCGGACGGGATATTCGTCCCGGGAGCCGCTCTGCGCCGGTCCATGGGGCCTGGCGGTGTGCACTGAGCCCGGGGATTCTGTCGGCGGCGGCTGAATCCTGGCTCTGGATCACTTTCCGTGCCAGGGCCACAGAGGGTCACCACAACCGCGATCATGAACGGGCTCGCGGTGCGAGGAGCACCCGCTTGCGCAGCAGGTCGAAGTTGGCCCGGCCGAACATCTGCC
>NZ_JAJUWS010000027.1 GCF_021390475.1 Streptomyces sp. ST2-7A
CCAAGGAGCAGGGCCTGGGCGGCGCCTTCTTCTGGGAGCTGACCGGCGACACCTCCGACGGTGAGTTGATCACCGCCATCCACGAGGGCCTGCGGTAACCGCGTCCCCTCTCCGCACCCCGTGCCCGGGGGCGCCGTCCGGTCCGACCGGAGGCGCCCCCGGGCCCGCGTGTGCCCGTCCCCCGGAGGCGGGGGATGCTGGCGTGCATGGACGACTCGCACCACGAGCACGACGGGCCCGACGAGCAGCACGGCGGACACCGCGCCGGGGACGGCACCGACCCCGACCCGGCGGAGCGGGCCCTGTGGGCGGCGCGCGCCCTGGTCCTGGCCGACCTGGCCTCGGACGCGCTGGACCGCCCCGACGTGGTCTCCCGGCTGGACGAGGCGATGCGGCACCGGCGGTGGTGGGTGGAGCAGTGGCCGCAGGGCGCGCCGTTCGTGGCCGGGTTGCTGGCGCAGGACGTGCAGGACGCGGTGCTGGACTCGGACGGCCGGTGGCCGGCGTGCCCGCTGTGCGTGTCCGGGGAGCCGGGGGAACACGCCCCGCATCCGCTGGAGGTGCGGCCGGAACTGGGCCCGGACCCGCACTGGGTCTGCCCGGAGAAGGGAGTGCCGGTGGCCCCGGTGGGACATCTCGGGCGCCCGTCGGGGCGGGGCTGAACAGGGCAACTCCCGTACCGACACCTTTCCTTCGCTCTTTGGTACAGACCTATTGACCTGTGGTCCAGACCTCTCTACTCTCGGGTCATCTGCGGTGAGCGCACCATGACAATCCACGATCCGTCACAACCCCGTCCAGAACAGTTGTGAACGGTCATGGACCGTGATGGATCGGCGTGCTCGCGGGCGGCGCGGATTCCCCCAGATCTGTCCGACCCCCATCCCCGGGAGTTCCCTTGCGAACAAGGACTTCGGCACGGAACGGCACCACTCGAAGAAACCCCCTCACCCGTCGGCTCGTCGCCCTGCTCACCGCTCTCGCGGTGCCGCTCGGCCTCATGGTGGCGATGGCCGCCCCCGCACAGGCCGCCGGCGCCTCGGCCGCCTTCACCAAGACCTCCGAGTGGGACACCGGGTTCGGCGGCCAGTGGACCGTCACCAACACCGGGACCTCCACCGTCAACGGCTGGACGCTGTCCTGGGACTTCCCCTCCGGGACCGGCGTCGGAGCGCTGTGGAACGGCGTCCTGACCCGGAGCGGCAACACCTACACCGTCACCAACGACAGTTGGAACGGCACCCTGACCCCCGGACAGTCCACCACCGTCGGCTTCTCCGGCAGCGGTAACGGCACCCCCACCAACTGTCGGATCAACGGCGCCTCCTGCGACGGCGGCAACGGCGGACAGCCGGGCGCCCCCGGAGCTCCCGGAGCCCTCGTGCCGGGCGCCGTCACCAACACCTCCATCGCCATCAGCTGGGCCCCGGCCTCCGGTGACGTCACCGAGTACGAGGTGTCGCGCAACGGCTCCGTCGTCGCCACCACCACGGCCCGTAACCACGTCAGCAGCGGCCTGAGCGCCAACACCTCCTACACCTTCACGGTGCGGGCCAAGGGCCCCGGCGGCACCGGCCCGGCGAGCCAGCCGCTGACCGTGCGCACCACCGGCGGGCAGCAGCCCGGCCCCGGCGGGGACCTGGTGAACGTCGGTTACTTCACCGAGTGGGGCATCTACGGCCGCAACTACCACGTGAAGAACATCGTCTCCTCCGGTTCGGCGTCCAAGCTGACCCACATCAACTACGCCTTCGGCAACGTCCAGAACGGCCGCTGCACCATCGGTGACTCCTTCGCCGCCTACGACAAGGCGTACACCGCGGCCGAGAGCGTGGACGGCGTCGCCGACACCTGGGACCAGCCCCTGCGCGGCAACTTCAACCAGCTGAAGAAGCTCAAGGAGATGCACCCGCACATCAAGGTCGTCTGGTCCTTCGGCGGCTGGACCTGGTCCGGCGGCTTCGGTCAGGCCATGCAGAACCCGCAGGCGTTCGCCAAGTCCTGCTACGACCTGGTCAACGACCCGCGCTGGGAAGGCGTCTTCGACGGCATCGACCTGGACTGGGAGTACCCCAACGCCTGTGGTCTGACCTGTGACACCAGCGGCCGGGACTCCTTCCGCCGGATGATGCAGGCCTTCCGCGCCGAGTTCGGCGACCAGCTGGTCACCGCCGCCATCACCGCCGACGCCTCCAGTGGCGGCAAGATCGACGCGGCCGACTACGCGGGCGGCTCGCAGTACGCCGACTACCTGCACGTCATGACGTACGACTTCTTCGGCGCCTGGGCGGCGCAGGGCCCGACCGCCCCGCACTCCCCGCTCAACGCCTACCAGGGCATCCCGCAGGCCGGCTTCAACTCGCACGAGGCGATCCAGAAGCTCAAGGCCCAGGGCGTCCCGGCCCGGAAGCTGACGCTGGGGATCGGCTTCTACGGTCGCGGCTGGACCGGCGTCACGCGGGCCGCCCCCGGCGGTACGGCCACCGGCCCGGCGCCCGGCACCTACGAGCAGGGCATCGAGGACTACAAGGTCCTCAAGCAGACCTGCCCCGCCACCGGCACCATCGCGGGCACCGCCTACGCCCACTGCGGCACCAACTGGTGGAGCTACGACACCCCGCAGACCATCGCCGGGAAGATGAACTACGCCAAGGAGCAGGGCCTGGGCGGCGCGATGTTCTGGGAGCTGAGCGGCGACACCTCCAACGGTGAGCTGATCACCGCCATCGGCAACGGGCTCCGCTGAGAACCCCGGGCTGCCGGGTTCGGCGACTCCGCCCGGCCCCGGCAGCCCGGTTCCAACCCCGCCCCGGTCGGCGCGACCCGGGGCGGGGCCGGTTCCCCGGCCCGGTCCGTCGACCGGGGCGGGACACCCCGACCGCGGTCGGGAGACGGTCCGCCCGCCGTCCCCCGACCGCACCGGCCCCACGGGCCCCGGCGCCGGCCTCCTCGCGTCCCCGAGGGGGCCGGCGTCGTGTCGTCCTCCTCCCGCGCCGGCGAGTCGCGTTCAGGGCGCCATCGAGAACCGCCGGCAGACGTGCACCCGGCGGAACCCCCGCCGCAGCTCCGCCTCCCGCTCGAGGTCCGCGTGGGCGAACACCGTCACCGGTCGCAGACCGGGGGCGGGAGTGCCCACGGCCCGGTCCGGCTCACCGGGATCGACGCGGTGATCCGCGTACACGTGCAGGTAGTGGTCGCTCTCCACGAACCCCTGCGCCCGGTACCAGGCCAGGGTGTCGGGGTCGTCACGGGCCCGGGCGTCGAGCACCGGGATCCCGGCGGTCCGCAGCCGGGCCCGCGCCTCCGCGAGCAACCGCCGCCCGATCCCGCGTCGGCGGTGGTCCGGGTGCACGGCGACGGTGTCGATGGTCGCCAGGGCACCGGCCACGGAGACGTCGAGGATCCCGACGACCTCCTCCCGCTCCTCCCGTTCCTCGCGGCCGGTGCGGGCGGCCGGTGCCACGGCCACCAGCCCGAAGCCGGGCGCCGGCGTCACGGGACGCGCTTGGAGCACGTCGTCGTGGTAGGCGGTGGTCGGAAAGGCGAGCACCCGGCAGCGCAGCCAGGACGGCTCATCGGCCGGTTCGTACCCGCGCGGGACGAGCTCCGGCCGATCGACGCGGATGTGGTGGTCGTACTCGATGTGCGGACTCACGGAGTGAACTCCCCTGAATCGAAACGGTCTTCGGGATCGAGGTCATGCGTTCGCGAGTCGTCACACCCCGGATCCTCCTTCCCCGGCCACCCGTCGCGCACCGGGTTTTCCCCACGCCCGGCGGTGGGTTGACCCTCCCCTCGGGGCAAACCCCAGCATCGGTGGAGCCGGGCGAGGGGCCCGGTACGAGGAGGAGGTGTCGGGTGTCCGGGACGGGTGGGCTGATCATCAGGGCGTTCGCGCGGCTGAGCCGCCTCTCCCCCAAGGCCCTGCGCCTGTACGACGACCTCGGCCTGCTGCCGCCCGCCCGCGTGGACCCGACCAACGGCTACCGGTACTACTCCCCCGACCAGTTGGAACGGGCCCGCCTGATCGCCTGGCTCCGTCGGTTGGGGATGCCGCTCGCCGACATCCGGCGCGTCTGCGCACTGGCCGGGCCGGCGGCGGCCGGGGAGGTCCGGGCACGCGCGGCGTGAGAGCCCCCGGTCGGTGGGGCACCGGGCCGCCCCACCGACCGGACCCGGGGACCACCGAGAACCGTCGCTAACCCTCCGCCCGCTCGGGCGTTCCCTACCCATCGCCGGAGAAGGGTCCGAACGAGGAACTCCGCGCCTCGCCCCCCGCTGTTGCCCACCACCGGATGACCGGGCGACAACCTCGCCCGGTCACCCGGTCGCCCGGTCACCCGGTCCGATCCCGGGGCGGGGACGGACGAGGCGGCCGTCAGCGGCGCATCAGGGCGAAGACGCCCCAGCCGAGGTGTTCCCGCGCGTACCGGGTGTAGCGGATCGGCTCCGAGGACAGCTCGGCCCGCAGTTCGGGGGCGAGTTCGTCGTCCGGGTTCCGGTCCAACCACCGGCGGATGGTGAGCCACTGGGCGGCCTTGTACCGATCCCGGCTGTCGGGGTCGGCGAGCATCATCTCGACGAGGTCCCACCCGAGTTCGGCGAAGTGCCCGATCAGGTCCGGCAGGAGCCGGAAGTCGCTCTCCTCACGGGCCCAACACGCCTCGACGCGGGCACGGTTCGGCGGCCGGCGCAGCCAGTACGGCTCACCGATCAGCAGCACGCCGCCGGGACGCGGGCTGCGGTCCAACAACTCGATCGTGCCGGCGGCCCCGTCGCCGATCCAGGTCGCCCCGAGACAGGCGGCGATGTCCACCGGCTCGTCGGACACGTGGCCGGCGGCGTCGCCGTGGACGAACTCCACCCGGTCGGCGACGCCGAGTTCGGCCGCCCGGGCCCGGGCGGAGGTGGTGAACTCCGTGCTGATGTCCACGCCGGTGCCGGTGACGCCGTGGTCGCGGGCCCGGGTGCAGAGCATCTCGCCCGACCCGCTCGCCAGGTCGAGCACGCGGCTGCCGGGTTCGGGGTTCAGCGCGCGCCCGAGAGCCGCGAGCTTGTCATCGGTGAGCGGGTTGTGGATGCGATGTCCGCTCTCGCGGATGGTGAAGACGCGTGGAAGATCCACTATCGGGTTCCCTTGTGATCCGTGGGGTGGTCGATGGGGCGAGCACACCGCTCGCGCGGGACGACCGGATGGCACCGGTCGTCGTGGGGCGGACCGTCATCGAACTCACCTCATCGGGCGGGGGAACCTCGAACCCGCGCGAAGGTAACCGGCCCCGGTCCCGTCGTCCACCGGGTTTCGGACGGGACGGTGGCGCGGGCGGTCGTCGCCGGGGCCGGTCACGGGAGAGGCACGGTCGGGGGTTGCTTCGGGCACGGCGCGTTGGGCGGGGGCGTCGGATGAGCACCCATCGGAACATGTACCTCGGCCCGATCCACATCGCCTTCACCGTGGTCGGCTGGAGCTTCCCGGTGGTCGCGCTGCTCGTGGCGTGCCTGCTGTACATGATCGGGCTGTTCCTCGGTGTCTTCACCCTCGGCGGCCATCTGGCCGGCCGCAGGCGCGACAAGGACACCGGCACGCCGGACGACGCCGAAAGACCCCTCGGCCTGTCGGCCTTCACCTGGAAGGACGCCACGACGGACGAGCCGGCCGAACCGGATCGGGAACCGGGACAGCTCCCTCTCCCGGAGAAACCCCGCCCGACACCACCCGGCGGCCCTCCGTGAGCCTTCCCCGACCCGCCGACCGTCGGACGGGTCGCTCCTCATCGGGCGCGCTCGGCGCGGGCGAGGGCGGCGCGGTACTCCGTGGTCCATTCCGCACCTCGCTGTTCGACGGGTAGTCCCCGCAGTCCCTCGGACAGCAGATCGGCCGCTGCGGCATGGTCGTCGAGCGAGAGGCTGACCATGCCGATGTTCATCTGAAAGAACTGTGGGCTGTACCAATAGACGATGGGCGGGGGATCCGATACCCGGGTGGACGCCTCCGCCGCCTCCCCCAAAAGCCTCCGCGCCTCCCCCCTCTCCCCCAACCCCGCGTATCCCCCGGCCGCCTGGAGCGTGTCGAAAACCCGCTGGGTCGGGTGGGCGCCGGGGGCGTGGAGAGCGGCATGGGAGGCACGGAGAACACCACGGTGGTTGCCTCGTTGGCGGGCCACGTACCCCCGGAAGCTGACCGCCACGGCGGCGACGGCGCACTCCCCCGCCTCGTCCGACAACTCCTCCGCCACCGACAACAACTCCAGCGCCCGGGCGTCGCGCCACACCGCGGCGTGCAGCCAGCCCGCGTACTGGTGCCACTCGGCCACCACGGTCAGCAGGGCCTTCCGGTGCGGACCCCGCGACTCCTTCGCCAACTCCCCCACCTGCTCCAACTGCGCACACACCGCGGGGATCAGGGGGCGTGGGCCGATCGCGTCCTCCAGCCGTCGCTGCGCCGTCAGCACGCCGGCCAGCGTCTCGACCGTTCGACCGTCCACCCTTCCCGGGCGGGCCAGGACCCCGTCCACCCGGGCCTCGTCGTCCTCCTCCATCCCCACGGCCCGGAGCGCTCCGTCCGCGCCCACGAGACCGTCCAGGGCGTCGAGCAATCGCGGGGAGGGCCGCTGTTTTCCGTTGAGCACCCGGGAGAGGTACGCCGGGTCGTAGTTCAACTCCCTGGCCGCCGCGCGCAGGGAATATCCGCTGTCCCGCAGGGCCCGGCGGGCGATGGGAGCGAAGTCGCTCATGGTGAACCCCTGTGGATTGACCGGAAATTCCATCGTAGTCAACACCGGTCATCTCCCGCGTGATCACGGCGGAAAACCACCATGACGGGGTGGGGTCGCCGCAGAGCGATCCCGTTCGAACCATCGGATCATCACAAGGGGAGATCGTGGAGAACCACCCATCCGACCCGACCGTATTCGTTCCCGGAAAGGGTGAGCTCGTGGTGGACACCCGGCAGCGCATTCCGGGTCGGGTGGTGGACATGTGGAACGGCGGGGCGTGGTTGCGGCCGGTCGCCGGGGGCCGTGAGTGGGAAGCCCGGGTCGAGCACCTCCGGCGCCCGGACACGACCGAGGCCATCCGCGCACGCATGGCCGAACTCGACCACCACAGCCGCGCCGGGAGGCTTCGGTGACCGAGCCCCGGGGGCGCCACCGGCCCACGGGGCGCACGGACAGAACCCATCACGAACGGCCCGGACCGGCGCACCGAAAAACTTTCACCCGCTTCGCGTGAACCCGTTTCGCCACGTGAATCACCCACCGGACCCCAACATATGCCATACGAATATCAGAGTTTCCCCGGACGGGTGAAGTTCGCCGCCCCGCCGGGAAGGATGCGATCGGAAAGCATCCATCACCGAGGCGGAGATCACCGGGGGACAGCCCGGCATCGAACCATATTCGACGCCGGGAACCTCCACCGGAGACCGCCTCGAAACATGAAGGGGTTTTCGATGAGGGAGGGGACCGTGTTTCCCTGGGGGCTGACCCGTATGGAATCATATCCGGCTGTCATCCGGGTCACCGGAAGAGCCGTGATGCTCGACCCCGAGTCCCAGACAACCGTGTACCACGACGCCACCGGAAAGATCATCGACATGGGAACCCACGGAACCGGTACGGGCCAGGAAACGAAAACGCGTACCAGTGGGGACGGCCAGGGGCCCAACAACCTGGATCAGGGCAGTGACCAGGAAAACGATCAGGACCAGCCTTGATCGACTCCCGTCCCGTGCTGGTGAACACCCGGTTGGACGACCCCACGGCCGACCACGTCATCGGGGAGCTGCACCGGCGGGGGGTTCCCGTCGTCCGCCTCGACACGGGTCGTCCCGACGGGGTGACCATGACGGTCGGGGCGGGAGCCGGAACCGGATGGCGGGGAACTCTTCGGACCCCCACCCGCCGGGTGGATCCGCGCGAGGTCAGGGCGGTGTACCACCGCCGCCCTTCCCCCACCGTTCCCGCTTCCCCCACCGATGACCCGATCGGGCATCAACGGGAGTTCGCCGCCGCCCAGGTCAGGCACGGCCTGGGCGGTCTCCTGATGGCGCTTCCCGGCTGCCTGCACGTGAACCATCCCCACCTCAACGCGGCGGCGGAGTACAAACCCCTCCAACTGTCCACCGCCGTCGCCTCCGGGTTCACCGTGCCCCCCACCCTGATCACCAACGAACCGGAAGCCGCCAGGGACTTCATCCGGGCACATCATCCGGTGGTGTACAAACCCCTCCGTCACACCGACTATCGGAAAAACGGAGAGCTACGCACCATCTGGGTTCGCCCCGTGGTGGTCGAGGAGATCGACCCCTCCCTTCGCGCCTGCCCCCACCTGTTCCAGAAGCAGGTCCCCAAGGTCGCCGACGCGAGGGTGGCGGTGGTGGGCGGTGACTTCTTCGCGACCCGGATCACCCTCGACGGCGAGCACCCCGACTGGCGCATGGACTATTCACTCGTCTCCTTCTCCCCCATCGAGGCGCCCGCCGCCGTGCGGAGGAGCGCGGAGCTCTACCTGAAGACCTTCGGCCTCGTTTTCGGAGCCTTCGACTTCGCCATCGACAGGGACGGAACCTGGCACTTCCTCGAGTGCAATCCGAACGGCCAGTGGGCCTTCGTCGATCCCACCACCACGAGGGAGATCGCCGTCGCCCTCGCCGACACACTGGAAAAGGGCGTTTCCCCATGACCGAGCGGCATTCCCCGACCGTCGCCCCACCGCTCACCCCCGACACCGACCCCGGCGGCGACCTCGCCGCACGGCTGCGGGCGGAGTTGGCGGACGAGTTGCACCGGCGGGGGGATCTGCGCTCACCGGAGTGGCGGGAGGCCGTTCTGCGGGTCCCCCGTCACCTCTTCGTCCCCACCTTCTTCCAACGGACGGACGGCCCCGGCCCCACCACCTGGACCCCCCGGACCGGGGAGCTCGGGGAGAAGGAGCCGACCTCCCGGTTGGAGACCGTCTACTCCAACACCACCCTGGTGACCCGCCTCGACGGCGACCGCCGCCCGCAGGACGTGGAGGGGCCGGTGACGGGTACCCCCGCCTCGTCCTCCACCCTGCCCGGCCTGGTGGTTCGGATGTTGGAGGAGTCCGGCGCCCGGACCGGGGACCGGGTGCTGGAGATCGGCACCGGCACCGGCTATTCCACCGCCCTGCTGTGCGAGCGGTGCGGGGACGGCTCGATCACCTCGGTGGAGTACGACGCCGGGGCCGCCCGCTCGGCACGGGACTCGCTGACGACCCTCGGTCGGCACCCGACCCTGGTGGTCGGTGACGGCCTGCTGGGCCATCCGGGCACCGCTCCCCACGACCGTCTCATCGCCACCTGTTCGGTGCGGCACATCCCCCCGCCCTGGCTCGATCAGGTGCGCCCCGGCGGCACCCTGCTGGTCCCGCTCTCCGGCCGGCTGCCCGCCTACGGCCTGGTCCGCCTGACCCGGGGAGAACGAGCGGGCGAGGCGAGAGGCGAGTTCCTGCCCGGCTGTGTCTCCTTCATGGGCGCGGCGGGCCACGGGGCCCCCGCTGTCGGCGGCCTCCCGAACCCGCCCACCCGCGAGGACGCCACCGAGCGGGCCACCGACCACGGTCCGGCCGTGCTGGAGGACTGGACCACGGCCTTCCTGGTCCAACTGGCCGTTCCGACCGCCCGTCTCCTCGGCATCCGGGCGGAGGGCGGAGCGTTCGTGGAACACCTGGTGGATCACACGACCGGTTCGTCCGCGACCCTCCTGCCCGACACGGGAAGCGGGTACCGGGTGCGGCAGACGGGCCCGGTGCGGCTGTGGGACGCCGTCGAGGAGACGCTGGAGCGGTGGGAGCGGGCGGGGAGCCCGGATCAGTCGCGGTTCGGGATGACGGTCACCGATCACCGGCAGTGGGTGTGGGCGGGGAGCCCGGACGGTCCCCGGTGGGAGCTGCCGACGGACGCGCCGACCCGCTGAGCCGACCGGGAAGCCCACGCCCATCCGCCCCCGGGGAACCACCCCGGGAAACACCTCGGGAAACACCTCGGCCGGGGACGCGAACGGCCCCGGCCGGGAGGTGATGATCAGGCGACATTCACCCGACGACCCGGCGGGGCCGCTTCGAGCCAGGCGAGGAAGCCGGTGAGGGCGTCCTCGCTCATGCCCAGTTCGAGGTCGGAGCCATTGTGCCGACAGGTCAGCACCATGGCCCCGGGCAACAGGGCCAACTCCTCGTCGCCCTGTGGGTGCCGCCGCTCGCGTACCTCGATGAGGTCGCGCTCCAGCGACAGACGTGGTTTCGGCAGATAGGAGAAGACGCGGAACCACTCGATGCGGTCGCCGTTGTAGCGGGCGACGCCGTACACCCAGTTCTTGCCGGACGACTGGCCCGCCACCGGCGGTGTCCACCGGCCGGAACAGTCGAAGGTGCCCCCGGCGCGCTGGATGACCCGGCGCCGGACACCGAAGCCCACCAGTCCGAGCGCCACCGCCGCCAGGACGGCACCGCACACGATCAGAGCGAGGACCATCCCGATCGACCTCCCCGCATCGTCGTTTCGCCTCGTGCCGGACCCGCGCCGGCGGTGTCACGCCCACCCTCCCGGGCGGGTCGCCGTGGACGACGCGCCGGGCGGGGAGGCGTGGTGTCTCAGCGCGTGCCCGCCGCGACGGCCGCCAATCGGATGTGCGCCCGACGCTCGGCCGAGGCGTCGGCATCCGCCTTGGCCTGGTCCAGGGCACGCTCCGCTCGTTCGACATCGATCTCGTCGGCGAGCTCCGCGATCTCCGCCAGCAGCGACAGCCTACCGTCCGCGTAGGAGAGGAAGCCTCCGTGCACCGCCGCGACGACCGTGCCCTCACCGGTCTCGCCGGTGGTGCGGATGGTGACGGGCCCGGTCTCCAGGACCGACAGCACCGGCTGGTGGTTGGGCATGATGCCGATGTCGCCGGTGACGGTGCGGGCGACGACCAGGGAGGCCTCGCCGGACCAGACCCTGCGGTCAGCGGCGACCAGCTCCACCTGCAACTTGGCCACGATGGCCCCTTCCGAGTGTTCTGGTGAGGAGTCCGGGGACCGGACGGGGTGGGGGGCGGGGCGGAACGGGGGCGGACCGTCCGGTCCGCCCCCGCCCGCTCGCCCGGGGGCCGGCGTCAGGAGACGCCGAGCTCCTTGGCCTTGGCCTTGAGGTCGTCCAGGCCACCGCACATGAAGAACGCCTGCTCGGGGAAGTGGTCGTACTCACCGTCGGCGATCGAGTTGAACGCCGTGATCGACTCGTCCAGCGAGACGTCCGAGCCGTCCATGCCGGTGAACTGCTTCGCCGCGTGGGTGTTCTGCGACAGGAAGCGCTCGATGCGACGGGCGCGGTGAACGGTGAGCTTGTCCTCCTCACCGAGCTCGTCGATACCGAGGATGGCGATGATGTCCTGGAGGTCCTTGTACTTCTGCAGGATCCCCTTGACGCGGGTGGCGCACTCGTAGTGCTCCTGCGTGATGAAGCGCGGGTCCAGGATGCGGGAGGTGGAGTCCAGCGGGTCCACCGCCGGGTAGATGCCCTTCTCCGAGATCGGCCGCGAGAGCACCGTGGTGGCGTCCAGGTGGGCGAAGGTGGTCGCCGGCGCCGGGTCGGTCAGGTCGTCCGCGGGAACGTAGATCGCCTGCATGGAGGTGATCGAGTGACCGCGGGTCGAGGTGATCCGCTCCTGGAGCTGACCCATCTCGTCCGCCAGGTTCGGCTGGTAGCCCACCGCGGAGGGCATGCGGCCCAGCAGGGTGGAGACCTCGGAGCCGGCCTGGGTGAAGCGGAAGATGTTGTCGATGAAGAACAGCACGTCCTGCTTCTGCACATCGCGGAAGTACTCCGCCATGGTCAGACCGGCCAGGGCGACGCGCAGCCGGGTCCCCGGCGGCTCGTCCATCTGGCCGAAGACGAGGGCGGTCTGCGGGAGCACGCCCGAGTCCGCCATCTCCTCGATCAGGTCGTTGCCCTCACGGGTGCGCTCGCCCACGCCCGCGAAGACCGACACACCCTCGTGCAGCTTCGCCACACGCATGATCATTTCCTGGATGAGGACCGTCTTGCCCACACCCGCGCCGCCGAAGAGGCCGATCTTGCCGCCCTTGACGTAGGGGGTCAGCAGGTCGACGACCTTCAGGCCGGTCTCGAACATCTCGGTCTTGGACTCGAGCTGGTCGAAGTCGGGGGCCTTGCGGTGGATCGGCCAGCGCTCGGTGACCTCCGACTCGGCCTCGGGCTCGTTGAGGATGCGCCCCAGGGTGTTGAACACCCGGCCCTTGGTGACGTCGCCGACCGGCACGGTGATGCCCTCACCGGTGTTGGTCACCGGGGCCTGGCGGACCAGACCGTCGGTGGGCTCCATCGCGATGGAACGGACCAGGCCCTCGCCGAGGTGCTGGGCCACCTCGAGGGTCAGGATCTTGGTGGCGCCCGGCTCGGCCGGGTCCATCACATCGACCTTGAGCGCGTTGTAGATCTCGGGCATCGCGTCGACGGGGAACTCCACGTCGACGACCGGGCCGATGACCCGCGCGACGCGGCCCGTCGCCGTCGTCTCAGCAGTAGTGGTCATGAGTTACCTGTCACTCCCCGCGGTCGCGTCGGCCAGAGCGCTGGCACCGCCGACGATCTCGCTGATTTCCTGGGTGATGTCGGCCTGGCGGGCCGCGTTGGCAAGCCGCGTGAGCGACTTGATGAGGTCTTCCGCGTTGTCGGTGGCCGACTTCATGGCCCGCCGTCGGGCGGCGTGCTCGGAGGCCGCCGCCTGGAGGAGCGCGTTGTAGACGCGGCTCTCCACGTAGCGCGGCAGGAGCGCGTCCAGGACCCGCTCGGCACTCGGCTCGAAGTCGTACAACGGGCGCGCCTCGTTGCCCTTGACGAACACCTCGGCGGAAGCCTCCGCCGTGTGCTCGAAGGACAGCGGCAGCATCCGCCGGTCCACCGGGGTCTGCGTCATCATCGAGACGAACTCGGTGAAGACGATGTGCAGTTCATCCACCCCGCCGTCCGCCGTCGACTTCTCGATCGAGGCGATCAGCGGTTCGGCCACGGCCTTGGCGTCGGCGTAGGTCGGGCTGTCGGTGAAGCCGGTCCACGACCGCTGCACCGTGCGCTCGCGGAAGGCGTAGTAGGCCACGCCCTTGCGACCGACGATGTAGCTGTCGACCTGCTTGCCCTCGGAGACGAGCCGGGCCGTGAGGCTGTCGGCCGCCTTGATGGCGTTGCTGGAGTAGCCGCCGGCCAGGCCGCGGTCGCTGGTGATCAGCAGGACCGCGACACGCACCGGACGCTCCACCTCGGTGGTGAGCGCGTGCTTCACCTCGGAGGTCTGCGCCACCGCCGTGACGGCGGCGGTCAGCTCGTCGGCGTAGGGGGTGGAGGCCTCCACCTTGCGCTGGGCCTTGATGATGCGCGAGGCGGCGATCATCTCCATCGCCTTGGTGATCTTCTTGGTCGCAGTGACGGATTTGATCCGCCGCTTGTAGACCCGGATCTGGGCTCCCATGCTCAGCCCTCGCCCAGAAGCTTGCCGTCCGCGGTCTCGAACTGCTGCTTGAAGTCGTTCACCGCGACACCGATGGCGGAGACGGTGTCCTTGGACATCTTCCCGCCCTCGCGGATGGAGGTCATCAGGTCCTTCTTCTCGCGGCCGAGCCAGTCCAGCAGCTCGCGCTCGAAGCGGCGGATCTCGTTGACCGGGATGTCGTCCATCAGGCCGTTGGTGCCGGACCAGACGGAGACGACCTGGTTCTCGGTGGAGAAGGGGTTGTACTGCTCCTGCTTGAGCAGCTCCACCATCCGCTTGCCGCGCTCCAGCGCCGCCTTGGAGGCCGCGTCCAGGTCGGAACCGAAGGCGGCGAACGCCTCCAGCTCGCGGTACTGGGCGAGGTCCACCCGCAGCGAACCGGTGATCTGCTTCATCGCCGGGTGCTGGGCGGAGCCACCCACCCGGGAGACGGAGATACCGACGTTCAGCGCCGGGCGGACGCCCGAGTTGAACAGGTCCGACTCCAGGAAGCACTGACCGTCGGTGATCGAGATCACGTTGGTCGGGATGAACGCGGAGACGTCGTTGGCCTTGGTCTCGACGATCGGCAGACCGGTCATGGACCCGGCGCCCATCTCGTCGGAGAGCTTGGCGCAGCGCTCCAGCAGGCGGGAGTGCAGGTAGAAGACGTCGCCCGGGTAGGCCTCGCGGCCCGGCGGACGGCGCAGCAGCAGGGACACGGCGCGGTAGGCGTCGGCCTGCTTGGACAGGTCGTCGAAGATGATCAGGACGTGCTTGCCCTGGTACATCCAGTGCTGACCGATGGCCGAGCCGGTGTAGGGGGCCAGGTACTTGAAGCCGGCCGGGTCGGAGGCGGGAGCGGCGACGATCGTCGTGTACTCCAGCGCGCCGTTCTCCTCCAGGGCGGCCCGCACCGAGGCGATGGTGGAGCCCTTCTGGCCGATGGCGACGTAGATGCAGCGCACCTGCTTGTTCACGTCACCGGAGCGCCAGTTGTCGCGCTGGTTGATGATCGTGTCGACCGCGAGGGCGGTCTTGCCGGTCTGCCGGTCGCCGATGATCAGCTGACGCTGACCGCGGCCGATCGGGGTCATGGTGTCGACGGCCTTGTAGCCGGTCTCCATCGGCTCGTGGACCGACTTGCGGGCCATGACGCCGGGGGCCTGCAGTTCGAGGGCGCGGCGGCCCTCGGTCGCGATCTCGCCGAGGCCGTCGACCGGGTTGCCCAGCGGGTCCACGACGCGACCGAGGTAGCCGTCGCCGACCGACACCGAGAGGACCTCACCGGTGCGGCGCACCGGCTGACCCTCCTCGATGCCGTTGAACTCGCCGAGGACGATCGCGCCGATCTCGCGCTCCTCAAGGTTGAGGGCGAGACCGAGCGTGCCGTCCTCGAAGGTCAGCAGCTCGTTCGCCATCGCCGAGGGCAGCCCCTCGACCTTCGCGATGCCGTCACCGGCAACGCTGACCGTTCCGACCTCTTCCCGCGAGGCCGCGTCCGGCGTGTACGACTGGACGAACGACTCCAGTGCGTCCCGGATCTCATCCGGCCGGATCGTGAGCTCCGCCATCTGGGTTCCCTGCTCTCCTTGTTGGGACCGTAAGTTCTTCGTACGGCCCAACTCGGGCCGCTGAATATGCTTTTTGAGTTGGTGTGCGTCGCCGCCGGAGCGGGACGGGTGGGTGCTTCGCCGCCGGCTCAGTCGCCCAGTCGCCGGGAGACCTCGTCCAGTCGCTGCGCGATGGTGCCCTGGATGACCTCGTCGCCGATCCGGACCGAGATCCCGCCGAGGACCCGCGGGTCCACGTCGAGGTTCAGCTGGACCGGGCGGCCGTAGAGCCTGCCCAGGGCCTCGCCCAGACGTCGCCGCTGGGTCTCGTCGAGCGGCACCGCGCTGGTGACGACCGCCACCGAGCGGTTGCGCCGCTCGGCCGCGATCCGGGACAGGGACTCCAGGCCCCCCTCCAGGCTACGGCCCCGCGGGTGCTGCACCAGGCGCAGCACCAGTCGCTCGGTCACCGGCCGCGTCCGGCCGCCCAGCAGGCGGCGGATGAGCAGTGCCCGTGCCTCGCGGTTCTCCTCCGAACCCTTGCCGCCGGCCAGGGTGGCGCGCAGCTCCGGGGAGGAGGCGACGATCCGGGAGAACCGGAACAGCTCATCCTCCACCGTGTCCAGGGTGCCGTCGCGCTCGGCGGAGGTCAGCTCGGCGGTGTCCGCCAGCTCCTCCAGCGCGTCGACCAGGTCACGGGGGGCGGACCAGCGGGAACGGACCATCCCGGAGATCAGGTCGACGGTCTCCCCGCCGACCTGCCCGGTGAGGAGTCGGCCGACCAGGCCGGCCTTGGCCTCACCGGGCTGGGACGGGTCGGTGAGCGTGCGGCGCAGCCCGACCTCGCGGTCCAGCAGCGCCGTGACCGAGGCCAGCTCGTCGGAGAGCACCGTGGTGTCCACCGACGTGCTGCCGGCCAGCACGCTCAGTCGTTCCCGGGCCGACGCCAGCGCTTCGCGGCTGGCCGATCCGACCGCCCTCATCGGGCCGCCTCGGCGGTCTCGGCGCGCCCCTCGAGCTCGTCGAGGAAGCGGTCGATGACACGGCTCTGGCGGGCGTGCTCCTCGAGGGACTCACCGACCAGACGACCGGCCAGGTCGGTGGCGAGCCGACCGATGTCCTGGCGCAGGGTCTCGGTGGCCTGCCGGCGGTCGGCCTCGATCTGGGCGTGACCGGCGGCGATGATCTCCTCGCGCTGCCGCTGACCCTCTTCGCGCATCTCGGCGATGAGCACGGCACCCTGCTCCTGCGCCTCCTGGCGCAGACGGGCGGCCTCGTGACGGGCCTCCGCCAGCTGGGTGCGGTACTCCTCGAGGGTCTGTCGGGCCTCGGCCTGCGTGGCCTCCGCCTTCTCGATCCCACCCTCGATCGCCTCCCGCCGCTCGTCCAGCGCGCGGTTGATGATGGGGAGCAGCTTGAAGTGGAAGGCGAGGTAGACGACGCCGATCGCGAACAGACCGATGAAGATCTCGGGCCAGACGGGCAGCAGAGGAGTCTGCGGCTCGTCGGCGGCCAGCTGAATCAGCATGGTGGACCTTTCGTCGATGTCGGCTTCGAAAAAGTCCGTCAGTAGATGAACGGGACGACGAAGCCGATCAGGGCCAGGGCCTCGACGAGCGCGAAGCCGAGCAGCATGTTCTGACGGATGAGACCGGCCGCCTCGGGCTGACGGGCGATGGCCTGGACACCGTTACCGAAGATGTAGCCGATACCGATACCGGCACCGATCACGCCGAGGCCGTAGCCGACGGTGCCGATGTTGCCCTCAATGGCGGCAAGGGTCTCGAAAGCAGCGGACATGTCCGTGGTTCCTTCTCTCGGTGGGCCGGTGGGGGTGTGTCCACCGGACGTCTGCGGTTCGGGGCCCTGGCCGGGCCCGCGAAGGGGTGGTTCACGAGGGTGCGGGCGGACCCGCGATCCCGGGGTGGGAGGAGGTGACCGATCCGGTTCGGATCAGTGCGCCTCCTCCAACGCGCCCGAGATGTAGGTGGCGGTCAGGACGGTGAAGACGTATGCCTGCAGGGCCTGGATGAACATCTCGAAGACCGTGATGATGATGGTCATCAGCAGCGAGGCGCCCGCGTAGACGGTGCCGAGCAGGGTGCCGGCCATGTACCAGGCGCCGATCAGGAAGACCAGGATCAGGATGTGGCCCGCGAACATGTTCGCGAAGAGTCGGACCGCCAGCGTGAAGGGCCGCACGAAGACGTTGGAGAGCAGCTCCAGCGGCGTCAGGATGATGTAGATCGGCTTGGGCAGCCCGCCCGGCACGCACAGGTTGCGGATACCGCCGACGAAGCCGTTGGTCTTGAAGGTCACCGTCATGTAGGTGACCCAGACGACCAGGGCGAGCGCCACCGGGTAGGCGATGATCGAGGTCACCGGCAGTTGGGCCATGGGCACGATCGCCCAGGCGTTCATCACCCAGATGGTGAAGAAGAGCGAGACCAGCAGCGGGACGAACCGCTCGGCCTGCTTGCCGATCACCTCGCGGGCGATGCCCCGGCGCACGAAGTCGTAGAGGACCTCGGCGACGCTCTGCAGCTTGCCCGGGACCACCTTCGCCTTGCCGAAGGCGAACCAGAAGAAGGTGAGGACGACGATGGTGCTGAGCAGTGCCAGCAGCATCGCCTTGTTGAACTCGAAGACGAAGAGTCCGAGATCGACGCTGAAGATCGGCTCGAACTTGAAGGACCACACCGAGGGCGCGGGGTAGCCGCAGTCCTGGAACAGGTGGCAGTCGGTCTCGAAGGCGAGCGTCTGGTCGCTATTCACCGCGAGCTCCTTCGGCATGACGCATGGATACGGCTACCTCGGGTGTCGGCGTGGCGGCGCGCCACGGAACGGCACTGGACTGGGTGGGCGGGAGGGCGGAGCCGTCGGGCACGCGTGCGCACGCCCGCTCCGGATGGTCCGGGAGGGAAGCCGCGGCCGTCCCGCACGGCGTGCTTCCCGGTGTCACCGGGCTTCCGGCGACGGACGATAGCAGCCCCGCGGAACGGGTCCGTATGCCGGCCCTCGGAACCGAACGCCCCCGGCCGCGGTTCACTCGCCGGCCTCCCGCCCCCGGGCTTCGGCGGAGCCGGAACCGTCGGTGGAGGGGTCGGCGGTCGGCACCACGTAGGGCGTCTTGACCTTGAGGTTGGCGCGGATCTGTCCGATGACCCAGGCGAGCATGGCCACCAGGACGCCGGCGCCGAAGGCCCGGCCGTCGAGGAAGGTCGCGTCCCGCAGCAGGATCAGCAGGATCAGCAGCACACCCACCTGGGTGATGTAGATGACCACGGCCGCGCCCATGAGGAGCTCGGGCCAGCGGTGGCCGACCCGGGCGAGACCGAACTGGCCCGAGGCGAAGAAGAGGAAACCGACGAGAACACCGAGGAAGACCCCGAGCGCGCCGGCTCCACCGGCGGCGAGTGCGCCGACGAGAATCGCGAGGGCGCCGGCTGCGGCCGTGAAAAGAGCGGCGCCGCGGATGATCCGGGCGTCGTTGGGCTGCATGGGGAGGCTTCTCCGGCTGGCGTCGGGGAACGTCTGTCGTCTTCGACGGGGGCGAGCGAAGGTGCCCGGCGGTGGGGCCGAGTGGCCCTGTCGGCCGCGACTCGTGAACGCTATCACAAACTTTTTGATGAGGTCTTTACCCTCATCGTGTGCATGTTCTCACACCGGAGAGGTATGAGTTGGGGCTGTTCGGGTGAGGGCTGTTCGAATGAGCGCCTCGCACGGGGCGTCCTCGCGGGAGCCCGCGCGCAGCCCGTGGCGAAAGTGTTCAGCGGCGGCTTCCGGACCGTCGGCGGAACGGCGCGGAACCCTGCCGATCGCCGAGGGCCGTCGCCCCGCTCGCCGAGCGTACCGGGCGCTCCGGACCCCCCTCGGTACCGGGGTCCTCGGCGGCCCTCCCGGCCTCCGGGCCGGTCTCCCCACCGGTGTCACCCCGGGTCTCCCCGGCCGCCGGCCCGGGCCGGTCGGTGCTCGTTCCGCCCGCCGGGACGGCCTTCCCGGCCGCGTCCCCGGCGCCCTCCCCCGGCCGTGCAGGGTCGGGCCCGGTGCCCCGCGTCCCGTCTTCCTCCACGGCCCCGGTACCGCCCCGCGTGCCCTCCCCGGCACGAGCGGTCGCGGCGCCCGGAACGATCTCGCCCTCCGGGGCGGATGCGGCGACCGCGTTGGTCTTCGGGCCCGCGCCGGTCGCGGCGCCCGGAACGGTCCCGACCTTCGCGGCGGTCCCATCCCGCTGAGCGGACCCGGTGCCCGCGCCGGTCCCGGCGCCCGGGGCGTCCGGCGCGATCCCGGCGTCCGCGCCGGATGCGGGGGTGTCGTCGCCGGTGTCCCCGGCCGCCGGCGTCGCCGCACGCCCCCCGTCCACGTCCCGCGCCCCGGCCGGCCCGTCCGCGCCGTCGGCCCCGACCGACGGAACCCGGCGGTAGCGCGGCGGCACCAGCCGTTCCGCCCACTCCGGCACCCGGGGCGAGAACCGGGGCAGCAGCAGCACCAGCAGGCCCAGCGCGCTGAGCACCACGATCGTCGGCACCACCAGCACCGTGTCCTGCTGCACCGACCACCAGATCGCGCCGAAGGCGATCAGCGCCGCCCAGAAGTACATGATCAGCACGGCCCGGCTGTGCGAGTGGCCGATCTCCAGCAGCCGGTGGTGCAGGTGTCCCCGGTCGGCGGCGAACGGCGAGTGCCCGCGCCAGGTGCGCCGCACGATCGCCAACAGCAGGTCCGCCACCGGCACCGCGATGATGGTCAGCGGCAGCAGCACCGGGATGTAGACCGGCACCATCTCGATGACCGTGGCGCGCACCGAACCGGTGAACAGCTGCATCCGGTCCGGGTCCACCTGGCCGGTGATGGAGACCGCGCCGGCGGCCAGTACCAGGCCCAGCAGCATCGACCCCGAGTCGCCCATGAAGATCCGCGCCGGATGCATGTTGTGCGGCAGGAAACCCAGGCACATGCCCATCAGCACCGCCGCGAACAGCGTCGCGGGCGCCGCCGCCTCGATGCCGTGGCCGTACCAGAGGCGGTAGGCGTACAGGAAGAACGCCGCCGCGGCGATGCACACCATGCCCGCCGCCAGGCCGTCCAGGCCGTCCACGAAGTTCACCGCGTTGATGGTGACGACCACCAACGTCACCGTGAGCAGGGTGCCTTGCAAGGGGGTCAGCGCGACCACGCCCACGCCGGGCACCGGCAGCCACAGGATGGTCAGGCCCTGGAAGACCATCACCCCGGCCGCGATCATCTGGCAGCCCAGCTTGACCAGGGCGTCGACGCCCCACTTGTCGTCGAGGACGCCCAGCAGCCAGATCAGCCCCGCCCCCGCCAGGAGGGCCCGGGGTTCGTCGGAGAGCCGGAAGACCTCGCCGATGTTGCTCAGCTGCGAGGCGACCAGCAGGCCCGCGCACAGGCCGCCGAACATCGCGATCCCGCCCAGCCGGGGCGTCGGCTCGCGGTGCACGTCCCGGGCCCGGATCGGCGGCACGGCGCCCGCGGCGATGGCGAACTTGCGCACCGGGCCGGTCAACAGATACGTGACGGCCGCGGCCACGCAGAGCGTCAACAGGTACTCGCGCACGGACTCTCCCGGGTGTGCTCCAACCTCAGGCCCCACACCCTAGTGCCCCGCCGGGGGGCGTTCGCGCGCCGAGGAGCGGCGCCCGGCGTCCGTTGCCCGGCCTCCCGGGGGAACTCCCCCGGGGGGGGGTGCGACCCCGCGTCCGACGGGTGCGGCGGGGGTGCCCGCCGGGTGGTTCGAGGGGTGAGCCGACGGCCGGCGCCGCGGATGCCCCGGGGGCCGTCGTGTATCCGTCGACCGGCCCGGTGCGGTCCCCGTCCACCGGGACGCCGGGATTCCGGCGGAACCGTCCGCCGCGCGCGGTCACCGACCGGCTCGGGGGGCGGACCCCCGCCGGCCGGGGCACCCCGGCGGTGTACCGGGTCACGGAAGGGCGTCCGGCGGGGTTCGGGGGGCGGGCGGACCGGTGACCGGCGAGGCGGTCAGGCCGGTGAGGGCCGTCACCACCGGGTCCAGCGCCGAACGGATCTCCTCACCGATGCTGCGGAAGTAGGGGAACGGCGCCCCGTACGGGTCCTGCACCTCGTCCGCCTCCGGGGTGGGCGCCAGCAGCCAGCCGCGCAACGCCGCCGCCGCCCGGCCCAGCGCGCGCGCCCGCGCCACCGCCCCGCCCGGCACGTGGGCGTCCGGCAGGGTGGTCGGGTCGATGGCCCGCACCAGGCGGGTGAACTCCTTCAGGGTGAAGGTGCGCAGTCCCGCCGAGTGCCCCATCGAGATGACGTGCGCCCGGTGGTCCAGGGTGGCGGTCAGCACCAGGTCGGCGGCGATCACGTGCTCGTCCAGCAGTTCCCGGCCGGTGAAGTCGTCCGCGTCGGCGCCGAACTCGGTCAGCACCCGGGCCGCGTGCGCCTCCATCGGCGCCCCCACGTGGCCCCAGGTTCCCGCGCTCTCCACGATCAGCCCACCACCGGCCGCGCCCAGCCGGTCGCACAGCGCCTGGCGGGTGAGCCGCTCGGTGATCGGCGACCGGCAGACGTTGCCGGTGCTGACGTACAGGATGCGGAAGGTCGCGGGGGCGGGTATGCCGCTCTCCTCGGCGTCCCCTCCGGCCGCGTCCGCCTCGGGGCGCGTCGAACGAGCCCCTGGCGACGGCGGGGGAAGGGGGGAGGCCGCGCCGGGCGGGGGCCCGGGCAGGGTGGGGGCGGTCAATGTGCCGTCTCCAGATCGGGCACGACCTTCCGCAGCTCCTCCGCGCTCACCGCCCCGGCGCGCAGCAGCACCGGCACCGGGCCGGTGATGTCCACGATCGAGGAGGGCACGTTGTCGGCGGTGGGGCCGCCGTCGAGGTAGACGGCGACCGAGTCCCCGAGCATGTCCATCGCGGCGTCGCAGGTCTGCGGGGAGGGATGGCCGGTGAGGTTGGCGCTGGAGACGGCCATCGGGCCGAACTCCTTGAGCAGCTCCAGCGCGATGGGGTGCAGCGGCATTCGCACCGCGACCGTGCCCCGGGTCTCCCCCAGGTCCCAGGTCAGCGACGGCTGGTGGCGGGCGACCAGGGTCAGCGCCCCCGGCCAGAAGGCATCCACCAGTTCCCAGGCCCGTTCGTTCAGGCCGGTGACCAGACCGTGCAGGGTGTTCGGGGAGCCGACCAGCACCGGGGAGGGCATGTTGCGGCCCCGGCCCTTGGCCTCCAGCAGGTCGCCGACGGCCTTGCGGTTGAAGGCGTCCGCGCCCACTCCGTAGACGGTGTCGGTGGGCAGGACCACCAGGTCACCGCGGCGCACGGCTGCGGTGGCCTCGCGCAGGCCGTGGGCGCGGTCGGTGAGATCGGTGCAGTCGTAGCGCCGGGGCATCTCTCGTGCTCCTCGGTGGTGATCGGTGCTCGGGGTTCCGGTGCCGCGGCTCCGGGAACCGGCTGCGGTACCGGGAGCGGCGGAAGGGACTGTCGGGAAACGGTGGGGCGGTCGGGGCGGCTGATCGGCTGGGGTGGATCGGTGGGGCTGCTCGGCGGGAGGTGGGGGCCGGTCCGGCTCAGTGACCGACCCGCCGGGCGGTGGCGAACCGGGGCCGGTTGTTCAGGTCCGGGTGGTCGGCGGCGTCCGCCCAGCCCCGGTCCTCGGGGAACAGCCACGGCACCTGGCCGCCCTGGCTGTCGGCGTGCTCGACGACCACCACCCCGCCGGGCCGCAGCAGGCGGTGCGCGGCGCGTTCCAGCCCCCGGATGGTGTCCAGGCCGTCCTCCCCGGAGAACAGCGCCAGTTGCGGATCGTGGTCCCGGGCCTCGGGCGCCACGTACTCCCACTCGCCGAGCGGGATGTACGGGGGGTTGGAGATCACCAGGTCCACCCGGCCGTCGAACTCCGGCAGGGCCGCCAGGGCGTCCCCCTGATGGAGGGTCACCCGGGTTCCCTCGGGGATGGAGTCGATGTTGCGACGGGCCCATTCCACCGCCCGCCCGTCCAGCTCCACCGCGTGCACCCGGGCCCGGGGCACCTCCTGGGCCAGGGCCAGGGCGATCGCCCCGGAGCCGGTGCACAGATCGACCACCAGCGGCTCGGCGACGTCCATCGCGCGCACGGCGTCTATGGCCCATCCCACCACCGACTCGGTCTCCGGGCGGGGCACGAAGACACCGGGCCCCACCCGCAGTTCCAGGTAGCGGAACCAGGCACGGCCGGTGATGTGCTGCAACGGCTCGCGGGCCTCGCGGCGGGCGATCGCCTCCCAGTAGCGGGCGTCGAAGTCCGGGTCGGCCACCAGGTGCAGCCGGGCCCGGTCGGTCTCGTGGACGAAGGCGGCCAGTTCCTCGGCGTCGTGCCGGGGCGAGGGCACGCCGGCGTCGGCCAGCCGCTGGGTGGCCCTGGCCACCTCGGCCATCAGTACCGAGCGGGGCGCGCCGGCGGACGACCCGGTGGAGGGTCCCGCGGAACCGGTCGAAGGCGTCACGGGGCCCACCCTACGTCCACCCCCGTCCGGGGTTCCCCCTGCCCGCGCCTCCCCGCGCGCGGCCGGATCACGGCCGTCGACCGTCATCGGGCGGCGGCGAGCCGGACGGCGGAGTCGGCGTCGACGCATGCCTGGATGACCGGGTCCAGCTCGCCGTCCAGGACCTGGTCCAGGTTGTACGCCTTGAAGCCGACGCGGTGGTCGGAGATCCGGTTCTCCGGGAAGTTGTAGGTACGCACCCGCTCGGAGCGGTCCACCGTGCGGACCTGGCTGCGGCGGGCGTCGGAGGCCTCCCGATCGGCCTCCTCGCGGGCGACGGCCAGCAGCCGGGCGCGCAGGATGCGCATCGCCTGTTCCTTGTTCTGCAACTGGCTCTTCTCGTTCTGGCAGGAGGCGACGATGCCGGAGGGCTGGTGGGTGATGCGCACCGCCGAGTCGGTGGTGTTGACCGACTGGCCGCCCGGGCCGGAGGAGCGGTAGACGTCGATCCGCAGGTCGCCCGGGTTGATCTCGACGTCCACCTCCTCGGCCTCGGGGAGGACGAGCACGCCGGCGGCGGAGGTGTGGATGCGGCCCTGGGACTCGGTGGCGGGGACCCGCTGCACGCGGTGGACGCCGCCCTCGTACTTCAGGCGGGCCCACACGCCCTGCCCCGGCCCGGTCGCGCCGCGCGCCTTGACCGCCACCTGCACGTCCTTGTACCCGCCCAGGTCGGAGGCGGTGGACTCGATGATCTCGGTGCGCCAGCCGTGCCGCTCGGCGTAGCGCAGGTACATGCGCAGCAGGTCTGCGGCGAACAGCGCGGACTCGTCGCCGCCCTCGCCGGCCTTGATCTCCAGGATGACGTCCTTGTCGTCGACCGGGTCGCGGGGCACCAGGAGCAGCCGCAGCCGGTCGGTCAGTTCCTCGCGGTGGGCCTCCAGGCTCTTCACCTCGGAGAGGAACTCGGGGTCCTCGGCGGCCAGCTCGCGGGCGGCTCCGATGTCCTCCCCGCAGGCGCGCCACTCGCGGTAGGCGGCCAGCACGGGGGTCAGCTCCGCGTAGCGCCGGTGCAGGGCGCGGGCGCGGGCCTGGTCGGCGTGGACGGAGGGGTCGGCGAGCTGCCGTTCGAGGTCGGCGTGTTCGCCGATGAGTTCCTCGACCGCCTCGAACATCGGTGGTCTCCCGGAGGGACGCCGGGCGGGGGCCCGGGGTGGGGGCGGATTGGTGGGGACCGGGCGGCGGCGGGGCCCGGCCGGGGCGGCACGGGCGGTCCGACGCGGTCGGTGTCGGACCGGGGTCCGGAGGGCCGGGCCGGGTACGGAAAAACGCCGGTCCGGCCGCTCTCGCGAAGCGGTCGGACCGGCGCCCCGGGGTGCTACTTCTTGGCGGCCTTGGCCGCGGCCTGCTTGCCGAAGCGGGCCTCGAAGCGGGCCACGCGACCACCGGTGTCGAGGATCTTCTGCTTGCCGGTGTAGAAGGGGTGGCAGGCGGAGCAGACATCGGCACGGATGCTGCCGCCGTCCACGGTGCTGCGGGTGGTGAAGGAGTTGCCGCAGGTGCAGCTGACCTGCGTCTCGACGTACTCCGGGTGGATGTCGCGCTTCATGGTGTCTCCTGTGGTCGGGAGGGTGCCGGGTCGCGTCGCCGTTTGCGCCGCGTGAACCGGGACCGACGCACCAGTGTGCCGGCACTGGTCGTGACAGCCAAAACGTGACGGGAGGGTCCGGTATTCCCTCTTCCGTCCGGGGCCGGGTGCGCGGGCGGGCGCGGGGGTCAGCCGGCGGGCGGCGCGGCGTTGTCGCTCCCGCCGTCGCCGTTCCCGTCACCCGTGTCGCCGGAGCCGCCGATGTCGCCGTTCCCGCCGGGATCCGGGGCATCGCCGCGCGGGCCCTCGGGGGCATCGGGGGCATCGGGGTCCTCGACGATCGCGGCGGCCTCCCGCTCGGCCGGGCTGCGCTCGATGATGTCCTCCGGGATCGGTCGATCCGCGCGCAGCGCCGCCCACAGTCGCTCCGCCTCCGGGTCCAGCGGCCGCACCCGGTTGGGGTCCTGCTCGTCGTAGTCCACCGGGAGGGTCACCATCTCCAGCCCTTCGGGACCGATGTCCTGAAGGGTGCGGCCCAGGGAGGCCAGTCGACCGACGGAGGACAGGCCGGTGTCGGTGGTGATCGCCGCGGTGGCGGTGTCGGCGAGCCGGTAGACCCGGCGCGGGCTGTCGAACAGGTCGAGTTCGGCGACGCGGACCATCAGGGCCCCCAGGAAGGCGTGCTGGAGCTGGATGCGGCCCAGGTCGCTGCCGTCACCGACGGTCTTGCGGGTGCGCACCAGCGCCAGCGCGTCGCCACCGTCCAGCAGGTGGGTGCCCTCGGCCAGGTCCAGGCCGCTGTGCCGGTCGCGGACGGCGCGGGTGACGGTGACCTCGACCCCGCCCAGTTCGTCGATGATCCGCTCGAAGCCCTCGAAGTCGACCTCGATGTAGTGGTCCATGCGGATGCCGGTCATCTCCTCGACGGTGCGCACCGCGCAGACCGGGCCGCCGACGGCGTGCGAGTCGTTGAACATCGCGCGTTCCTCGGCGGGGGCGGTGGAGCCGTCGGGGCGGACGCACTCGGGGCGGTCGACCAGGGTGTCGCGCGGTATCGAGACGACGGAGGCGGTGGTGCGGTCGGCGGAGATGTGGACGACCATCGCGGCGTCGGCGCGGGCGGCATCGCCCTCGTCGTCGGCCGCGGTGCCGGCGGTGCCGGCGGTGGTGGTGTCGGCGGTGTCATCGGTGGTGGTGTCGGCGGCGTTCACCGCACCGCGGTCGCCGTCCTGCTCACCGCCGCCCGCCGTGCCGTCGTCGTCCCCGTCGTCGGTGTCGGTGTCGGGGCGGGCGTCGGAGCCCAGGAGCAGGATGGTGAGGGAGCCGTTGGGCAGGTCGCGGGGGCGGTCGGCCTCGGGGGCGGACTCGATGTCCACCTCGCCGATGTTGCGGTCCAGCCGCATCCACAGGGTGCCCGCGGTGACGCCCGCGACCAGCAGTACCGCCAGCGGGACGGTCACCGCCAGGATCCACCGGCGGCGCGGGATCCGGAACCGTCGTGGGCGGTCGGACGGCCCCCGCTCGTCGGCCGTCTCCGCAGCACGCTCCGCCATCCTCGCCTCGGCTCTCCGCCGCGCCCCCGGCAACGCGGTCCCGTTCGGGGTCTCACCACATTCTCCGACGATCGGGCTGCCCCCGCCCATCGGCACGGCCGGCGACAACCACGTTTTCGCAGGTCGGAGCAGCGGGAAGCGAAACACGCCGTGCCGTCGGACGCTCCGCCCTCCCGCGTCCCGCCTACCCCGAACACCCCGGAAAACGCCCCGGCCGGCCCGCCCCGCGAGGGGACGGGCCGGCCGGGGTCGCGCGCCGGGGGTTCCGGCGGGGGGTTCCGCGGGCGGATCCGGGATCAGTCCCCGCCGTTGCCCGGCGACGGGGTCGTCTTCTGGATCTGCATGAGGAACTCGCCGTTGGACTTGGTCTGCTTCATCTTGTCCAGCAGCAGCTCGATCGCCTGCTGCTGGTCCAGGGCGTGCAGGACCCGGCGGAGCTTCCAGACGACGGCCAGCTCCTCGCTGCCCATCAGGATCTCCTCCTTCCGGGTGCCGGAGGCGTCCACGTCCACGGCCGGGAAGATCCGCTTGTCGGAGAGCTTCCGGTCGAGCTTGAGCTCCATGTTGCCGGTGCCCTTGAACTCCTCGAAGATCACCTCGTCGGCGCGGGAGCCGGTCTCCACCAGCGCGGTCGCGAGGATGGTCAGCGAACCGCCGTCCTCGATGTTGCGCGCCGCGCCGAAGAACCTCTTCGGCGGGTACAGGGCGGTGGAGTCCACACCACCGGACATGATCCGGCCCGAGGCCGGGGCCGCCAGGTTGTAGGCGCGGCCCAGCCGGGTGATGGAGTCCAGCAGCACGATCACGTCGTGGCCCAGCTCGACCAGACGCTTGGCCCGCTCGATCGCCAGCTCGGCGACGACCGTGTGGTCCTCGGCGGGACGGTCGAAGGTCGAGGAGATGACCTCGCCCTTCACCGACCGCTGCATGTCGGTGACCTCCTCCGGACGCTCGTCCACCAGCACCACCATCAGGTGGCACTCGGGGTTGTTCCGGGTGATGGAGTTCGCGATGGCCTGCATGATCATGGTCTTGCCGGTCTTCGGCGGGGCCACGATCAGACCGCGCTGGCCCTTGCCGATCGGCGAGACCATGTCGATGATCCGGGTGGTCAGCGCCGCCGGGTCGCTCTCCAGCCGCAGCCGCTCCTGCGGGTACAGCGGGGTGAGCTTGTTGAACTCCGGACGGCCCCGACCCGAGTCCGGCGCCATGCCGTTGGCCGAGTCCAGGCGCACCAGCGCGTTGAACTTCTCGCGACGCTCGCCCTCGCGGGGCTGGCGGACCGCGCCGGTGACGTGGTCGCCCTTGCGCAGGCCGTTCTTGCGGACCTGGGCGAGGGAGACGTACACGTCGTTGGGGCCCGGCAGGTAACCGGAGGTGCGCACGAAGGCGTAGTTGTCGAGGATGTCGAGGATGCCCGCGACCGGGATCAGGACGTCGTCGTCGGCGACCTGCGGCTCGTTGCCGACACCCTCGTCACGGCCGCGACGCCCGCGCCGGTCGCGGTAGCGCCCGCGCCGGCCGCGCCGGCCGCCGTCGAAGTCGTCGTCGTCCCGGTTGTCGGCACGGTTGTCGGCACGGTTGTCGCGGTTGCCCTGGCCGCCCCGGTTGTCCCGGTCGGCGCGGTTGCCCTTGTCCCGGTTGTCCCGGTTGTCGCCCTGGCCGCCCCGGTCGTCCCGGTTGCCCTTGCCCTGACCGTCACGGCCGGCACCCCGGTCGTCCCGGTTGTCGGCGCGGCTGTCGCGGTTGCCCTGGCGACCCGCGGCGTCCTGGCCGGCGTTCTTGCCACGGCGTTCGCGCTTGCCGCTCTGGCGGCCCTCCTGGCCGCCGCCCTGCTCCTCGGTCCGGGAGTCCCGGCGCCCCTCGGGGCGACCGCTCTCGGCGGCGGTGTCCTGCCCGCCCTCCCGGAAGGTGTCCCCGGAGGTGTCCCTCACGGGCTCCCGGGCGGGCGCGGCCTCGGCCGGTGCCTCGGGCTGGCCGGGGATGTCGATCTGCTGCTGGTCGGAGGTGTCCCCCGTGCGGGAACGCGAGGTGGCGCGGCGACGCGGCTTCTCGTCCTGCTCGGCCGGGGCCGCGGCGGGAGCCTGCTCGGCGGGTGCGGGCGAACCGGACTCGCCCTGCTTCTCCCTGATCACCTCGATCAGCTGGCTCTTGCGCATCCGGGCGGTGCCTCGGATGCCGAGCTTCGAGGCCAACTGCTGGAGTTCGGCCAACACCATGCCCTCGAGGCCGGTGCCGGAGCGTCGGCGCCGGGGCGCACGGGTGGCGGCGGAGGCTTCCGTCGCGGACGCGCCGGTGTCCCCGGCGGTCCTGTCGGCGCTGTCGGCACTCACGCCCATCAGATCGGTGGTGTCGCTCACGAAGGGTCCTTCCCTGGAGCGGACGTCGGCCTGTGTGGCTCGGCGACCGGTCGTGCTGTCCGGCGGCGGTCCCGTCGCGACGGGCCGTGCCGGGGCGGTGGTCCCGCCTCTTCTGTATGCGGCGGGAAGATCAGTGCGTGTCGGTGCGGCTGGATCGGCCGGGTGTGTCACCCGACGTATGGCGCACCGGTTTCCGGGGCGTACCCGTCGCCGCCCGGCGGGCTGCCGGTGCGGGCGGAGATTTCCGGAAGAAGGGCGGTACCTCGAAAGGGTCCGCCGGGACGTGCCGTCCTGGACGCCCGAGAGGAGCGGGCGGTTCCCGGTGTCGGTCTCGGGGCGACGTCGTCGGGGCCCCGGGAGGCTTCCGGGACGTCCCGCGGAGGCGATCCCCGGGCACACTCCGTGAGAACGGTACGTGCGGTCCTGAGATTAACACTACCGGATTCCGCCGGCATTCCCCCTCTCCCCCCAACGGAGCACCACGCCCGCAGCGGGACGACCGGGGGCCGTCCGCACCCCCGGGCCGGCTCCTCGCCGTCCGTCCCGCACCGGCCCCGCGACCGGGCGCGCGCACCGCGCCCCCGGGGACCGATCCACCCGCGGACCGCGGCTCATTCGCCGCTCCCGGTCAGCGGAAGCACTCTCGCCCCGGCGGTGTCCAGGGCCAGTCGGTTGGCGGTCCATCCCTCGCCCGCCGAGCGGGAGACCTTCTCGGCCTCGCCGTCGGCGGCCAGTGCCAGCACCGTCGGGCCGGCGCCGGAGATCACCGCCGGCACCCCGTCGGCCCGCAGGCGGGCCACCAGGTCGGCGCTGCCGGGCATGGCCGGCGCCCGGTACTCCTGGTGCAGACGGTCCTCCGTGGCGGGCAGCAGCAGTTCGGGGCGGCGGGTGATCGCCTCGACCAACAGCGCGGCCCGTCCGGCGTTGAGGGCCGCGTCGGCGTGCGGGACGGTGCGCGGCAGCAGGCCGCGGGCGGTCTCGGTGAGCAGCGGTTCGGCCGGGACGAACACCACCGGGACCAACGAGGGGTCCGGGTCCATCCGGATCGCCCGGGTCGCGCCGCCCTCGCCCCAGGCCAGCGTGAAGCCGCCCAGCAGGCAGGCGGCCACGTTGTCGGGGTGACCCTCGATCTCGGTGGCCAGCTCCAACAGGGCCGTGTCGTCCAGACGGGCCTCGCCGCCGGGGGTCACGGCGCGGGCGGCGATCAGACCGGCGCAGATCGCGGCGGAGGAGGAGCCCAGGCCCCGACCGTGCGGGATGCGGTTGGCGCAGACCACGTCCAGGCCGTGCGGTCGGCCGCCGAGCGCCTCGAAGGCGGTGTACATCGAGCGGACCAGCAGGTGCGTCCCGTCGCGGGGCAGGGTTTCGGCGCCCTCGCCGGCGATGTCGACGCGCAGCCCGGAGTCCGCGACACGGACCACGACGTCGTCGTACAGGCCCAGCGCCAGGCCGAGGGCGTCGAACCCCGGCCCCAGATTCGCGCTGGTCGCGGGTACCCGAACCCGCACGGGGGCGGCACGGAAGGCGGGGTGGGCCATCGGTCGATGACGCTCCTTGCTCAATGGGTTCGGCTTCAATCGCATGTGGTGATCGACATGTGCGGGGGTGCCCGGCCCTCCGGGAGGCGGGGGCGGGCGGCACCGGCGCGTACGGTCGGGGACCGCGAACGGCCCATCCGGCCGCCCTGCGGGGACGCCACCGGACCGGGCACGGCGGAGGGCCCCGCGCCGGAACGAATACCAGCCTATCGAAGGAAGGTTCAGGGGCGATACAGGGCGTACCCGTCGACCGCCGACGTGTCGCCGACATCGGGCGTACCCCGACCACCGGCCCCGGAGGGGACCGGTCTCCCCGAACCACCGCGAACGGCATCGGGCCGGCCCGCACCCTCCCCGGACCGACTCGCCCGGAGCTTCCCCCGGCGGGACCCGGAACAAACGTCCGGTTGACGCGCGTTGCCCGGCGCGCCTCCCTCCGGCGGGCGGGGCGGGTGCGGCGGGTGCGCTCGCGTGATCGCCGCACCCGGCGCGCCTTCGGGGCATCGACGCGCCGGGACCGCCCGACCCGCCGTCGGGGCGTGGCGCCCGGACACGAACCCGCCGCCGAGCGGGTCGGCCGAACGGGTGACATCGCGCCGACTTCGGTGCGTCCGGAGCCCGTCGGGACGGTTCCGGGCACGCCGAACGCGCACCCCCGGCGCGCCCGGTGACGACGAGCCGGGTCGGGCGTGTCGACCGGGTCGCGCCGCACGGCTACGGCTCACGGACCCGACGGTCCGCACGGCGCCGCATGGGGCGGTGCGCCCCTCACCCCCGCCGGACCCGGACCGGGACCGTCGACCGGCTCCGCCCCGGCCGGCGCGGGAGTCCCCGGCCGCTCCGCTCTCAGGCCAGCTCGAGCCGGTGCGCGGCGGCCTCGGCGTCCACCGGCACCCGCACCGGCTGCGGCGCGCCCGCCACCGCCCAGTCCGGGTCCTTCAGTCCGTTGCCGGTCACCGTGCAGACGATCCGCTGGCCCGGTTCCACCCGGCCCTCCTCGGCCGCCTTGAGCAGTCCCGCCACCGAGGCCGCCGACGCCGGCTCCACGAACACGCCCTCACGGGCCGCCAACAGCCGGTAGGACGCCAGGATCTGACGATCCGTCACAGCCTCGATCAGCCCACCCGACTCGTCACGGGCCCGCTCGGCCTGCGCCCAGGACGCCGGGTTGCCGATCCGGATGGCGGTGGCGATCGTCGAGGGCTCCTTCACCGGCTCGCCGCGCACGATCGGCGCCGCGCCGGCGGCCTGGAAGCCCCACATTCGCGGGGTGCGGGTCGCCGGCCCGTCGGCGGCGTACTCCCGGTAGCCCTTCCAGTAGGCGGTGATGTTGCCGGCGTTGCCGACCGGCAGCACGTGGATGTCGGGGGCGTCGCCGAGCATGTCCACGATCTCGAAGGCGGCGGTCTTCTGCCCCTCGATGCGCACCGGGTTCACCGAGTTGACCAGCGCCACCGGGTATCGATCGGACAGGTCGCGGGCCAGGGTGAGGCAGTCGTCGAAGTTGCCCTCGACCTCCAGGATGCGGGCGCCGTGCACCAGCGCCTGGCCCATCTTGCCCAGCGCGATCTTGCCGGTGGGCACCAGCACCGCGCACACCATGCCCGCGCGCACCGCGTAGGCGGCGGCCGAGGCGGAGGTGTTGCCGGTGGAGGCGCAGATCACCGCCTTGGCGCCGGCCTCCTTGGCCGCCGTGATCGCCATCGTCATACCCCGGTCCTTGAAGGACCCGGTGGGGTTGGCGCCCTCCACCTTGAGGTGGACCTCGCAGCCGGTGCGCTCGGAGAGCACCTGCGCGGGCACCAGCGGCGTGCCGCCCTCGCGCAGCGTCACCACGGGCGTGTCCGGGCCGACCGGCAGCCGGTCGCGGTACTCCTCGATCACACCGCGCCACTGCCGGCCGGTGGTGCGGGGGGCGGGGGCCGCCCCGGTCTCGCGCGTCACGTCCATGGTGTCCATTGCTTTCGTCATTCCCCTTCGACCCGCATGATGCTCGCCACCCCGCGCACGGTGTCCAGCCCGCGCAGGGTGTCGACGGTGGCGGACAGCGCCGCGTCCGGGGCGCGGTGGGTGACCACCACGAGGGACGCCTCGCCGTCCTTGCCCTGCTGGCGGACGGTGTCGATCGACACGTCGTGGTCCGCGAAGACCGCCGCCACCTGCGAGAGCACACCCGGCTTGTCCGCCACGTCCAGACTGATGTGGTAGCGGGTGACCACCTCGCCCATCGGGGCGACCGGGAGTTGGGTGTACGCCGATTCTCCCGGGCCGCGCGCGCCGGTGACCTTGTTGCGGCAGGCGGCGACCAGGTCGCCGAGCACCGCCGAGGCCGTGGGGGCGCCGCCGGCGCCGGGTCCGTAGAACATCAGTCGCCCGGCGGAATCGGCCTCCACGAAGACCGCGTTGTACGCCTCCCGGACGGAGGCCAGCGGGTGGGTCAGCGGGATCATCGCCGGATGCACGCGGGCGGTGACCGAGCGGCCGTCGGCGGCCCGCTCACAGATCGCCAGCAGCTTCACCGTGCAGCCCATGCGGCGGGCGGAGGCGATGTCGGCGGCGGTGACCTCGGTGATGCCCTCGCGGTGCACGTCGTCCAGCCGGACCCGGGTGTGGAAGGCGATGCCGGCGAGGATCGCGGCCTTGGCGGCGGCGTCGAAGCCCTCGACATCGGCGGTCGGGTCGGCCTCCGCGTACCCCAGGGCGGTCGCCTCGGCGAGCGCCTCGCCGTAGCCGGCGCCGGAGGTCTCCATCCGGTCGAGGATGAAGTTGGTGGTGCCGTTGACGATGCCCAGCACCCGGTTGACGGTGTCGCCGGCCAGCGACTCGCGCAGCGGGCGCAGCAGCGGGATGGCGCCGGCGACGGCGGCCTCGTAGTAGAGGTCCGCGCCGTGTTTCTCGGCCATCGCGTAGAGCGCCGGGCCGTCCTCGGCGAGCAGCGCCTTGTTGGCGGTCACCACGCTGGCGCCGGCCTCGAAGGCGGCGGCGATCAGCGAGCGGGCCGGCTCGACACCGCCGATGACCTCGACCACCACGTCGATGTCCTCGCGGGCGGCCAGCGCGGCGGCGTCGGTGGTGACCAGTTCCGGGCGCACGTCATCGCGCACCCGGTCGGGACGACGGACCGCCACGCCGGCCAGCTCCACGGGGGCGCCGATCCGGGCGGCGAGATCGTGCGCGTGCGTCGTCATCAGGCGGGCCACCTGCGAGCCGACGACTCCGCAGCCCAACAGCGCCACCTTCAGCGGACGCGCACTCACCATGTGATCTCGCCTTTCGCAGTGTCCCGGCCTCCGCCCCGGGGAGGGGCGTCGATCCGGGGTCTCCGTCGGATCTCCAGTCTCACGCACCGGGCGGGGTGTCCGGGGCGGGGTTCACCATGCGAGACCGAATGATTCGGTCCCCGGGCGGTGGATCGGGACTCCGGGGGCCGACCCGGGAGGGCGCGAACGGGGCTTCGGCCGGGCCGGACGGCGAAAGCGATCGGATTCCACCACGAGAGGGCGCAAAACCGACCACACCCCATCGGAAAACGAGTAGCCGACATCACCCCATCGGCTGCGGGCCCGGGGCCCGGGGACGGACCCGCTCCGGGATGCCGGCGCGCCCGTCCCCGTCGTCGGCACGTCGGGCGGGTCGGTTCCCCGGGGATCGGCCCGGCCTCCGGGGCACCGGACGGCGCCGGTCCCCCGCCCCCGGACGGCGCCGTCCGCGCCCGGCCTCACCCGGCGGAAACGGGGCCGTGCCGGCCCGCCCACTCCCCCGCGACGGCGGGGTCGGGGTGGACACGGGACCGCGCCCACCCCGGCCCCGCCGTCGTCGGTCGACACCGGTCCCCGTCAGCCGACGTCCAGCCGCAGCAGGTCCTCCTCCGTCTCCCGGCGCACGATGACCCGCGCCCCCGACTCGTCCACCGACACCACCGGCGGACGCGGCACGTGGTTGTAGTTGCTCGCCATCGACCGGCAGTACGCGCCGGTCGCCGGCACCGCCAGCAGGTCACCGGGGGCGGTGTCCGCCGGCAGCCAGGCGTCGCGCACCACGATGTCGCCGCTCTCGCAGTGCTTGCCCACCACCCGGCACAGCGTCGGCGGACCCTCGGGCGCGCGCGAGGCCACCGTCACCGAGTACTCCGCGTCGTACAGCGCGGTGCGGATGTTGTCCGACATGCCGCCGTCCACGCTCACGTACGTGCGCAGCCCCGGCAGCTCCTTGACCGTCCCCACCTCGTAGAGCGTGAACGTCGTCGGACCGGCGATCGCCCGCCCCGGCTCCACCGACAGGCGCGGCACCGCCAGCGAGGACGCCTCGCACTCCCGGGTCACGATCTCCGACAGGCCCTTGGCGATCTGGTGCGGCTCGCGTGGGTCGTCGGCGGAGGTGTAGGCGATGCCCAGGCCGCCGCCCAGGTCGATCTCCGGCAGTTCCAGGCCGTGCTCGTCGCGGATCGCCGCCATCAGGCCGACCACCCGGTGCGCGGCGACCTCGAACCCGGAGGTGTCGAAGATCTGCGAGCCGATGTGCGAGTGCAGGCCGATCAGCTCCAGCGAGTCCGGGTGCGCCAGGACCCGGCGCACCGCCTCCGCCGCCCGGCCGTCCGCCAGCGCCAGACCGAACTTCTGGTCCTCGTGCGCGGTGGCGATGAACTCGTGGGTGTGCGCCTCCACGCCCACCGTCACCCGGATCTGCACCCGCTGGCGCACCCCGTGCCGGCGGGCCGCCTCGGCGACCCGCTCGATCTCGGCCAGGGAGTCCAGCACGATCCGGCCCACGCCCACCGACACGGCGCGGTCGATCTCGGCGAGGGACTTGTTGTTGCCGTGCAGGGCGAGGCGCTCCGGCGGCATCCCCCCGGACAGCGCGGTGGCCAGCTCACCCCCGGTGCACACGTCGAGGTTCAGGCCCTCCTCGTGCAGACGGCGGACCACCGCCCGGCACAGGAACGCCTTGCCGGCGTAGAAGACGTCGGCGTCGTCGCCGAACGCCTCCCGCCAGGCGCGGCAACGCGCCCGGAAATCGGCGTCGTCCAGGATGTAGGCGGGGGTGCCGAACTCGCGGGCCAGGTCGCGGACGTCCACGCCCGCGACGGTCAGGGCGCCGTCGGCGCCACGGGCCACCGAACGGGCCCAGACGCGGGGGTCGAGGGCGGCCGGATCGGCCGGCGGGGCGAGACGGTGGGACTCGGTCAGCACATCGGCGTACCGGGGACCGGCCGGGTGGGCGGAACGACTCATGAGAGGTGACGACTCTTTCTTCTCGGGTTCTCTCCGGACTTCTCCGGCACGGGCGCGGGCGACGGGCACGGTGACGCCGGCGGAGCGTCCGGGGCCGCGGCGAACGACTCGCCGGCTTCGGACACCCCACCGCCACCACGATGCCCGACACCCGGGCCCCGGACGGAATCCGTGGGATCGGGAGTGACCGGCGCGACACATCGCCGGCCACCGCCGCCCCGGCTCCCGCCCCCCGAAGGGAAACGGGCGGCGGGGACGCGTCGGCGGGCCTGCGGTGGACTGTCGGTGGGCCGGCTGCGGACTACAGGTGATCGGGGGCGTTGACGCCCAGGCGGTGGAGGCCGTCGGCGAGCACCGTTCCGGTCGCCAGGGCGACGGCGAGCCGGACACGGTGGACGGCCCCGGGTTTCTCCTCCCCGACCGGGAGGGCGGGGGTGGTGGTCTCGGCGGCGAGGAAGGTGTCGGCGAGGGAGAACAGGAACCGCGCCACCGCCGCCCCGGCCTCCCCGGGCGTGCCCTCCCCATCGAGGGCGGCCGTCAGGGCGTCGCGCAGCCGGGGGTACTCCGCGATCAGCCGCACCACCTCCGACCTCCCGGCCTCCGCCGGCGTGGCCGTCTCCGGGGCGCCTGCCGCATCCGTCGCCCCGTCCCCGAGCGCGGGCGTCAGACCCATCGCCGCGCCGCCGCGCGACAGGGCGCGGCAGCGGGCGTGCGCCCAGCGCACCGTGAACAGGGGGTTCGGCTCGCGCTGCGTCAGCAGCTCCGCCGGGTCCCCGCCGGCGACCGCCGCCCACCGGGCGACGTCGCGCGCCGGGTCCTCCGGCCACGGGTCGATCGGCGGGGCGTCCAGCCAGGGGGCGAGCACGGCTACGTCGGCGGCGTCCGCCAGGTGGATGTCGAGGAAACCGGGGCCGGCGACCTCCACCCGGGCCACACCGGGTGTGGCCGACAGGTGGGCGCGCAGCGTCTCGGCGACCTCCCGGCCGGGACGCCCGGCGGGTCCCGCCAGGGCGAGCGCTATGCCGGTGGACCAGTCGGCGTCCCCGTGCGGGGGGCGGCGCACACCGGCGCGGCCGGGCACGGCCACGCACAGCTCACCGCTCCGCACGGCGTGCCGGACGGAGCGCAGCACGGCGTCGGAGAGCTGGGCCGGGGTCACGGGCACAGGGTACGAGAGGGAGGGGACTACCCCGCCAACGAGTTCGCCGATCGGACCCCGTCCGGACGACCGGTGCGGGCCAGACGGCGGACGTGACCCGCCAGCTCGGCCGGTTCGAAGGGCTTGGCCACCACGGCGTCCACGTCCACCGGTATGTGCGTCTCCACGGCCGCGCTGACCTGGATCAGCGGAAGGTGGACGGTGCTCGGGTTCTCCCGCAGCGCCCGCACCGTGCGGGGGCCGTTCATCCCGGGCATGGCCATGTCCAGGGTGATCACATCGGGGCGGAACCACGGAACCGTGTCGATGCACTCGGCACCGTCGGCCACCGTCACGACCTCGAACCCGTCCAGTTCGAGGATGACTCTGATCAGCTGCCGGATCACCGGATAGTCGTCGACCACCAGGACCCGGCCCAACGTGGTTGGCACTCCCCCACAGTAGGACGACCGAGCATCCTGTGTACGCGCTTTCCCGGAACTTGCTACCGACGCGTAGCCCCACCTGCGGCGCCGCCCCGACACGCCGGTAACCGGGCGCACTCCGGGGCGACTCCGGGGCCGTCGCCCGGTCGCCCCGGGGGCACGCCGCACCCGCGCACAACCCGGTACGGGACACCCCGTCGAAGCTGGTAGTGTTCTTCCCGTCGCCGCGAGACGGCGACAGCGCCCCCGTAGCTCAGGGGATAGAGCAACGGCCTCCGGAGCCGTGTGCGCAGGTTCGAATCCTGCCGGGGGCACTCCAGCTCGGACAGTGCGATCAAGGCGCTGACCAGCAAGAGTGCCAAGTATGCAGACCCGGACTCAGTCCCACTGAGTCCGGGTCTTTGTCGTTGTGTGTCACTGATCGCGAGTGAGTGGCGAGTGACTTTACCTGGCACTCGCCCTCGGCAAGCCGTCGGCAAGCCGTCGGCACCCCACCCAAAAATTCGCATCCTGGGCAGCAGCAAGGCCCCCTCCACGTCGCATGTGGAGGGGGCCTTGCTGCCCAATGGATCAGATGGCGGCAGGTGAACCGTTCCGGGGATCGACCCCGAGACGCTGCGGAACTGGGTGCGGGCAGCCGGCGTGAGTCGGCCCCGGGGACGCCGGACGCAGGAACCGGCCCAGCCGCCGGCCCCGCTGGAGGCGGAGAACGCGGCCCTGCGGAAGAAGGTCCGCGAGCTGGAGGAGGAGCGCGAGATCCTGCGGAAAGCGGCGAAGTATTTCGCCGGGGAGACACGCTGGTGAACCGCTTCCAGTGTGTCGCCGACCTCCAGCGCCGTTACGGCGTGAAGCGGCTGTGCAGCATCCTCGGCGTGGCCCGCTCGAGCTTCTACTACTGGCGCCGGACAGCTGTGAACCGGGCCGTCCGGCAGGCGGCCGACGCGAGGCCGGCCGCCCGGATACGGGCGGTGCACCAGGATTCGGACGGCACCTACGGAGCCCCGAGGATCACCGCCGAGCTCCGCGAGACCAGCGGAGAGGCGGTCAACCACAAGCGGGTCGCCAGGATCATGCGGACGTTCGGGATCGAAGGGGTCCGGTTGCGCCGCCGGCACCGCACCACCGTCCCCGACCCGGACGCGGCCAAGGCGCCGGACCCGATCGGCCGCGACTTCACCGCGGGCGAGCCGAACACCAAGTACGTCGGCGACATCACCCACCTGCCCATCGACGGCGGAAGGTTCTGCTACTCGGCGACCGTCATCGACCTCGCCTCGCGACGTCCGGCCGGATGGGCGATCGCCGACCACATCCGCGCGGACCTCGTGACCGACGCCCCGGCCGCGGCGATCCGCACTCGCGGCAGCCTCGCCGGATCGATCATGCACACCGACCACGGAGCCCGGTACACGAGCCGGGCCTTCGCCCAAGCCTGCCGGTCAGCAGGGGTCCAACAGAGCATGAGCGCGGTCGGATCCAGCGCGGACAACGCACTCGCCGAGTCCTTCGACGCGACCTTCGAACGCGAGACCCTGCAAGGACGAAAGAGCCGGCCAGGCGAGCGTGAGGCCCGACTCGACGCCTTCCGATGGCTCCACCGCTACAACACCCGACGCCGACACTCCCGTCTCGGACAACGATCACCGATCGCTTTCGAGAACGCCCTCCAACACACACCAACTACGCTGGCACCAGCCGCATAACCCGTGTTCAGGATTCGGGGTCAAGGCCCCACCGGCCACCCACAACCGCCGTCTGCGGCCGGTACCACCACACAAAGCACGTGTCCCGCAGGTGCAGCCGTCGGCCCTGACAGCCGAAGAGCGTGCGGCGGTAATGGAGTTGATGAACAGCGAGGAGTACGCCGAGCCGGCTCCCGCGCGGATCCGGGCCCGTGAGCCGGATGTCGGGCGCTATCACTGCTCTGTCTCGACGATGTACCGGATCCTGCGCGAGCAGAGGCAGTCCGGCGAGCGGCGACGGCAGGCCACCCACCCGGCGAAGACAGTGCCCGAGTTGGTCGCCACCGCGCCGTCGTAGACGTTCACCCGGGACATCACCAAGGCGGCCGGACCGGTCAAGGGCGTCTGGTATCACGCCTACCCGATCATCGACATCTTCAGCCGGTACATCGTCGGCCATACCGTCGAGCGGGCCGAATCGGCGTTGCGTGCCGAGGAGTTGATCCGCGAGACCATCACCCGCAACGGCATCGTGCCCGAGACCGTGCACGCGGACCACGGCATCTCGATGAGGAGCAAGAAGGTCTTCCGGCTGCTGATCGACCCTGGTGTGACGCGATCGCACTCGAGGCCGAAGACCTCCAAGGACAACCCTTACGGCGAGGCCCGGTTCAAGACCACGAAGTACCTGTCGGACCATCCCTAACGATTCGGCTCGCCGGCCCACGCCCGCGAGTGGTTCGACGTGTTCATCGCGTACTACAACCATGAGCACCGGCACTCGGGGATCGGCCGGCGCACACCTGCCTCCGTCCACTTCGGGACCGCCGAGGAGGTCCGCGATCAGCGCGCGGTCACCCTCGCCGAGGCATCCGCCCGCCACCCCGAACGCTTCGACCGCCGCACCCCCGACCACCCGGGATACCCAAGACTTCCTGGATCAAGGACCCGACCAAGCGCAGGCGACCCGCACCATAGATCTCATAGCGTCACCCCCCGTCTCACCGGACTTGGAATCTTCCGGGCGACCACCCGGCCCGGGGTGGGAGCAACCGGCAACGCCGACACCTGTCTTCACGCTGCCGACAGACCCGACCGGGCCGCACCCGCTGTGGCTGCTCGCCGACGGACTCGCCGGCGGACTCGCCGGCGGAGGGGCGGCGGTCTCGGAGCCCACCGCCGCGTTCCCCCGATGGAAGGACATCACCGGACCCGTCCGTCGTTCTGCCGCGACCCCGACGGGCACCCCGGGCAGCACGGCCCGCGGAGAACAGCCTGTGGCGGGCCGCGCCGTCGCGCCGGTCACCTGAACGCGTCACTCAACGCGCACGGTCGCCGGGTGGTGCGCACGATCGTCACAAGGCCCGCAGCGAGCGGCGCCCTGAGTCCAATGTGGAGCGTGACATGAATGTACTCGGCAGGAATCTGACGACTGCTCTGGCTGCGCTGATCGCCACCGCACCCGTCATTGTCCTCGCACCCTCCGCCAGCGCCGCGGACGCCAAGAAGGAAAAGACCGAGGAATTCAGCCTTCGGGCCGTACTCGACCCCGTCCCGACCAACCGCGTCACCGGTTCCGGTACGGCTCACGTGAAGCTCAACGGCAGGTACGCGGAGGTGACCATCAAGGCCCGCGGGCTGGTCGATGCCCCGCACGCCATGCACTTCCACATCGCGGCCAAGGGTCTGTGCCCACCGAAGTCCGCCGCCAAGGAGCGGAACGGCAACGTCTTCATGAACGTCATGGACGGGGCACCGTTCTACGGGGGCATCGGCACCTCCCTTACCACCAGCGGTGACACGAGCCCCGACTCCGGGCTGGCCATCGACCGGTTCCCCTCGGGCTCGAAGATCAACTACCACCGGACCATCGAGCTCAGCGAGGAAGCCGAGAAGAGTCTGCGCGCCGGTACCGGTGTCGTCGTGGTCCACGGCATCGACTACAACGGCAACGGCGAGTACGACGACGTGCTGGGAGCGAGCGAGCTCGACGCCTCCCTCCCCGCGGAAGCGACCAACCCTGCCCTGTGCGGCTCGCTCAAGGCGGCTCCGCGGGGCTCGGTGGCCGGTGGCCTCGGCGGCACGCAGACCGATGGTGTGGCGGCGGCCGGTATCGGCACCGGCCTGCTCGCCACACTGGCCGGTGCCTTCTACTTGCGCCGGCGCAGCAGCGTCCAGCGGTGACAGGCTGAGGTTCTCGTGCCGTTCAACCGGCCCGGTGGCCACCGCGGAGGGTTCCGTGCCGCGGTGGCCACCGCATGTCTGTTCGCCGGGGGCGCGGTTCTCGCGTCCGGCCTCGTCACGGCGGATGCTCCACGCGTACTGCCGCCACCGGTACGACACACGACCGCGACGACCGCACCGCCATTCGTCCCCGGAACGCCGCGGCTGCCCGCCGCACCACCCGACCGCCTCATCATCGGGGCTATCGGGCTGGACACCCGGATCGAGGCCGTCGGTCTCGCCCCGAACGGGTCGGTCGCGATGCCCGGGGACGCCGACCGGGCCGCGTGGTACGCCGATTCCCCCACACCCGGGGCCAACGGGAACGCCATTCTGGCCGGACATGTGGATTCCGCTGTCGGTCCGGCCGCCTTTTACAACCTTCACACGCTCGAGCCCGGCGACCTCATCGAGATCACCCGGCGTGACGGCAGATCCGTCCACTTCACGGTGCGCACGATGCGGGTGTGGCCGGCCGAGAGCTTTCCCTCCGAGGAGGTATACGCGCTCACGACATATCCGCGACTGACCATCCTGACTTGTGCGGAATGGGATAAATCCACCCGCTCCTACCGGTCCAATCTGGTGATCACCGCCTCCCCGCACACGGACCGACAGACATCCCATTGAGCTTCCCCGGTGTGCGGGAGACGCGTTTCAGCCGGCTGAAGTGGGTTCGGGAATGGTTGATTTCAGTTGTTCGGTGGCTGCCCGGCTGAAGTGGTACGCCTTCTCGTATTCGACGGGGCCGAGCCGGTCGAGCCGCTTTGGGATGCGTGTGGGGTTGTGGAAGCCGTCGGTGCGCTCGAAAGGGACGGTGGTGGCCCCGGCCCCGGGTGGCGAAGGTACGGCGGCGAGCGCGTTCGGTCTTCGGGTTACCGTGGAAGGTCTCGGTCAACGCGTTGACGCAGGAGTCACCGACGCCGCCCTGCCCATGGACGGGGTGATGCCAGCCTTCAGCATACGAGTGGTGAGCTTGATCGAACCGCTCCGGCATCGGTGGAGGCTCCAGCCGCCGGGTGGGGTCGGCGCTGAACGCAGTGGTTGGTCTCGCACCGCTCGCGGACCCGCTCGGCCAGGCGGCCGGACCATCGCGGTTCACCCGGGGAACGTGACCGCAGGGCTGTGATCCGCTCGGCCGCGACCGGGCGGACCCCGAGCGCGTGCGCCGGGCGGGCACCGGCTCGACCGCCAGTCACTCAGGCACTGATTGCAGTCCGCTTCACCGGTGCGCGGATCCGTACGATCGCCAAGTCGTCCTCGGATACGACGCCTTCGACCCGAAGGAACCACGGGTTCGGGAGGGGTACATCACCCATGACCGTTCATGATCGCGGTTGTGGTGCCCCTCCGTGGTCCTGGCACGAAAAGTGATCCGGAACCCGGATTCAAAAACCGCCGACACGCCCCTGAGCGCGGGGCGGGGTGGGCCCGGGCGGGGAGGGTTCAGGCTTCGGTGGCGAAGGTCAGGAAGTGGGTCCACTGAGCGGGGGTGACGGCGAAGTGGGGGCGGGTGGTGTCCTTGGAGTCGCGAACGCACACGGCGCGTCCGGCCCGGGCGACCTCCACGCAGTCGTCGCCGGAGCTACCGCTGTAGCTGGACTTGAACCAGGCCAGTTCCGTCGTGTTCACAGCTCTCCTCGCAGTCGCTCCAGCAGCGTCCTGGACTCCTTGGGAGTCAGGGCTTGCGACCGCAGTGTGTCATAGCGTTGCTGAAGGAGACTCACCTCTTTCGCGTCGGAGATGAGACGCCCGTTCTCCTGGCCCTCGGAGTAGGCGACGCGCCGCCGCTCCGGTGTCTCCAGCAAGCGGAGGGGGCCGTCGGTGCAGGAGTGGAGGCCGACGTTGAGCGGCACGATCTGGAGCGTCACGTTGCGCCGGGCGGTGTGGCCGAGGATGCAGTCGAGCAGGCCCCGCGTCATCTCCGGGTCGTCGAGCGTCCGCCGGAAGACGTACTCCTCCACGATGAAGCCGAACGGCACGTCGGGGCGGTCCCGGAGCATCTTCTGTCGCTCCAACCGAGCCGTGATCTGCGCTTCGATCTGCTCGTCGGTGAGCAGCGGCAGGCGGTTCTCGAAGAGCGCCCGGGCATAACCCTCGGATTGAAGAAGGCCGGGGACGAGCCTGCACTCGTAGGTGGAGAGGCTGACCGCGACGCGTTCCAGGCGGGCCCAGCGGCGGAACCAGACGGCGAGGCCCGCCTCGCCCCGGCTGAGGAAAGCCGCCGCGCGGCGCAGGGCGCCGGTGTTGCCCAGTGCCTCGTCCGCGCGTTCGACGAAGGAGATGTCGGGCATCCGGCGTCCCAGCTCCACGGAGGCGACGGTGTGTTTGGAGAAGCGGACCATCTCGCCGAACTCGGCGCGGCTGAAACCGGCGTGTTCGCGCAGCGCCTGGACCATGGCGCCGAAGGTGCGCAGGCTGTCCGAGGGGGTGGGTTCGCGTTCCGTGCCCTCCTCGGCAGGGGGTGGGGCGGTGTCGGTGCTGTCCGTCATGCGGGGCGCCTCCGGGTGGTTTTGTTCCGTCGTACGCGCCGCGTCCCCTCCCCCCGCGGCCCTCCCCCAAGCCTGGCAGCCGATCACCCACACCGTCTACGGAATGTCCTCGTACGCACACGCTGCGTACGAGAGGTGGGGGCGTCCGCCGACGCGCGGGAGGCCCGGATCGGCGGTGGGCGGCCGGCGGCGGGCGGCCCCGATCCCGTCCGGCCGGGCCAGGCCGGCCGGGTCGCCGAGACGCGGCGGGGAGGTGTCCACCCGTGCCCCGTCCGGTGTCGGACTCCCTCAGGCCGCCAACACCCGGTGCACGCGCCAGGCGCCGACCATCGAGACGAGGAAGGCCAGGGCCGTCAGCGTCCAGGCCGCCGGGTAGCCGGCCGGGGAGTCGGCCAGGAGTCCGAAGCCGAGCGGCCCGACGACGAAGCCGCCGAAGAAGCCCGCCGATACCAGCGCGGAGGCGTGGCCGGTGGGGCCGAAGGTCGGGTCGCGGACGACGGCGACCATGGAGACGGCGTTGGCCGCGACGGCGGAGCCGCCCAGGCCGAGGGCCGCGACCCAGATCAGCGGGGGCAGGTGGTCGGCGGCGGGGATCAGCGGCACGAAACACAGGGCCAGGGCGGCGAGGACGAGCAGGGGCACGGAGATGTCCGACATCCGGCCGCTCAGCCGGGTCCACACCACCCGGGCGACGATCCCGGCGCCGCCGAGCGCGGCGACGAGGGCTCCGGAGGCACGCGTCCCCATGCCGAGTTCCTCGTGCGCGTACAGCGGCAGGTGGGTGGTGATCGCGGCCAGGGCGGTGCCGATGCCCAGGGAGTGGAGGATCAGCCACCGGGCGGGCCGGTTGGGGGGCGCGGGCGGTGTCGGGCGTGGTGTTCCGGCGGCCCGTGGCCCGTCGCGCGGCAGCAGGAGGGCTGCGGTCGCCGCCGCGAGTGCCACCGGGACGACCAGTGCGAGGGTGACGCGCCAGGAGGTCGCGGCGGCCAGGGCGGGCACCGCCAGGCCGGCGGTGAAGGCGCCGAGCTGCACGCCGGACTGTTTCACGCCCACCGCGCCGGCCCGTCGGTCGGCCGGGAGCCGGCGGGCGATGAGGTGGTTGGTGGCGGGGTTGGCCAGGGCCTGGGCGCCTCCGGCCAGGACGAGTGCCACGAGCAGCAGGGCGTGGCCGTGGGCGGCGGGCAAGAGGGCGAAGACCACCGCCACGGTGAGGAGCAGGGCCACCAGGGCGCGTCGGCCGCCGATCACGTCGGTGAGGTGTCCGGCGACGAGGGAGAGCGCCGAGGCCGTGCCGAACGCCACGGCGGTCAGGGAGCCCCATTGCGCGCGGGTCAGGTCGAGGTCGGTCAGGAGCATGGGTCCGAGGGCACCCAACGCGAAGAGCACGAACATCGACAGCGCCATGGTCAGGGTGAGCAGGGGGAGCAGGCCGCGGGGCGTGTACCGCTCGCTTTCTCTCCGGGTGTCGTCTCGTTTCGGGGTTTCCACGGGTGCCTCCATCGCCGGGGAGCGATGACTATAGTCTCACTCTAGATACTCACTCCAGTGATTGATCGGGGATCGGAACATGACGGGAAAACCGGACGCGCGACGGCGACGCTCCCGGGAGACGAGGGTCCGGCTGCTGGAGGCGGCGCTGGGGCTCTTCGTGGAGCACGGCTACGACGGCACGACGATCGAGGCGATCGCCCGGGAGGGCGAGGTCGCGGTGCAGACCGTGTACTTCAAGTTCGGCACCAAGGTCGCCATCCTCAAGGAGGTGCTGGATGTCCGGGTCGCGGGGGACGACCGGCCGGTGCCGACCGTGGAGCGGGAGTGGTTCCGCGCCGCGATCGCGGCGCGTGACCCCCGCGAGCAGCTCCGCCACCAGGTGGCCGGGGCGCGGGAGATCCATGAACGGCTCGGCGGAGTGCTGGAGGTCCTGCGCAACGCGGCCGCGTCCAACGAGGAGGTCGCCCCGCTGTGGGAGCGGAACAAGGAGCAGCGCCTGGAGGTGCAGACCCTCCTGATGGGGGCACTGGCGGACAAGCACCCGCTCCCGACCGGCCTGGGCGTCGAGCGCGCCGCGGACATCGGCTACACGCTGCTCGGCCCCGAGGTGCACCACCTGTTGGTCACCGAACGGGGGTGGTCCGCCGGGGAGTGGGCCGACTGGGTGTACGCGGACCTCTGCCGGCACCTGCTCGGGGAGTCCTGATGGGCGTCACCCCGGATTCCGGCGGCACGGCGTGGACGGGGGCGTCGGAGGGCGTCCCGGTCGTCCCCCGACCGAACCGCCGGTTCCGCCGTGGCGTCCCGCCTCCCACCGTCCCGCGTCGCACCGCCCCGGGCCACGCCGTCCCGGGTCGTGCCGCGCTCCCCGGGGGCGTCCGGTGAACCCCCGTTTGAAGGAGCCCGGGTGGGTGACGGATGCCGGGCTGTCACCGCGGACCGCCGCGACAGCCCCCGACCGGGGGCTCGCCCGTCTCGCCCGGACGCTGGTGCGTCGTCGGGTCCCCGTCCTCCTGGTGGCCGTCCTGCTCTTCCCCCTCGCCGCGCTGTTCGGCGCGGGGGTGACGGGTGATCTGTCGAGCGGCGGCTACACGGCGGCCGACTCCGAGGCCGCCGAGGTGGAGGACCTGCTGGAGGAGCGTTTCGGCACCGGCTCCCCCCACATGGTGTTCCTGGTCGCCGGGGAGCGGTCGGCGGAGGAGCCCGGGCAGGCACGGGCCGGCACGGAACTGACCGAGCGGATCCGGGACCTGGACGGGGTGGCCCGCGCCGAGTCGTTCTGGACCGCGGGCGCCCCCTCCCTGCTCTCGGGGGACGGCAGATCCGCTCTGCTCCTGGTGCGCCTGTCCGGCGACGAGAACGAGACCACCCGGCGCGCCGGGGAACTGACGGAGGAACTCTCGGGCGAGCAGGGCCCCTTCACGGTGACCGCCACCGGACGCGCGACGATCAACGCCGAGTTGGAGAAGAGGAGCGAGGAGGACCTGATCAGGGCCGAACTCATCGGCGCCCCGCTCACCCTGGTCATCCTCCTGATCGCCTTCGGTTCCCTGGTCGCCGGTGTGCTGCCGCTGGTGGTGGGGGCCGTCTCGGTGGTCTGCACGCTGGCAGTGCTGCGGCTGCTGGCCACGGTCACCGAGGTCTCGCTCTTCACGATGAACATCACCACCGCGCTCGGCTTCGGCCTCGCCGTCGACTACAGCCTGTTCATCGTGACCCGCTACCGCGAGGAGTTGGCGCGGGGGCACGATGTCGGCGGCGCCATCTCCCGAAGCCTGCGCACGGCGGGCCGCACCGTGCTGTTCTCCGCGCTCACGGTGGCGCTCTCCCTGTCCGCGCTGTTGGTCTTCCCGATGATGTTCCTGCGGTCACTCGCGTATGCCGGTATCGCGGTGGTGACGTTGGCCGCCCTCGCGTCGCTCGTGCTGCTGCCGCCCCTGCTCGCCGTCATCGGACCCCGGATCGACCGTTTGGACGTCTTCGCCCGGCTGCGTCGTGGTCGGGTGGACCCGGTCGGCCGGGAGGGGGGAGCCTGGTACCGGTTGGCGAACGGGGTGATGCGGCGTCCGGTGGCGGCCGGGGGCGCCGTGGCCCTCCTGTTGATCACCCTCGCGCTGCCCTTCACACACGCCCGGTTCGGGCTCACCGATGACCGGATCCTCCCGTCCGGGTCGCCCGCCCGGGTCGCGGCGGAGACCATCCGCACCGACTTCGAGGGCACCGGCACCACCCCGGTGACGGTGGTGCTGCCGGACCTCCCCCATTCGGGGAGCGAGGCGGAACTGGCTTCCTACACGGAGGAGCTGTCGCTGATCGAGGGCACCGTGCGGGTGGACGGTCCGCTGGGCGGCTGGGTCGGGGGACGGCAGGTCTCCGGGCCCGGTCCCGGGGCCGGGGGGTTCGTCGACGCCCGGGGTGTCCGGCTGGAGGTGGTCTCCGACACCGACCCCAACTCCGCGGACGGGGAACGGCACCTGCGGGACGTTCGCGCGGTCCCGGCGCCCGCCGAGGCACTGGTCGGAGGTGAGGCCGCGTCCCTGGTCGACACCCGGCAGGCGTTGGTGGAACGCCTGCCGCACGCGGCCGTGATCATCGTCCTGAGCATGTTCGTCCTGCTCTTCCTGTTCACCGGGAGCGTGGTGGTGCCGGTGCAGGCCCTGGTGCTCAACACGCTCAGTCTCACCGCCTCCTTCGGGGCGATGGTGTTCGTCTTCCAGGACGGCCATCTCAAGTGGCTGGTGGGCGACTTCGTCCACACCGGCCAACTGGAGGTGACGGTGCCGGTGTTGATGTTCTGCGTGGCCTTCGGTCTCTCCATGGACTACACCGTCTTCCTGCTCTCCCGGATCAGGGAGGAGTACCTGGAGAGCGGGGACACCACCCGGGCCGTCGTCTTCGGCATCGAGCGCACGGGCCGACTGATCACGGCCGCCGCCCTGATCGTGGCCACGGTCCTGGGCGCCCTGGCGACATCGGGGGTGAGCCTGCTCAAACTACTGGGCGTCGGGTTGGCCCTGGCCGTGCTGGTGGACGCGACGCTGGTGCGCGGAATCCTCGTACCGGCGGTCATGAAGGTGTGCGGCCGGGCGAACTGGTGGGCCCCCGCGCCGTTGCGCCGGCTGCACGACAGGGTCGGCCTGCGGGACGGCTGATCGACCCCTCCGCCGCCCGGGTGGCACCCACCCGGGCGGCGCGAACCGTTCCCGACGGCCCCGGGGGACGTGGGCTCGGACCTCTCCGGATCCGCCGGAAAACCGGCACACTGGGAGGATGCGGACTTCACCTGTGCTCGTCTTCGATGGGGATTGCGGCTTCTGCGGCACCTCGGCGGCGTTCGCCGAGCGTCGCGTGCGGCCCCGCTGCGAGATCGTGCCGCGTCGGTTCGCGGACCTGCGGGCGCTGGGGGTGACGCCGGAGCGTGCCGAGTACGAGGTGCTGTGGGTGACGCCGTCCGGGGCCGTGCACGGGGGTGCCGACGCGGTGGCGAGGGCGCTGCTGAGCGCGGGCCGGGGGTGGGCGGTGCCGGGCGCGGTGCTCACCCTGCCGCCCGTCCGGTGGGTGGCCCATCGGGTCTACCGGCTGATCGCGAACAACCGTCACCGCATGCCGGGCGGGACGGCGGCCTGCGCGCTGCCCCGCGCCGAGTCGCCGGGGCGGTGATCCCCGACCGTCGCCCGGGCGGTTCGGGATCGGATCGACGGTGTGTTCGTCGACGGGGGGTATCGGAGTGGGTTGGCGGGGGACGGTGACATCCTTCGGGCCGTGACCGGGGCGCGCGGCCCGGGTCGGCCCCTCAGGGGGTGACGGCTCCGGAGCCCACCGGCTCGGCGCCGGGGTCGGCCCCGCCGCCGGCGGTGAGGGCACGGTGGCGGAAGACCTGACGGTAGGTCTGCGGGGAGACCCCCGCGACGCGCCCGAAGTGGTGGCGGAGGTTGGCGGCCGTCCCGAAGCCGGTGCGGTGGGCGACGCCCTCCACCGGCTCGTCGGTGGTCTCCAGCAACTCCTGTGCCAGCCGAACGCGTTGTTGCAGCACCCACTGCAACGGGGTGGTGCCGAGCCGGTCGCGGAAGCGGCGGGCGAAGGTGCGCTCCCCCAGGTGGGCCCGGCGGGCGAGCAGGGCGACGGTCAGCGGTTCGTGGAGCCGGTCGAGCGCCCAGTGCAGCACCGGCGCCAGGTCGTCGCCGCGCGGCAGCGGCCGGGCCGGCGGGCGAACGTACTGGGCCTGGCCGCCCTCGCGGTGCGGCGGGACGACCATCCGGCGGGCCACCTCGTTGGCGACGGCCGCGCCGTGGTCCTTCCGCACCAGGTGCAGGCACAGGTCGATGGCGGAGGCGGTGCCGGCGGAGGTGAGGATGTCCCCGTCGTCGGTGTAGAGGACATCCGGGTCGACGTGGATGTCCGGGTAACGGTGGGCGAGGTCGGCGGCGTTCATCCAGTGCGTGGTGACCCGGCGCCCGGCCAGCAGTCCGGCCTCGGCCAGAACGTAGACACCGCTGCACACCGAGACGACGCGCGCGCCCCGGGCATGGGCGCGGCGCACGGCGTCGACCAGTCCGGGAGGGGGCGCGAGCTGCGAGGGGCGGGCGCAGGCGGCGACCAGGACGGTGTCGGCTGCGACGAGGTCCTCGAGCCCGTGGGGGGTCTCCAGGCGCATTCGGGCGGAGTTGCGTAGTTCGCCGGGTTCGGCGGCGCACAGGCGCAGGTCGTACCAGGGGTCGACGATGTCGCGGCGGTCGACACCGAAGACCTCACAGGGGATGGCGAGTTCGAAGGTGGGGGCGCCCCGGGTGACGGCGACCGCCACGACGTGTCCGGTCATGGCGGGAATTTAGCGCACGATGGCATTTCCGACGATGGGCGGGGCGCGGGAAAGCGGCGAGGCTGAGCCGCATGACTCCACGCACTTCCGAAGGGCGCTCCGGCGGCCTGACCGCCGCGCAGGGCACCGCCATGTACGTCGGGGCGGTCCTGGGCACGGGCGTGATCGCCCTCCCGGCGCTGGCCGCCGAGGTGGCGGGGCCGGCCTCGCTGGTGGCCTGGCTCGCGCTCATCGTGATCTCGGTCCCGCTCGCCGCGACCTTCGCCGCGCTCGGCGCCCGGTACCCGGACGCGGGCGGGGTGTCCACGTACGCGCGGCTGGCGTTCGGGAAGCGCGCGGCGACGGTGGTGGGGTGGTGCTTCTTCCTGGCCGTGCCGCCGGGGGCGGCAGCGGCGGCGCTGTTCGGCGGGGCGTACGTCGCCTCGGCGTTCGGCGGCGGGCGGACGACGGTGGCGGTGACGGCGGTGGGTCTGATGGTGGCGGTGACGCTCGCCAACACCGCCGGGGTCCGGGTCTCGGGGCGGTTGCAGTTCGTGCTGGCGGGCCTGCTGGCGGTGCTGCTGCTGGTCTCCGTGGCGCTGGCGCTGCCGCACGCCCGGGCGGGGAACCTGGAGCCGTTCGCCCCGCACGGCTGGGCGGCGATCGGCCCGGCGGCGGCGCTGCTGGTGTGGTGCATCGCGGGGTGGGAGGCGATCACGCACCTGGCCGGGGAGTTCCGACGGCCGGAGCGGGACCTGCCCCGGTCGGCGGGGGCGGCCGTGGTGGTGGTCGGGGTGCTGTACCTGTCGGTGGCGTTCGCGGTGGTCGCGGTGCTGGGCGCGGCGGCGGGCGGTTCGGAGGCGCCGCTGGCCGACCTGATGGCGCTGGGCATGGGGGACGGTGCCCGGTGGTTCGCCGCGGCGGCGGCGCTGATGCTGACGGCGGGCGCCATGAACGTGTACTACGCGGGGGCGGCGAAGCTGGGCGCGGCGATGGGTCGGGACGGTTCGCTGCCCCGGGTGCTGGCGCGCGGCAGCGTCTCGGGCGAGGTGCCGCGGCGCGGTCTGGTCGCGGTGGCGGTTCCGGCCCTGGCGGCGCTGCTGACGGTGGTGGCGTTGGACGTCGGGGCCCGGCCGCTGGTGCTGCTGGCCACGGGGTCCTTCGTCACGGTGTACGCGATCGGGGTGGCGGCGGCGATCCGGCTGCTGCCGCGCGGGAGCCGGGGGCGGATGGCGGCGCTGGTCTCGCTGGGCGCGGTGCTGCTGCTGTTGGTGATGTCGGGTCCGTACCTGCTGTGGCCGCTGGTGGTGACCGGTGCGGCACTGCTGTACCTGCGGCTTTCGGGCGGGCGGCGGAGGGGCGACGCGGTGGGTGGGGAGGGGCGGCTCGTCGGGGTGCCGGAAGCCACGGAAGTGCGGGGGCCGGGGTGAGGCGGGTCCGGGGGCGGAGGTGATCCGCCGTCCCTGTCCGTCGGGGCCGCCGGAGGAGAGGCGCGACGCCCCACGGTCCGCTCTGCTCCGTCCCCGGGGGTACCACGTCCGTGCCGCTCGGGAAGAGGCTGCCCGAAGACCGAAGACGGGGCCGTCCGTGAAGCCGGGGGCGTACCCGTGGGCCCTTCCCTCTCGGAACGAACGCCCCCGCGCTCCCGGTGGTCCCCGTCGTCGGGTCGATGCCGCGCCGGCGGCGGCGGGCCTGCCCGTGGCGGGGTCACCCGTCGCTTCGCGGAGCGGGGCGCGTGGCGCCCCCGGAAACGGACCCCGACAACCGGTGGAGGCGCTCCCTCTCATCGGTCCGATGGCACTCGGGGGTGCCGGGCGGCGGTGCCCCTCCCCACGTGGGCCGGGGCACCGCTGCGTCGATGTCCGTCGGGTCGTGCCGTGATCCCGAGCCTCTGCGCGGCGTGGTGAATCCATCCGCGGCTCGGTGGGAAATCGGACCCGGGAAATCCTCGGAACTCCCCTCCCCCTTTATCACTCCGAAGGGTCTCCCGGGTCCACTCGGAATCTCTCAACCCGATTCCGGAGGCCGGGGTCGTCGCAGGTCGGACGATGACCCCGGTCCGGGCCCGGAAAAAGCGATCTCACCACCAGGCGGTCGCGTTGCTCGAGTTGCACGTCCCGCTCAAACTCGTCACGTAGCACGCCCGGAAGGCCCGGGCCGAACTCGAGCTGGTCAAATACCCCGAGGTGTAGTTGCGACTGGACGCGCGGCGGGTCTCGGCCAGGTCCCACACCCGGTCGCCGTTCAGGTCGATCTCGAAGCGGATGTAGTCCGAGGACCCGTAGTTCAGGATCCGGCCCCAGCCGTACTGGGAGCCGCCGCACCGTCCGTACCGGACCTGAACGGTGCGGTTGCTGACATCGCGCTGCACCGCGGTGGCAGTGGATGTGCAGCTGTTCGGGTCATCCCACCAGGTCTGCGCGCTCGCGGGCGCGGCGGTGAGCAGGGTGGTGGCCACGGCCGCGGCCACCGTACCCGCGACCATCGTCTTCCTTCCGATTTTTCCACGACGCCTGAACATCGTGCCCTCCCGTTTTTCGTGCTCTCGGATTCCCGCCGACGGCAGGAAATCATGTGACACGAGAGGAACGCCACACGGAATTGATGAGCGAATCCCCCCGGATCACCGACCCGAATTCTTGCACCCGATCGGAGACGAGCGGATACCGCTTTCGGCCTCCTTCGGAGGAGACTTCGCGCGCGCCCTGGAAAACGCAGCGACACCTCACGGAACACGCGACACCGGCACCTCGGGAAAATGCACGAAATGCGCCGCTTTCACGGTGTCTCCATCGTCGATGCCACAGCCGACACATGATTCGTCGACACTTCCGTGACCGAAAGCGTTGGTCATGGCCGGGCGTTGTCGCGAGCTCCCCCGCCGCGCCGTGTCCGTCGCCTCGGCGCGTCGGGCCGGAATGGGCGATTCCCCTCGGAAACAGCCGCCGGGGCGCGGTCCCGGGGCGCCATCTGCGGTGTCAGGTGCCGGGGGCGAGGCGCCGCAGGGGGCAGCGGGGGACGAAGCCGTAGCACAGGCCGGCACCGGTACCGAGTGAGAGGATCGCGACGGCCAGCGGGATCCGGAGGTCGGCCGGGGCCTGCTGCAGCAGGGTGAAGGTGCCCAGTGCCAGGACGAACCAGGCGAAGGCCCGGGAGAGACCGGCGGCCGGGACGCGGCCGGCCAGTCGCGCTCCGGCCAGGCTGCCGACGACGGCGGAGGCCGTGACGGCGCCGGCGAGCGCCCGGTCGATGGGGACGGCGGTCAGGTATCCGGCGAACCCGGCGGCCGACTTCATCGCGATGACCAGCAGTGAGGTGCCCACCGCGACCGGCATCGGCAGTCCGCCCAGCAGGGCCAGGGCGGGCACGACGAGGAAGCCGCCGCCGGCGCCGACCAGGCCGGTGACCAGGCCGACGACCGAGCCGTCCAGCAGCACCCGGCCCGCCGGAAGCCGCTCGGCGCCGTGCGCGCCCTCCCCAACGTCGGAGGCGCCCGGGCGGCGGCCCCGGAGCATGGCCCCGGCGGTGACGATCATCATGATCGCGAAGGCGACCAGCAGGGCGGCCTCGGGGACGTGGCCGCCGAGAAGACCGCCGGCCCAGGCGCCGGCCATCCCCGCCGCTCCGAAGAGGGCTCCGGTGCGCCAGCGGACCCGGCCGCCGCGGGCGTGTCCGATCACGCCCACGGCGGCGGTGACGCCGACGACGAACAGGGAGGTGGCGATCGCCTCCTTGGCGTCCATCCCCGCCACGTACACCAGCAGCGGCACGGTCAGGATGGTGCCGCCTCCCCCGAGCAGGCCGAGGGAGACGCCGATCAGCAGCGCGAGGACGACGACCGTCACGAGTGTCGGCGTCATCCCGGTCACCCGTGGTCGTCGGTGAGCCGCGTGATCGCATCGCGCGGGTCGAAGGACGGCGTACGGTTCCACGGCATCCGGGAGAGCAGCACGCCCATGGCGCAGGTGTTGGTGATCGCGGCCACGGCCAGGCCGGCGCCGACGAACGCCGCCAGCAGTTGGGCGCCGGGGACGAAGAAGCCGACGACGACCCCGATCAGAACCAGGGAGCCGGCGACCAGGCGGACCTGCCGCTCGATGTCCCAGCGCTCACGCCCCCGGTTGACGGGCGCTCCGGTCCTCTCCCACGCGGTCACGCCACCGGAGAGCACCGGCAGGCCGGGAAGACCGGCACCGGCCAGGGCTTCTCCGGCGCGGCCGGCACGCTGTCCGGAGCGACAGACCAGGACCACGTCGGGGTCCAGGTGGGTCGCCAGCTCCGCGCAGTGCTCGCGCAGGATGTCCAGGGGGACGTTGTGGGAGCCGGGTATGTGGGCGGCCTCGAACTCGGCGGGTGAACGGACGTCCAGCAGGCGTGGCGGGTTGGCCGAGTCGAGCCGGGCGCGCAGCTCCCCGGCGTCCAGGGCGTGCGGGCCGGCGATGCCGTCGGCGGGGGTGGTGGTGCGGTCGGCACGGTGGGCGGGGACGGTCACGCGGGGGTCTCCTGTCGGTCGTCGGTGTGCTCGGGAGCGTCGGTGTGCTCGGGAGCGTCGGTATCGGCCGCGAGGGGGCACAGTCCTGCCGCGTGGGCGTTGTCGAAGGCGTCGTCGACGGCGACCACGTCCCGGCCTCTGGCGTGCAGCAGGGCGGCGACGACACCGGCGCGGTAGCCGCCGGCACAGTGCGTCCAGACCCGCCCGGCGGGGATCTCGTCGATCCGCGCGGGGATCTCGTGGATGGGGATGTGGAGGGAGCCCGGGATGTGCGCCTCGCGGCGTTCCTGGTTCCGCCGCACGTCCAGGACGACCACGCCGCCGTCGTCGGTCCCGTCGTCGAGGGCCGCCGCCAGATCGGCGAAGGTGGCCCGGGCGTAGGAGACGAGCGGTTCGCCGCCGGCCCACTCCCCCGGTGTCCCGGTGGCCATGGCGGCCGGCCGTTCGATGCCGATGCGGACCATCTCGCGCTGGGCCTCGGCGACGTCCTCGGCACTCGTGCCGAGCAGGGTGACCGGGGTGCCCCACGGGATGAGCCAGCCCAGGTAGGTGATGAAGGGGCCGTCGAGGCCGAGGTTGAGGCTGCCCGCGAGGTGTCCGGCGGCGAAGGCGGTGCGGTCGCGCAGGTCGACCACCCATTCGCCGGCGTCGACCCGGCGCCGCAGTTCGGCGGGGTCGGCGACGGACGGCGGGGAGAGGTCCGGGGCCCCGGGTCCGGCGGCGTTGGCGGGGCCCATGTGCGCGTAGTAGGCGGGGAAGGCGTCGAGGCCGGCGAGCAGCCGTTCGACGTAGGTCTCCTCGTCGGCGGTCAGCGCGATGTTGTCCTTCTTCTCGCCGCCCATGGTGCCGGTCCCGGCGTCGGCCTGCGTCGCGGAGCAGAAGGACCCGAAGCCGTGCGTGGGGTGGACGGTCGTCTCGTCGGGGAGTTCCTCCGCCAGACGACGGGCCGAGCGCCACTGGGCGCGCACCAGGGTGTCGGTGTGCTCGGGGCCGAGCAGGTCGGGGCGGCCGGTGGTGCCGTACAGCAGTGATCCGCCGGTGAACACCGCGACCCGCTCGCCGTCGGTTTCCAGGACATAGGAGAGGTGGGTGTGGGTGTGACCGGGGGTGTGGATCGCCCGGATGCGCATGGTGCCGACCTCGATGACCTCGCCGTCGCGGACGGGGGTGCGCTCGAAGAAGACCTCGTCGTCGGCGTTGATCAGGTACCGGGCGCCGACCTCGCGGGCGAGGGCGAGACCGCCGGTGACGTAGTCGTTGTGGATGTGGGTCTCGAAGACGTGGGTGATGCGCACCCCGGCGGACGCGGCGAGCGCGGTGACCCGGTCGTAATCGCGCTGCGGGTCCACCACCAGGGCCGTGGTGCCGTCGTGGGCGAGGTGGGTGCGGTCGCCGAGGCCGGGGGTCTCGACGGGAAGAACGGTGATCATTCGGTTCTCCTCGGTGGAGGCGGGGGTATCGGCGGTCCGGGGCGTCCGGGGGCGGGATCGACGCGGTGTCCGCCGCGCGCCGGGTGGGGGGGGTGGGCGGGCCGCCGCCGGCGGGTCCCGGAAGCCATCGCAACCTCCTGTCGTCCACGATGCGGTGATACCCCAGGGGGTATCACCGCCTTCATCGTAACAGCTTTCGCTCTATACCCCGGGGGGTATTCGATGTCGGCATCCGCGCCCCGATCGGCGCGGCCGTCCGCCGTGGCCCGGCAGGACGGTCCGGTCGCCCCGCGCGGGAAGGGCCGGCGCGCGGCGAGGGCCGGCACGGGACGGGCCGGACATCGCGTGTCCATCGGGTCGCCTCCCCCGGCTCCGGCCGCGCACGCCGGCACGGCCGAAACGGTGCGGGGGCTCGCCCACCCGGCGGTTCCGGGGAGGCGGGGGAGGCGGGGGGATCGTCTAATGGGGATGTGGAGCACGCTCGCAGTGGTGTCGTGGCGGTGGATGGCGGATGACCGGCCGCGTCGAACACCGGGAAGCCGGCTCGGCGGACCGCGAGGAACCCGCCGAGCTGATGCTCGATGCCGCCGGGGAGGTTGTGACCTGCACCCGGACCGCCGTGAAGGTGTTGGGTGGGGCGTTCGAGGAGATCCGGGCCCGCCCGGTGGAGGTCTTCTTCGTGCCTCCCTCGGTCTGGACCTGGCTTTCCACGAACGCCTCCACCGGGGGGCGGAACACCATCCGGTCGATACTGCGCCGGGTGGGCGGCGACACGGTGACGGCGGATGTGGAGGTCTCCGAGCTGCCGGAGGGATCACCGATCCGGTTCGTGGTCCGGCTCCTTCCGGTTCCGGGCACCTCGGAGCCCGGCCCGGGGGGATACGGGAGCCGACTCCCGGACATCATGGCGGACTTCTCCCCGCCGACGGCTCCCGCCACCTCCGAGGAGGGGGCCCGCCGGCGACTGGAGCTGCTGCACGCCGCCGCCTCCCGGCTGGGTGAGTCGCTGGACCTGGTGCGCAACGCCGAGCAGTTGTTGGGAATGTTGGTTCCGGCCTTCGCGGACCTGGCGTCGGTGGACCTGACCGAGGCGGTGCTGGCGGGCGAGGAGCCCGAGTGGTTCGTCTCCGGTTCGCCGCTGCGACGGGTGGCCGTGGCGGCGGACGGCGAGTGGCCGGAGGGAATGTACCCGCCGGGGGCCGCCTTCCGGGTCGGTGACTTCGAGAGCGAGCAGTTGCGCACCGGCCGGGCCGAGGTGTTGGTGGGTCTGGACGGTTTGCGCGCGAAACTGTCCGACGACCCGGGGCTGCTGCGCCTGCTGCTACCGGAGACGGCGACCTCCCTGCTCCTGCTGCCGCTGCGGGCCCGGCGGCTGGTGTTGGGCGCGGTGGGGTTGTGGCGCACCGGGGACCGGGCCCCGTTCGAGCGGGCGGACACCTCGCTGGCGGAGGAGATCGGTTCGCGGTTGGCGCTGAGCCTGGACAACGCCCGCCGGTACACCCGCGAGCGGCGGACCGTGGAGGCGTTGCAGCGCAGTCTGCTGCCGCGTCCGGTGGTGCGCCTGACGGCGGCGGAGACGGCCGGTACGTACGTGCCGGCGAGCACCGCGGCGGGGACCGGCGGCAGCTGGTACGACGTGATCGCGCTGTCGGGGACCCGGGTGGCGTTCGTGGTGGGCCGGGTGGTGGGGCACGGGGTGAACGCGGCCGGGGCGATGGGCCGACTGCGGTCGGCGGTACAGACCCTCGCGGACCTCGATCCGCCGCCGGACGAGCTGCTGACCCATCTGGACGACCTGGTGATGCGGTTCGGCGAGGAGGAGGAGCGGCACGACCCGGTGGGTTCGCTGCTGGGAGCGACGTGCCTGTACGCGACGTACGACCCGATCGAACGGGTGTGCCTGATCGCGGCGGCGGGGCATCCGTCCCCGGTGCTGTGCCGGGTGGGGGAGACGGAGGCGGAGGAGGTGAAACTCCAGACGGGCCCGCCACTGGGCACCGGCGGTGAGCCGTTCGAGCCGGTGAAGCTACGGATGGAGCCGGGGGATGTACTGGTCTTCCCCAGCGGTGATCCGGTGGCCCTCGCGGCGGACGGCGCCCCAGCCTCCGTCAACCTCCCGGCGAGGGATGAATCACTACCGGTGGGCGGCATCCCGCCGGTGGGCGGATCGGTCGCCGGGGCCGACACGGACACCGGGGATGCCGGAGACGCCGGGGCCGACACGGACACCGGGGACGACGGGGACGACGGGGACCGGGAGGTCCGATCCGCCGGGGACGTCCCCGGGAGCCCGGGGCGGGATGCCCTGGTCGTGCGCGAGGGCGCCGTGGCCGCGGTCGCCCGGGATCTCCCGCTGCGCGAGCTGGGCGAGCGGATGGCGGCCCGACTGCGCGAGTGTCCCCGCCGGGAGGATCTGGCGCTGTTGATGGCGCGGATGGGCGCGGTGCCGGAGGAGTCGACGGCGTTCTGGGAGCTGCCGGCGGATCCGGGCGTGGTGGCGCGGGCCCGGACACTCACCTCGGAGCGGTTGGCGACCTGGGAGGTTCCGGAGGAGTTGGTGTTCGGCACCGAGTTGATCGTGAGCGAGTTGGTGACGAACGCGATCAGATACGCCGGGGGGCCGATCGGTTTGCGGTTGACCCGGGATCGGCGGTTGATCTGCGAGGTGTCGGACCCGAGTCAGACACAGCCGCACCTGCGGCGGGCGCGGCCGGCGGACGAGGGCGGGCGCGGATTGTTCCTGGTGGCCCAGGTCGCCCACCGGTGGGGCAGCCGGTACACGCCGGCGGGGAAGACCATCTGGACCGAGCAGCTCCTCGACCCGTCCTGAGCAGGCGCCGCCGGACCGCGCCGCGGGGCCGCCCCGGAGTCCGGCTCCGGCGCGCTCCCGCTCGCGCTCCCGCCGAGCGATCAGACGGCGGTGAGCACCTCGGCCGGCGGGCCCTGCGCGAGCAGGGTGCCGGCGTCCAGCGCGAGGCAGTGTCCGGCGCGGCGGGCGGCCTCCGGATCGTGGGTGGCGTGGACGACGGTGACGCCCCGGGCGGGCAGGCCGTCGAGGACGGCGAGGATGTCGGCGCGGGCGGCGGCGTCCAGGCCGGTGGTGGGTTCGTCGAGCAGGAGCAGGTCGGCGTCCTGGACGAGGGCCTGGGCGACCAGTGCGCGCTGGCGCTGTCCGCCGGAGAGTTCGTCGAGGCGACGGTCGGCGAGCCGGTCGATCCCGAGGTCGGCCATGGCCTCCTCGACCCGCCGACGGTCCTCCGGTCGGGCCCGGCGCCAGGGGCCGAGGCGCTCCCAGCGCCCCATCGCGACGGTCTCGCGAACGGTGAGCGGCAGGGCGTCGGGGACGTCGGTGCGCTGCATGACGTGGGCGACCCGGCCGGGGCCGTGACGGGTGAGGGTCCCGGTTGTCGCCTTGATCACACCGGCGATGACGCCGAGCAGGGTGGACTTGCCGGCGCCGTTGCCGCCGACCACCGTGGTGATTCCCAACTCCGGTACCCGCGCGTTGATTTCGGACAGCACCACACGTCGCCCCCGGACCACCGAGAGGTCTTCGAACCCGATCGCGGACCGTTGGGTCGCCGCCATGACCACTCTCCTCACATTGAACTGAAAATCATTTTCATTGTACGGTCCATCCATGGAGTGGTTGGTCGGTCCCTTCGAGGTGACCTTCGTACAGCGTGCCCTGTGGGGCGGTGTCCTGGTGTCGCTGATCTGCGCGCTCGCCGGCACCTGGGTCGTGCTGCGCGGAATGGCCTTCCTCGGTGACGCCATGGCCCACGGCATGCTGCCGGGCGTGGCCCTCGCCTCCCTCCTGGGCGGCAACCTCATGCTCGGCGCGGCGGTCAGTGCCGCCGCCATGGCGGCGGGCGTCACCCTTCTGGGTCGCTCCCCCCGGCTGTCCCACGACACCGCGATCGGCCTGCTGTTCGTCGGGATGCTCTCGCTGGGCGTGATCATCGTCTCCCGCTCGGGCTCCTTCGCCGTCGACCTGACCGGCTTCCTCTTCGGGGACGTGCTGGCGGTCCGCGAACAGGACCTGTGGCATCTGGGGATCGCCCTGCTCCTCGCGGTGCTCCTCTCCCTGGCCGGTCATCGCGCCTTCGTCGCCCTGGCCTTCGACGAGCGCAAGGCCCACACTCTGCGGCTGCGCCCCCGCCTCGCCCGGGCGGGCATGCTCGCCCTGGTCACCCTCGCGATCGTGGCCTCCTTCCACGTCGTGGGCACGCTGCTGGTCTTCGGGCTGCTCATCGCGCCGCCCGCCGCAGCGCTGCCGTGGGCACGGCGGGTACCGGTGGTGATGGCCGGGGCGGCACTGCTGGGGATCACCGCGACCGTGATCGGCCTCCTGCTCTCCTGGCACCTGGGAACCGCCGCCGGGGCGACCGTCGCGGGCGTCGCCGTCCTGCAGTTCTTCCTCTCCGCCGGGATCGCCGGCCTGCGCGGCCGACGGGTTCTCCCACCCACCCCGGCCGCGCCACCCGCCGGTCCCCCGGCCGCGCTTCCCACCCCACGAAGGAATGTGGAGACCTCCCGATGAGCACCACCCCCCGTCCCCGCCGGACCGGCCACGACCGGCCGCGACGGCGCCTCCCGGCCCTTCCGGTCGCGGCCCTGGCCTGCGGTCTGCTGCTGACCGGCTGCGGTGAGGGCGCCGACGACCCGACCTCCGCCGGGGAAACCGACGACGGCGCGGGGACCTCCGGGGAGGAGACCCCGCACGGCTACGTCGAGGGTGCCGAGGAGACCGCGGAACAGCAGTCCCGACTGGTCCTCGCCTCCGCCGGCGGGGAGCCCGTGCACGTACTGGACCTGGTGTCCGAGGAGGGCACCGTCATCGGGGAGGCCGGCCGGATCGCGGGCACCGACGCGCCCGCGCCGATGATCGGCGACGGTCGCTTCGCCCACCTGCTGGAGGACGGCGCGGTGCGCGTCGTGGACGGCGGGGCGTGGACCGTGGACCACGGCGACCACGTGCACCACTACCGCACCGGCGCCCGCGAGGTCGGCACGGTGGAGGCGGCGCGGCCGGTGGCCGCGCACGCGGACACCGCCGTCATCGCCGTCACCCTCTCCGAGGGCGGCGCCCTGCTGCTGGACCGCGCCGGTGCCGAGGACGGCGACCTCGCGGAGCTCCGCCGGATCGACGACGCCGACGGCCCGGTCCTGCCCTTCGACGGCGGCCTGTTGGTCCCCGTCACCGACCCCGCCGGAACCGGTCGGGTGGAGGTGCGCGACCGCGGGAACGAGTCGGTCGCCGCCCCGGACGCCGTGTGCTCCGACCCCGCCGCCGGGGCCGTGACCCGGCGCGGCGCGGTGTACGCGTGCGCCGAGGGCGCGTTGTTGTTCACCGCCGGTGGGGAGGGGGAGCCGGAGGTCACCGCCATCCCCTACCCGGAGGGGACCGCCGAGGAGGACCTGCCGACCGAACTGCGCCACCGCAACGACGGCGCCGTCCTCGCCGCCCGGGCCGGGGACCGGGGCGTGTGGTTCCTCGATCTCGCCGAGCCGGTCTGGAAACTGCTGGAGACCGGTCCGGCCGTGGCGGTCAACGCGGTCGGCGAGGACGCCCCCGTCCTCCTCCTCGACCCCGACGGCGATCTGGTGGCAGTGGACCCGGCGAGCGGCGAGGAGATCGCCCGCGCCGCGCTGCTGGACCCCGCCGCCGGTGACGGCTCGGTACCGGAGGGGACGGTCATCGAGGTGGACACCCAACGCGTCTACGTCAACGACATCGCCGAGCGGCGGATCCACGAGATCGACGCCCGGGACGACCTGCGCGTCGCCCGCGTGCTGCCGGTGGACGCCGAGCCGCGCCGAATGGTGGTGACCGGCCGATGAACGCGTCCACCACCACGTCGTCCCGATCGCGCGCCGTCGTGTTGCCGGCGCTGCTGGCCGCGGCGACGGTCGTCCTGACCGGCTGCGGCGCCCCCGCCGGCTCCTCCGGCGCCGGGGACACCCCGTCGATCGTGGTCACCACGAACATCCTGGGCGACGTGACCCGGGCCGTGGTCGGCGACGAGGCCGAGGTCACCGTGCTGATGGGCCCCGGTGCCGACCCGCACTCGTTCGGCGTCTCCGCCGCGCAGGCGGCCGGCCTGGAGCGGGCCGACCTGATCGTGCACAACGGCATGGGCCTGGAGGAGAACGTGCTGCGGCACGTGGAGGCGGCCGGGGAGGAGGGCGTGCCCACCGAGGCGGTCGGCGAGGCGGTGGACCCGCTGCCGTACGCCTCGGGGGACGCCGCCGGCGTCCCGGACCCGCACTTCTGGACCGATCCGGAGCGGATGATCGCGGCGACGGAGGTCATCGCGGAGCGGATCGTCGAGGAGGTGCCGGGGATCGACGCGGAGGCCGTGCGGGGGAACGCGGACGCCTACGCCGAGCTGCTGCGGGAGCTGACGGCGTGGATGGAGGAGGAGTTCGCGACCCTCCCGCCGGAGCGCCGGGCGCTGGTGACCAACCACCACGTGTTCGGCTACCTCGCCGAGCGCTTCGACTTCCGGGTGATCGGCGCGGTGATCCCCGGTGGCACCACGCTGGCCTCGCCCGGCGCCTCGGACCTGGAGTCGCTCTCCCGGGCGATCGTCGAGGCGGACGTGGGGGCGATCTTCGTGGACTCCTCCCACCCCGACCGGCTGGCCCGGGCGCTGCGCGAGGAGAGCGGTCTGGACGTGGAGATCGTGCCGTTGTTCTCGGAGTCGTTGACCGCGCCGGGCGAGGGCGCCGGGACCTACGAGGAGATGATGCGCGCCAACACGCGGGCGATCGTCGACGGCCTGACCTGAGCCCGGCGGGTGGGGCCGGGCGCCGGAGATCGGCCGGTGCCCCGCCCCACCGTGCCCCGGCGCCCTTCCCATCGACCCCGGCCCCCTGACGAGGGCCGCCCCGTCCGCGCCCACCGCGCGCACGACACCACCGCCGTGCCGCCCCCGGACCCCGGGGGCGGAAGGCCCCGGTCCGCCGGGGCGCACCACCCCCTGTTCACCCGTCATCGAAGGGAATCCATCCACCATGCGCACCGCACCACGCGCCCGGGCCGTCGCCGCGACGGCGACGGCTCTCACCGCCGCCCTCCTGCTGACCGCCTGCGGCGGCGGGGACGACTCCGCCGACGCCTCGAACGGGACCGGCGGCGGGGAGAACACCGCCGAGCCCACGGAGGCCGACGAGACCTCCGAGGTCGTCGAGGCGAACGAGCCGCTGGTCCTCACCCACGACGGGGGCCTGCGGATCCTGGACGGCGACACCCTGGAGGTCGTCCACGAGATCGAACTGGACGGCTTCAACCGCGTCAACCCGGTCGGCGACGACCGCCACGTCATGGTCTCCACCGCCGAGGGCTTCCGGGTGCTGGACGCCGTGAACGGCGAGCTGACCGATGTCACCTTCCCCGGCGAGAAGCCGGGCCACGTCGTCCACCACGCCGGTGTGACCGTGCTGTTCACCGACGGCACCGGCGAGGTCACGATGTTCGACACCGACGCCCTGGGCGACGGTGAGCCGGAGGTCGAGACCCACATGTCGGACGAGCCGCACCACGGCGTGGCGATCAAGCTGTCCACCGGCGAACTGGTCACCACGCTGGGCACCGAGGAGGAGCGCACCGGCATCGTCGTGCTGGACGCCGACGGCGAGGAGGTGGCCCGCAACGAGGACTGCCCGGGCGTGCACGGCGAGGCGACCGCCCGCGACGAGGCCGTGGTCGTCGGCTGCCAGGACGGCGTCCTGGTCTACCGGGACGGCGCCATCACCAAGGTGGACAGCCCCGATGACTACGGCCGGATCGGCAACCAGTCCGGTTCCGAGGAGTCGGCGATCGTGCTGGGCGACTACAAGAGCGACCCCGACGCCGACCTGGAGCGCCCCGAGCGGATCGCCCTGATCGACACGGAGAGCGGTGAGCTGCGCCTGGTGGATCTGGACAGCAGCTACACCTTCCGCTCCCTGGCCCGCGGCCCGCACGGCGAGGCCCTGGTGCTGGGCACCGACGGGAGCGTCCACGTGATCGACCCGGAGGCGGGCGAGGTCGTGAACTCCATCCCGGTCATCGAGGAGTGGGAGGAGCCGATGGAGTGGCAGCAGCCGCGCCCGGCGATCTTCGTGCGCGACCACACGGCGTACGTGACCGACCCGGACGGCCGGGCGGTGCACGCGGTGCACGTGGAGAGCGGTGAGATCCTGGCGAGCGCCGAACTGCCGGACTCCCCGAACGAGATCAGCGGCGTGATACTCGACGCGCACTGATCCCCGGACGGCACCACACCACTTCACACCACGCGACACCACGCGGGCCGGGCCCGGGCATCACGCCCGGGTCCGGCCCGCGTCGGTGGGTCCGCCCCTCTCCCCGGGGTTTCCCCGGAGCCCGCCTCACCCCTCCCGGGTGAGGTTGCGGCCGGAGTCGGGGTCGAAGAGCAGGATGTGGGCGGGGTCGAACCACACGTCCAGCTCGACGCCCTCCCTCGCCCCGGTGGCCGCCGACAGCCGGGTGATGAGCTGCGCGGGGCCGCCGGTGTCGTCGGCGGACCCGGTGACGGAGGCGAGGTCGGCGAGCTGCCGGGCCCGCGCGCCCTCCCCCTCCCGCTCGAAGTAGGCGTACTTCTCCGAGCCGAGCGACTCCAGCACGTCCACGGTGCCGGTGAAGGTGTGGCCCTTGTCCCGCAGGTGGTCCTCGACCAGCGCGGCGTCCTCGAAGTGTTCGGGGCGGATGCCGGCGATGAGTTCGCGCGGGGCGTCGACGGCGGACAGCAGGGTGCGGGAGCGGTCGGTGAGCGGCACGGAGCCCAGCGGGGTGGCGAGCCGGTCGTTCTCGACCGTCACCGGCATGAAGTTCATCGAGGGGGAGCCGATGAAGCCCGCGACGAAGAGGTTGGCGGGCTCGTCGTAGAGGTACTGGGGAGTGCCGATCTGCTGGACGTGGCCGCCCTGCAGGACGACGATGCGGTCGCCGAGGGTCATCGCCTCGGTCTGGTCGTGGGTGACGTAGAGGGTGGTGGTGCCCAGCTTCTTCTGCAGGCGGGAGAGGGAGGTGCGCATCTGCCCGCGAAGCTTGGCATCGAGGTTGGACAGCGGCTCGTCCATCAGGAACGCCTTGGGGTCGCGGACGATGGCACGCCCCATGGCGACCCGCTGGCGCTGACCGCCGGAGAGGTTGGAGGGGCGGCGGTCGAGGTGTTCGGTGAGGTCCAGGACCTGCGCGGCCTCCTCGACCTTGCGCCGCACGACTCCGTCGTCGACCTTCGCCAGCCGCAGCGGGAAGGCCATGTTCTCCCGCACGGTCATGTGCGGGTAGAGCGCGTAGGACTGGAACACCATGGCGATGTCCCGGTCCTTGGGGGCGCGCTCGTTCATGCGTTCGCCGTCGATGCGCAGTTCGCCGGCGGTGATGTCCTCCAGTCCGGCCACCATGTTGAGGGTGGTGGACTTCCCGCACCCGGACGGGCCGACGAGGATGATGAACTCGCCGTCGGAGACGGTCAGATTCACCTCGGACACCGCGAGCGCGCCGTCCGGGTAGCGCTTGGACACCTGGTCCAGAACGATCTCGGCCATGGTCGGTTCTCTCCCCTGCTTCCGGTGGTCCCGGGGTTCTCTCGCGTGTTCTCGCGTGCTCTCGCGCGTATCGGCCGGCGGCGTGATCGACGTCCCGCGTGCCTCAGCCCTTCACGGCGCCGGAGGTCAGTCCGGCGACGATGCGGCGCTGGAAGAGCAGGACGAAGATGATGATCGGAATGGTGATGACCACGGCCGCGGCCGAGATCGTGCCGGTGGGATCCTCGAACTGCGAGGCACCGGTGAAGAACGACAGCGCCGCCGGGACGGTCCGCGCGGTCTCCGACGCGGTCAGCGAGATCGCGAAGAGGAAGTCGTTCCAACAGAAGATGAACACCAGGATGGCGCTGGTGACCACGCCGGGCGCGGCCAGCGGGACGATGACCCGCCGGAACGCCTGGATCGGGGTCGCGCCGTCCATCTTCGCCGCCTTCTCCAGCTCCCACGGGATCTCCCGGAAGAACGCCGAGAGGGTGTAGATCGCCAGCGGCAGCGCGAAGGTGATGTACGGCAGGATCAGCCCGGGCCAGGTGTCGAACAGGCCCAGTTCCCGCTCGATGTTGAACAGCGGGGTGACCAGGGAGATCTGCGGGAACATCGCGATCAGCAGGGAGACGCCGATCAGCGCCCGCTTGCCGGGGAAGTCCAGGCGGGCGATGGCGTAGGCGGCCATCACCGCCAGGGACACCGCGATGAAGGTGGAGATCAACGCGATGCCGATCGAGTTGATCAGCGCCCGGGTGAAGATGCCGGTGGAGAAGATCTCCGCGTAGTTGTCCAGAGTCCAGGAGCGCGGGATGAAGTTGCCGTCGTTGATGGTGTCACTGGTCTTGAAGGAGAGCGACACGATCCACAGGACGGGCACCAGCGCGTAGACCACCACGATCGTGTTGATCGCGGCCCAGCTCAGCCGGCGTCGGGCGTCGTGCATCGCGTCGCCGCCGGGGGCGGCGGGAGCGGTGGTATCGGGCGCGGTCGTCGCGGCCATCAGCGGCCCCCTTCCCTACCGCTGCCGGGCGCGGCGGCCCCGAACAGCTTCACGAACAGGAACGCGATGATCGCCACCGAGATGAAGATCAGCACCGACATCGCGGACCCGATGCCGAGGTTCAGACCCCGGATGAGGTTGTTGTAGGTGATCATCGAGACCGACGAGGTGTCGTTGGCCCCGCCGGTGAGCACGAAGATGTTGTCGAAGATCCGGAACGCGTCCAGGGTGCGGAACAGCAGCGCCACCAGGATCGCCGGCTTCATCACCGGGATGATGACCTTCCACAGCCGCTGCCAGGGACCCGCGCCGTCCATCGCCGCCGCCTTGGTCAGGTCGTCCGGCACCAGGGCCAGGCCCGCCAGCAGCAGCAGCGCCATGAACGGGGTGGTCTTCCACACCTCGGCGACGATGATGATCGCGATCGACGCGGCCCGGTCGGTCAGCGGCGCTCCGTCGGGCGCGAAGGTCCCGGCGAGATAGCCGGTCTCCGGTGTCCAGGCGTAGAACCAGGAGAACGCGGCGACGACCGTCACGATGCCGTACGGGATCAGGGTCACCGTTCGCACCAGGTTGCGGGCGATCAGCGTGCGGTGCATGACCAGGGCCAACGCCATGCCCAGCACCAGCTCGATGGCGACCGAGACCAGCGTGATGATCATCGTCACCGAGAACGCCGTCCACCAGTAGGAGTTGGTGAGGACGACGATGTAGTTCTCCAGCCCGATGAACTCCTGCTGACCCGGCAGCCGCAGGTCGTAGCGGTGCAGGGAGAGCCAGATGGAGTAGATGATCGGCCAGCCGGTGACGGCGACCATCACCAGCGCGGCCGGCGCGCACAGCAGCCAACCGAGCCGCCGCTCGGCGCGCTTGCCCTCGCTCATGGCGGCCCGGCCGCCCCCGCCACCGTTGTCGCCCGGGTCGACGGGGCGGGAGCCGCCGCCCCCGCCACCGGTTCCGGCCGGGGCGGGGGTGGTGTCCTCCCGGTGGGGCTTCCCGGTGTGCCGGCCGGAGCCGGGCCTCCGCGTCGCGGCCCGATCGGGTTCGGTCGTGGTCACGGGAGCACCCCCTGGGACTGCAGCGCCGCCTCGAGTTCCTCGCGCAGTCGGTCGGCGGTCGCCTCCGGGTCGATGGCCGAGGGCGGCGAGAGGATCTTGGCGGTGACGGTGGACAGGTTCTGGTAGACGGGGGTGAGCGGCCGGACCGCCGCCTCCGCCAGGGCCTCGCGGATGGTCTCCTTGGGCGGGTACTCGCTGGCCATCGTCGGATTGGTCTCCGGGTCGGCCGGCTGGTCGGGGTCGAGCGGCGTCTCGTCGTCGTAGACGGTCTCGATGCTCGGCGGCAGGCCGGAGAGCAGCGCCTGGTACTTCTGGCTCTCGGCGCTGCGCAGGCACAGGGCCGCCTCGAAGGCCTCCGGCTTGTGGTTCGAGTAGCTGCTCACGGCCAGGTTGTAGCCGCCGGCGGTGGTGCGGCTCTCCCCGCCCTCCTCGACGGTGGGATAGCGGGCCCACTTGATGTGTTCGAGGTCGTCGGGTCGCTCCTGGGCGTAGGAGGCGTAGACGAACGGCCAGTTGAACTGGAAGGCTCCGCCGCCGCCCTGGAAGGCGAGACGGATCTCGTCCTCCTGCTGGTTGGACAGCGAAGGGCTGGTGATGCCGGCGGTGGCCAGATCGCGCAGGATCTCCAGCGCCTCGACCACGCCCTCGTCGACGACCGCCTCGGTACCGTCGTCGGAGAGCAGCCTGCCGCCGGTGGAGGCGACCAGGCTGTTGAAGAAGACCACCAGGCCCTCGTACTGGGCGCCGGTGAACAGCACCCGGTACGGCTCGCCCTCCTCGCGCAGCCGCTCGGCGGTCTCGATCAGCTCCGACCAGGTGGCGGGCGGCTCGGGGGTGATCCGCTCGTCGTACCACATGAGCTGGACATTGGTGTTCTTCGGGGCGCCGTAGACCTTGTCGTCCCAGATCGCCGTCTCCAGCGGGCCGGGCAGCACGTCGCGGACGGCCTCCTCGCGGTCCTCCCCGGTCCACTCCTCGATCCAGCCGGCCTCGGCGAACTCGGGGATCCAGGTGACGTCCAGGCCCAGGACGTCCAGGCCGGTGTCCTCGGCGGCGAGCCGGCGCACCATCTGCTCGCGCTGGCCGTCGGCGTCGCGCGGCAGTTGGTTGTAGACGATGCGGTAGCGGCCGTCGGCCTCCTCGTTGCAGCGCGCGACGACGTCGGGGAGGCTCTCCTCGGGCGAGAGGTAGAGATTCACCTCGATCGGGCCCTCGTCGGTGCCGCAGCCGGCGAGCAGCGAGGCGGCCAGCAGGCCCGCCCCGGCCGCCGCGAGGCCGCGCCGCCGGGAGCGGCCGGTGCCCCTGTGCGGTGCGAGTCCGGGGCGGCCGGGGCCGGCACCGCCCGGGATGTGGGCGGTCATGGTGTCGCCGCCGTTCCTACTGCTCCGGTCGTGCCGGATTTCTCGGCCATGGGTCAGACCTCCTCGTCCGCCTCGCCGGCGATCCCCGCCCGGATTCCGCGCGTCCGCCGTGCCGGGCCTCCCCGGCCCCTCACGGCCTCCGACGCGGAACCCCCGGACGCGACATTTATCCCTTTTATGGCTTTCATTACACATCACGTCGGGTCGGAAGGAGCACTGGACGTGAACCCCGGGTGTCGTGGTTCGACGCTTCCCCGCCCCCCGACGCGGCGTGATGCCCGCTCGGCTACCCGGGGATCGACGGGTTAGCCCGAAAAAGTGCGCGAGGGGAGAGGGAGTCCTCCCCGCCCAACCCGACGGGGAGCGCGGGAAGTCGGACGTAACCGGGTGGAACCCCGCGGAGGCGGATCCGGCAGGGGGGTCGGAGCCGGCGCACGGGACGCACGCCGAGAAGCGGGCCGGACCGGGGGGTGGAAGCGCCCGGGGAGGAGACCCGGAGGAACCCGCCGGGCGGACGGCCGGGCGGACGGCGGAAAGCCGGGCCGGGTCACCGGCCGGAACGGCTCAGCAGTCGCAGCCGCAGCAGTCGCAACAACCGTCGCCCCTGCCGCAGCCGCACGGGGAGCAGAGGTTCCCGCAGTCGCAGCAGGCACAACAACCGTCACCGCAGCACTCGCAGCCGGGACGGTGACACAGCCCTTCCCGCTCCTCCTCCGTCCAGGGGTCGGCGTAGGAACTCGCGCAGCACAGTTGGCAGGAGCACAGCAGCCCGGTCCACACCGCGCAGCCCGCGAGCAGCCCTCGCCGCCGGAGCGGCGGGGGCGGCGGGGGCGCGGCGTGCCGTCCCGGGGTGGTCGGCCCTCCCGACGGGGTGTGCGCGCAACCGGCGCCGAAGGCCCGGTCCACCGAGCGGCGCGGCTCGTGGACCAGCAGCACGTGGGCCAACCGGTCGTCCGCGAAGCGGACGTCGCGCAGCGCGAGCGCGATCCCGCGCACCGCGTCGTCGCACAGCCGCCGCGCCTCGGCGAGGTCCCGACCGGTGGCGACGATGGGGTTGAACGCCCCGGCGGCCGTGTCCGCCGGCAGGTCCTCCACCGCGTCCAGCAGGTGCGCCGGCCGGCCGAACAGCCGCCCGGCCTCGGCCAACGGCGCGGCGTTGTCGGGACGACCGGCCAGATGGGCGGTGTGCGCGAACGCGGCGGCGGTCGCGGTCTCCGTCGGCTCGGTGACCGCGAGCAGCGCCCCGCCCGGCCGAACCGCCGCCTCGATCCCGGCCTGCCGGTCCACGGCGTCCACCAGTACGGCGGTGTCGAAGCCCACCGCGCCGCCCGACCGGGCCCCGGCCCGATCCCACCCCGTCGCCAGTCGGCGGGCGGCCCGGGCGACCAGCGGGTGGGAGAGCGCCCCGTCCCCGTCGGCGACGTGGTCGCGGACCTTCGCCGCCGCGAGCACCATCGACACGGCCGCCGCCGGCCGGGCCCCCTCGCCCCGGGCGACGGGGGCGGTGCGCATCCCGCGCAGCGGACAGGGCCCGGCCGTGCGGCGACGCCCCGCCACGGGGCCGGTCTGCGCGTCCACCAGCACCGACACCAGCAGCGCGTCGTAGTTGGTGAGCAGCCGGGCGGCCTGACCGTGCTCACCGCGCAACGCCAGGCACAACCCGCACAGGTGCGCCGTCCACTCGGCTCGCGGCCCCGGTGCCAACCGATGGGCACACGGCCTGATGATCCCGAACACCCCGGCTCCCCTCCGCTCCCCCGTGGAGCGTGCGCGACGGCCGGCGGCCCGGTGGTCGCGGCCGGTGTCCGCATCCTGCCGGCCGCCGGGGCCCGGGTGGCCGGTCGGGACGAATTCGGGACACCCCGGCGACGGGTTCGGGGCGGGACGGCCCGGTGGTCGCGGCCGACGGGGACAGCCCGCGCCCGAACCGCCCCCGTCGATAACGGGTGGGAACACCGGCCGGACCGCACTACGCTGACCGGCGCGGCGTGTCCGGCGTCGCCGAACACCGCGCGGCGCGCCCCCGGGAACCGTGCCGCCCCACCGAGGACCGTCACCATGGGCCATGTCGAGGCCGCTCACCTGGAGTACCACCTGCCCGATGGGCGTCCCCTGTTGGACGACGTCTCCTTCCGCGTCGGCGAGGGCTCCGCCGCCGCCCTGGTGGGGCCGAACGGCGCCGGCAAGAGCGCCCTGATGCGACTGGTCGCCGGTGAACTGGCCCCGCACGGCGGGAAGGTGACCGTCAGCGGCGGGATCGGGGTGATGCCCCAGTTCATCGGCTCGGTCCGGGACGAACGCACCGTGCGCGACCTACTCGTGGCCGTCGCCCCGCCCCGGGTGCGCGAGGCCGCCCGCGAGGTGGACGCCGCCGAGGTCGACATCATGGAGCGGGACGACGAGGCCGCCCAGATGCGGTACGCGCAGGCTTTGAGCGACTGGGCGGAGGCGCGCGGCTACGAGGCCGAGACGCTGTGGGACGTGTGCACCGTCGCGGCTCTCGGCGTGCCCTACGAGCGGGCCCGGTGGCGGGAGGTGAGCGGCCTCTCCGGCGGCGAGCAGAAGCGGCTGGTGCTGGAGGCCCTGCTGCGCGGCCCCGACGAGGTGCTGCTGTTGGACGAACCCGACAACTACCTCGACGTTCCCGGCAAGGAGTGGCTGGAGGAGCGGCTGCGGGAGACCCGCAAGACCGTCCTGTTCGTCTCCCACGACCGGGAACTGCTCGCCCGCGCCGCCGAACGGATCATCAGCGTGGAGCCGAGCCCCGCCGGCGGGGACGTGTGGGTCCACGGCAGCGGCTTCGAGGGCTACCACCGGGCCCGGGAGGAACGCTTCGAACGGTTCGAGGAACTGCGCCGCCGCTGGGACGAGAAGCACGCGCAGCTGAAGAAGCTCGTGGTGGACCTGCGGCAGTACGCCTCGCGCAGCGACGAGATGGCCTCCCGGTACCGGGCGGCCCGGACCCGGCTGCGGAAGTTCGAGGAGGCGGGACCGCCGCCGGAGCCCCCGCGCAAGCAGAACATCACCATGCGGCTGCGCGGCGGACGCACCGGGGTGCGGGCCGTCACCTGCGCGGGGCTGGAGCTGACGGGGCTGATGAAGCCGTTCGACCTGGAGGTCTTCCACGGTGAACGGGTGGCCGTCCTGGGCTCCAACGGCTCCGGGAAGTCGCATTTCCTGCGTCTGCTCGCGGGTGGGGACGTCGCGCACAGCGGCTCCTGGCGGCTCGGCGCGCGGGTCGTCCCCGGACACTTCGCGCAGACCCACGCCCCGGAGGAGTTGGCCGGCCGGTCCCTGGTGGAGGTTTTGTGGGCGGACCACGCCCGGGACCGGGGTGCGGCGATGAGCGCGCTGCGCCGCTACGAGCTGACCGGACAGGCCGAACAGCCCTTCGACCGGCTCTCGGGGGGTCAGCAGGCCCGGTTCCGGATCCTGCTGCTCGAGTTGGCCGGCAGCACCGCGCTGCTGCTCGACGAGCCGACGGACAACCTGGACCTGGAGTCGGCCGAGGCGCTGCAGGAAGGGCTGGAGGCGTACGAGGGGACGGTGCTGGCGGTCACGCACGACCGCTGGTTCGCCCGCTCCTTCGACCGGTTCCTGGTCTTCGGCTCCGACGGCCGGGTCCGCGAGACGTCCGAGCCGGTCTGGCACGAGTCCCGCGTCCGCCGCTCCCGCTGACAGGAGCGGCGGGGCGGCCGGGCGGCGGGGTGTCCCGTCGGGGTGGGGGTCACGCCGGCCGGATGTCCTCCGTTTCCCCATCGGCGGAGGAGCCCACCGACCGCCACTTCTCGGCGCCGGCGCGCAGTTCGTCGCTGCCGAGGGTGTGCAGGGCGGTGGTGAGGGCCCGCAGGAAGATCTCGCGTTGCGGCGGGGTGCGCAGGTCGGCGAGGAGGTGGTCGACGAACCGGGCCACCTCCTCGTGCAGCGGATCGCGGTCGACGGCCCGGCGCGGCCGGAGCGGACCCGCCGCCGCGTGCAGATTCGACAGGTCGTCGAGACGGTCCGGGTGGCGATCGATCCACCACGCCGTCCGTCGGTCGGGATCGGCGAGGATGTCCCGCAGGAGATCCAGGCGCAGCGCGGCCTCCGCCCCCTCGCGCTCCACTCCGGCGAGGAACCGGTGGTGCTCCTCCGCCGCACGTCGGTCCCGCCGGCGCACCCGCAGGCGGACCGAGCCGCACACCTCCGGCCCCGGGACCGGGGCGAACCACGCGCAGATCCCGTCGTTCGCCGCGTCCCGGGCTCCGAGCGGGTCGAGGGCGGAGCACCCGGCCAGGATGCGCTCCACCCGTTCGCGCAGCCGGCGGCGTGCGGAACCGAGTTGGTCCGGGGGACCCGGATGGTGGGGCTCCCCCTCCGGGGGCCGGCGCACCTCGCCGACCAGGCGAACGGTGAAGAAGGCACCCGGTTCCCTCGCCGGCAGCCGGGTGCCCCTGATCCGGAACGGGGTGGTTTCCCGGCGCCGGCGGGAGGGGCGTGACCTCCGGTCCGTCATGTCACGCACCTCACGCCGGTGGGACGGGGGACGGGACGGACTCCGGGGTGCCCTCCGATGGCACCTCGGTACCCTTCGGGTCCGGGGGGCGATCGGCCGGGGACGGACCGGGGACGGGCAGCGGCGACCCGGCCCGGACCTCCGGTGCCTCCCGGGTCGCGGGGGCGACCGGGGACCCGGGTGAGCCCGGGGCCTCCGCCGTGCCCGGGGCCAACCGGAGCCGGCGGAGCAGGTCGGTACGGCGTCGGTGACCGGGCCCCTCTCCACGATTCGGCCCCACCAGCAACGCGGCCACCCCCGACTCGTTCAGCCGCCCCTCGATCACCCCGGCGACCACCTCCACGGCGAGGTCGTCGGGGAGCCGGGGCGAGTCCAGCCAGATCTGCAGGGTTTCCCGGGTGCGTTCGGCCGTCTCCGCGTGCCGCCAGGCGGCCCGCCACCCCCGGATGAGCAGGGGCGAGGGCGGGAAACGACCGTCACCCTCCCCGGCGGCCCCGACGGCCTCCGCCGTCGGGTCGACGAGTTCGAGGAAGACGCGTGCCCCCTCCACGCCCACCTTCGGGTCCCCACTCTCGGCCCGACCGACCATCTCGGCGAAGATCGCCTCGCGGTGTCGGGGGTCGGCGGCCAGTGTCCGGAGCGCGGCGGCCACCGCGTCCGCGCCCTCACCGTCGGTCCGGGAGAGCAGCAGTCGCAGCCGGGTGAGGGCGACCCTCGGGTACCGCCGGCCGAGCGCCCCCGCGCACACCGCCGAGATGACCCGGGCCATCTCGTCGCCGACACTCCCCCGCTCGCACCAGGTGCGGAGCCGTCGGCGCACGGCGGCCCCGGGCCCCGGGGCGATCGCCAGGTTCTCCAGCACCTCGACGGCGAGCCGACGGTGCTCGGTGCGACCGTCGAGGATCCATTTCTCCACGACGCCCGAGACCGCCTCGCCCGCCGGCCCGTCGGCCAGCCGGGTGAGTGCCTCGGCCACCCGTCCGGTGTGCGCGGTCGCCGGACCGTCGGGCAGGGTCACGGCAGCGGCCCAGTCCAACAACGTCTCCCGCAGCCCCGGGCGCTGACGCCACACGTGGGCGAGCACCGCCTCGGGGAGACCCGGACGACGGCCGGCGAGGGAGAGGGTGTCGTCCCGCTCGTCCCGCTCCGCGTCGATCGTGAGGATTCGCGCGGACAGGTCCCGGCCGGCGAGCGCGCCACCGGGCGGGAGCTCTCCGCCGACCGCCTCGAAGAGTCGGTCGGCGGCGTCCAGGACGACTCCGGCGGGCGCCCCTTCCAGGAGGGCGGCGGCGATCAGCAGCGCCCGTTCCCGGAGGTCCCCCGTCTCCGCGTGCTCCTCGAACCACGCCTCGAGATGGGGTGTCCAGTGCCGGTACTCCTCGACGATCTCGTCCTTCGCCCGGTGCTCCGGGGCCCGGACGATGATGCGGGCGAGACGGACCGCGTCACCGGGGGTGCTCCCGCGCCCCAGAAGGCCCGTGATGGCGTGGTGGGCCAGCCAGTCGGAACGGTCCGAGCCCAGGTGCCGCAGATGGGCCTCGGCGACCCTCCGGGCGGGCGGCAGGGCGTGGGAGAGGCGGGGCAGGGACTCGGGGAGTTCGGGAGCGCGAACGGACGGCGTGACCAGGAGGATCAGGAAGGTCCCGGCCTCCACCGCCCGGTCCCGGTACCCGGCCAGGCCCCGGCAGAATTCCTCGGGCAACTCCTCCTCGTGACCGAGGTCCAGCAGGAAGCCGTGCCCGGGCCGGTGGGGCAGCCGGCCGACGCGCGGCCGGTCCCAGTCGGGGATCAACTCCCGGATCCGTTCGTACGGCAACCCGGTGTCGTGCAGGACGCGCAGGGCGGCGGTGCGCCGACCGGTGCCAGGGCGACCGACGAGGACGAGGACGTTCCCCCGACCGCCGCGCCTCAGGCACTCGACGGCGTGGGGGATCCACCCCGTCTCCGCGCCGGTGGTCTCCTCGTGCACGTAGGCGTGTTGGACGACGGCGAACTCGTCGGCCGGGACGGCGACATCGGTCAGCCGCTCCCATACGCGTCCGTGGTGGTGCTCGGTGCGGTGGTAGTCACCCCTCACCTGCGTGATGGTGCTGCTCCCGGTGGCCCGGGCCCGCATCGTGGCCTCGCCGTGGGAGGGCTCGTTTCCGTCGATCATCGGTGCTCCGGCCCCCGTCGTCCCGGCTGGACGGTCCAGTCGCCACCGACCTGAACGACGCGGGAGCCACCGCTCGCGGTGGCCCACCGACTCACGTCCCCGTGGTGCCGGGGCGCGGTGGGATGCTCCTCCCGCCACTGTCGGGCGAGGTCGCGGAGTTCGGCCGCGGCCTCGTGGTGGGTGTCGGCGATGTCGCGCAGACGGACCGTCCAATCGGCGACGAGCCGTCCGGCCCGTGACTCCTCCTCGCCGGGAGAGGCGGCGAGGAGGTGCTCCCGGTCCCGGTCCATCCGCTCCAGACGGTGGCCCGCCTCGTCCTCTCCCCCGCCCGACCAGGTCGCGAACCATCGGCCGAGGCGGGCCCGGAGGCTCTCCCAGCCGTCCGTGGCCATGGCGACGACCAGGGTGGTCGCCCCGGCCTCCCCGATGTCGGCCAGGCCCTGCGTGATGTCCACGGTCGTTTCCTCCCGATACGGGCAGACGTGCGGACCACATGCTCCCCTCGGGTGATTCCTCTCCGCCACCTCGAATCCGAACCTGTCTCATTCACGCCTCGGAAGACCGAAACGCCGATGCCGGAATTCACCGGAAATAGCTAATCTCGCACACTCATTCCCATCAATTAATCGCGAGGGAAACCATTCCCGAACGTTCGTCGGCGGTCCCCCGGTGGACCGTCCCCACCGGCGGTCGTGACAACGTCCCGGGGCGGGGTGGACGACGCGGGACCGTCGCCGGTCACACCTCGGCGACGCGCGCACGCACCGGTCCACCAGCAGGGCCGGGCATTCGGCCGTCGATGGAAGAAGCCGGACCGGGCCCACCACGGTTTCCCCATCCCGTGATCGCGAGTGGTCCCAATCCTCCAGCGGCCCGCCGGTGACGGCATCGACGCCCGGGAGGGCGTACCAGCACCGGGGTGGCCGACGTTCGATCCGGTACCGACATCGGCGAAGTCCATGAGTACCGCCGGACCGGCCGCACCGACCGCGAGGCGGGAGGAACCGGTTGCTCCGTCAGGGCGCTCCACTCGCCGACACCGCCGACCGTGGACACATGCCCACCCGGGGCAGAGATGATTCGGGGTCCGTGCCGACCCGGGCCCGCGGCACCCACGGGCGGACGGAAAATCCGGACACGTACCTCGGCGGTGACGACTGGGATCATGGCGGGAAGCGAATCATGTTTTTTACAGACGATCGATATCTCACCACCCTGGATGTCCGACCGGAAGCAGAATGCGTGGAGGCGTCATGGGACTCGGGTTCATCGGCATCGATCCGGAAACGAACGGCGGTAACTGCCCTTCCGTTTGGGTGGACGAGGAGACAGGTGACCTGCTTCTGCAGGGATGGGAGGTCACCGACCCCGACACCCTGACGGAAGTGGCCGCGCGCAGCCCGATCGCGGAGAACGAGCGGGTCGTGCGCCTCCCCGCCCGTATGCGCGCGATCCTGCGGGAGGCATGCGAAGATCCCGAACACGGATGAACTCCCCACCGCTCCCCGCCGTCAGGGAGCCGCGGGGGTGAGGAGGTCGGCGGGGTCGGGGGCGTGGGGGGAGGAGGAGAAGCGGTCCACCCGGACCGGGGCTCCGGTGCCGGCGTCCACCACTCCGTGGATCGTCTCGTCCCCGACGGTCATGAGCAGCAGCCAGTGCGCCCGCCATTCGTCCCCGTCCGGGTTGTCCTCCGGGCGTTCGGCGACCAGCACGGCGTCGGCGGTGTCGGCGTCCTCCACCCGCGGCGACAGGTGTTTATCCAGCACCTCCCAGGCCTCGATCTCGGTGAGTCGCACGGGTGGCGGGTCGGGGACGGTCGTGCGGTCCAGCCACAGGTCGGCGAGGACACCACTCGGTTCGATCCGCAGGTCCAGGCGGGTGGGGAGCAGGAGCCCGTCTTCCGTGTGGTGCCGCCATCTGACCAGCCATCCGCTCCCGGCGTCGGCGCCGACGGGGTCGGCCGTCGGCTCGACACCGCGCACGAGCCCGGGATGGAAGCGTTCGGCGTAGGCGACGGCGACGGCGATCGCCTCACCGGCCGTGCTCACCGGCCCCTCGGCACCGGGGACGGGGAAACCGTGGACGGCCTCGGGGTCCGCGGGGTCGAAACCGGGGTCGAAAGGAACGAGGAAAACCGTCAGGCGGTCGCGGTCGGGCCAGCTCAGTTCGGCGAGGCCCGTCCCGAAACGGGCCGTGATCCTGCCCGTCCCGGGGGTGTCCGGTGAGAACTCGGCCTCCAATTCCTCGTTCCCCTCCCCGGCCGGCCCGGGGTCCCCGAAGGCCCCGGTGAGTTCCTCGGAGATCGCCGCGCGCTGCTCGTGATCGGCCGGAAGTGCCGGGACGTGATGGTTCACGCGGTCGAGCACCCACGGCGTGATCCCGACCACCCAGACACCCGCCAGGACGGCGGCGGTCCCCAGCGCGCCGATGGTGACGTGCCGTGCGCGGAGCACCGACGGGGAGGCCGGGCGCCGTCGGAGCAGCGTCACGACGGTGCCCGCCGCCGTTCCGATGGCCAGGCCGGTGGCGTTGGCGATCAGGTCGCCCGTCTCGCAGATCCGTGCGACGAAGGGCAGTACCGCCTGCGCCGTCTCGATCCCCGCCGAGAACAGCACGCCGGAGATCAGGACGAGTCCGGGGCGGCGGGTGGCGAGGGTGCCGAAGAGCCCGACGGGCACGAACATGGCGATGTTCATCCGCCCCTGCGTATCGGAGAACGGCTCGGTGAGGCTCCGATTGACCACGCAGACCCCGGTTCCCCCCACGGGGCCGGAACTCCACAGGGTCACGGCGAGGATCCCCACCGCGCAGGAGGCCCACAGCGCCCACATCAGCGGGCGCGCGGCACGGCGTCGCAGCAGCAGGTGGGTGCCGGCGAGGGTGACGAGGCCCGGGAGGGCGAGGAGGACGAGGAAGCCCTCCTCGCCACCGAATATCGCGGATAACACGGGAGGGTGAGCCCTTTCGGTGGGGAGCGGGGCCGTTGGAGCGGGGCCGGGTGGGAGGGAGGAACCGGGATCCGGACACCTTCATGATCATGATCCCGGGTGCCCCGTCCTCCTCGCCGCCTTCCCCGGCCCCGCCCCGCCGGACGCCTGCGGCGGCGTGCGGTGGGACGGGGAGGGCGTGGGCCTCATGGCCGGTTCGGGTGCGCCCGGGCGGCGGTGCCCCGGGAGGGATGGGCGTGCCGGTGGTGGGAGGGGCTCCCGGGGCGGCGGGTCGCCGGGCCGGTACAGGGATGTGGCCCCGCCGTGACAACCGAATCGGGCGGACCACTCGTGGAATGGGGTGAGGAGTCACAGCGCCGTGCCCGGAGACGCCGCCGCGTCGCGTGACGGAGAGCGAGGCCGGCCCCGTGAACATCTTCCGCCACTCCCGTCCCGGCGATTCGCCCGCCCATCCCGACCGCGCCCATCCCGACCGCGCCGATCCCGACCGGCGGCGGCTGCTCGCTCTCGGGGCGGCGGGCGCGTGGGGCCTGGCGGTTCCGCCGTTGCTGGCCGGCTGTGGCGGGCCCGGTATACCCGGCCCCGGTGATCCGTCCGGGGGCACGGACGCCGGGGACCCGCCGGAAGACGGGAATGGGGAGAGCGCCGACCCGGGTCCGAGCCCGGAGAATCCGCACCTCATCGGGGACGGTTCGACGGCCGACACCGGGCCGCAGCCCCGGCAGCCGGAGGCGCGACGGCTGGAGCCGGGCGAGCGGCCACCACAGTTCGTGGTGGTGTCCTGGGACGGGGCCGCCGCGCTGGACGACGGGCTGTTCGGCAGGTTCCTGGGGGTGGCGGAGGAGCTCGGCGGGGCGATGACGTTCTTCCTCTCCGGGCTGTACCTGTTGCCGGAGGCTCGGAAGGAGCGGTACCTGCCGCCGCTCAACGCGCCCGGTGCCTCGGACATCGGCTATCTCTCCGACGGGGCGATCCGTGGGACGGTGCGACACCTGCGGACGGCCTGGCTGGACGGGCACGAGATCGGCACGCACTTCAACGGCCATTTCTGCGCCGGTTCCGGGTCGGTGGAGCACTGGACGCCGGAGGACTGGCGCAGCGAGATCGACCAGGCGATCGCCTTCGTCACCGAGTGGCGCACGAACACCGGTTTCGAGGATCTCGAGCCGCTGCCCTTCGACTACCGGCGGGAGTTGGTGGGTGGTCGGACGCCGTGCCTGTTGGGTCAGGACAACCTGTTGCCGACGGCGACGGAGCTGGGGTGGCGGTACGACGCGAGTTCGCCGGGCCGGCACCAGGTGTGGCCGACCCGGCGCGGCGGTGTCTGGGACCTGCCGCTGCAACTGGTGCCGTTCCCGGGGCGGTCCTTCGAGGTGTTGTCGATGGACTACAACATCATGGTCAACCAGTCGGGGGGCACGCAGGGGGACCCGGCACGGCACGGGGCCTGGCGGGATGAGGCACGGGGGGCGTTCGTCGCAGGCTTCGAGCGGGCGCACAGCGGTAACCGCGCGCCGCTGTTCATCGGGAACCACTTCCAGCAGTGGAACGGCGGCATCTACATGGACGCGGTGGAGGAGGCCCTGATGGAGATGGCGGGGCGGTCGAGCGGGGAGGACGACGTGCGGTTCGTCTCCTTCCGGCAGTTGTGCGACTGGCTGGACGAGCAGGATCCGGGGGTGTTGGAGAACCTGCGCGGGCTGGGGGTCGGGCAGGCCCCGGCGGGCGGATGGTCCTCGGTGGTCACGGTGTGACCACCTCCCGGACCCGGGGCCCCGGGAGCTCCCGCCCGTCCCCGCAGCGGTCGTGGTGGCGGGTCGGGTGGGTTCCCGCCGCGCCTCACCGCACCGGCGCGAGCCCCGGTCCCATCCGCTTGCCCCGGGTCTTCCCGCCCGGCCCGACAACCACGAACACCGGGCACCGGCAGGCGGGGCGACGGCCGAGAACCTGCGCCTGCGGGGCCCGGGGGCACCGTCGTCGAGCTCGCCGCCCACGTCCTGCCACACCTCGCCCCCGAGATGGCCACCGCGCCGACCACCGAGCCGATCCGGAACGGCGTGGCGCCGCGCACCGGCACGAAGGTGGTGCGCGTGCTGCCGGACGCGGTGGAGACCTCCCACGGGGAGCGACTGCCCGCCGACCCGGTGGTGCTCGCCGTGGGGGTGCGCCCGGAGACCGACCCGGCGCGTGCGGCGGGGCTGACGATCGATCCGCGCGGCGGGATCGCCGTGGACGAGCGGATGCGCGCCGACAACCCGCGGATCCCGGCCGTGGGCGACGCCGCCGAGAAGCGGGACGCCGCCTCCGGTGGGCCGACCCTGATCCCGCTGGCCAACCTCGCGAACCGGCACGGCCGACCCGGCCGCCGACGCGATCCTCGGCCGTCCCGTGACGGCCCGGCCCTCCGCCGACACCTCGATCCTGCGGGTCTTCGACCTCACGGTCGCGGCCACGGGCCGGCCGGAGACCCGACCGCGGGCCGCCGGCCGACCACACCGGTTGATCCACACCCACCCCGCCTCACACGCCGGCTACCACCCCGGCGCCGAGCCCATGTCGCTCACGCCGCTGGTGGAGCCGGGCGCCGAGCGGATCCCGGGCGCGCCCGACGGCGGGCGGGAGGGGTTCCCGCCCGCCGGCGGGCCGGAGGGGTCGGGAGCGGGGGTCAGGAGTCGGTGTAGCCGACATCCCCGAGGGTCCAGGCGCCCACGTTCTCGATGGCGATGCGGTACATGCCACCGGTGGTGGGGATGCCGTAGCTGCCCTGGAGGATGCGGGCGACATGGAAGTGCAGGTATTCGGGCTCCTTCGGGGGATCGACCGGCGGATTCAGCACCGGGGAGAAGGCGCCGAGGCGGTCGGAGTCCCGGAGGACCTCGGCGACTCTTCGTCGCCACACCGCCTCGGGGGCCAGCCGGCCCGTGATGACGGCGCCCTGCACGACGACCGTCAACGCCATCTGGTTGCTCTGCTCCGCCTCCACGGCGGTTGCGATGTCCACGAGGAGACCATCGGGCTTCGACACGGTCACCGACTCTACTACCCCGTCCCCGTCCGGGCCCCCCGGTCGGGGCGGTCGAATACCCCGGGGTCCGTCGGGGACGGGCCGGCCGGCACCGTCGGCGCGGTCGGGACCGGGGCCAGGGGAACGACCACCGGCAGTGCGGGCGGCGCGGGGCGCGGCCCCCACTCGCGCGGGTAGCCGAGCGAGACCTCGATGTGCGGCACGCCGTCGGCGTGGATGATGCGCGGGATGTGCAGGTGGCCGTAGACCACGGCGCGGGCGCGGAAGCGGCGTGCCCAGTCGGCGGTGGCGTCGGTGCCGCACCACAGCGCGAACTCGGGGTACCGCAGGACGCGAACGGGCTCACGGATCAGCGGGAAGTGGTTGACCAGCACGGTGGGCAGGTCGTCCGGGAGGTCGGCCAGCCGGCGCTCGGTGTACGCCACGCGCTCGGCGCACCAGGCGTCGCGGCCGGGGTGGGGGTCGGGGTGGAGCAGCGCCTCGTCGGTGCCCACGATGCCGGCTTCCCTGGCGATCTCCAGGGCGTGGTCGCGGTCCCGGGCGCCGGGGGGACGCCAGGTGTAGTCGTACAGGACGAAGAGGGGGGCGACGGCCACCGGGCCGTCCCCGCTCTCCCACACCGGGTAGGGATCCTCGGGGGTGTGCACGCCCAGTTCGCGGCAGAGGTCGACGAGCCGGCGGTAGCGCTCCTCCCCGCGCGAGGTGTCGGGGTCGTTCCCCGGTGTCCACAGTTCGTGGTTGCCGGGGGCCCAGACGACCGTGTGGAAGCGGTCGGCGAGCAGGCGTAGGGTGCGGGCGACGTCCTCGTGGTATTCGCCGATGTCGCCGGCGACCAGGAGCCAGTCGTCGGGCCGGCCGGGGCGCAGGGCCTCGGCGAGGGCGCGGTTCTCGGGGTACCGGACGTGCAGGTCGGCGACGGCCGTGAGACGGCCGGGACTCGGGCGCGGCATGGGGGGAGTGTAGGCAGGGTTTCGGGTGGGTGGGGAAGACCCGGTTTCGGGTGGGTGGGGAAGAAGGCGGGTCCACCGGTCCGCAGCCCGGTGGACCCGCCCGTTCGAAGGTCGGCTCAGTTGACGGTGCAGGCCGAGCCGTTGAGCGTGAAAGAGGTAGGCGCGGGGTTGCTGCCGCTCCAATCGGCGAGGAAGCCGACGGAGGCGGAGGCGTTCGGCGCCAGGGTCGTGGCCCAGCCGGGCGCCGTGACGGTCACGGTGTTCCCGCTCTGGGCGACCTGGCCGCCCCACAGACTGGTGACGGTCTGGCCGCCGGTGAAGGTCCAGCCCAGGTTCCAGTTCGCGACCGGGGAGGAGCCGGTGTTGGTGACCACGACCTCGCCCTGGAAGCCGCCGGGCCAGGAGCCGGCCACCCGGTAGTCGACGGCGCAGCCGGCGCCGCCCTGACCGCCGGAGGTGGTGACGGCGACGGTGCCCGAGAGCGGGGAGACGTTGCCGGCCGCGTCACGGGCCCGGACGGCGAAGGTGTACGCGGTGCTCGGGGTCAGGCCGGAGACCGTGACGGAGGTCGAGGTCGAGGAGGCGACCACGGTCTGCCCGCCCCCAGAGACGCGCAGCACGTCGTAGCCGGTGACGCCGACGTTGTCGGTCGAGGCGGCCCAGTTCAGGGTGACGGAGGTGGAGGTGACGCCCGAGGTGGTGGGGGTGCCGGGGGCGGTGGGGGCCTCGGTGTCCTCGCCGGGGCCGCCCGGGCCGCCGGAGCCACCGTCGGTGGCGCCCTCGTCGGAGCCGCCGGGGCCGCCTCCGCCCTCGCTGTAGATCGTGGCCTCGACGGCGGTGGCGGCGATGCCGTTGGGGCCGTTGAAGATCCGCTCGCCCCACTCGGTGAGCTGGTTGGGGTTGAAGTTCACGACCATGTCGAGGTAGTCGACGCCGCCGCTGTTGCCGCTCCAGGACCAGCCCAGGTAGCCGGTGCCCAACTGCTCGCTGATCTCCAGGATGGCGTCCTCATCGGGATTGCCGTCCGAGTGATAGTGGCCGAACTCGCCCACCAGGATGGGCAGTCCGGCGTTGACGAAGTCGTTGAGGTAGGAGCTGACGGCGGCACGGGTCTCGTAGACGCCGTACATGTGGATGGAGAAGACGGTGTTGGCGTGCGGGTCCGAGTCGAAGACCCGCCGCGCGTTGGCGCGCATGGTGTTGGTCCAGTCCTGGCCCCAGTTGGGGGCGTCCACCATGATCAGGTGGTGGAAGTCCTCGTCGCGCAGGCGGTTGATCGCCGACATCGTGTCCGAGGTCCAGTTCTGGTAGCCCTGGTTGCCGTGCGGCTCGTTGCCGATGTTGAGGACGACGTAGTCCTCCTCGCCCTTGATGGCGTCCTGGATGTCGATCCAGTAGTCCACCGCCTGGTCGAGGGAGGCGGCCTCCGACTCCTCGCCGTAACCGGTGGTGTCGTGCACCTCGAGCACGCAGATCAGCCGGTTCCGCTTGCACAGCGAGACGACGTTGGCGACGTCGGCGGTGTCGTTCTTGTTCCAGCGGTCACCGCTGCTGAGCACGACGCGCACGGTGTTGGCGCCGAGGTCCTTGATGTGACCGATGGCCGCCGTGTGCTGCGTGTACCAGGAGTGGGGGTGGTTCACGCCGCGCATGACGAAGTCGTTGCCGTTGGCCTCCAGGACGCGACCGTCGGCGACGTGGAGCCCCGCCTGGTCGGTGGGCTGGGCGGAGGCGGAGAGGGGCGCGGCGACGACCATCCCGAGCAGTACGGCGGCGGCTCCGCCCAGTGCCGTGGAGATCTTGGTCGCTCTCTTCATGGGGGTCTCCTCGTGGAACCCGTCCCGGGGCTCCGTTGGTCGAGAGGGTGTGGGAGCGCTCCCCTGAAATCAGGCCAGAATGTCACTGCCATGTCAATAAAATGAACCGGTTAAGTCTTGTCGAACAGGTTCGATGACAACACGCCGGGAGCCCTTGAGCCGTGGGAGAAGTTCCACAACCGGCGCGTTTTCACCGTTCGGCGGTCTACCGGGGACCCCGCCGGACGGGGCCCCCGGCACGTCTCGGACCGCCTCAGACCGCCTCCGGCGTCGGGGGGTGGTGGGGCGTCGCCCGGCGGGACACCCCGGCGTCCGGGGCGCGGTGCGTCCCGGGCCCGCCCCGGCCCGTTCCGTCGAATCGGCCGGCGGCGGTCGGGGCGGGCCGATCGCCCGACCGGGAGCGGTCGGGGTGGTGGAGAACGTTCGCCGGGTCGTTCGCTCCCGTCACCGGCGGCGGGCCCGGCGCCTCCCCGTACCCCGGCTCGCCCGGCTCGGCGTACCCCCCGGCACCCGTCGGGACATCCGCCGCCACGAGCATTCGGCGCGGCAGCGAGATCCACGCCGTGACGCCACCGCCGTGTCCGGTGCCCGCCGGGGCGTCGGCCTGGGTGTGCCGCACCTCCACCCGGGCGTCCATCCGGGCGGCGAGCGCCCCCACCACGAAGTGGCCCAGCCGCCGGGTCGGTGTGCCCAGGAACTCCGTGGTGCCACTCAACCGGTCGTTGGCCACTTCGAGTTCGGAATCACTCATACCGGTGCCCCGGTCCAGCACCACCAGGCAGTACTCGGCACCGTCCCACCAGCCGTAGACCTCCACCGGCCGGGAGGGCGGCGAGGCGGTGAGCGCGTTCTCGATCAACTCGGCCAGCAGATGTGACAGTTCCGCGACCCATCGGCCGTGCACCAGGCACGGTGCGGCCTCCACCAGCGCGACCCGCCGGTACTCCTCGACCTCGGAGATCGCCGAGTGCACGACCTCGGCGACCGACACCGTGCCGTTCCACACCCGGGGCGGGGACTGCTCCCCGGCGAGCAGCAGCAGCGAGTCGGCGTTGCGGCGCATCCGGGTGGCCAGGTGGTCCAACTGGAACAGTTCGCCCAGCGCGTCGGGGTCCAGTTCCTTGCTCTCCAGCGCGGTGATCAGGCGCAGTTGGCGGTGGAGGAGCTGCTGGTTGCGGCGACCGAGGTGGGCCAGGGACTCGGTGCCGTTGCGGCGCAGCACGGCCTGCTCGGCGGCCAGGCCGAGGGCGGTGTGCTCGACCCGGTGCAGGGCGGCGGCCAGTTGACCGATCTCCTCGGGTTCGCCGCGCTCCCCCCGGGCGGCGGCGTCCGGACCGCCGGGCGGGCCGGACAGCAGGTGCCGGCCCTCCTCCGGCTCCGCCTCCCGCACGGCACGGACGGCCTCCGGCAGACGACGTTCGGCCAGATCCTCGGCCTCGCGGGCCAGTCGGATGAGGGGGCGGGTGATGGAACGGGCGGCCAGGGCGGAGAACAGCACGGCGGCGCCGATGACCAGCAGCCCCAGCGACAGGAAGCCCACCAGTCGCCGGCCGGCGTCCGCGCGCAGCCCGTCGGCGCGCAGTGCCACCGCGTCGGCGGCGTCTGCCTGGACGGCGTGCAGGCCGTCGACGACGGCGGTCGAGGTGCTCCACCACTCCTCGGGGTCGACGGTGACCGCGCCGCCGTCGACGGAGGCGGCCAGTTCCTCCTCCAGCCCCGCCAGGCGCAGGCCCGTCGGGGCGTCCAGCACCTCCTCGGTGGCGGCTCGGACGGCGGGGTCGGCGACCCGGTCCAGTGAGGCCAGGGCGGTGACCCGGGCTCCACGCGCCTCGACGAAGGCGAGGTGGTCGGCGGGTTCGAAACGGCCCGCCACGAGCACGGCGGTGAGCACGGAGCGCTCGACCGACAGCGCCTCGGATGCCTGCGACAGGGCGTCCAGGGACTCCAGCCCGGTGGTCGGGGATCGGTCGTCCCGGGCGGGTCGGTCCTCGGCCAGCGCCCGGTTGAGGCCGGCGATGGTCTCGGAGAAGTAGGCGGGGCCGTCGGCCCCGGCGACGCCGTTGTCGATGCGGTCGCGGACGGCGGGCAGGCGGTTCAGCGCGTCGAGCGCCGAGCGCACGGCGGGTGCCGCGTCGGGGCCGGCGTCCTCCACGCTGCGGCCGACGGTGCGGCGCAGGCCGTCCACCCGGCGGCGGGTGTCGGCGAGTTCGGGACGGTATCGGCCGGCCCCGACCGCCAGCCCGGTGCCCAGGCCGTGTTCGCGCTGGAGCTCGCGGACCAATCGCTGGACGTCCAGCGAGAGTTCGACCCGGTCGGCGCCGCGGCCGGCGGCGGACCACCGATCGGCGTGGTCGGCGACTCCCACGCCGACCAGGACCAGCAGCAGGCAGGTGGGCACGGCCAGCACGAGGACCACCCGACCACGGATGGAGTGCGGGCTCGGTGGGCGCATACGCGTGCGCGAACGGGAGCGGTCGGGGGCCCCCGCCGGTTTCGGGTGCCGCCCGTCGGGCGGTGCGGTGCGGCCCGGCCGGCTCGCTGTGGGTGTCATCGTCCGGTGTCTCCCGGTGGGTCTCGTCCCCCCGGCCCGTCGCGTGCCGGGGGCGGGCCGTCGCGCCCGGTGTGCGGACCGGCTCTCCACCGCGGTTCCCGGGGTGTCGTGCCGGCGCGGGGACCCCCGTCCCCGGGGGTGCCCCGTCGCGTCCGGCCGGCCCCGGGCTCCCGTCGCTCCCCTGCGCGGGGCGGTGTGCCGGATCGGTGACGCCAGCACAGCCGGTGACGGTTACCGGTATCCCCGGTGACCATGGCCGCGAGGTGAACACCCGGCGTGAACAACGGGTGCGAGCAACCGGGTTGACCGTTCCCCGGAACACCCGCCAGGAGGGTCGACGGCCTTGTCGACAAGCGGTCTCGTAAGGGGAGCTCGCCGTCGTCCGTCGAGGAGGTCGCCCATGACACCGCCGCGTCCCGTGACCCGACACCCTCTCGGGGCCGACCGGCCGGACCCCTCCGGGGAGAAATCGACTTCGACGCCCTGCGGGACCGCGAGCGGGTCGCCGAGCGCCCGCTGGTCTCCTCCCGCCCGCCACTCCTTCGATCCCGACATCGAGGTGGACCGGGACGCCCCGCCCGTGCCCGGCCCGTGGTACCGGCCGCCGGAGCCGGTCTCCCTCCGTGACACCCCGCTGTGGTAGCGGATGTCGGAGGAGCAGCGGATCGACCTCTCCCGTCACGAGGCCGCCGCGCCGGCGCCGTGGAACATCCGGGTCGTGGAACATCCGGTTCGAGCCGATCCTCACGCGGCTGCCGGTCCGCCACATCCACGACAAGTCGATGACCGGCTCGCACGTGCGCTACGCGCTGACCGAGATCGCCGTCGAGTGCCGGCACTCGACGGTGTTCGCCCACGTCATCCGCTGGTGCGACGCCCCCGCCCACTCCGTCTCGCGTCGCCCCCACAACCCCGGCCGGCTCTTCAAGACGATCTCCACCACCCCCGGTGCCTTCACCGCCACCCTCCCCGGCGAGGAGGGTGGCGGACCGGATGCAGCGCCCGACCTTTCCCGACGAGCGGGTCCGGCCGCTGATCCGCGACATCACCCGGACCCACGTCGTGGAGGAGGCCCGGCACGTGCGCTACATCCGCGAGGAGTTGCGCCCGCAGATGTTCACCGCGCCCCGGTGGGAGCGCGAGTTCACCCGACTGGGCTGCGGGGAGTTCGCCCGGATCTTCTCCGTCGCCTTCATCAACCCGGAGGTCCGCACCCGGGTCGGACCGGACCGCCGGGAGGCGGTGGCGCAGAGGCGGGCCGGCGAGCACCGGCGGGCCGTGATGCGCGACGGTGCCCGTAAACCGACCGGGTTCCTGGACGGGATCGGGGTCCCGCGGGAGCTCGGCCGGCGGATGTGGCGGCAGTCGGGGCTGCCGGCCCGATCCACGCCGGCCCCCTCCACCGGGGCGCGGGTCGATCGGGAGGACGGCCCGCGCCCCGGTGGAGTCCGGGGAACGGAGCCCCGGCGGACGGAGCACTACGCTTCCGGGCATGAGCACGCCTCCCGCGCCACCCGATCCGGCCCACCGCGGACCGAGCGCGGACCGGCGCCGTGAACAGCTCCTCAGGGCCGCGCAGGTGTTCGCCCGCCGGGCCCCCGAACACGTCTCCCCCGAGGACGTGGCCCGCGCCACCGATGTCTCCCGCCCGCTGGTCTACGGGTACTTCCCCGGCGGCAAGCAGCAGTTCCACGGGGCCGCGCTGACCGGCGCCGCCGAGGAGTTGGAACGCCGATTCGCCGAACCCCGACAGGGCCCGCCGCCCGAACGGTTGTCGCGGACCCCGGACCGCTGCCTCGCCTTCGTCGAGGACCACGCCGAGGGCTTCACCGCCCTGCTGCGCGGCGGCGGCGTCGCGGAGACCTCCCGCACCGGCGCCGTCGTGGACCGGGTGCGGCGGGCCGCCGCCGACCGGATCATGGCGCACATGGCCGTCGAACACCCCGGGCCGCTGCTGCCGATGGCGGTCCGCACCCGGATCTCCGCCGTCGAAGCGGCGTCGCTCACCCGGCCGGAGGAGGGCCGCCGGCCCGGACGCGCGGAACCGCGCGACCGGTTGGTGGACCACTGCGCGGCCGTCCCGGCGGCGACGGCCGGGGACCGCGCCCCGCGGGGGGGTGCGCCGGCGTGAGAAGCGAACCGACCCCGTTCCTCGGGGGCCCCCTGGACGGCCGGGTGCTGCCGGTGCTGCTGGGTATGACCGGGCGCCCACCCAAGGAGTACCGGGTGCCGGTGCCGGGTCCGGACGGCTCCACCGCCGAGGAGCACGTCTACCGGCTGGAGGCGCGCGCCCACACGCCCCGGCTGGGGCTGGTGCGCGGCTGGCGGTACGTGTACGACCCCGATCCGGCGCCCCGGCAGGGGCCGCGATGGCCCTGGTCACGACCACCGGGCGCCTCGCCGCCCGGTGGGGCGGGGGTGGACGGCGACCCGACCGACGGCCCGGCGGCGGGTGCCGACCGGGACGACCACGGGGAGCGGGGAGGCCCCCGCCGCGACGAGGGGTGAGCCCGACGGAGGCCCTGCCCGACCGCCACGGCGGGGACCGCTCCGACCCCCGGTCACGGCGGAGGAACGCGGATGGGACAGCGGCCGGAGGCGCACCGCGAAGGGAGACCACCCCGTCGGCGGGCGAGCGGCGTGGGGGACGGCCGGGAGGCCGGGCGGGTGCCGGACGGCGGGTGCCGGACGGCGGGTGACAGGCCGGGGCCCCGCCGGTGCGGTGATCGGGGCCGGCCGAATCCCGTCGGTGGACGAGCGGCGAGGGGGAACGAGGGAGGGGAAGACCGGAAGACGGCGGGCCGGACGGATGGCGGTGGGTGACCGGCGGCGGGCCGGGCGGGTGTCCGGCCGGGCCGGCCGAACCCCGTCGACGGGCGAGGAGCGACCCCGTGCCGCGCGGCACGGGGCACGGGGTGCGGGGTGCGGGCAGGGCTCCCGGGACACCGCCGGATCACCCGGCGTCACCCGAACGGCCCGGGATATCCCCCGGACGGCATCTCCCGGGGTGCGGGACGACCCGCGGTGTCGCACCGTCACGGACAGCCCGCGCCACGCCCGCCCTCCGGGAGGTCCCGATGTCCGTCCGCCGGTGGTTCCGGGCGTCGTGCCCACCCGCCTCGGCGCCCCGGAACGGCCCCGGCCCGCGCGGGGGAACCGCCGCGGTGCTCCTGACCGCGCTGTTGACGTTCCCCCCGGTGCCGGTCACGGTGGTCTGCGCGGCGTCCGCGGCGGAACCCGGGCCCGCGATCGGGTCCGATGGGGGCGAGCCCACGGCCGGCCCGGGGGATGCCGGGCCGGAGCCGGCGGGACCGGGCGGCACGGAGCCGGGGAACCTCCCGGTGTCGCCCGACGACACCGACCGAACCGAGGGGGCCGGGATGGGGGGAGCCGCCGCGCCGCCCGGGGGGTTCCCCGAGGCCGCCGGGTTGCCCGCCCTCCCCGGGGTACCCGCCGACCTGCTCTCCCTGCACCGCGAACTCGGAGCGATCGGCGAGTCCTATCGGATCGCGGAGCGACAGGTCCTGGTCCGCCGGGCGCGGGCCGCGGTCCTCGCCGGCCGGCTGGTCACCATCCGCGCGCAACTCGCGGCACTGCGGAACGACGTGGGAGCCATCGCCCGTGCCCAGTACCGGGCCGGTCCCCCGCACACCGACGCCCCGGAAGGGGACGCCTCGGTCGCCCTTCGGCTGCTGCTGGGCGGCGCCGACCCCGCCGCGGCGGTGGAGCGGGAGACGACCCTGCGTCGCCTCGGCGAGGGCACGGCGGCCCGGATCGAGCGGCTGGAGGGCCTGGAGCGTCGGGCCGCGACGCTGGCCGCCCGGGCCCGGTCCGAGTTGGACACCGGACAGGAGGAGGCCGAACGTCGACGGAAACACCGGAGCGAGGTGCGGCTGCGACTGGACGCCCTGCGGGAGGCCGTCGTGCCGGGGACGCCCCCCGGGGCGCCGGTGGACGACCCACCGCCGGACGGGGAGGACGGGGAGGATCGGCCGCCCGGCGCGGACACGACCCCGGGAGCCGGGTCGGCGGTGGGGTCCCGCCGGTGACCCGGCTCCCCGGGGGCGTTCCCGCCTGGTCAGTCGCCGGCCGGCCCCGCCGTCGCGGCCTCGCGCGGGCCGTCGCGCAGCTCGGGCGTGAGGAGGTGCCCGGCACGCGCCACGAATCGGGTGATGTGGTGGGCGACGATCGACAGGTCGGCGTCGGCCACGAGGTGGGCGCCGAGCAGTGAGCCGTCCCGGATCGTCATGACCGGCAGCGAATCGTCTTTCATCGTGACGAGGGTCCGGCGCACCCGGCCGTTGTCCAGGAGGTCGGCGGCACCGGCGGTGAGGGCGGAGAGTCCGGATACGACGGTGGCCAGCCGGCCGGCGACCCCGGTGTCGTTGGCCTCACCGCCGGCGCCGTCACCATCGCCGGCGCCGTCCCCGGCGGGGGCGACACGGTCGCGCCGGCCCTCTCCTCGTCCGGGGCGGCGGGACGGGTGGGTCCGGCGGTCGGGACGACCCCGGCGGTCGGTCGGCCGGAGGCCGGCAGCGGTAGACCGTCGGCGGAGACCACCGCCGCCGAGCGCATGCCCGGCGTCTCGTCGACCAGCCGGGGCGGCGTCCATCGCAGGTCGCCGATGCCCGCGGGGGTGCCGGATCCACCGGCCCGACCCCGGTCGGCGGGTTCGCCCCCGTTCATGAGGACATCCCCTCGACCGCCGGTTCCCCTCTGTTCCGGCCCTCCCCCTCACCCCCGGTCGGGCCGGGCGCCATGTCCGCCTCCAGGGCGTCGAGTACGTCCGCGTCCCCGACCTCGCGCCCCCGGCGGGTGCCCTCGCCCGGGCCGTCCAGACGACGACGGATCTCCTCCGGTTCCGGCTTCCCCACGGGAACGGCGGTCGGTTCGGTGGGCGTGCCCGTCGTCCGGCCGGTGCCGGTCCGACGCAGCGGCGAACCGCCGGTGCCGGCGGCCCGGGCCCCGGGCTCCCGGGTGTTCCCGAGCCCCTCGGCCCCGGGGGTCGTGTCGGTCGCCGGCGCGGCGGTCGGGGTGCCCATGCCGGGCACGATCGGCGCGGGTTCGGGCAGCGCCTCCAGCAGCGTGGCCGGGAGTGCCACCTCGGCGACGACGCCCCCGCCGGGGCGGGGGGTCAGTCGGGCGGTGAGCCCGTGACGGGAGGCCAGGCGGGCGACGGTGTACAGACCCATGCCGATACCGGGGTCGTCCACGGTGCCGGGCGGGGTGGGCTCGCCGGGGCGGGCCAGCCATTCGTTGAGCTCGGTGAGGCGCTCGCCGGTCATGCCGATGCCCTCGTCCACGACGCGCAGCACCACGCCGCCGACCGGGGCGTCGCCCTCGGCACGGGCGGCGAGCAGGGCCCGCGCCCCGTCGGGGGAGAACGCGGTGGCGTTGTCGAGGAGTTCGGCCAACAGGTGGCCCAGGTCGCGGGCGGCGAAGCCGGCCACGGCCGCCGGCGGCACCGGCTGCTCGATCTCCACCAGGTCGTAGCGCTCGATCTCGCTGACCGCCGCGCGCAGCACGTCCAGCAGCGGTACCGCGATCCCCGACGTGCCGGGGTACTCGGCGCCGGCCAGCAGCAGCAGGTTCTCCCCGTGCCGGCGCAGGCGGGCGGCCAGGTGGTCGAGGGCGAAGAGGGTGGCCAGGCGATCGGGGTCGGCCTCGCCCGCCTCCAGTCGGCCGAGGATGGTCAACTGCTCGCCGGTGAGGGTGAGGATGCGCTGGGCGTGGTGGGCGAAGGTGCCGTGCACGGCGCCGTCCAGTTCGGCCAGTCGCTCGGTGAGTTCGCGCAACTGGCCGCCGAGGCGGTCCCGTTCGGCTATCAGGCGGTCCCGTTCGGCGGCGACCTCACCGTGGTCGCCGGCGGTCTCGGCGGCCTTGCGGTGGAGTTCGACGGTGCGGGCGTGCAGGGCGTTGACCGCCGCGACGACCTCGCCGAACTCGTCGTTGCGCCCGGTGTAGCGCACCGGTTCCTCGCCCGCCGGGTCGGCGGCCACCCGGCGGCTGCCCAGCCGCACGGCGGCCAGCGGCCGGGTGAGGGAACGGGCGGTGTGCACGCTGACGCCGGCGGCCAACAGCAGGGCGGCGGCCAGCAGCAGGGCACGCAGTTGCAGGGCGGTCAGGTCGTCGTCGCGCAGGGCCTCGAGACCCGCGACCCGGGCGGTGCTGAGGGAGGACAGCACTCCGCGCTGGAGTTCGGTACGGGCTGCCAGGGCGGCGGCCGGGTCGCCGACGACGGTCTCGGCGTCGTCCCCGGCCCCATCCGGGTTCTCGGCGTCGGCGGGGTCCGCCCGGAGGAGGGCGGGGGCGTCGAGGGGGTTGAGGAGGAATTCCGCGAGGAAGGTCTCGGCGGCGGCGGCCTCGGGACCGGAGACGGTGCGCTCGTACCCGTCGGCCGCCCCGCTCCCGGCGGCGTCGAGGAAGTCCTGGACGGCGGCGGCCTCCCGGGCGCCCGCGACCCGGGCGGCGGCCAGGAGTTCCTCCCGGCCCCCCTCGTCGAGGGCGGCGGCGGTCAGCAGGGCGCGGGTGGCGGAGGAGGCGTCGACGGCGCGGGCCAGGTCGGGCAGCGCACCGGCCGCCGGATCGCCGGATCGCTCGGGACGGACGAGGGAGACCGAGCGGGTGAGGGCGTCCAGCTCGCGCACGATGCCGCTGTAGGCGCGGTGGATCTCCAGCGGGGAGAGTTCCCCGGAGGCGACATCGGCCCGCAGGTCGGGCAACCCGTCCAGCAGGGAGCGGGGTTCCGCCGGCAGCTCCGGCAACAGTTCCTCGATGCGGCGGTCGGTGCGCTCGAACGCCGCGGTGTCGGACGCGCCGTCGGCGGCCGGGGCGTCCCGCCCCCCGGCGGTCCGCGCCCCGGCGACCACCAACAGGTCCCGCTCGTCGGCTATCACCCGGGCGAGCGAGACGGCGCCACGCGCGGTGTCTGCCTGCTTCAGCAGGTCCTGGGAACCGGAGAGGCGTTGGCCCGCGTCGACCATCGCGGGGGCTCCCGCCGCGAGAACCGCCACCGAGGTGAGCGCGACACCGATGAGCAGTCGGTTGCGCACCCGGGTGCGCTTCACGGGCGCGGCGGTCGGGCCGGCTGCGGGGGTCGCCGACTCGGCGGCGGGGTCGGGCCGTGGGGTCTTCCGCACCTGTGCTCGCAATCTCGTCCCGGCCGGTGGAACACCGGAGGGATCCGGGTGGTCGGGGTCCGGTCCGGTTTCCGGTCGGCGGACGCGCGCAGCTTACTGCACCACCGGGAACGTCTTTCCGGCAGCGGGTGTCCGCAAGAGAGGGGGCCCTGCCCGTCGATGACCCCTCGGCAACCGTTCGCGATCGCCGATCGACCGGATCCGAGCGAACGATGCCGAACGATGCCGGGTGGAGCCGGGTGGAGCCGAGCGGGGCCGAACGACCGGATCGGTGCGCCCGGGGGCCGCGGCCCCGGCCCCCGGGGTCCCCGACCGCACCGCCACGCCGTGCCGGGCCTCCCCCACCACGGCACCCTCCCGGGAGACTGGGCCGCATGTACGTGCGCACCGCCGTCCTGCCGGCCGACCCCTCCCGTCCCTGCGAGGATTTCGCGGCGGTCTCGACCGCCGGGGACGGCGGGGTCCTCGTCGTGCTGGACGGCGTGACGCCGCCGGTCGGTGGGGACGGCTGCTCGCACGGCGTCCCCTGGTTCGTCGAACGTCTCGGCGGGGCGTTGCTGGAATCCGCCCTCCGCGGCCCCCGGGTGTCCCTCGCCGAGTGCCTGGCCCGCGCCATCTCCCGCGTCGCCACCGGCCACCGGGTGACCTGTGACCTTTCTCACCCGCGAACGCCCCAGGCCACGGTGGTGTTCGTCCGTTGGTCGGAGCGAACGGTGGAGCATCTGGTGCTCTGCGACTCCGTGTTGCTGATCCGGGACCCGGAGGGCGGGGTGCGGCCGGTGCACGACGCCCGGTTGGAGACCTGCCGGGCCCGGGCGCGCGAACGGGTCGCCGCCGAGCGGGTGGCGTTCCTGGAGGGTTTGCGCAACGCGCCGGACGGCTTCCCGACCGCCGCCGCCGA
>NZ_JAJUWS010000028.1 GCF_021390475.1 Streptomyces sp. ST2-7A
CCCCCCCCCCCCCCCCCCCCGCCCGTCAGGTGTATCAGTCGCGGTTGATGCGCGTGGTGATCTCCGCGTCGGCCTCCTCGGCCGCGGCGGTGTACTCCTCACCGTTCAGGACCTTGGTCATGAGGTCCTTGATGGGGTTGGGGACGACCTCGACGTTGGCCCATCCGGTGGTCAGCGGGGGCAGGTAGCCGACCTCGGCGGACTGCACCATGGCCTCGGCGAAGGTGTCCTCCTCCGGGGAGGCGGTCACGTCGGTGCGGTTGGGCACGACGCCGCCGTTGTTCTCGTCGACGTACTTCTGCGCCCACTCCTGCGAGGTGGCCATCCGCAGCCACTCCCTGGCCATGTCCTGGTCGCCGGCGCGCTCGGAGACGGCCAGGTTGGAGCCGCCGAGGAAGACGTGACCGGGCTGGTCGGCGGTCTTGCCGGGGACCGGGAAGTAGCCGAAGTCGGCCTCGTCGCCCTGGCTCTCGATGGCGTCGATGGCGCCGCCGACCTCCCAGCCCAGACCGATCCAGGAGGCGACGTCACCCTGCGGGACGACCTCGGTGGACTGCTGAGGGCTGGCCTCGTCGTTGTCGGTCGGGGAGTTGGAGAACTCCTGGAGCCGCGCGTAGAACTCCATGCCGGCCTCGGCCTCGGGGGTGTCCAGCGCGCCGACCCACTCGTCGCCCTCCTGGACCGCGAAGGCGCCGCCCTCGTCGGCGACGAAGCCGCCCATGACGTAGTAGCTCTGGCCGGGCAGGTAGATCGGCTCGGCGTCGGTGTTCTCCTCGATCAGTTCGAGGGCCTCGATCCACTCCTCACGGGTGGTGGGGACCTCGGCGCCGGCCTCGTCCCAGATGCCCTTGTCGTAGACGACGACGCGGTTGGCGCCGTACCAGGGCAGGGCGTAGAGGGTGTCCTCGACGGTGGCGGACTCCAGCATGGTGGCGTTCCACGCCTCGCCCTCGAACTCGCCGAGGTCGGCGAGGCCGCCGGTGGCCGCGAAACCGACGGTCTGGGTGTTGCCGATCTCCAGGACGTCCACGGTGCCGTCCTCGGACAGCGCGGTGGTGAGCCTCTCCTGGATGCCGTTCCACTCCTGGAGCTCGACGTCGACCGAGACCCCGTGCTCCTCCTCGAAGGCCGCGTTCAGCTCGTCGAGCCACGCCTCGGGGGCGGAGCCGTCCATGAGCCAGACGGTGATGGAGTCGGCGTCGCCGCCGGAACCACTGCCACCGCTTCCACCGTTACCGCTGTCGTCGGTGCCGCAGGCGGTCGCTCCGACCGCCAGCGTCGCCACACCGATGGCCGCCATCAGCTTGCGCTTCACGTCACCCTCCCGGGGAGGCCGGACCCCCTTGCGCCTGGTCACGGGACGGCCTTTAGTGGTGTAGTCAAGAGGTTTAGACCAGTTGCGATGAACTCTGGACTAGACCAGTAAGGGTGTCAAGGGCCGTACCGGAAGGGCAGGCTGTCCGTTACCGGACTGACATCCGGGTCGTCGGGAACCCCCGTTCGGCCCGTGCCACCATGTGATCCGCGAGCCACGGAGGAGCCGGTGACGACAGAAGAGAACCAGGTGGTCGGGACCGGCCGGGCGATGGACGCGGCCCCGGGGGCCGCCGGCCCGGCCGGTACCACCCGGACGGCGGAAACCACCGACCGCACCCGCACCGCGCGGGTGCCGAAGTACTACCGTCTCAAACGCCACCTCCAGGAGATGACGGAAACCCTGCCGCCCGGCACCCCCGTGCCGCCGGAGCGCTCGCTGGCCACCGAGTTCGACACCTCCCGCACCACCGTGCGCCAGGCGCTTCAGGAGCTGGTGGTCGAGGGGCGACTGGAGCGCATCCAGGGCAAGGGCACCTTCGTCGCCAAGCCGAAGGTCGCGCAGGTCCTCCAGCTCACCTCCTACACCGAGGACATGCGCGCCCAAGGGCTGGAGCCGACCTCGCAGTTGCTGGAGATCGGCTACATCAACGCCGACGAGCGCCTCGCCGGCCTGCTCGACATCCCGGTCGACGGCCGGGTGCTGCGCATCGAACGGCTCCGACTGGCCAGCGGGGAGCCGATGGCCATAGAGACCACCCACCTGTCCCAGGAGCGCTTCCCGGCCCTGCGCCGCAGCCTGGTGAAGTACACCTCCCTCTACACCGCGCTGGCCGAGGTGTACGGGGTGCATCCGGCGAGCGCCGAGGAGACCATCGAGACCTCGCTGGCCACCCCCCGCGAGGCCGGGCTGCTCGGCACCGATGTGGGGCTGCCCATGCTGCTGCTCTCCCGCCACTCACGGGACACTTCCGGGGAACCGGTGGAATGGGTGCGCTCGGTCTACCGGGGCGACCGGTACAAATTCGTCGCCAACCTCCAGCGCCCCCGGGGCTGAGGCCCCTCGGGTGGAGCGGCGGGAGCCCCGATCGGCCGGGAGCCGGCTGCCGGGGCTCCGGGCCGACCGGAGGTCCGCGGAGGTCGGCCGGAGGCCGCGGGGTGGTTCGCGCCGCCGATCGGGAGCCGGCGGGGCACTGCCGACCGCCGGAAGGCGGGAGGAGGGCACCGTCGACCCCGCGACCGACGGGTCCGATCGGGCCGGATCGCCCCCGTGACCGGCCGTGGAAGCCCACTCGCGCCGGTGTCGGCCGTGGTGGTACCCCGCCGGGCCGACCGGGCAGGACGCCTGCCACCGGCACGTGGCGCACTTGCGACGGGAGCCCCGGGCGGCGGGGAACCGGGTCCCGGCGCGGTGCCCGTCGTCCGCCCCGCCCCACCCGGTGCGGCGGGGCGGACGACGGACGGCGGGGAGGCACGGACACCGCGCCGGGGCCCGGGGTCGGGGCCCGCCCCTCCCCTCCGGGAGGGCGGGGGCCGGCGGGTGTCAGGCCCCGGGCAGGACGACGATCTTGCGACCCTGTCCGGCGGCGAACCGGTCCAGCGCCGCCGGGTACTCGTCCAACGGCATCCGGTCGCTGATGAAGACCTTCGGGTCGATGACACCGGTGGCGAAGAGGTCGGCGGCCCGCTCGTAGCTGTGCAGCACCGCCATCGAGCCGGTGATGGTGATCTCCTCGTTGTAGATCCGGTAGGGCTCGATCACCACCTTGGTGGCGTAGTCGGAGACACCGAACTGGAGGAAGGTGCCGGCCTTGGCGACCCGGTTGACGCCGTCCTGGATGGCCTTGGCGTTGCCGGTGGCGTCGATGACCACGTCCCAGCCGCGCGGACGGTCCAGCTCGTCGGGGTTGGCGGCGGAGCCGGAGACGCCCAGCGAGACGGCGGTGGCCAGCCGGTCGGGGTTGATGTCCACGACGTCGACGGAGGCCGCGCCGGTGCGCTTGGCCAGCTCCAGCATCATCAGCCCCATGGTTCCGGAGCCGTAGATCAGCACCCGGGCGCCCATGCGGGCGGAGAGCACGTCGTAGCCGCGCACCGCGCAGGACAGCGGCTCGATGAGCGCGGCGTCCTCGGTGCTCACGTGGTCGGGGAGCTTGACGCAGTTGGCGACCGGCGCCACGGCGTACTCGGCGGCGCCGCCGGCCACCGACACGCCGATCGCGGCCCAGCGCTCGCAGAGGTTGGCGTGGCCCTCGCGGCAGTAGCGGCACTCGTGGCAGTACAGCGAGGGATCCACGGCGACCCGGTCGCCCTCCCGCAGCCCGGTGACCTCGCGGCCCACGGCGGCGACGGTTCCGGCGAACTCGTGACCGGGGACCACCGGCAGGGTGGGGGCGAACTCCCCCTGCAGGATGTGCAGGTCGGTGCCGCACAGACCGCACGCGGAGACCTTCACCACCACGTCGCGGGGGCCGGGGGTCGGGTCCGGGACGGTGGTGACCAGGACCTTGCCGGGCTCCTCGATCAGGGCGGCTTTCACTTGACGGCTCCTAGCGACAGGCCCTGGACCAGCTTGTCCTGGGCGGCGTAGCCGGCGGCGAGCACCGGCAGGGAGATCACGATGGACGCGGCGGACACCTGTGCCAGGAAGAGGCCCTGGCTGGTGACGAACCCGGTCAGGAAGACGGGGGCGGTCTCCGCCGTCACGCCGGTGAGGACCCGGGCGAAGAGCATCTCGTTCCAGCTGAAGATGAAGCAGATCAGCGCGGTGGCGGCGATGCCCGGGGCGGCGATCGGGGCGACGACGCGCAGCAGCACCATCGGTAGGCGGGCGCCGTCGATCTGCGCGGCCTCGATCAGCGACCGGGGGACCTCGGAGAGGAAGGACTGCATCATCCACACCGCGATCGGGAGGTTCATCGCGGTGAAGAGGATGACCAGCAGCCAGATGTTGTCGAGCATGCCGATGCCGCGGGCGATCAGGTAGATCGGCAGCAGGCCGGCGACCAGCGGCAGCATCTTGGTGGACAGGAAGAAGAACATGACGTCCTTCCACCGCTTCACCGGCTTGATCGACAGCGCGTACGCGGCGGGCAGCGCCAGCACCAGGACGAGCAGGGTGGAGAACGTCGAGGCCATGGCCGAGTTGATCAGTGGCGGCCAGGGGCTGGCGCCGCCGTCCAGGCCGAAGAACTCGCGGTAGCCGTCCAGGGTGAACGGCGCCAACAGCATCGGCGGGTTGGTGGCGGCGTCCGGTTCGGAACGGAAGGAGATCAGCGCCATCCAGACGACCGGCAGCACGAACACCAGGCCGCAGACCCAGGCGAGCACCGAGAGCAGGGCGCCGCGCCCCCGGCCGCCGGGGCGGCCGACGGCGATCGGGGTGGTGCCGCCCCGGGCGCCGGTGCGGCCCGGTCCGCCGGGAGCGGCCGGGTCCTCGGCGCCGCCGGGGCCGGTGGCCCCGGGGGTGCCGGCGGGCGCGGCGGTGGGATCGGCGGTGGTCACGAGCGACCCCCCTCCTCACTGAACAGGGACGACACGACGCGCAGGGCGAAGGTGGCCAGGATGATCGTGCCGATCACGACCAGCACGCCCGCGGCCGAGGCCAGGCCGTACTCGTGGGCCCGGTAGAACGTCTGGTAGATGGTGAAGGGCAGGTTGGCCGTGCCCAGCGCCCCGCCGGTGATGGTGAAGACCGCGTCGAAGTTCTGGACGATGTAGATCGAGCCCAGCAGGCCACCCAGTTCCAGGTAGCGGCGCAGGTGGGGCAGGGTGATGTAGCGGAAGATCTGCCAGTCCCCGGCGCCGTCGATGCGGGCCGCCTCGATGGCGTCCAGCGGGCGGCTCTGCAGGCCGGCCAGCAGGATCAGCATCATGAACGGCGTCCACTGCCAGATGAGCGCGGCCTCGATCGCGAACAGCGGCATGTCGGAGATCCAGTCGGGCTGGATCGGACGGTCGAAGCCGAGGAAACCGCCGACACTGTTGAGCAGGCCGTTGAACAGGCCGTACTCGGGGTTGAACAGCACGTGCTTCCACAGCAGCGCGGCGGCCACCGGGACCAGCAGGAACGGCGTGATGAGCATGGTGCGCACCGCGCCGCGGCCGGGGAAGCGACGGTCCAGCAGCAGCGCCAGCAGCAACCCCAGGAGCAGGCTGACCAGCACCACGGTCGTGGTGAGCACGATCGTGGTGATGACCGAGGAGCGCAGGGCGCTGTCGGACAGGACGGTGCCGTAGTTCCCGAAGCCGTTGAAGGCGCGGGCGTCGGGGTTGAGCGAGTTCCAGCTGAAGAACGAGATCACCAGGGTGCCGACGAACGGCAGCTGGGTGACCACGATCATGAAGACCAGGGCGGGCAGGAGGGGGGCGCGGGAGGCCCACGCGCGTGCCCGGGGTCCCGGGCCGGCCGCCCCCGGTCCGGTGGACCGGGGGCGGCGCGATGCCGGGGCGGACCGGGCCCCGGCGGACGGGGAGGATCCGTCCGCCGGGCTCGGGGTGACGGATGTGTCACTCATCGGTCGCGGTACCCCTCGGCGACCCGCTCGGCCATCTCCTGGGACTTGTCCAGGGCCTCCCGGACCGTCTGTTGACCGGCGATGGCGGAGCTGATCTCCTGCGCGACCCGGGTGCCCAGGTCGGTGAACTCGGGGATGCCGACGAACTGGATGCCGGCGGCCGGACGCTCCTGGACACCGGGGTTGAGCGGGTCGGCCTGGCCGATCGCCTGCCGGGTCACCTCGTAGAAGGCGGAGGCGGCCTCCTGGTAACCGGGGTTCTCGTAGAGCGAGGCGCGCTTGCCGGCGGGGACGTTGGCCCAGCCGATCTCCTCGCCGACCAGCTCCTCGTACTCCTTGCCCGAGGCCCAGGAGATGAACTCCCACGCGGCGTCGGTGTTGGAGGATGCCTTCTGGACACCCCAGGCCCAGGTGTAGAGCCAGCCGGAACCGTCGGTCTCCTCGACCGGGGCGGGGACGTAACCGATGTTCCCCTTGACCGGGGAGTCGTCGGCCTCCAGGGAGCCCGCGCCGGCGGTGGCGTCGTACCACATGGCGGTGTTGCCCTGGGTCATGTTGTTCAGGCACTCGGCGTAGCCGGACTGGGCGGCGCCGGACTGACCGTGCTCCCGGACCAGGTTCACGTAGAACTCGGTGGCCTCGACGAACTCGGGGGCGTTGAGGCGGGCCTCCCAGTCGGCGTCGAACCAGGTGCCGCCGAAGGTGTTGACCACGGTGGTGAGCGGGGCCATGACCTCGCCCCAGCCGGCGAGACCGCGCAGGCAGATGCCCTTCATGTCGTCGCGCCGCTCGTCCACCTCGGCGGCCAGCTCGGCGACCTCGTCCCAGGTGGGCTGCTCGGGCATGGTCAGGCCGAGCTCCTCGAAGACGTCCTGCCGGTACATGAGGAAGGAGGACTCACCGTAGAAGGGCTGGGCGTAGGTCTTGCCGTCCTCACCCAGGAGAGAGTCGCGCATCGGCTCCAGGACGTCCTCGACGTCGTAGTCGGTGTCCTCGGCCAGGTACGGGTCGAGTTCGTGGAGCCAGCCGTTGCGGGCGTAGATCGGCGTCTCGTAGTTGCTGATGGTGGCGACGTCGTACTGGCCGGCCTGGTTGGCGAAGTCCTGGCTGATGCGGTCGCGGACCTCGTTCTCCGGCATGACGGTGAAGTTCACCTCGATGCCGGTCTCGGCGGTGAAGTGCTCGGCGGTGAGCTTCTGCAGCTCGACCATCGGCGGGTTGTTCACCATGAGGACGTTGATGCTCTCCCCGTCCCCGGAGGAACCGCCGGAGGAACCGCCGGCCCCGGCGCAGCCGGTGATCAGGAGGCCGCCGGTGACGGTCAGGGCGATCATCGGGCGGGTGCGGCCGGTGCCGGGAACGGCACGGCCGGCGGCGGCGCCGATCTGCCGGGTTCTGATTCTGCTCATGGCGGGACTCCGGTTCGGTGGGTCGTGCGGGTGTGGTGGTGTCCGGTGCCGACCCGGGAACCATCACGAATCGGGACGTGTCGTGATGGAGGGGGCGGGACCGGGGCGGGCGGCGAAGGGGATCAACCCGCCCATATGGGGTGTTGTACGGCGATGCGGGGCCACGACGCCGCGCGGGGCGTGGTGGAGCGCCGGGGACCGGGGGACGCGGGCACGCCGATGAACGATCAGACGCGGAGCACCTGCGGCCCCAGGAGCGAGTAGCGGTGGGCCTCCGCGGCGGGCAGACCACTGGTGGTCACGATCGTCTCGAAGTCCGAGACCTCCGCGAAGCGGGAGAAGCTGACCGCCGCGAACTTGGTGTGCACACCGATGAAGACGCGACGGCGGGAGGAGCGCACGGCCTGCGCCTTGACCTCACCCACCCCCGGGTTGGGGGTGGTGAGGCCGTACTCGCGGGAGATGCCGTTGGCCCCGATGTAGGCGAGGTCGATGACCAGCCCGGAGAGCATCCGCACCGCCCAGTGATCGACGGTGGCGAGGGTGCCGCCGCGCACCCGGCCGCCGAGCAGCAGCACGGTGAACCGGTCGTCGCGATCGGCGAGCGCCCCGGCGGTGGCCAGGGAGGCGGTGACGATGGTCAGGGGCCGGTCGGCGGGCAGCGCCTCGGCCACCAACTGGGGGGTGAAGCCCTCGTCGACGAAGACCGTCTCGGCGTCGCCGAGGAGGTCGGCCGCGGCGGTCGCGATCCGCCGCTTCTCGGGAACCTGCATGGTGGTGCGGAAGGCGAGGGTCGTCTCGAAACCCGCACTCTCCACCGGGTAGGCGCCACCGTGGGTGCGGCGCATCAGACCATGGTCCTCGAGCAGTCGGAGGTCGCGGCGGATGGTCTCACGGGCGACCCCGAGGCTGTCGGCCAAACCGGCCACATCCACCGAGCCCGCGCTGCGGGCGGCGGTGAGGATCTCCCGCTGCCGCTCCTCCGCCTTCACGGCGCGATCACCTCCCCTTCGAGGTCTTCCGGGCTTCGCCGGGCCCTTCCGGCGGTGCGTGTCCGCCGATCGGTCCGTCGGTGGCCGATTCCGTGCCCGTTCGGGCCGATGCATGAGTTTCTACCTGCCCGACAAGCGGGCCACCAGGGACGCAACCGAATCGATAGTGACCGCTTCTGCCCGTTTCCCTCGGGCTCGCGCCCGCTCGCACCGGCGGGAAAACCCTTGCGGTGGGCGCGGCCCGTGCCCGCTCGGCCATCGCGGATGCCCGTTCGGCGCCCGTTCGGGTTCCCAAGGAGGCGAAAATGATCATCGAATGACGGTTTTCACCGGTCCCGACCCTCCGGACGGGCAGGAGCGGGCACCACCGGACACCGCCGGGTGACCGGATCCACCCGGTTGACCGGGGAGGGCCGGGGAGGGGGCCATGCTGTGCACATGGACATCACCATCCGCCCCGCCCTCCCGGTGGAGCACACCGCCGCCGGGGAGGTGTCGGCCCGCGCCTACCTGGCCGACGGACTGCTCCTCCACGGCACCGAGGACCCCTACCTCGACCTGCTGCGCGACGCCGCCGGGCGGGCGGCCACGGCCGATCTGCTGATCGCCGTCCACCGGGAGGCCGGAGAGGCCGGAAACCACCCGGGCCCGGACGCGACCGGGACCGCGCCCGGGCGGGCGGCGGAGGTGTTGGGCACGGTCACCTTCGCCGCCGACGGCCCCTTCGCGCAGGTGGCCCGACCCGACGAGGCCGAGTTCCGGATGCTCGCCGTGGCCACGCGGGCACGTGGTCGCGGCATCGGCGAGGCCCTGGTGCGACACTGCGCCGAACGGGCCGCCGGGCTGGGCCGACGCGCCCTGGTCCTCTCCATCGCCGACGACAACGAGCGCGGCGCGCGACTGTACCGGCGGATGGGCTTCCGCCCCGAACCGGGTCGGGACTGGCAACCGATCCCCGGCCTCACCCTGCGCGTGCTCGCCCTGCCGCTGACGGCCGGAGGAACCCGATAGCCCCGTCCCTCCGGCCCGGACGGGTCCGGCCCCGAGCCGTCCCGCCGGTCCACACCACCCGTCGGCGCCCCGTGCCCACCCGCCTCTCCGGCCGGGGACGACCCCGTCCGGCTCCGGGCCGGCGGGCACCACCCCCATCGACTCCCCACCGCGCCCGGCCACCCCGGCCCCCGCCACCCGCGTCGACGGCCGGCGCACCGGGTGGACGACCGAACCGGGACTCCCCCGGGAGCCCCTCCCGCGACCCCGACGCGGCGTGGCGACGGGCCCCGGTGGACCGCCCCATCGCACCCGCCCCCGTGGGCCTTGACCGGTGGGGACCGTTCCCGTCGGCCGGCGCCCGGACCCGGCGGCGGGTCGCTCACCGACTTCCACCACGCCACCCCGCACAACATCTTGGGGTTCCGGCGCGGGGCGATCCCACATGTATGATCGTGGCCGCTGTCGTAGCAGGGGAACCCGGTGGGAATCCGGGACTGTCCCGCAACGGTGTGCCGCGTCCCCGTCCCCCCGGACGGCGCGCGGCGAGTCCGATCACCTGCCGACGGTTCGTTGGAAGTCCGGGCCTCGTGGATTGGGCCGGTGGACGCCCCCGCGGCCCGCCCGCGTGCGCCCACCTCCCTCTCCGGGGGCCATCGGCCACGAGGGAGTCGCATGACCACCGCGCCCGCAGCGTCCCCGCCCACGACGGGGACCGGCACCGTCCGTCCTCCCCTCGGTGAAGGGGCGCCCGCCCCCGACACCGAGCCGGACCGGGACCCGCCCCGCACCGCCCTGCTGCGGCTGCTCACCGATCTGGCCGGGGACCTCCCGGACGCCGACCCCGGCCGGGTCGCCGCCGCCGTCCTGCGCGGTCGCGCCCCCGGCGACGACGCCGACCGGCTGCGGGAGGCGGCCGTGGACGCCGCCGCCGGGTTGATCGCCGAGGACCCCGCCCACTCGCGGCTCGCCGCCCGTCTGCTGACCCTCGCCATCCGGGACGAGGCGGCCGGACAGGGCGCCGACTCCTTCACCGCCTCGGTCGCGGTGGGTGCCCGCGAGGGGCTGATCTCCGAACGCACCGCCGCCTTCGTCACCCGACACGGCCGGGAACTCGACGCGCTGGTGGAGCGGGCCGTCACCGAGGGCGCGGACGACCGCTTCGAGTACTTCGGCCTGCGCACCGTGCACTCCCGGTACCTGCTGCGCCACCCCACCACCCGGCAGGTCCTGGAGACCCCGCAGTACTTCCTGCTGCGGGTCGCCTGCGGCCTCGCCGGCGGGGACCCGGGCGGCGGCGAACCGGCCGGCGGGAATCCGGACGCCCGGGACCGCGATCACCTCGCCGAGGTCACCGAGTTGTACCGGCTGATGTCCTCGCTGGCCTACCTGCCCTCCTCCCCCACCCTCTTCAACTCCGGCACCCGCTACCCGCAGATGTCCTCCTGCTACCTGCTGGACTCCCCGCTCGACGAACTGGACTCCATCTACGAGCGGTACCACCAGGTGGCGCGACTGTCCAAGCACGCCGGCGGGATCGGCGTCCCGTGGACCCGGGTGCGGGCACGCGGCTCCCTGATCCGGGGCACCAACGGCCACTCCAACGGCATCGTGCCCTTCCTGCGGACCCTGGACGCCTCGGTGGCGGCGGTCAACCAGGGCGGCCGGCGCAAGGGCGCGGCCTGCGTCTACCTGGAGACCTGGCACGCGGACATCGAGGAGTTCCTGGAACTGCGGGACAACACCGGCGAGGAGGCCCGCCGCACCCACAACCTGAACCTGGCGCACTGGATCCCCGACGAGTTCATGCGGCGGGTCGCGGACGACACCGACTGGTCGCTGTTCTCCCCCTCGGACGTGCCGGAGTTGGTGGACCTGTGGGGCGCGGAGTTCGACGCCGCCTACCGCCGCGCCGAGGCGGACGGCCTCGCCCGCCGCACGCTGCCCGCCCGCGAGCTGTACGGCCGCATGATGCGGACCCTGGCCCAGACCGGCAACGGGTGGATGACGTTCAAGGACGCCGCCAACCGCACCGCCAACCAGACCGCGCTGCCCGGCCGGGTCGTGCACTCCTCCAACCTGTGCACCGAGATCCTCGAGGTCACCGACGACGGCGAGACGGCGGTGTGCAACCTGGGCTCGCTCAACCTCGCCGCGCACCTGCGCGAGGACCTGCCGGCGGACCCGGAGCGCGCGGCGCGGGAGATCGACCCGATGGACGCGGTGGACTGGGAGCGGCTGGACGCGAGCACCGCGACCGCCGTCCTGTTCCTGGACCGGGTGGTGGACATCAACCGCTACCCCACCGCCCCGGCGGCCCGTTCCAACGCCCGATGGCGCCCGGTGGGCCTGGGCCTGATGGGGTTGCAGGACGTCTTCTTCCGGCTCGGCCTGCCCTTCGACTCGCCGACCGCCCGTGAGCTGTCCACCCGGATCTCCGAGCGGATCATGCTCGCCGCCTACGCGGCCTCCGCCGACCTCGCCGAACGCCACGGTCCGCTGCCCGCCTGGTCGGAGACCCGGACCGCGCGGGGGGTGCTGCACCCGGACCACTGGAAGGACATCGAGCACGCCTGGCCGGATCGGTGGGCGGCGCTGCGGACCCGGATCGCCCGGACCGGGATGCGCAACTCGCTGCTGGTCGCGATCGCGCCCACCGCCACCATCGCCTCGATCGCCGGGGTGTACGAGTGCGTGGAACCGCAGGTCTCCAACCTCTTCAAGCGCGAGACGCTCAGCGGGGAGTTCCTCCAGGTCAACGCGTATCTGGTGGCCGAGTTGAAGCGGCTGGGCCGGTGGGACGCGGCGACCCGGGAGGCGCTGCGGGAGGCCAACGGGTCGGTCGCCGCGCTGCCGGACCTGCCCGACCGGCTCCGCGCCCTGTACCGCACGGCCTGGGAACTGCCGCAGCGGGCGCTGATCGACACGGCCGCCGCCCGTACCCCGTACCTGGACCAGAGCCAGTCGCTGAACCTCTTCGTGGAGTCCCCGACCATCGGCCGGCTCAGCTCGATGTACGTCCACGCCTGGCGCAGCGGGTTGAAGACCACCTACTACCTGCGCTCGCGGCCGGCGACCCGGATCGCCCGCGCGGCACGCGGCGCCGGGGCCGGGGAGACCGCCGGGCCGACGCTTCCGGCGCCGACGACCACCCCGGAGGCCCCCGTGTCGGCCGCCGACGCCTGCTCGCTGGAGAACCCGGAGAGCTGCGAGGCGTGCCAGTGACGCCCCTCCCGTCCCGCGCCGGCGACGGGACGGGAGGAACACCCGGCTCCGTCCTCCGACCGCGCCCCCACCCCCCGCGCCGACGATCCCGGTACCGGTCGCCCCCGTGCCACCCACCCGCATCCCGAGGAGCACGCCATCACCACCCACCCGGACACCCCGGTCGAGCCCGCCGCGCCCGGGACCCCCACCGCCGCGCCTCGCGGGTCCCGTCCCCGCAACCTGCTCGACCCGGGTTTCGAGCTGACGCTGCGCCCGATGCGCTACCCCGACTTCTACGAGCGCTACCGGGCCGCCATCCGCAACACCTGGACCGTGGAGGAGGTGGACCTGCACTCCGACGTGAGCGACCTGGCGCGGCTCTCCCCCGGTGAGCAGCACCTCATCGGCCGCCTGGTGGCGTTCTTCGCCACCGGTGACTCGATCGTCGCCAACAACCTGGTGCTCACCCTCTACAAGCACATCAACTCCCCGGAGGCGCGGCTGTACCTGTCGCGGCAGCTCTTCGAGGAGGCGGTGCACGTCCAGTTCTACCTGACCCTGCTGGACACCTACCTGCCCGACCCCGAGCAGCGGGCCGACGCCTTCGCCGCCGTGGAGTCCATCCCCTCCATCCGTGAGAAGGCCGACTTCTGCTTCCGCTGGATGGACTCGGTGGAGGACATGGACCGGCTGGAGAGCCGGGAGGACCGCCGGCGTTTCCTGCTCAACCTGATCTGCTTCGCCGCCTGCATCGAGGGGCTCTTCTTCTACGGCGCCTTCGCCTACGTGTACTGGCTCCGCTCGCGCGGTCTGCTGCACGGCCTGGCCACCGGCACCAACTGGGTGTTCCGGGACGAGAGCTGCCACATGGACTTCGCCTTCGCGGTGGTGGACACCGTCCGCGAGGAGGAGCCGGAGTTGTTCGACGCGGAGCTGGGCGAGCGGGTCACCACCATGATCCGGGAGGCCGTGGGGGCCGAGCTGCGGTTCGCCCGCGACCTCTGCGGGGAGGGGCTGCCGGGCATGAACACCGAATCCATGCGGGCCTACCTGGAGTGCGTGGCCGACCGGCGACTGGTGCGACTGGGCCTGGACCCGGTGTACGGCTCGGAGAACCCGTTCGCGTTCATGGAACTGCAGGACGTGCAGGAGCTGACCAACTTCTTCGAGCGGCGCCCCACCGCCTATCAGGTGGCGGTCGAGGGATCCGTCTCGCTGGACGAGGAGTTCTGAGCCGGGCCCGGCCGCGACCGGGCCCACCACGACGGGGGCTCCCCGGCCCGCCCGGGGCCCGACCGACCCCGGGCGGACCGGTCCACCGGCCCGCCCGGGCCGCGGGCCCCGGGCGGGCCGGCGCCCCCGGTCGGCGTCGACCGGGGGCGGTCAGGCCCCGTCGACGGCGGACGGCCCGTCGGCGAGGATCGCCCGGGCCCGTTCCATGCGCTCCACGTGCTGCTCGGCGTACTCGGCGAGCAGGTCGGTGTGTTCGGCGATGACGTGTTCCTGGTGCTCGGCGTCCACCGCCACCCACCGGGCCACCAGGTCGGTCTCCTCCTTGCAGGCCACGTCCAGCAGCGCCACCGCGATCGCCTCCTCCCCGGAGACGTCGCCGGCGAGCCCGAGTTCCTCGGTGACGGTCAGCGGGCTGTCGGCGGGCCGGCCCCGGTCGGCCATGCAGGCGGACCAGTCGGCCAGCAGGTCGCGCACCCGCTCGTCCGCGTCGGCCTCGTGTCCGGCCTCGTCGGCCAGTTCCATCAGGAAGGTGGGGTCGATCCACCGGTCGTCGGGGCGGTTGATCAGCAGGGTCGCCTCGCCGTGACAGCCGGTGGCCGGGACGGGCACGCCGCCGACCTCGGGGCCGGGGCGTTCGCGTGCCTCCTCCAGCGTGTCGGGGAGGTCGAGCGGGTCCACCGCCGGGTCGCCGTACAGGGCGAGTTCCTGTTCGGGGGTCAGCTCCTCGGCGTGCACGGGCGCGTAGGTGTGGGGGTCGAGGTCGATGGGGTGCAGGTAACCGTGCTCGGCCGCGTGCACGGGGTCGTCCACGCCGTAGAGGTGGGTGTGGCGGTGCACCGAGGGGCGCGGGGGGCGGTCGGCCGCGGCGTACTCCAGGCCGTGGCGCGCCATGCAGGAGGTGACCACGGCGTCCCGCGCCTCCTCCAGCAGGGCCTGGTCGGCGTCGTCGATACCGATGGTGTCGAGGGGGAAGACCGCTTCGGCGCTCGGTGATCCGCCGGGGGCGGTGGTGTCGGTATCGGCGGTGTCGGCGGTGTCGGCGGTGTCGACCGCCGCGTCGGTGTCGGATTCGCCGCCGTCGGAACCGGCCCCGGATGCCGAACACGCGGTGGAGGAACCGAGGGCGAGAACGAGCAGGAGCGGCAGGGCGGCACCGCGGCGCGCGCGGCGGCGGGTGGAGGGCGTCACCGGATCACTCCGTATCGCGGGCCGGGCGGCGTCACCGTTACCGGCCGGGGTGAGGTGGGGGCACGGGGTGGTGGTTCACGGGATGGTGGGGCCCGCCCGGCACCGGGTACCGGGTGGCGGGCGGGCCCGTCCGGGGGCGGCTCAGATGCCGCAGTTGGGCGCCGACCAGAAGCGGGAGGCGCGGGTGTCGACGTGGGTGTGGTCGTTGTGGCCCGGGTAGCCGGGGCCGAGGATGCCGTTGAAGCCGTGGTTGCGGGCCTGCTGGGCGAGTGCGCAGAAGGAGTGCGTACCGACCAGGTCGGCCGCGTCCCCGTACAGGTGCCGACTGTTGCTCGCGCCGCCGACCGCGTTGTTGCAGGACACCGAGCGGAAGCCGCTGCTGATGTTGATGGGCCGGTCGCCCATCGCGCGGCGCATGGCCTGGAGCTTCCACATGGTGCGGCGGGCGTTCTCCCGGGCGGTGGCGGCGGTGACCGCGCCCCCGGACCAGTTGGAGTTGCAGCGGTTCATCTCGGCGAAGGTGAAGTTGGCGGTGGAGCAGTCCGAACTCTGCAACGCGTAGATGCGGTTGAGGGTCTGCGGGCCGGCGACACCGTCCACGGACAGGCCGTACGCCTGCTGGAAGCGGCGCACCGCCTGCTCGGTGTGCGGGCCGAATTGGCCGTCGAGGGACAGGACCTGGCCGTATCCGGGGTAACCGGCGACCCGGATCTGCAGCTGGGTGACGTCGGCGCCGGACATGCCCTGCCGCAGCGTGCGGGGGAAGGTGTAGCAGGCGTCGAGGGTGCCGATGTCACCGGACTCCGTCGTGACGGTGGCGGGGTCGGCGGCGGGGTCGGTGCTCTCGGCGGTGGTGGTGGTCGTGGTGGTGGTCGCGGCGGCGGTGGGACCGCCGAGCAGACCGGCGGCGCAGATCAACAACAGGACGAGAACCGGGCGCGCGCCGCGACGGGCGAGGGGCCACGGGCCGGATGCGGACATGCGAGTGCCTCCCGACGGAGGTGGGGGAAGGGTGGGGGAACCGGGGTCGCGGACCGCGGACGGGTCCGTGACCGAACGGGCGTCGGAGGGTGGTGCGCACGAGCCCTTGGAGAGTGACGCCCGGGGTCTACCCGCGTCAACCCCACCCCGGACATGCCAAAGGGCGGGCCTTTGAAAAGGCCCGCCCCGTTCGGCGTTCTCCCCGCTGGGAGCGGGTGAAGCGCCGTCAGCCGTTCGGCACGGTTTCGTACCGGGGGGTGTTCTCCTCCATCATTTTCAGCGCGCTCTTCCGCTCCCGCTTGGAGAGTCGGTCGATGTACAGGCGCCCGTAGAGGTGATCGGTCTCGTGCTGGAGGCAGCGCGCGAAGTAGCCGGTGCCCTCCACCCGGATCGGGTTGCCCTCGAGATCCTGCCCCCGCACCACGGCGTAGTCGGGACGGGCCAGTTCCGCGTAGGCGGTGGGCACCGACAGGCAGCCCTCGTTGTTGTCGTCCAGCACCCGCCGGTCGGCCGGCAGGTCCTCCAGGACGGGGTTGCAGACCACACCCACGTGCCGCACACCCTCGTCGTCGGCGCAGTCGTAGACGAAGACCTTGAGGTCCACACCGATCTGGTTGGCGGCCAGCCCGACGCCCTCGGCGGCCCGCTGGCTGGCGAACATGTCGTCCACCAGCGCGGCCAGCGACTCGTCGAACGCGGTCACCTCCCGGCACTCCCGGTGCAGGACCGGGTTGCCCACCACCGTGATGGGGCGGGCGGTGCCGCGCTCCCGATGGGCGCGCTCGCGCTGCTCGCAGTCCCGGGTGTCGTCGATGAACTCGTCCTCGACCCGCTGATCGGTCTCCTGCCGCGCCATGGTCCGCAGCCCGCCTTCCTCGCTCCGCAGCTGTAACGGCCCCCGGGGCCGCATACAGCTTACGGTGCACGGGCCGTCCCCCGTCCCGGCGGGCGCGGGGCCCGGGGCGGGCGCGGGGTCAGCAGACCTCTTCCAGGTCCCGCCACTCACGGGTGTCCGGGGAGTCGGCCACCCAGCCGTCGAGCAGGCCCTTGACCAACGAGGCCGGCGCAGCCAGTCCGCACTCGCGTTCGGGCGACCACAGCATCCCGGCCCCGGTGTGCCCCAGCGGCCCCGGTCGGCCCGGCACGCTGTGGTCGTGCGGATCGTGCTGCGCCAGCCCGTCGCCCTGCTCGCTGGGCATCCGGCTCTCGGAGCACGCCCGGCACAGCAGCCGCACCGAGGAGGACCAGTCCTCCGCCGCGTACCCGGCCTCGGCCGCCAGCCGCTCCAGGGCGTCCCGGTCGGACTCCTCGGCCGCTTCCAGGAGGACCACCCAGGTGGGGACCGACGACGGGGCCCACAGCTCGATCTCGTCGAAGACCGGGTGCACGGTGGTGTGCCCATCGGGGCCGATGATGGTCCGCTCACCATTGGGCACCCCGTCGTGGAGCACGACCTCGCCCCAGCGCCGCCCGGAGGACGGCAACGGGATGTTGCGGATCACCATGCGGGCCGGGTCCAGGCGGCGACCCCAGACCACCTCGGACTCCCCCTCGGGGGAGAGCCGCACCGCAGCGCCGCCCAGCGCCATGCCCAGCGGCTCGTCGGAGGCGCCCTGTCGTTGGGGGACGTCCAGCCCGTACGCCTGCCAGGCCCGGCGGGCCAGCGGCCAATCCTGCAACGCGGTGGCGGCGATGCCGACGTTCCACCAGTCGGGGGCGCCCGCGTGACGCTCCAGCAGTGCCACGGCCCGCAGGCCGGCGGCGCGCGAGCGCTCCCAGTCGTGGCGGAACTTGTGCAGCAGTGCGAGGTTGAACCAGGACTCAGACAGCCACGGCTCCAGGTCGGCCGCCCGGGTGAGCAGCTCTCCCGCGTCCTCGTACCGGCCGTCGTCGATGAGGGTGAACGCCCGATGGGTGGCCAGCCGCCAGTCGGTGGACGGCCGCTGCCGAACCCTGCCGAAGATCCTCACGATGACCTGCCCGGTTCCCGCCTCGTAGCCGGCGTGTCGAGGTGCCGATGTGTCGCCACGTCCACTTCCGGTGTGCCCACTGTCTCCTGTCCGCGTCGGCGCCCGCCCAATCCTCCCCGGGCGGTCGTGCTCACAGCATGGCCCCGCCCGGGGCACCGCGCGAGACGATATTGCCCCGGGGGCCTTTCCCGCATCCCGGCGGGTGTCCCGCCGGCCCGATCCGAGCGGTTCGGGCCGGGACCGGCCGCCCTCCGGGAAACGCGCCGGTCGGCGGCCCGACGGCGACGCCGGGAGGGCCGGGCCTGGCCGCCGGGGGTTCCCCGCGGGTGGGAACGGCCGGAAACGAGCGGTGCCGGGGAAACGCGCCGCGGAGGAGATGCCGAGCGGATGAACGATTCCATCCGGATCATGTGACGCCGACCGGATGAGGCGGGTCGCGCGGCACGGGTCGTGTGACGCGAGCCGCGTCGCCGGGATCGCGCCGGCCGGAGCGGACCCGAGCCCGGCGATTTCGAACGCGCGATCCCCCGGTTCGCGCCCGCCCGGAGCGGACGCCGACCGGCGGTGCCGGCGGGGCTCACCCCTCGCCGGAGGTCTCCGTCCGCGCCGGGGCCGACGCGGGGGCCGGTGTCGCGTCCGGCGAGGCCAGGGGCGGCTCGATGGGGAAGGCCGCGGGCGACGGGGGCGGTGTGCCCGGCGCCGTCTCGCTCGGAGTGACCTCCCCGGCACGGATCCCCTCGATCCGCCGCATCACCTTCGACCTCAGGTCGCCGGGCACGTCATCGTGCCCACAACACCGCTTGACCAGCTTCTTCACCGACTGCTCCAGCCCGTACTTCTCCAGGCAGGGTGAACACTCGTCCAGGTGCCGGCCGAACTTGGCCCGTTCTTCGTCGGACATCTCACTGTCCAGGTACTCGTAGAGGTGATCGAGGATCTCCGCGCAGTCCGTCTCGTGCGGTTGTCCGCAACTCATGAGCCCGAACCCTTCCCCGCGCCCGAACCGACCAGGCCGCGCTCGCGCGCGTAGTCGCCGAGCAGATCACGCAACTGACGACGCCCGCGGTGCAGGCGGGACATCACCGTACCGATGGGGGTCCCCATGATGTCGGCGATCTCCTTGTACGCGAATCCCTCGACATCGGCGAGGTAGACCGCGATCCGGAAGTCCTCGGGAATGGTCTGCAGGGCCCGCTTGACGTCCGTGTCGGGCAGACGGTCCAGCGCCTGCGACTCGGCCGTCTGCAGGCCGTTGGACATGTGCGACTCGGCCCGCGCGAGTTGCCAGTCCTCGATCTCCTCGGCCGCGCTGCGCTGCGGTTCGCGCTGCTTCTTGCGGTAGGAGTTGATGAACGTGTTGGTGAGGATGCGGTACATCCACGCCTTGAGGTTGGTGCCCGCGCGGAACTGGTGGAAGGAGGCGTACGCCTTGGCGTAGGTCTCCTGCACCAGGTCCTCGGCGTCCGCCGGATTGCGGGTCATCCGCAGCGCGGCGGAGTACATCTGGTCGAGGTACTCCAGCGCGTCCCGCTCGAAGCGGGCGTTGCGCTCCTCGGGGGTCTCCGACCGCCCGTCCGATCCGTCGGTCGGCACGCCGGTGTTCTCCCCGTCGCCGCTCTCGCCGTCGGTCGTGGTGACCGGACCCACCTCCTTCACCGGGGTGGCCGACTCCGTGGCGGCCACACTTGTCTCGGAGAATAGACGACGACCGGGGGCGGGCGCCCCTCGAGCGGGGCCCTCGGCCGCGAGCCGCAGCGTCGCCCAATCGACCGTCGCGGCGGTCTCCCGGCTCCGGCGGGGCGGGCATGCGGTCGATCCCATGGGGTCGCTCTCCTCACTGCGGTACGAACGAGTGGCGAACGGCTTCCGGCCCGGGCGTGTCGGGAGCGGGGCTCCCGACGCCGCGCGTCCGGCGGGGCACGGACCCGGTCGGGTCCACCTCCCGCATCTGCCTCAACACCCCCGGACGCCCGGGCATTCCCGGGCGTTTCGGGGGATGTGTCCCCCGCCCCGGGCGGCGGTGAACGCCCCGGGCGGCACCTCTCACCCGATCAGCCGGCCGGCGCCGGCGAACCGGCCGAGGCACCCGCCGACCGGGGCCCCGAACCCCGCCCCCTCCCGGCACGGGCCCGGGACACCACCCCGACCTTCCCGGCCGACTTCCTCCCCGGGGACACGAGGGCACCCGGGCCCGGCCACCGCCGGTCACCGGGCGGGATCGCCCGCGTCCGACCGGGCGCCGGCGAACCCGCCGGAGGCACCCGCCGACCGGGGCCCCGAACCCCGCCCCCTCCCGGCACGGGCCCGGGACACCACCCCGAACCATCCGTGCGGCCGTCCCACCGGGCCCTCCGGGACCGGCCCCGAGCGGGTCGTCCGACCATCCCGTCGAATATCCCGCCCGGTGTTCGGGGACCGGGGACCGCCCCGCCGGGACCGCCTTCCCCGACCGGGGGCCTCAGGTCGCGGCGGGCAGGGCGAGGGTCCAGTCGGCGACCGCCGCGACGATGGTCGCCGTCGTTTCCGCCGGGTCCACTCCGGAACGGGCGCCGACGGCGAACGCGTGGTCGGCCGCCGGCACGGTCACCGGGTCGATCCCCTCCGGGAACTCCTGCGGACGGCCGAACGGGTCACGCGCGCCCTGCACCACCAGCAGTGGCAGCCCGGCGCCGGTGACCGCCGTCAACTCCCCCGCCCGGGATCGCTCCGCGCGGCCCGGTGGGTGCAGTGGGAAGGCCAGGGCGAGGACACCGATCGCACCGGTCTCCCCGGCGGTACGGCAGGCCACCCGGGCACCGGCGCTGCGCCCGCCGGCGACCACCGGCGGCACGGTTCCGGCGGTGGTGGTTCCCGCCGCGTCGTCCGCCGGGTCGGCCAGCGCCGGCCACAGCGCCCGCCAGGCGGTGTCCAGGGTGCGGGGCGCGGGCGCCAGCCGCTTCCCGGCGACGCGCCAGGGCTGTTCCACCAGTGCGATGGTCACCCCGCGTGCCGGCAGCGCGGCGGCGAGGGCCACCAGGTCGGGCGCGCCGATGCCGCCGCCGGCTCCGTGGCCGAGGGCGAGGGTCAGCCGGGGACGCCCGGCCGGGTGCCAGGTGATCCGGGCGGGGCCGGCGGGGGTGTCCACCTCGTGGACCGCGCCGGGGGACGGCGTCGGCGGCGGTGCGGGCCGGGCGCGGTCGCCGGTGGGCGCGGCGGAGCCGGCCCGGGGCACGGGGGGCCGGGCGGGGCGTGCGGAACGGGCTGCGGCCATCAGAAGAGCGTGCTCTCCTCCGGCGCGGCCAGCGCCTCCGTCAACTCCGGGCCGTTGTTGCGGACGTTGCTCACCTCGACGCCGACCGGGTACGCGCGCATGGTGCCCGGCGGGGGCGGGTCCAGCAGGCCGCGCACCCCCTCGGGGTCGGTGAACGCGGGGTCCAGCCAGGCGTCCCAGCGCTCGGGCGGCAGGGCCAGCGGCATCCGGGGGTGGATGTCCGAGAGGCTGCCGGGGCGGTTCGGTCCGACCTCGGCGGGGTCCACACCGGGCAGCGGATCGGTCTCGGCCTCGGTGGTGACGACCGTGCACGTGGCCCACCACGCGCCCGGGTGGTCGTCGGGCAGGGTGGAGTCCCGCCAGAACCCGTAGAGCCCGGCGAGGGCCATCACCGAGCCGTCCGCCGGAGTGATGTACCAGGGCTGCTTGCGGGACCGCTTGCGCTTGCCCTTCTCCTCCTCCTTCCGCTCCTCGTGGAAGGTGAGCCACTCGTAGTAGCCGTCCGCCGGCAGCAGGCAGCGGCGGGCGACGAAGGGTTTGCGGTAGGAGGGCTTCTCGTGCACGGTCTCGGCCCGGGCATTGATCATCTTCACGCCCACGTCGGGTGACTTGGCCCAGGAGGGGACCAGCCCCCAGCGCAGCGGGCGCAGCTGACGCACCGGCTCACCGTCGCCGGAGCCGCCGTCCGCCCCCTTCAGCGCGCGCTCGAGAACGGCCGGCACCCGTTTGGTGGGCGCGACGTTCCAGTCCGGGCCGAGGTCGGCCGCGTCCTCGGCGAGGTGTCGGATGTCGAAGAGCGCCGCCAACTCCTCCGGCCGGCGGCTGGTCGCATAGCGTCCGCACATGTGACCCAGCCTACGTCGGGGCACCGACAGCGGCGGCGGAACGGGCCGCGCCGTCCCCGGTGTCGGGGCAACCGAACGGGTCCCACCGACTCCGACCGGCGGGGCTCCCACCCCGGCTCCCCGGCGCGCCCCGGGCGGTGCTCGGGACGGCACACATCGTGCGGGACGGCCGTGTCGTGCCGTGCCCTCCCCCACCGACCGACGGATCGCCCCCACCCGCCCGGGTGCCACCCATCAACGGCGCGCCCGAAAGCCCGGCACGCCCGGTGCCCCGCCGGGCGCCGGGCGGGCACGCCGAAGCGGCGGTCCGGGGGTCGTCCTCCCCGGACCGCCGCGCGGACCGGCGGCGCCTCGGCCGCCGGCCGGTCCCGCCCCCGCCGGTGGCAGGGGGGACGGGACCGGGTCGCGGTGCCGACGTCACCCGCCCGGGAACGCCGGCACCGCGGGGTCACTCGTCGCCGAACAGGTCGGCGTAGGTGCCCAGGGCCATGGCGATGTCCGCCTGCGCCCAGAACCGGTGGTACTCGAAGACCGGCTCCGGTCCACCGTTGAGGTACGCCTCGACCTTCGGCCAGTCCGGGTCGTTCTCGTAGAAGGACCGGATGGAGAGGAAGGTCGAATCGGAGTCGATGACGTCACCGTTGGGCATGGTGCCGCTCCACCCCGGCGGGACGTAGACCTCCTGGTCGAACCGGGAGTAGTCGCCACGGCTCTCCGGGACGGCGATGCCGATGTCGTCGCGGTGCTCCCAGAGGGCGTCCAGCAGGCCCTTGCCCGCGTCCCGGGCGGCGGTGTCGCCGGTGGCCGCCGCGTAGAACAGCAGCGCGTTGGCGAGCGAGCCGGTGACGCCGACGTCCTGGTTGTGGCCGGTGACGGTCACGCTCAGGCCGTTGTTCGCGCCGGGGTTGTTCGGGTTCCAGTTGTCCGGCTGACCGGACCAGGAGAGCGTGGACGGGATGGAGAAGTCACCGTTGGTGCCGATCTCGATCTCGCCCAGGACCCAGTCGACCCACTTGTCGAGGACCTCGCCCGCCATCTCGTCGCCGGTCTCCCAGTACAGCTCGGCGACCCGCTGCATCGACCAGGCCTGCATGCCGAACCACTGGTTCGACGGCGGGTCCCGGTAGACCGGGGCCTCGTCGTAGAACATGCCGTAGAAGGTGGCGGTGCCGGCCGGCGGGGCGTCGTAGGAGCCCTCCCAGCTGTTGGTCACGCCACCGGCGATACCGCCCTCGCGGGACTGCAGCCAGCGGTACAGCTCGACCTGGCGCTGCAGGCTGTTGGCCCAGTCCTGTCGTGCGGTCGGCGAGTTCGGGATCAGGTCGGGGTCGGTGCTCAGCGCGTAGGCGGCCATGGGGTTCTGGTAGCCGAAGTGCGAGTGGCTGCCGCCGATGCGCCAGGCCCAGCCGGCGGAGGAGTCCAGCGCGCCGCCCCAGGCGTAGTACCAGGACAGCAGGTAGTGGGCGCTGTCGCGGCCGGAGCCGGCGGGGCAGGTCTGGGCGTTGGTGCAGTTGCCGATCCGCTTGAAGTACTTGTCGAACAGGGCGTAGCGCAGGTAGTCACCCATCTGCGCGGCCTTGGCGACGGTACCGGCGACGGCGGCGCCGTTGCCCTGCTCCTCGGCCCAGCGCTTGGCCCAGAAGGCCGCCTGCACGGCGCGGGCGTCGGCGTCGGGGGCGTTGGTGTAGCGCCACTGCTCGGCGTAGGCGTCGTCCTGCACGTACAGGTCGAGGTAGCCGTTGGGGCCGCCGAAGGAGAAGTCCTCGCAGGACGGGTGCGGGACGGTCTCCCAGACCGACTCCTGCGAGCCGCGCTGGAAGGTGTTGATGAAGGACGGGCCCTCGGTCTCGGGACCACCGGCGCACGGGGCGCCGGGCGCGTTGCCGAAGCCGTAGACGTTGTCCACGTCCTGCAACCAGTGCATGCCGTAGATCTCGCTGGTGCCGTAGGTCGAGGACAGTTCGGCGGCCAGCGGGTCGCTGCCGACCGGCACGTTCGACTGGAGCGCCGACGGGTACATCGAGGGGTCCGGGTGCTCGGCGGCGTAGGTCGCCGGGCTGGACGGGTTGTAGAAGCTGTTGGTGGGCTGGTCCGCGGTACCGGGGATCATGTACCGCTCCATGGTTCCCCAGGCCTCGTTGAAGGGGCCCCAGTCACCGGTGATCTTCCCGTACATCGCCTGCAGCCAGATGAGGTAGCTGTAGGCCTCGGAGGTCGTCTCGTGACCGTGGTCGGGCGCCTCGACGTTGAGGGTCTCCACCGCGTGGTACGGGATGCCCTCGTCGGAGAAGTAGCCGTTGGCCGGGTCGGTGACCATGGCGTGCAGTTCGAGGAACCGCTCCTCGTACTCGCCCGTGGCCTCGCTCAGCAGGGTGACGGTGACGTTCACCGGGTCCAGGCCGGGGGCGCTCGCGGTGACCACGGCCGAGCCGCTCGCGGAGGCGGCGGCGGAGACCGTCACCTGCTGCGGGGTGTTCCAGTTGGCCGGGGTGAAGGTCAACGAGGTGCCGGAGGAGACGCTCACACCGGTGTCCCCGGAGCTGCGGGCCACGGAGACGGAGACGTTGCCCTGGGGCTGGTTGGACAGCCGCAGGCCGAAGGTCGCGGTGGAGCCCGCGGCGACGGCGACGGTGGAGGGGGTGGCGATGATGGAGGGGGCGGTGGCCTCCTCGCCGCAGGTCACGCCGTTGACCCGGAACGAGGTGGGGGCCTCGTTGGAGCCGGAGTAGCTGAAGTTGCCGCCGAAGCCGGTGGAGCCGCGGGCCGGGATGCTCCGGTTCCAGTCGAGGTTGGAGGCGGTGACCGTGCGGCCGGACTGCGACCACTGGGCGTTCCAGCCCTGCTGGAGCCGCTGGTTGCCGCTGTAGTCGTAGGTGAGGGTCCAGCCGTTGATGGCGGTGGACCCGAGGTTGTTGATGGTGATGTTGGCGGTGAAGCCGGAGCCCCAGTCGTTGACGTTGTAGACGACGTCACAGCTGAGCTCGTTGGCCTGCGCGGTGCCGTTGAGCGCGGTGGTGAGGGTGAGGGGCATGGCCATCGCGGCGATGGCGGCGACGGCGATCCGTCGGGTGGGGCGACGTCTGCGCCCCGGTCCGCCGTCCGGCGGCCCTCCGGTGGGATCGGTGGTGCTGCGGAAGCGCATGGACGGTCCCTTCCGTGCGGCTCTCATGGGGGGGTGTACCCGGGATGTACGGGTGCTGGGGAAGCGAGCGTCGGCCGGTCTCGGCTGACGTGAGCATGGAAACCAGTGGGAGCGCTCCCAAGGATCGGGGGAACCCCCGAACGCGTCAATACTCTTGACACAACCTCAGCTCAAAGGCCTGGTTAAGCCCCTGGTGGGCCGTCAATTCTCGAACAACCCCTTGGCGGGAGGCGGTTGTTGCGGCTACCTTCCCTTCAACCAGTGGGAGCGGTTCCACCAGCCAGGCGCCCGGGACGGCGCACCAGAAGACACCTCCTGAGAGGACCCCAATGAGCCGCACCAACCCCCCACCCAAGCGGCGCTTCACGCAGCGCACCGCCATCCTTTCCGCCACCGCGCTGCTCGCGGCCGGTGTCGGGGCAGGCGGCCTCATGCAGGGCACCGCGTCCGCCAACGCGCTCGGTTGTTCGGTGGACTACTCCACCAATGACTGGGGCTCCGGCTTCACCGCCAACATCACCATCAACAACGGTGGTTCCGCCGCCATCAACGGCTGGACCCTCACCTACGCCTACAGCGGCAACCAGCGGCTCCAGCAGGGCTGGAACGCCCAGTGGTCGCAGTCCGGTTCGAACGTGACGGCCTCCAACCTCGACTGGAACCGGAACATCTCGGCGGGCTCCTCGGTGAGCTTCGGCGGCAACTTCAGCTACTCCGGCTCCAACGCCGCCCCGACCTCCTTCTCGGTCAACGGCGTCAACTGCTCCGACGACGGCGGCTCCGGCGGCAGTGACGGCGGGAACGGCGGGAACGACGGGGGCAACGGCGGAAACGACGGCGGGAACGGCGGAAACGACGGCGGGAACGGCGGGAACGGCGGGACCAACCCGCCCCCCGGTGAGCGCGTCGACAACCCCTACGTGGGCGCCGGCGTCTACGTGAACCCCGAGTGGTCCGCCAACGCGGCCTCCGAGCCCGGCGGTTCGGCGATCGCCCACCTCCCGACCGGTGTCTGGTTGGACCGCATCGCGGCCATCGAGGGCTCCGGCCAGGCGGGCAACCGGACCATGGGCCTGCGCGAGCACCTCGACGAGGCGGTCGTCCAGGCGCAGGACCACGACAACTTCGTCTTCCAGGTCGTCATCTACAACCTGCCCGGCCGTGACTGCGCCGCCCTGGCGTCCAACGGTGAGCTCGGGGCGGAGGAGCTCGACCGCTACAAGGACGAGTACATCGCCCCGATCGCGGACATCCTGTCGGATTCGAAGTACTCGGACCTGCGGATCGTGGCCGTCATCGAGATCGACTCGCTGCCGAACCTGGTGACCAACGTCGGCAACAGCGAGGGCGCCACCGAGATGTGCGACCGGATGCTCGCCAACCGGGGCTACGTCCGCGGTGTCGGCCACGCGCTGGCCACCCTGGGCGCCATCCCCAACGTCTACAACTACATCGACGCCGCCCACCACGGCTGGATCGGCTGGGACAGCAACTTCGTCCCGTCGGCCCAGATCTTCCGTGAGGCCGCCGGCGCCGAGGGTGCCACCCCGGCCGACGTCCACGGCTTCATCACCAACACCTCCAACTACAGCCCCACCGTGGAGCCGTACTTCAAGGTCACCGACACGGTGAACGGCGTCAGCGTGCGGCAGGCGGAGTTCGTCGACTGGAACGACTACGTCGATGAGCAGAGCTTCGCGCAGGCCCTCCGTCAGGAGCTGGTCCGTCAGGGCTTCGACAGCGGCATCGGCATGCTCATCGACACCTCCCGCAACGGCTGGGGCGGCCCGAACCGTCCCACCGGCCCGGGCCCGATGACCAACGTCGACGCCTACGTCGACGGCAGCCGGATCGAGCAGCGATTCAACAAGGGCAACTGGTGCAACCAGGCCGGTGCCGGCCTCGGTGAGCGCCCGACGACGGCCCCCGCTCCGGGGATCGACGCCTACGTGTGGATCAAGCCCCCGGGGGAGTCGGACGGTGCCAGCCGCGAGATCCCGAACGACGAGGGCAAGGGCTTCGACCGGATGTGCGACCCGACCTACCAGGGCAACGCCCGTAACGGCTTCAGCCCCTCCGGCGCCCTGCCGGACGCCCCGGTCGCCGGCCACTGGTTCTCGGCCCAGTTCCGGGAGCTGCTGGCCAACGCGTACCCGCCCGTGAACTGACCTCCGCCGAGGTCGGTGCCGTCGGCGGGCCCCCGCCCGCCGACGGCGACAGGTGACGGGTGAGAAGAACAGCCCCCTGGTAGTCGGAGCCCCGGTCCCCCCGGACCGGGGCTCCGGCGCGCCCGGGGGCAGGGGGCGGAGGCGACGGGGCATCGCCCGGGAGAGCCCCGCCCTCGACCGGGTGCGCCTACAGACCGAGGACCAACGCGAGAGCCTTCTCCACCGCACGCATCTCGGCGCCCCCCAACAAGCCCATCCCGCGTCGCAAGCGGGATTTCGCGACGGTGTGCAGGTCGGAGCAGTTCACATATGACTCGTCGTGTCTTCTGAGGTCGGACTCCGGCCCCACCGCCACGTGCGTGGTCTCGGCCTCCCGGGTCCCCGTGACAACCGCCACGGTGACGGAAGCGAGAGGGCCGGCCACACGATCGACCGTGAGCACCATCACCGGATGCGGCCCGATGGGTTGTGGCAGGGCACACGCCCATACCTCCCCTCGAAGGGCCGCACAACTCACCATTCCATCTCGTCCACCGCACGCAGTTCCTCATCCGTGGGCGCGGTAACACCATCCGGCAGCGGGGCTCCTCCCTCCCCGTAAAAACCGCGGATCTCCCGAGCCGCCTTGATCTCCTCCGCCTCGCGGGCCGGCCTGCGCAATCCCTCCCGGAGAGCATCGGAGACGGAGGCCGGCTCCAGGGTGACGAGAACGGTCTCCAGAGCCGCCACCTCATCCGGTCTCAACCGCACTTGCGCGAGCTTCCCCACCCGCCGGCGGTTCCGATCCCGCGCGGCGGCGGTTCCCCGAGCCCTCCGTCCCCCGTGGTGCGCCCCCGCGCGTCGGGAACCGGCTCACTCCCCGTCCCCGACGTCCCCGTGTACCTCCCCGACCGGGGATGATTCCCGGCCGGCGCGGCCGAACCGCTCCGCCCGTTCCCGGACCAGATCGAACAGCTCCGGCGGCTCGACCACCCGGAAGTCCGCCCCCGCCGCGCCCAGCGCCATCAACGGCCACTCCAGGGAATCGGCGGTCATCCGCACCCGGCACCGCTCGGCGTCGATCGCCTCGACCGTGCTCCACGGGCCGATCCGCTCCCGCACCACGGCGACCGGGGCATCGATCACCGCCTCCACCCGGTACGGGCGGGGCAGGTTGTCCAGCTTCCCCCGGAGGAAATCGGCGGCATCGGCGGCCGGCAGTTCCCGGGGACGGAACCGCTCCCCCGTCGCGGCCGGCCCGCTGATCCGGTCGACCCGGAAGTTGCGCCAATCGTGCCGGTCGAGGTCGTAGGCGATCAGATACCAGCGTCGACCGGGACAGACCAGCCGGTACGGCTCCACGTGCCGCTCGCTGCTCCGGGAGTCGGCGGTCGTGTAGGAGAAGCGCAGCCGCTCGGACGCGCGACAGGCCGGCGCGAGAACGGTGAGCACCCCCGGATCGACCGGTGCCGCCTCCGGGCCTCCCCAGTCCACGGGCACCGTCACCGCGCTCAGGGCCTCCACCCGGCTCCGCAGCCGGGAGGGCATCACCTGCACCACCTTCGCCAGCACCCGCACCGAGGATTCGGAGATGCCCTCCACCGCGCTCCGGGCGGCGGTCTGCAGTCCCACCACCAGGGCGACCGCCTCCTCGTCGTCGATGACCAGCGGCGGCAGGACCGCGCCGGCCGCGAGCTGGTAGCCGCCGTCCACGCCGCGCTGCGCGTCCACCGGATAGCCCAGCTCACGCAGTCGTTCGATGTCCCGGCGCAGGGTGCGCGGCGAGACCCCCAAGCGCCCGGCGAGTTCGGCGCCGGGCCAGTAACGGTGGGTCTGGAGGAGGGACAACAGACGCAGCGTTCGGGTGCTGGTGTTCGCCATGCCCCGATTCTCGTGCCGATTGCGGACGGAAACCGGCCTCTATCGATTTCAGGATCATCTCGAAGCGACGGAGCGGGCCGCACGACCCGCCACCAACGAAGGGCGGAGCCATGACCACATACGGGACGACCACGCGCGAGACGACCACCGCGAACCCCACCGAGGGCTCGACGACCGGCACGAGCACCCCGGCGCCGGGGGCCCGCGAGCGCGCCGATCTACTGGAGACCCTGGCGACCCACCGCCACTTCCTGCGGTACACCGCCCGCGACCTCACCGACGAGCAGGCACGGCGGCGCACCACCGGGAGCGAGCTGTGCATCGGCGGGCTGATCAAGCACGTGTCCGCCACCGAGCGCGAATGGGCGTCCTTCATCGCCGAGGGACCGGACGCGATGGGGAACTTCACCGAGATGACCGAGGCCGACCGGGAGCGACGGAACAACGAGTTCGTGCTGCTGCCGGGCGAGACCCTGGCCGGGGTCCTGGAGGAGCACGCCGAGACGGCCCGCCGGACCGACGCGCTGGTCGCCGAACTGCCCGACCTCGACGCCGATCACCCGCTGCCCGAGGCCCCGTGGTTCGAACCCGGTGCCCGCTGGTCGGCCCGCCGGGTGCTGCTGCACATCATCGCCGAGACGGCGCAGCACGCCGGCCACGCCGACATCATCCGCGAGGCCCTCGACGGCGCGAAGACCATGGCCTGACCGTTCCGCGGTCCCGGCCGGGAACGCGGGTTCGGCGGCCCCGGTCGACCCCGGAGCACCACCGAACCGTCCCGCCGGGCACACCGGAACATCACAAAGCGGAATCGGTGCATCGTATTCGCGTATTTGATGGTGCGTCCGGTGATGGAGTGCTCCCTCACGCCACACACTGCGACCGCGAGGCGCGGACCGCAGTTCTCCAGGGGGGAGAACCCGATGATCAAGCGTGCCCGCATACGCCGGTTCGCCGGCCGGATGGCCGTCGGAGCGGCCGGAATGCTCCTGCTCACGTCCTGCTCGACAGCCGGCGCCGAACAGGCTCCGACACCGCGGCCCACCGTCACGGAAACCGTCACGGTGACCGAGACCGTGACGGCGGCCCCGAAGAGCGTCGATCCACAGATCGGCCGGAGCCTGGAGAAGGCCACGCGGGCCGCCGAAGCGGCGGGATACGAGGTCACCGCCGAAAACGCCAACAAGGGGAACGGCACCCCCGCCGACGACTGGCAGGTCTGTTTCGAGGAGATCGGGTACGGCTCCGTCACCTACGGGGCCGTGCGGCCCGGCGCGCTCTGTCCGAAGAAACCCGGCGACGAGGTGCTCTGGCCGGAACTGCCGGAGGTCACCGGCGTCACCTACACGGCGGCCGTGGAGCAGCTGAGCGGGGTCGGGGGGAAGAAGCCGAAGCCGGAATCCGCCTACCTGGATGTCTCCCTCACCGCCGCCGAGGTGAGGGAGAACGGCGACGACTACACCGTCTGCTTCCAGGCACCCGCCGCCGGGAAGGACGTCCGACCGGACACCTCGGTGACGCTGTCGGTGGTGGAGGGTACGACGTGCCCGGCCGGGAACGGTGGCTACCTGGACGAGAAGAACGACCCCTCCTACACCCCGCCGCCGCCCCCGAAGCCGGAGAACACGACCACCGGTGGGGGCACGACCGGTGGGGGCGGCGGTTCCACCGGGAGTGACGGCTCGGATGGAGGAGGCTGGAACGGGCAGTGCGAGCTGATGTCCCCGGCGGGCAACTGTTACAAGGCGGGACAGTTCTGCGCCAACGCGCACGTGGGCATGTCCACCCACGACGCCAACGGCCGGATGATCCACTGCGAGATCCGCGACGACGGTCAGCGCTGGAAGCACTCCTGACCACTCACCCGCCCCGGCGCCCGGGAGTGCGCTCCCCCGCGCCGGGGTGGGGCCGCGCACCGGGGTACCGGGAAAACCCCGCCGGAGGCGCCCGATCGCCGGAAGCGGGCGGGAACGACGAAAGCGAGGGAACACGTGTCCCTCGCCACTCCCAACGTATAGCGCACCCGGGGGCTTGCGGCAAGACCCGGGTGATGCCGCAGAATCTCCGACCTGAGCCGGAACCTGCGAAAACGGGAGATCCACGAAGTGCGTACACCTTTGCCGCCCCACGGGTGGTGCACCCGCGTCGAGCCGAGGTCGGAGGTCGCGCCCCCGGGCCCCGCCGACGCGGCGACCCCGGATCGGAGCCGGTGACCGTGGAACCGATGACCACCGGCGTGTTCGACCTGCCGGGACGCCTCGCCGCCAAGGCGGCTCCGTCGCTGATCTCCGACGACGAACAACACTTCGCGGCCATCGCGGAGACCCTGGAGCGGACGATCGCCGAACTCTCCGACCGCCTCGACGTCGAGCTGCGTGCGCCCGGCGGCATCGGCAGGGCTGCGATGGACCGGGACCTGGAGGTCCACCGCCTGGACACCCGTCTGCGCACCCTGAACCGCTTCGGCCTGGACCTCTGCCTCGGACACATCGTCCGCGCGGAGGACCCCGAGCCGCTGTACATCGGGCGGCTCGGACTCACCGACGACGAGGGCCGGCGGCTGTTGATCGACTGGCGCTCCCCCGCCGCCGAGCCGTTCTTCGGCGCCACCCACGCCAACCCGATGGGGCTGGTGAGCCGCCGCCGGTACCGCTGGACCGCCGGCCGGATCGGTGACTACTGGGACGAGGTGTTCACCGCCGACGGACTGGAGGGACACGCCGCGCTCGACGACCACTCCGCCTTCATCGCCGAACTGGGCGGCAGCCGCTCGTCACGGATGCGGGACGTGCTCGCCACCATCCAGGCGGACCAGGACGCCGTCATCCGGGCGGGATCGCGCGGCGCCCTCGTCGTGGACGGCGGGCCGGGCACGGGCAAGACCGTCGTCGCCCTGCACCGTTCCGCCTATCTCCTCTACTCCGACCCCCGGCTCGGCCACCGGCGGGCCGGTGGGGTGCTCTTCGTCGGCCCGCACCAGCCCTACCTGTCCTATGTCGCCGACATCCTGCCCGGCCTCGGGGAGGAGGGCGTGCGCACCTGCACCCTGCGGGACCTCGTGCCCCAGGGGGCCGGGGCGGTGGTCGAGAGCGACCCGGAGGTCGCCCGCCTGAAATCGTCCGCGGAGATGGTCGGGGCGATCGAGGCGGCCGTCGCGATCTACGAGGAGCCGCCCACCGAGGGGATGACCATCACCACCCCCTGGTCCGGGATCCGGCTGACCGCCGACGACTGGGCCGAGGCGTTCGCGGCCCCGGAACCGGGCACCCCGCACAACGAGGCCCGCGCGCGGATCTGGAAAGCGCTGGTCGAGATCCTGATGGACAGGAGTGGCACCGACGTCCCACCCGAACAGTTCTCCCGGGCGCTGCGGCAGGACCGGGAACCGGCCGACACCCTCCGCCGCGCCTGGCCGTTGATCGAGGCGACCGACCTGGTCGGGGACCTGTGGACGGTCCCCGCCTACCTGCGGCTGTGCGCCCCCTGGCTCTCGCCCGACGAGGCGCGCCGGCTACGACGCGAGGTTCCCGACGCCTGGACCGTGTCCGACCTGCCGCTCCTGGACGCGGCCCGGCAGCGACTCGGCGACCCGCACGCGGCCCGCCACCGGCGCCGGCGCGAGGCTGCCCTCGCCGCCCAGCGGGAACGCATGGCCGGCGTCATCGACAACGTCATCGCGTCCGACCACGACGGCGAGGGCGCGGTGACGATGCTGCACGGCCAGGACCTGCGCGACAGCCTGATCGACGAGAGCGAACTGCCCGACCTCGAACCCGAATCCCTCGCCGGTCCGTTCGCCCACATCGTCGTGGACGAGGCGCAGGAACTCACCGACGCGGAGTGGCGGATGCTGCTGCCGCGTTGTCCGTCCCGGAGTTTCACCATCGTCGGGGACCGGGCCCAGGCCCGGCACGGCTTCACCGAGACCTGGCGGGAACGGTTGGAGCGGATCGGGCTCCACCGGATCGAGGTGGCCTCGCTGGGCATCAACTACCGCACGCCGGAGGAGGTGATGGCGGAGGCCGAACCGGTCATCCGGGCCGTGCTCCCGGACGCCAACGTGCCCACCTCCATCCGACGCGGTGGCGTCCCCGTGCTCCACGGCTCCGTCGGGGAGCTGGATTCGATCCTCGCCGACTGGCTCGCCGAGCACACCGAGGGCACCGCCTGCGTCATCGGCGACGCCGACTTCGGCACCGGCTTCCGGGCACCGTCGTCGCGGGTCCGTTCCCTGACGCCGGAGCTGGTGAAGGGGCTGGAGTTCGACCTGGTCGTCCTCATCGACCCGGAGGGTTACGGCACGGGCGTCGAGGGGGCGGTCGACCACTACGTCTCGATGACCCGCGCCACCCGCCAACTCGTCGTCCTCACCACCCCCTGATCCCCCCGAACCTGATCCCACCGAACCCGCCGATTCGCCCGCCCCTCCGGGGCTCCCGGGTCGGCGGGTCGGGGCGCGGGTACGAGGTGCGGGAAACGGGGGTCATGCGACGGTGGTCCTCCACGGGAAGTCGGCGGGGTCGGTGAAGTGCGCGGTGTGCCCCGTCCCCGGTCTCCCGGACCCCGGCGCTGATCCGGCCGCCGTTGGCGGCGGCCGTCGGCCTCCTCGTGGGAGTCGGCCCGATGGCGTGGGACCACCGCGCGGAAGCCCTCGACCCGATCGCCCTCGACGCCGACGTCCTTGGCGAGGGCGTGCCGAGGCCTCGGGCCCACCCGGCACGTGCCCGGAGCCGAATGTATGGCCCGTGGTTCGGGGACCGGGTCGTCCATTTCCCGGGAAGCGGGTATCCGGATATTCCACCTCGGCGCCGCTCGCACGGGACCGCTTGGGTCTCGACGCCGGGTAACCGAGCGGTGGGTCCCCGTCGCCGCGACGGCTCGGAACCGCCTGCCGCCTCCACCGCCGGCGGCGGCGGCGGGGCCACCCCACCGTCTACCGCACGATGTTCGTGTGATGGATCGCCTCGCGCCCGCTGTCATCGATCTCGAGCACCGGGGTTCTGGTATGTCGTGCGACAGCCGTGTAGACGGCGAGAGTGCGCCCCACTTTGTCGACGGCCCGGATCTCGGCGGGAATCGCGGTCCCGTCCGTGACCCTGATGACGTGCGAACGGTTCTCCGCGTCCATCTCCAACGTCAGGGAAGCCGGCTCCTTCTCCGAGACCGGCGGGGCACCCGTGTTCGCCGAATCCGGTTTCCCGAAGGCGGGTTTTTCCCGGGTCATCTCCACTCCTCACGCGTTCGATCCCGACACGGAGCGGGGTAATCCACTCCGGGGTCCCTCCAACAACCCATCCGGATGAGCCCGGCCCCACTCCGATCGGCTCGACGGTCCGAACAGGGGCGGGCCCGGGAGGGCTCGAGGGCCCGGAGGGGCGGCGGCCGTCCACTCAGTTTTCGGGGAAGCGTTCGAGGAAGCCGATTCCCTCCAGTTCCCGCAACGCATCTTTCAGGTAGAAGCGGTCGTCGGGGTACCGCTCCGCGAGTGAGTCAAAGGTCACCGGCTCCCCCTCGGGGAGGGTGAGGATGTACGCGGCCATGCCGAGCGACGTGCCGTAGCGCAGGCGATCGATGAACTCATTCGAGATGACAGGGTGTTCCCCCGTCTTTCGGGCACGGAAACGAATCACCTCGCGCGGCGGAAAGTCATCCCGGTTCTCACGCATCGAACATCTCCTCTCCTTCCGACCCGGGGGCTCCCGACCGGCACCACCGCTCCGAACGGTTCCGGGGTTCGCACGGGTCGCCGAGCCGACCATAACCACACCTCACGGCCGAAACCCATTTCTCTCACTCGAATGAGTGGATGGCATTTTCCGTGGGCACGGCTCCGAGTGACGCCTCCCCCTCCGGAAACCACGAGTAAACACCGCACCACCGGGCCCCGGGCCCCGGAGGCCGGAGGCCGAAAAACGACACCTCGACCGACCGCACCCAACCCCGGAGACCCACCGACCCCATGCACCCGTCGAGGTGTTCCTCATTCCACGCACACCAGGCCGATATTCACTCTTGTTGAACACGTAACCCCCCTGAATACTCACACTTCGTGACGAGCTTTCGAAAGCCATGGATTTTCGGTCCGCTCATCACTCGACCAACGGGCCATGCGATGACCTGATCCACCGTTCACGAGCGTGGCCCGCTCACTCCCACAGGAGGACGTGTGAGAATCAAGCGCACCGACAAGACGTCCCGTACGCGGCATCGGCGGACGCCCCTCGGACGACTCGCGACCATCCCGCTCGGCCTCGCGGCGGCCCTGGCACTCGTCCTGCCGGGCCCGGCCGCCGCCGAAACCGGCGGAGAGATCACCGCCGACCGGCTCCACGCCATGGCCGAGGCCGTGGCGACGACGAACGTCGGCGGCACCGCCTGGGCGGTGGACGAGGAGAACGGCACCGTCACGGTGCTGGTCGACGAAACCGTTTCGGACAAGGAGTTGCGCCGCATCATGCGCAGCGCCGGCACCGACAACGGGACCCTGGAGGTCGAGGAGGTACCCGGCACCCTCTCCCCCCTGCTCCGCGGCGGTGACCCCATCCTCTCCACTGACGGCCGGCGGTGCACCCTCGGCTTCAACGTCCACGGCGGCGCGTACGGCCTGACCGCCGGCCACTGCACGCGAGGGTACCCCGACTGGTACATGAGCAACGGCTCTGTCAAGTACCTTGCTCCCACCGTCTACTCGAACTTCCCCGGCGCCGACTACGGCTACATCGCCCTCCAAGGTGGTTCCTCCGCCAACCCGAGCCAAGTCATCTGCGGCGGCTCGATCGTCAATATCACCGGCACCTCCAATGCCTACGTGGGTATGCCCGTCACCCGCTCCGGCAGCACCACCGGCTGCCGCTCCGGCTCGGTCACAGGACTGAACTTCACCGTGAACTATGGCGGCGGCGACATCGTTCACGGCATGATCCGCACCAACGTCTGCGCCCAGCCCGGCGACAGCGGCGGCCCGTTGTGGACCGGCAGCTCCGCCGTCGGCATCCTCTCGGGCGGCTCCGGCGACTGCACCTTCGGCGGCACCACCTTCTACGAGCCCATCGGCCGGGCGCTGAGCAACCACGGCCTCACCATCCCCTGATCTCCGACATCCACCGATGGGGACGGTGCCGCTCCGGGTCGGGGTGGCACCGCTCCCAGCCCACAGTCGTCGTACGGAAAAAACCCACGATCCGGAATCTCGGAGAGATGGAACGATGAAGAACGGGCGCCCGAGACAACCGATGGCCGAGATCGCACGTCGGGCCCTCGAAGGCACCCTCCCGACGGCATCGCCGGGAGCGGGCTTCGACGAGGGGCCGGTCGTCGCGGATGTGTGCGTCGAGGGCGACCTCGGGTTCGTGCTCATCCTGCACCGCAGGGACGACGGCCACCTCGCCGATGAGATCTACCACTCCCTGCGCGACCCCGACGGCGGCCCCGGCAACGAATGGCCCGACTGCGACCATCTCGGCGGCGGCGCGTTCATGTGGGGGTTCGATCCGATGGACCCGCCGGCGGATGAAGAGAGCTTCACGACCCGCGCGCCGGCGATCAGCACGGACTCCGAATCCCTGATCTACACCGGGCGTGATTCCGGGGACGAGGGCTACGAGTTGGTGCGCGTCGTGGAGCTTCTCGTGCCGACGGAAGCCGATTCCCTCGGTGTCCGGACCAGGGGCGGGGCTGCCCCTCGACACCGCCCGTTGTCCTCCCGCCTCGCCCTGGTCGTCCTTCTCCCGGGAGACCGGGTCCGTGTTCGGGCGGCCCGCTCCACGGAAACCGGATACACCCCGGTGGGAGAGGCCATCGAACTGACCCACCCGGAACATCCGGCGCAGGCCCCCGATTGGTTGTGACCGCAGAGGTGCCGGGCCATGCCACCGGCTCGTCCCTTTCGCCTCGAGATACCTCCCCCGAGGGGCTTCACCCCGCATCCGGTTCATCGGGGGCACAGCCCGGCCCGTGATCCCGAGCGTTGAAGAGCAGTCCGCCGAGAGTGGTGTTCTCGTAGAGCCGGCAGGCGCTTCGCTCCTCCCGGGAGAGGCCCGAGGTGTCCACTTCTTCCAGAGGTGTGGTCAGCAACAATCGGTCGAGAACCTCGAACCCCACCCACGAGAACGCCCGGGCCCACCACGGCGGATCGATGAACCCGGTGTCGAACCACAGCCCGCGCTCCCGGACGAAGGCGATCCAGGGGTGGTGGGCATGGCACAGAACGACGCTCTCCTCCCGATCGTGCAGGACCGACGCGATGTGGAACGTACAGGGGTACGTCCGCTCCTCCACCTCCCCCACCGTGCCCTCGGCCAGGCGCGCGGCCTCGTACAGGCCGGTGCGGAAGAGACGACGATCGATTTCGGGCAGGGGGCCGTCCCCGGGCCGGAAGAAGCCGGTGGCTCCTCGCGGCAGGACGAACGCCGTCTCCCCGTTCCCACACATGGGGCCATACTCCTCGCTTCCCACCGGACCACGCCGGTGAATTCTCGGCAGGGTCCGGCGAAGCCCGTGCTCGTCGCGATGAGTAGGGGCCGATGCCGCACACCTGCTCGGGACACATAGAGTTACGGGTGTGCAACAGCCCGCTTCCCATGTCCACGGGAGAGACCACCTCATGAGTCACCGCCGCGCACGTGCCGCCCTGATGGTCCCGATCCTCACCGCCCTGGCCCTGCTCACGGCATGCGGGGGAAGCGCCGGTGGTGACCACGGAACCGATGACAACGCCGGCCCCATCCGGGGCGCCGACACCCCGGACACCGAGACCGACGACAAGGCCGAGGAAGCCGATGCCCCGGAGGCCACCACCACCGAGGACGAGGACGGCATCGAGCGCCCCGAGATCGTCCTGCCCGACGACATGGTCAACATCTTCGAGGACACCGAGACCGGCGACCCCGAAAAGGACGCCATCCTCGCGGACCTCCAGCGTCGAACCAATTCCGTTGACATGGCTGTTTCTCTCGGCGACCCCTACCACGAAGCCATCTCGTTCTACTCATACGGGGACGCCTGGGAGGCGGCGGAGGAGTATGTCCGTTCGGCCTCCACCAGTGGGGAAGAGGGCCGCACGTGGGCGGGCACGGTCATTTACTACGACTTCGAGGTGACCATCCCCGACCGGGGTGACCCGATGGTGGAGTACTGCAGCGACCGCACCGACTCGCACACCAAGGATCTGGCCACCGGGGAACTCTTGACCGCGGAGGACGGCTCCCAGCACGTCGGCTCCCAACGACGTGCACGCGTGTGGGTGCGGGAGAGTGAGAGCCACGCCGGTGTATGGCAGGTGGCCGGAATGGCTGAACCGGACACGGAGGAGGATGCCCGGTGCCAGCGATGACCGGGTCAAGCCGATACGCCGTGATGACGTGTGGTGTTCTGGGGTGGCTCCTGGTGTCCGCCGCCGCGGCGTCGGCGGATTGGGGTGCGGGCGGAGATCAGAACCACCGTGTGGAGGAGTCTGCGGGCAGCGGGAACAACGAGCTGACCAGCCGCATCACCTACAGCGCCACCCGTGACGGCGGTGAGACCTCGGTGACCCCCGCCGCCGGGGGAGGCGGTGCGTGGTCGCCCCCGGTGTGCTGGTACGAACCCGTGCCCCACGACTACGCGTTGGAGTGGGCACAAGGTCTTCGGCGCCACTGGCAGCAACGGGGATCGGACCCCAACGGCACCGGGGCCGACCATCGCGCCCGCTACTTCGACGGAGAGCCGTGGGCGATCGAGGAACTGGCCGAGGAGGACGGCTACTTCTACTTCTCCGCCTGGAACCCCGACCGGGTCGGCAGCGCCGGGGAAGGCGGCTGTCACGCCCGCCCCTTCTGGGTCGCCGCCGGCGAGGAGTCGTCGGAGGCCCTGACCCTCACCCCGGAGATCATGGCCGAGACCGCCTACGACCGGCTGCCGCTGCCCGACACCGACCCCGTGCTGAATCCCGACGGCCCGCAGGTGGTCAACCTGCCCACCTGGCTGTGGCAGGAGACGGCGGAAACCGGCACCGTGTCGGTGACCGCCACGTTGGAGTCACCGGCCTGGCAGGTGACGGTCACGGCGGTGCCCTCCTCGCTGTCCGTCGATCCGGGAACGACGGACGCGGTCACCCACCCGGCCAACGGCCGGTGCACCACCGGCACCGCCGACACGCTCGGCGTCCCCTACACCCCCGGCCGGACCGGTGAGGAACCGCCGTGCGGTGCCACCTACCTGCGCTCGGGAGACTACGAACTCGACGCCTCGCTCACCTGGACGGTCACCTGGACCGGCACCGGAACCCCCGAACCCCCGAACCCCGGGAGCTCCCCGCCGCCACGGTCCGGGGCACACTGCCGGTCACCGTGCAGGAGGTCCAAGCCGTCGTCCGGTAACGGATCCCGGCCCACCGATCGGGGCGGGGCCGACCGAAGTCGGGAGGCGGTGAGCCGTCCCGCCTCCCGGCCCTCTCGGTACCCGGCCGGCCGTCGCCGGGAAGAGGTCACCCCCTCGCCGGGGAGACCCGGTGGTCGGGGTCGTCGAGCCACACGGTGTGCGACCCGTCCGCCGAGACGGTGAGCCCGAAGCGGTCGAAGCCGGGGCGGCCCCGGTGGTCCCACTACCGCCACGCGCCCTCCAGTTCGTCCCACAACCGTCGCGGGCCGTACTGCACGATGGGGTACCCGGCGGCGGGTTCGTCGTAACCGATCACGGCCCGGCTCGTGGCACCGGTGTCGTACAGCCACAGCCGGTAGGTTCCGGCACCCGTCCGCTCGATGCGGCAGAACAGGTCCGGCACCCGGACGCCGATGACGAACATGTGGAGCCAGCCGCCCACCTCCTCCGGGGAGAGCGCGGTCGTGCCCCGCTCCCCCTCTCCCGGGGCACCGGGGAAGGCGTCGGGGGGCGGCAGGTTCCGGCGTTGGTCACGCAGCCGCATGAACGCCGACGATCCGACGAAGCGTCCGGAGGCCGATCCGTCCCCCGCCACCGCGAGCCGGACCACGGCCTCGCCCCCGTACGTCGGCCCCCACGGGGTGACGATCACCCCGCCCGGTCGGGTCTGGCGCAGCCAGGCCGGCGGCACCCGGCCGGCCGAGCAGGTGGCGATCACCCTGTCGTACGGGGCGCCGGGCGGGTACCCCTCGGCGCCGTCGCCGACGACGGTCGTCGGGGTGTGGCCGGCGGCGTGGAGACGTTGCCGGGCGTCCACGGCGGTCTCCTCGTCCACCTCGACGGTCACCACGTTGCCGGAACCGAGGCGGGCGGAGAGCAGCGCGGCGTTCCACCCCGTGCCCGTCCCGATCTCCAACGCCCTTTCGCCGTCGAGCGGTTCGAGGGCTGCCAACATGGTGAACACCATGGTCGGCATGGAGTTCGAGCAGGAGGGGGTGCGTCCCTTCCCCGGCCCGGTGTAGGTGCCGTCGTCCCACTGGGTGGCGATGGGGGCGTCGCGGTGGACGGCCTCCCACCACGCCTCCGGCTCCTCGGAGCGGATCACGCGCCGGCGCGGCCGGTTCATCCCCGCACGCCCCGGCCAGATGACGTCGGGGACGAAGAGATGCCGGGGCACCGCGTCGTAGGCGGGAACCCACTCGGGGGTCAGCGCCCCCTTGTCGATGAGGGCGGAGGCCAGCCACCGGTGACCGGCCTCCGCGTCGTGCGTCGTCGTCTCCATCGATCAGCGACCGTCCGCCGGGCCCTGACCGTCGTTGGTGTTGCCGCCCTCGTCGGAACCACCGCCACCGTGCTTGTTGCCACTGTCGCTGTCGTCCTGCGGGTTGCCGTCGGTCTTGGGGGTGATCCACTGCGGGTTCATGTCGGAACTCCTTGTGCCGAGGGGTGCTTTTCGGGATGCGGGGTGATCGGTCCGGGGCGGTGGTGACCGACCGGTTCTGGGTCGTGCGCCTGTCACCGGGCGATGAGCCAGGCCGTCGCGAGCAGGAAGCCCATACCGAAGCCGACGGTGAGAGCGAGTGGTTGACCCAGCCGGGCGAGGAGGACTCCTCGCAGTTGCCCGACCATCCGAAGGGTCCGCCTGCCCGGGGGCGCGGCATGGGCGGGGCCGGGCCGTCCTCCGGCCCTCGCCGGAAAGGTCAGCCGGTGACCGGCGGGGGCCGGGCTCGGCCGTCGGGGCCGGGGATCGAACGCGTACGGCACCCGGGTTCGGTACCCGGGCTCATCCATGGCAGCCACCCGTCATGTCTCCGGTGGAGTGGTGAGCGACGGGGACCGGGGGCACCGACGCCGGCGGGCGAACGTCCTCCGGCCGCGCGTCCCACTCCCGCCCGCCACCTTCCGGCCGGAGCTGCACGTACGGCCCCACGTGCCCCATGACGATCCCCACCCGCTTCCGGCGGACGTCATGGACGATCGTCCCCGGGGCGGGAAAGAGAAGCGTATCCTTTTCAGTACGGCGAGTAATCATGACGACGAGGGTGCCGTACCGGAATTTCGAGCGTTACCCCACCATGGGTCACCCATGGTGGGTAAACCGAACGAGTGAAGCGCGATGACCTCGGGGGAAGTGACGTGAGAACATCGGCCGCCGTCCCTCCACACCTGTTGAAACGGGATGACGTGCGGGAAGCCATTGCCACGCAGGATTTCGGGAGGCTGTTCTTCCTCCTCCGCAAGTGGGCGGGCGTCAGCTTCAACCAGATTGCGGAGGCGTGCGACATCAAATCCTCCCGCGTCTGCCAACTGGCACGCGGAGAAGGGACGATCTCAACACTGTCGAAGATCGAACACATCGCCGACGTCCTACGCATTCCCGGCCACATGCTGCGGCTCGCCCCTCGCCCCTGGGAGACGGGGACAGCCTCGGAGACGAGCCCGGGAGCCCGGCCCTCCTCCCTGCCACGGTTGACGGGAACGGACGACACTCCCGTCGGGGATGATTACGTCCGCGCGATCCGGGAGACCTCGCGTCGGTTGGTCCTCCTGGACAACGAACTCAACGGCCTCCCCATCGCCGACATGGCCACCCGCGCCTTCAAAGCGGTCCATCGACGCCTCGGGCAGGGCGACTACGAAGCACGGCACGAACGGGATATCCGCTCGGCCGCCGCCGAGTTGGCGGAGATCGCGGGATGGGCCCTGTTCAACGCGGAGAACCTCGCCGCCGCCCGTCGGTTCAACCAGGAAGCGTTGTTCCTCGCGCGACTGGCCGGGGATGGTTCGATCGAACTCCTCATCCTCCAGAACATGGGCATGGTCTCGGGGTGGGTGGGACGTCACCGCGAGGAACTGGCCATCGCTCGTTCCGTGTTGGAGTCCCGCGAGTTGCCCCCACGGGTGGAGGCGATCTTCCGGGCCAGGGAAGGCCAGGGCCTGGCGGGGACGGGACGCCACGAGGAAGCCGTTCGAAACTTTCTGCGGGCCCGTTCGCTGCTGCAGGACGATCCCCCCGACGTGGCCCCACCCTGGTCATGGTGGATCTCGGAGGACGAACTCGACCGGCAGGAGGGTCGTTCTCTTCAGGAATCGGGACGGTGGGAAAAAGCCGTTCCCCTTCTGCAACGCGCCACCCACGAACCGAGCGGCGAGCCGGTGGGTTACCGGAACGTCGCCGCTGTTCGACTGCTTGCCTGCTTCCTCGAATTGAGGGCGTGGCGTGAGGCGGAGGAGGTCGCGAACTTCCTCGCCCCCGCCACCGGGGAGACGGCCTCCACCATCACCCTGAGCTTGCTGGAGGCCACCGTTCGGCGGGGAAGGGCCGTTCCGGGCGCTCCCCCGGCGCTCCGGGAATCACTGGATCGTGTCGCCGATGCCCTCGGCGAGGACCCCTACGTCCTCTGACCGGCCCGGACCAGATCATCCCCTCGGGACCATCCCCGCGTGCGCGGGGAGCAGCTCACCGGCGAACGCAGGTACGTCGGGCCGCAGGGACCATCCCCGCGTGCGCGGGGAGCAGCGTCCGCCCGGCCGCGGACAGCCTCGCGTCGGGGGACCATCCCCGCGTGCGCGGGGAGCAGACCTCGGTCGGCGCGTTGGTCCGGTCATAGGCGGGACCATCCCCGCGTGCGCGGGGAGCAGGTCCGCACCTTGAACATGGCCGTGCCGGACTTGGGACCATCCCCGCGTGCGCGGGGAGCAGAGGGATCGCACCGCCGCAGCGGCGTTGTTGCGGGGACCATCCCCGCGTGCGCGGGGAGCAGCGGTGGAGTGGCCGTGGTGGGTGCGGAATCCGCGGGACCATCCCCGCGTGCGCGGGGAGCAGCGGGACTTCTCGCAGTAGTTGCGCACGTCCGCGGGACCATCCCCGCGTGCGCGGGGAGCAGGCGGGCACCGGCCACAGAGCCTCCGCGACGCCGGGACCATCCCCGCGTGCGCGGGGAGCAGACTACGGAGAGGAAGTGTGCACGCCTCATGTTGGGACCATCCCCGCGTGCGCGGGGAGCAGAGTAACTGACCTGGGAGTTTACCCGGCGGAGTGGGCCATTTTTGCAAGGAGTGGAGATTCGGACATTTCGACCTGATGGGTCACGGGGTCTCCCTCCCGGCAGTGGGGTCGTTTCAGCGACGTATGAGGCGGGTGGGGCAGCGGACGCCCGGGATGTTGACGAGTCGGCGGTCCATGGTGAGCAGGGGGACTCCCAGCGTCTCGGCCAGGGCGATGTGGCAGGCGTCCGGCGGGGCCAGGTGCGGGTCGAGTTCCCTGATCCGTGGGAGGAGCGGAGCCGGGTCGTAGCAACGGAGGTTGAGGCGGGAAAGGAGCGTGAGGGCACGGTCCGCGCTGGTCGGCGGGAGGTGGTGCCGGCGCGTCAGGGCACTCAGTACCGAGGCGCAGTCGAGTTCGATGCCCCGCACGACGGCCGGGATCTCCCTGGTGAGCAGAGCTCGGAGGCGTTCGGCAGCGATGTCCCCGCCCACCAGGAATCCGACCAGCGCCGAGGTGTCCGTGACGATCACAGCCGTGTCCGTTCCCGCTCGCGGGGTTCGCGGACCTCGGCGACCGCGTTGACCACCCGATGGTTGGCGAGGGCGGAACGGGCCGCGATGGCGGAGGCCCGTTCGGCGGCTTCCTCCCCCGTGAGCAGGGAGGCTTCTCGTTCCAGGATGCGGCGCACGTACTCCTGGAGCGATTGTCCGGCCCGCGCGGCCCTGATTTTCAGGATGTCGGCGGTCTCCTCGGGGAGTTCGCGGAGATGCAGGATGGCCATGCAAGCACGGTGCTTTCCGTGAAGGGGCTCGGATGGTCGGTGAAGTGGGGCGGAGCCCCCGGGGCGAGTGGGTGGGGTGACCGGGAAGGGTCGGTGACCCGTCCCGTTCGGGCGCCCGGGCCCGCGCCGCGCAAGCACGGTGCTTGCACGAGACGGGTGGGCGGTCGGTCCGAACGGGACGGCTGGGTCAGCGGCGTCCGAAGCGGCGGCGTTTGGACGCCTTGCTCCAGCCCTTGGTGGGGGTGGTCGTGGCCGTTGGTGGCTTGTCCGGTCGCCGCAACAGGGTCAGACCCTCGTGGTCCACGGGGTGCCAGTGGTGGTCGTGGGTCTCGAAGGCGAAGCCCTGTTCGGTGTTGGTGCCGTACGCGAGGAGGGCTCGCCCCTGGTTCGCGTATTCGCGCACCTCGTTCCAGAGGATCTCGCGGATGCGGGCGGAGGGGTGGCCGATGAAGACGCCCGGCGATACCTCCGTCAGCCATCGGGTCAGGAACCCGCGTAATCCGGTGGGGCACTTGGTGAGAACGATGACGGTCACCAGATCATCCCGTCGGACGGGTCGTAGTGGGCCAGGTTGTATCCGGAGTCGATCTCCTCGCCGTCCCCGAGGAGGGTGACCCGGTCGGGGGCGGCGGTCTCGTCCCCGAGGTCCCCATCGACCGTGCCGTCCGCCCCGGCGGGGCCGTGCGGAAGGAGGAGTTCCTTGACGTCCTCGACGCAGCGTTCCAACAGGCGGGTTTCGTGGATGCGGTCGCGCAGGGCCCGGCGGGTGCGGGCCCCCACGTCCTCGGGTCCGTTCGCGTTCTCCGTCTCCTCCGTCTCCTCCGTCTCCTGCGCCGCCTCGATCGCCTCGGCTGCGGCCTCGAAGGCCACCGGGATACCGATCTCGACTTTGTAGAGATCGGCGATGTCCAGGGCGAAGGCGAGTTCGTGACCGGAATGGACGAAGCCGAGGCCCGGCGAACAGCCGAGGGCGGCGATCACGGACTGGGCGACGCCGTACATGACCTGGCCGGCCGCCGTGACGGCCTGGTTGGGCGGATCCCCGGCGGTGAAGTCACCGGGGACGTAGTGCCTGCCCTTCCAGGTGATGCCCACCCGTTTGGCCTGTGCGGCGTAGCACTCGCGGACCCGTCGGCCCTCCATGCCGAGAAGTTCGCGGCGGGTGTGACCGGCCGGGTCCTCGTCGGGGAAGCGCTTGCGGTACATGGCGCGCGCCACGTCGAGCCGGGAGCGGGGGTTGGCCCATGCCGTGGCCTGGGCCTGGACGAGGGAGGCCGAGCGGGTGAGGGCCCGGCCGCCGGAGTAGTACCGCACGCCGCGTTCACCGACCCAGACCACGCCCGCGCCGCACTCCCCCAGCAGGCTCATCGCCTGGTGGGTGACCCGGGTACCGGGACCGAGGAGCAGCGTGCCGATGGTCGCCGAGGGGATGTGGGTGGTGCCCTCGCCGTCGTCGGCGGTGAGGGCGTTGGCCTCACGGTGGATGACGCAGTGTTCGAGGTAGACGAAGGAGACACGGTCACCGACGCGGGTCAACTCGCGCGGCGAGGAGACCCGCCGGGAGGCGACGCCCCGCCCGGGTCGGGCGCGGGGCCTTCCGACCGGGGCCGCGCCGGGCTCGCCGGTGGGGGTGACGGTCATCGGGGCGCTCCCGTCGGCGCGAGGGTCATCAGTCCGCAGCCGTAGGCCCGCCCCCGGCCCAGGCCGAGGGTGAGGGTGCGACGCAGGGCGTCCGGGTCGGTGACCTCCAGTCGCCCGTCGAAGGTGGCGGTGACCATGGTGACGGGGCCCGGCTTCCTCCCGTCCGCCGTCTCCCCGCCGGGGGCGGGGTCGGTGAGGGAGAGGAAGGGGTCATGGGCGGCGGCGTCCCCGTCCCGTTCGCCACCGGTCCCGTCGCGGCGGTCGTCGGCACGGCGGGGCTTGTCGAAGCGGTGGTCGCGGCGGTCGTGCACGACGACCTCCAGGGCCCGCAGGGCGTACCGGGCGCGGAGGTCCCGGCGCGTCTTCTCGTCGAGAGCGGGGTCGTCGAGGCCGGCGGGGGGTTCGGGGCGGCGGTGGGGGGCGCGGGGCAGGACGCGGAACCCGGCGGCCTCCTGGCGCTCGGTGAGCCAGCGCAGTTGGTGGGCCGGGACGCGGTGGGCGGTGGGCTTGGTGGGTTCACCGTCCTTGCGGCGGATGTGGTGCACCGGGTTGGCGGTGAGCCGGAACGCCCAGGTGTCCCCGGCGGTCAGGCGATCGAGGAACGGGGCGTACTCGCGGGTCTCCCATCGCGGGGTCTCCGGCCAGCCGGCCTGTTCCACGAGGTGGGTGAGGTCGGGGCGGTCGGGGCCGACGACGTAGAGGAAGACCTCGGCGGGAGCCGGGCGGTCCACCCTCCACAGCACCCGGGGGCCGTCGGCGTCGCTCGGGAGGGCGTCGGCGTAGGAGGACATGACGCAGGCGTGCAGCACCCGGGGCGAGGAGAGGACACGGCGGGCGCCGGTCCGGCGGGTGTTGAAGCGGAAGCGGGTGAGATACATCAGTCGCCTCGCAGCGGGGGCATCGGGTCGTGGTGGGACACGCGCGGGTCGGGGACCGTCGGGATGAAGGAGCTCGCGGGGGAATCCCCGGTCGGCCCCGGGCCGGGGTCGGCGGGGAACCGGCCCGGCTCGATGTCGCGGTCCGCCGCCGGGGCGGGAACCGATCCGGTGACCACACCGCGCAGCGCGTACCGGCGGTGTCGGGGGTCGAAGGAGAGCGGGACGTCGCGCAGGGCGTCCGTCCGGGCGGGCGGGCCGGCGGCCTCGACCAGGGTGGTGAGCCGCACGTCGGTCCGGCGGGCCAGCCGCCGGAGGTACCACTTCGAGGCGTGCCAGGGCTCCCGGGCGAGAGCCTGTGCCAGGTCGCGGTCGGTGTGCAGGCCCAGTTCGACGGGGCGGGCCGGTGGGCAGGAGCGCCGTCCCAGGTAGGGGGTGTAGACGGGTCGGCGCAGGGCCCGGTGCAGTTCGCTCAACAGCTCGTGGTCGCCCTCCAGCGCGGCGACGAAGACGGCGTCGGCGAGATAGAAGCACTCGGAGACCGGCATCGACTTCCCGGTGTCGGCGTGTTGGGCGGTCTGGTAGTCGCGCAGCCGGGTGCCGGGCTGGTCGACCCGCACGCCGAAGCGGAGGGCGGCCAGGTCGGTGAGGTCGGCGGTGCGGTCGCGGCCCTGTGCCGCGGCGAGGAGGCCGAGGACGCCGCTCTTGGTGGGGGCGTTCTCGGTGGTGCGGCGGGCGAACCGGGCCGTGGCGCCCCAGGATTGGAGGGGCCCGGCCAGTTGCAGGAGGAGCACGCTCATGCGTCGGGCCCCATGCGGGTCGCGACGGCCTCGCCGACAGCGGTGACCAGCTCCGGGAGGGTCACCTCCGTGCCGAGGCCGGAGAGCTTGGCCGTGTTCGTGCCCACGCGCAGGACCCAGGTCTCGGTGTCCTCCTCGGCACCGTAGGCGTGCTCGACCTCGGGGATGTAGGAGGCGAGGCGACCGGCGGCCTCGCCGAGGTGGCCCCGCCCCTCGGTGTCGGTGACGGCCTCCTCGAAGGCGCCGACGAAGCTGATCGGCCGGTCGGCGCGGAGCTTGACGATGACCGCGTCGGGGAGGGTCTGGTTGGCGAAGGTGTTCATCTTTCCGGTGGGCAGCGAGGTGACGAAACCCCGGACGAACGCCTCGACGGCCCGCCTGACCGGTTCGCCGGCCGGCTCCTCGGGGCGGAGGCCCGCGCCGAGGTTGCGGCGCAGCAGGTCGATGTCGACGGCGGCGTACCGGTAGAGGGTGGCGGAGTCGAACTCGACGGTGCCGATCATGCCGGCGCCGGATTCGTCGTCGGGGCTCTCGTCGTCCACGGCCGTGTAGTAGTCGGACTCGATCTCGACCGGGTGCACGCCGATGGCGTGGGCGACCTGGGCGGCGGCGTCCACGTTGATGTCGGCGCCGTCGGCGACCATGCGGCCGAAGAGGGCGATGTCCACGGAGTGGCGGGTGTCGGCGATGTTCTTGGCGCGGGCCTTGACCTCCCTGTCCTTGAGGAAGGTCTTGATGTCGGTGCCGGCCGCGACGCTCTCGACCGCGAGGGCGGCCAGGCCCTCGATCTGCCGGTCGGAGAGGAACATCAGGTAGGAGGACTCGGGCGGGGGCGGGGGCGCGCCGTCCTTCTTGGCCTTGTCGGCCTTGCGCTTGGGCGGCTCGATCTTCGTGCCGGTGGCGGCGGAGACGGTCTCGGCCGCGAGGCGGTGGGAGTCGTCCTCGCCGATGGCGGGGCTCAGGGCCCGGATGCGTCCGCCGATCAGTTCGGCGACGCGCTTGGTGCGCACTCCCAGCTCGGCGGGGTCGAGGGTGTCGGTGAACGCCTTGCGGGTGGCTCGCTTCCATGCCTGGCTGGAGACCCGGGCGCGGCGGACGCCGCCGTAGACGGCGGTCTTGGGAGCTCCGGTGTCGTCGCGGTTGAGGTTGCTGGGCGGCACGCTCTGGAGGACGTGCAGGTCGAGGATGGTGCGCTTCACGGTCGTGGTGGTCCTTACTCGTCGGTGTCCGGCACCGGTGCGGGGCCGGTCGGGGATCGGGCCCCGGGGATCGGTCAAGGTGGGACGGGGAGGTGTCCGATCCCGGTGAGGGGTGGCGAACTCAGTGGTCGGGGGCGGATGGCTGGGCGGGGAGGTCGGGGGCGGTGTCCCCTGGCTCGCCGGCCCCGGAATCCTCCGCCCGGCGGGGACGCCAGGCGTGGAAGGAGCGGCCCCACTCCTGCCGGACCCTCGCCCGCCTCGGGGGGAAGTGCCACGCCTCCAGTTGGTCGGCGAGGAGGGCGTAGTCCAGGGGGACGCCCTCCCGGCGCAGCAGGGAGACGATCTCCCGCAGCCGGAAGGCGAGGTCCTTCTCGTTCCGGGAGGAGCCGACCTGCACGAAGCGGCGTCGGATCGGCTCGTCGATCCCGTCGGACGGCATCAGCCGACGGACCGCTTCCCCCAGTTCGATGTCGATCCGGTGCATCCGATCGGCGCGGTGGGACTGCTGGTGGAGGGCGTACAGGGTGAGGGCGAGGTGCGCGGCGTTCTCGGCGGCTTCGCTCGCCCTCTCGCCGGCCGGGTCACCGGCGGGGTGGGCCCGGTACAGCCGGTGGTCGCCGGAGAAGCCCCACAGGTCGGGGACGTCCTCGGGCAGCTTCCCGGCGCCCCGGCGCAGTCGGGCGAGGTGCGCGACGGCGGTGGCGCGGTCGGCGAGGTAGCCCTTCTGGAGGTCCGTGACGCGCTCCTCCACGAAGAGGCCGACCGGCCCGAGCGACTTGAACCGGGTGGGGCGTGCCGGCTTGTCGGCGGGCGGGGGTGCGGTGGCGGGGGGTGTCGGGGGCGGTGTGGTGGTCGCGGTCATGCGGGGGCCTCGGCATTCGACGGGTTCGGGTGGGCGGGTGCGGTCGGGGTGTTTCCGGGGCCGGCGGGATCGAGGCCCGGATCGAGCTCCTCGCCCCCGGCCCCGGTGTCGGGATCGGGATCGGGGGCGGTATCGGTGTCCCGGGGGAACGCGAGCGGCAGTTCCCGGCGCAGGCGACGGCGGAACCGCAGGTGGGCGGCGTCGGCGCACAGCCACACGTCGGTGCCGGCGCGGCTGGTGACCACCCGGCCCTCACGGGCGGCGGAGCCCGCCCCGGCCAACAGGTCGTCACCCAACTCCCGCAGGACCCGGGCGGCGGTGTGCTGCCAGGCCGCGTACCGCTCCCCGGGGTCGTCGCCGGGGCGCAGGGCCGCGATCCAGAGCAGGTAGTGGGGGCCCACCTCACCGAATCCGAGGTCGCGGGCGGTGGCCTTCGGGCCGTCGGGGATCGCGCCGGCGGCCTCGGCGAGGTCGGCGGCCAGGTCGCCCAGGGCGGTGACGGCCGCCTCGGCGCGGCGGACCGCGTCCACGGCGGTGGGGCCGAGCGCCGGGACGCCGTCGTCCTCGTCGGACGGTTCGTTCAGCAGGACCACGGGGAGGGGAACGGCGTCGTCGACGACCTCGTCGACGACGGACTGCTGGGTGCCGTAGACGAGCCCGACGGTGCGGGTGCGCACCAGCAGGTCGGGGGGCAGCGGGCCGCGGACGGCGAGCCGGGCCACCCAGTCCAGGATCCGGGGGCGCACGACGCGGGCGGCCTCGCCGCGCTGCTCGGCGCCCGGGGTCTGCCCGGTCACCAGGGCGTCCACGCCGCGCCAGGCGGCACGGGTCGGGTCGGGGACGCGGGGCAGGTAGACGACCTCCCGGCCGAGCTTCTTCTCCTGGGCGGGGCTGCGCCGCCAGGCGGTCATCGGCTCGCGGTCGTAGCGGTTGTGGGCGGTCAGGGGGTCGCCGTAGCCGAGGACGACGCCGGTGACGGCCCGGCCGTCGTGACGCAGCCGGACGCGACGGGACTGCCAGGTGTACAGGTCGCGGACGCCGGTGGGGCGGGTCGAGAGTTCGACGGGGTCGGCGGCGCCGGGGCCGCAGGGCGGTCGGCGCCAGGCGGGGCGGTCCTCGTTCGGCTCGCCTGGCGGGTTGATCCGGAGGTTGGTGGTGTCGGCGGCCACGAGGTTGAGCAGGAGGGTACGGCGCAGGTCTCCGCCCTCGATGTGGACGCCGCCCAGGTTTCCGGTCCAGCCGATGCCCTGCGGGTAGACCTTGCCGCCCTTGACGCGGGGGTCGCCGACGGCTCCGGACTTGATACCGGCGGGGTCGAAGGCGTGGGCGTGGATCAGCCAGCGGGCGGCCTCGGCGTATCCGAGGCGGTCGGCACCGAGGGCCCGCATGGTGAAGAAGCGGTCGTTGTTGGGGATGTCGGCGACGATCCGGTCCAGGCGGGAGACCTCGTCCCCGGCGGTGCGCAGGTCGGCGACCTGGAGGAAGGGGGTGGTCGGGTGGAGGAGGTCGAAGCGCTCGCGGTGCTCCTGCAGGTAGTCGAGGAGGTCGTCGAGCGGCAGGGTGTCGGCCTTCCACAGCTCGGTCCAGTGGGCGAGGTCCCCGGGGCCGTCGACGGCGTCGTGGAGCACGGCGAGGAGCAGGCGCAGCAGGGCGAATTCCTGGGTGGGGACATCGCCGACCAGGCGGCGCAGCTCGTGGGCGCGCTCCAGCACCTCCGGCAGGGAAAGCTCCGGTTGGGTGCCGTCGGAGAGGAGTTGGACCGGGATCCAGGGCTCGGTGAGGAGGTCGAAGGAGGTGCGCGGGGGTGGGGAGGACGCGGGAGCCGGGGTGGCGACCGGGACGGCCGCCGCGGTGTCACTGGGCATGGGGGGTCACCTCGAGGCCACGGGATCGGGAGTAGCTGAGATCGAAATCTGACAGGCTGGTCCGACAGTCCTCGCCGAGGATCAATAGGAGTTCCCCGAACAAAAGGGGGCATTCAGGGGTCTGCCAAGCCGGAACGCAGGCTTCCTCCAACTCGGAGATCACTCGATCGATTGACGATTGGTTCGTCAGTTCGAGTGGCAGTCGGAGGCCGCAGGAGGCGATCGAGGAAGCGAGATCGCGGTCGGGAGCGGTGTGTTCCGGCAACGGCACCCCGGACGGGGAGTCCGAGCCCACCCCGGGCAGGGTGGCGAGGGTGCCGTCCGCGAGACGTCTCACCACCAGCACCTCCAGGGACTCCGCGCCGTCCCTGACCTGCGCGCGGCCGGTCGTGGTCTCGTCGGCGTCCCCCACTCCGGCGTCCACCCAACCGATCAGCGGCGTGCCGTCGGACGCCACATCGGCCAGCAGGAAGGACCTCGCCCGTTCCCGGCGTTCGTGGAGACGGGCGAGGTGCTTCACCCGGGCCTCGTCCATCGCCTTCGCCCGGGCCGGCGGACCGAGCGGCCCGTCCCCGTAGGCGGCCCGCACCAGCGGCGCGATGTCGGCGGGCAGCCGGATCGGTGCCGGTGCCCCGCCCCCGTCCGGTGCCACCAGGTGCGGCCACAGCGCGGCGGCCGAACGCAGCAGCGCGTGCCTTCCGTAGACCAGCACCGAACCGCGCGGTGGCTCGGGAGCGGCGGTCGGATCGCACAGTCCGTCCGCGCCGGTGATCAGACACCGGGCGGCGCGCAACGCGGCCGGGCGGTCGGCCTGTCCGGGGCCACCGCGCTCGTGACGGTGCAGCCGCCCCATCCGCTGGAGGAGCAGGTCCACCGGGGCGAGGTCGGTGACCAGCAGGTCGAAGTCGATGTCCAGGGACTGCTCGGCCACCTGACTGGCCACCACGATGTGCGGACCGGTGGGGCGTTCGGCGGCCGGGGAACGATCGGGCGGGCCGAAGCGGGCGAGCAGGTCGGCGTCGTTGGCCGCCCGGTGGAGGTCCACGAAACGGGCGTGCGCGACGGTGACCGCGTCCGCGCCGAATCGGGCGATGAGGGCGTCGGCCGTGGCCAGCACCCGCCGGACGGTGTTGTGGACCACCAGCGCGCACCCGCCACCGGCCAGCAGTTCCACCAGTCGGTCGGTGAGGGCCCCGTGGTCGTCCGCCAAGTGCTCGACGCGGATCGTGGTGGTGCGCCCGGAGGGTGCCGGACGTTCCACCCGGGCCTCGGTTCCACCGGGCAGGACGGCGGTCAGCAGCGGGTGGGCGGTCTCCTCCGCCACGGCCGCGAAGGGCTGTGGGGCTTCGGCCCGGGCGCGGCGAGCGGCGCGTGCGAGGCGGGGACGCGGTGGTCCGACGGCGCCGCCCCCGGCGTAGGCCGCAACGAGTTCCCGACGCCGCTCGGGCGGCAGGGTCGCGGAGAGCATCACCACCGGCACCCGGTGGGTGCCCAACCATGACAGCACCCGGTCCAGGTAGGTGTTCATGTGGGCGTCGTAGGCGTGGACCTCGTCGATGACCACCACCTTCCCGGCGACGGCGAGGTGGCGCAGCACCAGGTGCCGGCCGCGCAGCCCGGCGAAGAGGAGTTGGTCGATCGTTCCCACGCAGAAGGAGGAGAGCAGGCCCTTCTTGCGACCCCGGAGCCAGTGGTGGGCGACGAGGCGGGCGGAGGCGGCGCGATCGGCGGGGCGCGAACCGAGCCGGTCGGGGTCACCGTCCGGTTCCACCCCGCGCGGCACGATGGGCCCGGTGGTTCCGCGGGGCCCGTCGACGGCATCGGCCGTCCCGGGTTCCGGCGCGGGGCCGGGGTCTGCGGGTCTCCTCCGGCGGTCGCCCGAGTCGTCCGAGTCGTCCGAGTCGTCAGGGACATCCGGTGTCCGGCTCGGCAGCCGGGCCCACTCGGGGTTGAGGGCCGCCTTGGAGTGCGCGAGGAAGACGGAGCGCGTCCCGACGGCACCGTCGCGATCATCGGGGAGACGGTCGAGCCATGCCGTCATCCGGGGGAACATCGCGTTCCCCGTCGCCATCGTGGGCAGGGCGATGAGACAACCGCCCGCTCCGGAGCCGGCGGCGAGGATCTCGACGGCGGCGAGCGCGGCCTCGGTCTTGCCCTCCCCCATCGGCGCCTCGATCACCAGCAGTCCGGCCTCCGGCAGGTCGTGGGCGAGCCGGACGGCGGCCTCCTGGACGGGGCGGATCGCGGCGCCGGGCGGGAGGGCGAAACGGTCGGCGAAGAGCTTCCCCGCCGCCCGGGGCGGCGCGGCCACCCGCCAGGGCGGGGGCAGCGAGATGTCCCGCCAACCGGTGGCGATCCGCTCCGCCGATGAGCGTCCCCCGTCGGGAAAGAGCGGGAAACGGTCGCTGTCGCTGGCGATCCAGTCGGCGACGATCACGATGGCGGTCAGCGCCACCTGCACCGCCTGGGGCAGTGCGAGCGACCTCCAGGCCGCGAGCCGGGGCTCGACGCCGGTGTCCCGGGCGGCGGCGTCCAGCAGTTCGCGCTGCACGGCCGTCCACACCTCCTCCGCTCCGGGGGTGCGCAGCAGGCGGGGATGGCGGTTCAGTTCGAGCAGGTCGTGGTAGGTGGGCGGGACCCCGTGGTGGCCGCCGACGACCACGGCCGGGGCGTGGGCGGCGTCGGGCTCCCACCCGTGGTGCCGGGTCAGCCACTCGGCCAGCAGGTGGTGGCCGGCCGTGGCGTGAGGGGCGAGGCGGCGTTCACGGCCGAGCTCGGGGCGCGAGGGCGTGGCCAGGCCCCGGGCGCGCATCCGATCGGCCATGGACTCCACCTGGCAGGCGAAGGCCGGGGTGGCCTTGCCGATGTCGTGCACGGTCGCCAGCCAGACGGTCAGCGGACGGGCGTCGTCGGCCCCGGCGGGAAGGGTTTCGGCCACCCGGCGCCGTACCTGCTCGGGAACCCAGTGGTCCCAGAGCAGCCCGGCCACGGCTCCGCTGTCCGCCATGTGTCGCCACAGCGGCAGCCATCCGTCGGTGTCCTTGTCGTGTTTCCCCCAGACCGCGTACGCGGCTTCCGAGAGGGCTCGGCCGAGGCGGGGCCCCGGTGTCCGGTGATCCATGAACGGCATCCAACCGGTTACCGATGGACAACAGGACGTGAATCGAATAATTCGCCACTGTTACACCACACGCGGTGACGATGCGATCCGGAACCGAAGGCGCGAGGGAGGCGCCGGAGCACCGTGTGTTCACTTCTTGAAACCATCCGTGCGCACCGGGGCGCGCGGAGGGCCTGTCACAAAGAGAGAAAATCTCACGGAAGCGGACAGTTAAGACCGTCGGAACGACGCAAAGGAGACCGCTCCGGAGGACTCCTGCGGATCCTTTTCGAAGATCACCCGGAGTTCCGCGCGAGGCGGTTATCGCGGTTTCTTTTCACCGGGTGGGGCATTGGGTCGCCCCGGGGGTGTCGGTGCCGGGTCCGACCGCCCGACGCCGGCCCGTCGGGCGGTCGGCCCCGACCCCTCCGGTCGCCCCGATCCGCTCCGTCGCCGAGTGGCACGCCACGCGCTTCCGAGGTGGCCGGTCGGCGGCGGACGGGTGAGCGGAACCGCGCCGGGCCCCGGCAGGCGGGCGGCGTGCTCCCGGGGCCCGGCGGGGCCGTGATGGGCCCGGGGAGCGGGGCCGGGGGCCCATCACGACCGGGAGACGCCGGTCCCGGCACCCGGGGCCCGGCGCGGGAACCCGGCCGGGCTCCCCGAACGGCACGGGCACCCCGGACCGTACGATCGGCGCAGATGGGAGGAGCCGCGCGAGCGCCACCGGTACGGAAGAAGCAGCAGGTGCGGGTGGGACGGGAGCACCCCGGGAAACGGCGCGGCCGGGCGGCCGGCCGTGCGGCGACGAGGACCCCGGTGGGAGGTCCGGCGCGGGACACCGCACCGGACCTCCCGCCCACCCCGGCCGCGCCCGGGAGCGCTCCCGGGCGCGGCCGGATGTGACGGGCGTGGCGCACCCTCCGGCTCCGGTCCACCCCCGGTCGGGGCGTTCCTCCGGGACCCACACAAGCCGGTACCCGGGTACCGAAGCACCGGCCGCCGAGGTCGGAACACTCGGGGCACCACGGCCGTCCGCGCCGTCGTATCGCCCGTACCACCCGTGCCGCACGGCGGGAGCGCGGCCGAGGGCGGTTCACCTGCGGAGGAGCGGACCGGCGACGGACATCCGACCACCGACCGTCCCGGCCGGCGGCCACCCGTCAGGAGGAGCCGCGCCGCACCAGTTCGGTGGGCAGCACCTGCTGCGGATGGATCGGCATACCGTCGTTGATCTCCGCGAGCAGGGCGCGGGCCATCGCCCGCCCCATGCCCTCGATGGGCTGGCGGACACTGCTGAGCGGCGGATCCATGTGACGCGCTATGGCCGAGTCGTCGAAGCCGACCAGCGCCACGTCGTCGGGAACCGAGCGCCCCGCCTCGCGCAGCGCGCGGCGGGCACCGGCGGCCATGAGGTCGGAGGCGCAGAAGACCGCGTCGATGTCCGGGCGGCGGTCCAGCAGCTCACGCATCCCCAGGTAGCCGCTCTCCTCGGTGAAGTCACCGCGCCAGATCAGCGTCTCGTCGCACTCCAGCCCGGCGGCCTCCAGCGCGTCGCGGTAGCCGACCAGCCGGCACCAGGCGGCGTACATGTCGAGCGGGCCGGTGAGGGTGGCCACCACCCGCCGACCGCGTCCCAGCAGGTGCTCGACGGCGAGCTGTGCGCCACCGACGTTGTCGCAGTCCACGTGCGGGAAGGGCTCGTCGGCGGACCGGCGGCCGTTCATCACGGCGGGGATGCCGAGCTGTCCGAGGAGTTCGGGCAGCGGATCCTCGCCGTGCACGGAGACCAGCAGCACGCCGTCCACCCGGTTGCCCGCCGCGTACTGGGCGAAGCGCTGCCGCTCCTTGGAGGTGCGGCTGAGGGTGAGCAGCAACTGGTAGTCGGTATCGGCCAGTTCGGCGCTCACCCCGCGGATGATCGCGGAGAAGTAGGGCTCCGCGAAGAGCCGGGCCTCCGGTTCGGGCACCACCAGCGCGATGGCGTCGGTGCGGTTGGCCGCGAGCGCGCGGGCCGCGCGGTGCGGCACGTAGCCGAGGTCGGCGATGGCCGCCTCGACGGCGGCGCGGGTGCGGTCACTGACCCGGGGTGATCCGTTGATCACCCGCGAGACGGTGCCGCGCCCCACTCCGGCCCGGACCGCCACTTGTTCCAGTGTCGGTCTTCCATCTCTTCCCAATCCACGTCTTCCGACTGCCATCGGATTCCTCCTGTTGTCGCCCCGGGATCCAACTACATCACGGAATCGACTCCGTCCAGCCGGATGCCTTGACACTCGCCCGCAGACCGGGAACTCTTCACTTCATCAAGTTTGGGAGCGCTCCCATCCACCTGAAACCCTACACAACCCATACGTTCCGAGCCCCGGGTCCGTTCACCCCCACGCGCCGCAGAGCGACCGGGAGAGGCAACGTCAGTGCGCCAGGAGGACGACCACATGCGCCACACCGCCAGAACGCCGCGTGTCACCCGCGGTACCACGGGCAGGGCCCTGCGCACCTGTCTCGCCGTCACCCTCGGGGTCGGCCTGCTGGCCGCCTGCGGCGGTAACGGTGACGACGACAACGGCACCGGCGGCGGCGGGGACAACGCCGACGGCGAGCCGAGCGAGGTCACCCTCTCGATCGGTGTCTTCGGCCAGTTCGGTCTGGAGGAGGCCGGCCTGTACGACGAGTACATGGAGGCCAACCCGCACGTCACCATCGAGCAGAACTCCACCCAGCGCAGTGAGGACTACTACCCCGCGCTGCTGACCCGTCTGCCCACCGGCAGTGGCCTGAGCGACATCCAGGCCATCGAGGTCGCGAACATCAACGAGATCGCCAACGATCTCGGTCGCTACTTCGTGGACCTGAGCGAGGCCGAGGGCGTGGACCTCGGGCACTTCCTGCCCTGGAAGGTCGACCAGGCCACCGGCGAGGACGGCCGCGTGGTGGGCCTGGGCACCGACATCGGCCCGATGAGCATCTGCTACCGCAAGGACCTGTTCGAGGAGGCCGGCCTGCCGACCGACCGCGACGAGGTCGGCGCCCTGTGGGAGGGCGACTGGCAGGCCTACATCGACGCCGGCAAGGAGTTCCAGGAGAACTCCACCGCTGACGCCAAGTGGGTGGACTCCGGCTCCGGCATGTTCAGCGCCATCGCCAACAGCTACCCCGAGCGGTACTACAACGAGGCCGGCGAGACGATCTACGAGGACAGCGAGGCCGTGCGGACCGCCTGGGACATGGCCGTCCAGGCCGCCGAAGAGGGCCTGACCGCCCGCCACGACCTGTTCACCACCGAGTGGGACCAGGGCATGGCCAACGGTGACTTCGCCACCCTCTCCTGCCCGGCCTGGATGCTCGGCTACATCGAGGACAAGTCCGGCGGCGAGGGCGAGGGCGCCTGGGACGTGGCCGCCGCGCCGCGTCCGGCCAACTGGGGCGGTTCCTTCCTCGGTGTGACCGAGGCCTCCGAGAACAAGGAGGAGGCCGTCAAGCTGATCACCTGGTTGACCGCGCCGGAGCAGCAGGCCAAGCTCTTCGCGGAGCGGGGCAGCTTCCCCAGCTCCGCCGAGGCCCAGGAGTCGGAGGTGGTGCAGAACGCCACCAACAGCTACTTCGGGGACGCCCCGATCGGTGAGCTGTTCACCGCCGCCGCGGCCGACATCCCGACCCTGATCGTCGGTCCGCGTGACCAGGTGATCCAGGAGGGCTTCTCCAACGGTGTGCTGCGGGTGGAGCAGGGCACCGACGCCGACGAGGCGTGGGACGCCACCGTCCGGGCCGTCGACAACGCCCTCGCGGACTGACCCCGAATCCGGAAAGTCATCCATGGCAACGGAACAGCACAGCGCCGCGCCCCCCACCAAGGGGGGCGCGGCCCCGCGCCCGCAGCGCGGCGGTGGGCCCCCGCTCACGCCGGAGGAGAAGAAGCTCCGCCGCCGGTCGCTGCGCTACCGGCTGGACACCAAGTTCAGCCCCTACGGCTTCATCGCGCCGTTCTTCCTGTTCTTCGCGGCCTTCGGCCTCTTCCCCCTGCTGTTCACCGGCTGGGCCTCGCTGCACCGCGTCTCGCTGCACTCGCCGACGGACATGGAGTGGGTGGGGTTCTACAACTTCAGCCGTCTGCTGACCGACGAGTTCTTCTGGAACGCGCTGTCGAACACCTTCGTCATCGGGGTGATCGCCACCGTTCCCCAGCTGCTCATGGCCCTGGGCCTGGCCCATCTGCTGAACTACAAGCTGCGCAACAGCATGATGTTCCGGGTGGCCATGCTCACGCCGTACGCCACCTCGGTGGCTGCGGCGACGCTGGTGTTCGCGATGCTCTACGGTCGCGACTACGGCATGATCAACTGGTTCCTGGGCCTGTTCGGTGTGGACAACATCGAGTGGGAGGCCGGCTCCTGGACCGCCAAGATCGCGGTGTCCACCATCGTCATCTGGCGGTGGACCGGGTACAACACCCTGATCTACCTGGCCGCCATGCAGGCCGTGCCGAAGGATCTCTACGAGTCCGCGTCCCTGGACGGGGCCTCCCGGTGGCAGCAGTTCCTCCACGTCACCATCCCGTCGCTGCGCCCCACGATCCTCTTCACCGTCGTGGTCTCCACCATCGGCGCCACCCAGCTGTTCGGTGAACCTCTGCTCTTCGGCAGCGGAACCAGCGGCGGTGCCGACAACCAGTACCAGACCCTGGGCCTGTACCTGTACGAGATGGGTTGGACGAACTTCAACCTCGGACGCGCCTCGGCGATCGCCTGGTCGATGTTCATCCTCCTGATCATCATCGGCTTGGTGTACTGGTTCTTCGCCCGGTTGATCGGCCGATCGACCGGCAGCAAGGGGGCGTGAGCCATGACCATCTCCTCCGAAGCGGCCACCCGACCGCCCGGTTCCGCCCCGGCCGCCCGGCCGGACGTCCCCGGTGGGGGCGCTCCGCACCGTCGCAAACGGCTCAGGGCCGGGGGCGCCGGCCGGCACATGCACGCCGGTTGGCTCACCTACGTCATCCTGATCGTCTTCACCCTCGGGTCGTTGTTCCCCCTGGTGTGGACGATGTTCGCGGCGTCCTCCACCAACACCAGGCTCGCGCAGACACCGCCGCCCTTCTGGTTCGGCGAAGACCTGTGGAACAACCTGGACCAGGCGTGGAACACCGCCAACATGGGCACCGCGCTGATCAACACGGTCTTCGTCGCGGGGACCATCACGGTCAGCACCGTGCTGTTCGCCACCCTGGCCGGCTTCGCCTTCGCCAAGCTGCGGTTCCGGGCGCAGAACGTGCTGCTCATGCTGGTGATCGGGACCATGATGGTGCCGCCGCAGCTGAGTGTCGTCCCGCTGTACATGGCGATCGCCGAGTTGCAGTGGACCGACCGTCTCCAGGCGGTCATCCTGCCGATGATGGTCAGCGCCTTCGGCGTGTTCTTCATGCGGCAGTACCTGGTGCAGGCGCTGCCCACCGAACTGGTCGAGGCCGCCCGGGTGGACGGCGCGAACAGCCTGCGGGTCGTCTGGCACGTGGTCTTCCCCATCGCCCGCCCCGCCATGGCGGTGCTGGGGATGCTGACCTTCGTGATGGCCTGGAACGAGTTCTTCTGGCCGATCATCGCACTGACCCAACAGAACCCGACGGTTCAGGTGGCCCTCACCGGCCTGGGACGCGGCTACGTGCCGGACCAGGGCGTGATCATGGCGGGGGCCCTGCTGGGAACGCTGCCACTGCTGATCGTCTTCGCCATCTTCGGCAAGCAGATCGTGGGCGGCATCATGCACGGCGCGATCAAGGGCTGACCACCGGGGGCCGGGTGCCTCCCGGCCCCCCTCCGGCCCCGGTACCGGGGTCCCCGGCGCGACGGCGCCGGGGCCCGGGCCGGCCCCTCGCGACCCCACCCGCACGAGCCGCGCGCCCGGTCGGAGGGGGATCGACCGGGCCGGGTGGATCCCGTGCACCAACCCGCACCACCACATCCTTCGCATACGACGCATGGGAGCGCTTCCATGACCGAGAGTAACCGAATCTCCTTCCCGGACGGCTTCGTCTGGGGTTCGGCGACCGCCTCCTACCAGATCGAGGGCGGCGCCCGGGAGGGCGGCCGGACCGCCTCCATCTGGGACACCTTCAGCCACACCCCCGGTAGGGTCCTCGCCGGCGACACCGGCGACGTGGCCTGCGACCACTACCACCGGTGGCAGGAGGACATCGAGCTGATGAGCGAGCTGGGCCTGGGCGCCTACCGCTTCTCGATCGCCTGGACCCGGGTCCAGCCCACCGGTCGCGGCCCCGCCGTCCAGGCCGGCCTGGACTTCTACCGACGCCTGGTCGACGGTCTGCTGGAGCGCGGCATCACGCCGGTGGCGACCCTCTACCACTGGGACCTCCCGCAGGAGTTGGAGGACGCCGGTGGCTGGCCCGCCCGGGAGACCGCCGAGCGGTTCGCCGAGTACGCCCGCTTGGCCGGTGAGGCGCTGGGCGACCGGGTGGGCATGTGGACCACCCTCAACGAGCCCTGGTGCAGCGCGTACCTGGGTTACGGCTCCGGCGTGCACGCCCCGGGGCGCACCGAGCCGGAGTCCGTGCTGCGCGCCGCGCACCACCTCAACCTCGGCCACGGCCTCGCCGTGCAGGCGCTGCGCGACGTCCTGCCGCGCGACGCCCAGTGCTCCATCACCCTCAACCCGGCGGTGGTGCGCTCCGCGAGCGACTCGGAGGCCGACCTCGACGCGGCCCGCCGCATCGACGCCCTGCAGAACCGCATCTTCACCGGCCCGCTCCTGGACGGCGCGTACCCCGAGGACCTGCGCCGGGACACCGCCCGGGTCAGCGACTGGTCCTTCGTGCGCGACGGCGACGAGGCGACCATCAACCAGCCGCTGGACTTCATCGGCATCAACTACTACAACCCGGTGCTGGTCTCCGCCTCCCAGCCGGGCTCGGCCAACGCGAAGAACGACGGTCACGGCGTCTCCACGCACTCCCCGTGGGTGGGCTCCGAGGACGTGGAGTTCCTCGAACAGCCCGGCAAGAAGACCGAGATGGGGTGGCCGATCGACGCCACCGGACTGACCGAGCTGCTGCTGCGCTTCCACCGCGAGGCGCCGGGCGTGCCGCTGTACATCACCGAGAACGGCGCCGCGTTCGACGACAAGCCGGACGCCTCGGGAGCGGTCCACGACCCCGACCGCATCGAGTACCTGCACGACCACCTGACGGCCGTGCACTCGGCGATGGAGCAGGGCGCCGACGTCCGCGGCTACTTCCTGTGGTCGCTGCTGGACAACTTCGAGTGGGCCTACGGGTACAGCAAGCGGTTCGGCATGGTGCACGTGGACTTCGACACGCTGCAGCGCACGCCCAAGTCCAGTGCCCGCTGGTACGCGAAGGCGATCGCCACCGGGGAGCTGCCGGCCCCGGAGTGATCCGCGGCCGGGTGGTCCCGTGAACGCTCACGGGCCCGACGGGTGCGGCGCGGGGTCCTCCCCGATCCCGCGCCGTGCCGGTCGTGTCGATCCGGGGTGACGCCGAGGCGCGCCCGGACATGTCGATGGCCCGGTCGCGCCCGCCGGAGGGTGCGGGCGGGCCCTCGACACGTCCGGGACGGTGCCGTCGGATCGGCGGTCCGGTCCGGCGGGTCCGGGCAGGTCCGGGCAGGTCCGGCGGGTCTCGGAAGCGACCCGGCGTCGGATCGCGGGGGCCGGGCCACGACCGGGCCGGGCTCCCGCCGGGGCCCGGCGCGGGAGCAGCGGGCGGGACCGGCCGGCATCCGGCCCGCGACCACGCTCCCCAGCGGGGGCGGGCGTCGCGGGCCCGCCGGGATCGGGCACCGGTGGCGACACCCCACGGCGCGCGGCCGACCGACACCGCCCGACGGCGGTCAGGCGTCGTCAGGCTCTGGCGCGGCGACGAACGGCTCGGTGCCGTCCGCCGTCCCGGCCGGTGGCCCGCCCGTCACGGGAGAGCCACACCCGGATCTCCGCGCCGCCGAGCACCGACTGCCCGACCCTCACGTCTCCGCCGGTGGACTCCGCGACCCGGCGCACGATGTCCAGGCCGAGCCCGGTGGAGCCGGGTCCGCCGTCCCCGTGCCCCCGGGCCAGCGCCGCGTCGGGGTCCGGGATGCCGGGGCCGGCGTCGGAGACCAGCACGATCACCGCGTTGCTGCCGTCGCCGCTGTGCACGTCCACCGCGAACGCGGTGCCCTCGGGGGTGTGTCGGAAGATGTTGCCGAGCATCGCGTCGATGGCCGCGACCAGTTCGGTGCGGGGGACCGGCACCCGGGCCGACCCGTCCAGACCCGCCGTGCGGACCTCCCGGCCCTCGTCCTCGGCCAGCGCCGACCAGAAGTCCATGCGCTCGCGGATCATCTCGGCGACGTCGGTGTCCTCCACCGGGACGGTGCCCCGGCCCTCCGGCAGCGCGGTGCGGTGTTCGCGGGCGGTCTCGATGATGACGTCGACCTCGCGTTCGAGTTTGTCGACGGCCTGCCGGGTCTGGTCGGCGGCGGTTCCCTCACCGAGGGAGGCGGCGTTGAGCCGCAGCACGGTCAGCGGGGTGCGCAGGCGGTGCGAGAGGTCGGCGGCCATCTCCCGTTCCCCGGCGAGGAGTCCGGCGACCTGACGGGCCATGGCGTTGAAGGCGGAGGCGGCCAGCCTCAGTTCGTCCGGCCCCTGTTCGGGGACGCGTACCCCCAGCCGGCCCTCCCCCAGCCGGCGGGCGGCGGCGGCCAGGTCCTCGGCGGGTCGCACCATGCGGCGGCCGAGGCGGTCGGCGACGGCCACCGAGCCGATGATCAACGCCAGACCGACGGCGGCCAGGACCAGCCAGGCGGTGCCCACGCCGGCGGAGAGTTCACCGTTGGGGACGAACACCTCGACGACCGCGATCATGCCGCCCTCCACCGCGATCGGCTGGAGCAGGGCGACACCGCCGTCCACCGAGAGGGACACCGCGCGGCCGTCGCGAACCGTGGCGGCGATGTCGGCCCCCGTGACCCGCGAGCCGCCGATGATGCCGGGGTTCTCCGACCACTCCTCCGGCAGGTGCAGGGCGATGCGCTGCCCGGCCCCCGCCTCGGTGCTGGCCACCGCGCGTTCGAGCTGGTCCCGGTCGGAGGTGATGGCCAGCGCCGGACCGATGGCGGCGGCCTGGCGTTCGGCGTTGCTCAACGCCCGGTCGTTGGCCATCTGTTGGATAACCATGCCGAGCGGCACCGCGAACGCCACCACGACCATGGAGGTGACGGCGAGGGCGATGCGCACCAGGGCCCATCTCATGCGGAGCGACCCCGGTCGGGGGGCGGCGCGGCGGGTTCGGCACCGGGTCCGGTGCCCGCCGGTGGCTCGAGCTTGACCCCGACCCCGCGCAGGGTGTGCAGGTAACGGGGACGGGCCGCGGTCTCGCCGAGCTTGCGGCGCAGCCAGGAGAGGTGGACGTCGATGGTCTGGTCGTCACCGTAGGACTGGCGCCAGACCTCGGAGAGGAGTTCCTTGCGGGAGACCACCACGCCGGGGCGTTGGGCGAGGAAGGCCAGCAGGTCGAACTCGCGTCGGGTCAGGTCCAGTTGTGTTCCGTCCAGCTGGGCCCGGCGACGTTGCGGGTCGACCACCAGGCCGCCCACCCGGACCACCCCGTCGCGGGGGACGGCCGGCCCACCGGCCCCGGCGCGCCGCAGCACCGCCGCCATGCGGGCGGAGAGGTGGTCCACGGAGAACGGTTTGACCAGGTAGTCGTCGGCGCCGGCGTTGAGCAACCGGATGATCTCGGTCTCGTCGTCCCGGGCGGTGGCGATGATGACAGGGATGTTCGTGAGCCCGCGCAGCATCTTCAACGCCTCGGACCCGTCGAGGTCGGGGAGCCCCAGGTCCAGGATCACCAGATCGAAGTCGAGTTGGGCCACCTCGCGCAACGCCTCGAGGGCGGTGCCGACGCTGCGGACGGTGTGGGAGGCATCGGTCAGATGCCGGATGAGAGCGGAGCGGACGAAGGGATCGTCCTCGACCACAAGCACATGTGCCATGCGCGGCACCGTACGCCATTAGAGTGATGTGGATGCAACGTCATCTGGTGCACACCGCCGCGTGGGTGGTCAGCACGGCCCTGGCCGTGACCCTCACGTGGTGGGGGGTGGGTTCCGTGCTCCGGGGGACGGTCTACGATCCGCCGCAGGCGGCCCGGGTGACCGATCCACCGCGCTGGCAGGAGGCCGGTGACGACCATCCCGACGCCTCCTCGACCCATCGCCCCAAACCCTCCGCCGATGCCTCACCGGATCCGTCGGATGATGGCGAGGGGGGAGATCCCGGGGAGGACGAAAGCCCCGGTGACGATGAGGGGCGGGATTCGGGGGGAACCGGGGGTACCGGTGCGACCGGGGCCTCGCACAACGGGCGCTCCTCCGGCGACGGGGAGGACGACGGCGCCTCCGGCACCGATGACGACGGGGTCGAGCGAGCGGACCACGGCTCGGTGCGCTCGGTGAAGACCGACGGCGGCCGGGTCGTCTTCGACCTGCACCCCGCCACCTGCGAGTTGGTCTCCGCCACCCCCGAGCCGGGGTGGGAGATGCAGACCTGGTCGCACGAGGTGTGGATCCGGGTGACCTTCTCCACCTCCTCCCGCTCGCTGTCGGTGTTCTGTGTCTGGAACGGTCACCCGCCCCGGATCGACCTGCACGAGGAGTGACCCGCCGCTCCGGACGCCGACCGGTTCGGGCGGTCAGCCGAAGGTGCCCGGCGGCGGGGCCGGCGAGGCGGCGGCGTCCGCGTCGGTCAGCGGGCGGGCCCCGGCCAGGAAGTCCCGCAGATCCGCTCCGGACAGCACCCGCCCGGCGGTCGGCCCGGCGGCGTTGCGTCGGGACAACTCGGCCACGGGCAGCGGGACGTCGGCCGCCGCCAGCACGGCGTTGCCGAACCGCCGGCCGCGCAGCACCGCCGGTTCGGCGGCCAGGCAGACCTCGGCGAACCGGGCGGTCACCGCCGCCACCCGGGCCCGCAGGTGGGTCAACGGCGGGCCGTCGGTGAGGTTGACGGCCAGGGTCCCGGTCGGGCGCAGCACCCGGCGAACGGCGTCGACGAACTCCACTCCGGTGCAGTGGGCGGGGGTGCGGGCGCCGTCGAAGACGTCGGCGACGACGAGGTCCGCGGAGTTCTCCGGGAGCCGTTCCAGCAACTCCCTGGCGTCCAGCGCGCGGACCCGGATCCGCGCGCCCCGGGGCAGGGGCAGGTGTTCGCGGACGAACTCGGTCAGTCGCACGTCCGGTTCGGCCACCTGCTGGGTGGATCGGGGGCGGGTGGCGGCCAGGTAGCGGGGCAGGGTGAGGGCGCCGCCGCCCAGGTGCACGGCGTCCAGGGGCCGGCCGGGCGGTGCCGCGAGGTCTATGACGTGGCCGAGTCGGCGCTGATAGGAGAAGACCAGGCGGTGCGGGTCGTCGGGATCGACGTGGGACTGCGGGGCGCCGTCCACCCGCAGTTCCCGGGCGCGGGGGCGGTCGGGGTCCGGGACCAGGACGGCGAGGCCGCCGGCCACGGGGGCGCCGTCGGGCGGGGTGCCGGTCGCGGTGCCCGCCTCGGCCGGGCCGGTCGATCCACCGGGGGCGCTCCCCCGCCGGCGTCGGCCGCCGGTTCCGCCGCGTCGTGCTGCCATCGGACCAGTATGCGGGTGCCGCGCGGCGGTGTGTCCGGCCGGCCGCGGCGACGGTCGGGACCGGGGCGCCGGGTCGTCGGGGACGAACGGCGCGCCGGGTCCCGGACCGTCGCCGCGGCCGGCCGGGTCTCGGGGTGGGGAGGCGGAGCGGGTGGCGCCGACCGCGCGGGGCCGGGGCGTGCCCCGGGCGTGCGGCCGGGGGAACGGCGCGGGGACGCACCGGAACCCGGGGAGGCGCGCCGGTACACGGAACGCGCGGTGCCGACGGTCAGTGCCGGCAGCGGTCCAGGGCGTCCAGGGTGCGGGTGGCCCGGCGCAGGGCCTCCCGGAGGCGGTCCGGGCAGGTGGCTCCCGAGCCGGCGCCCTCCGGCGCGATCAACCAGCCGGTGCCGGTGGCCGGTAGCCGGTCGGCTCCCGGGACCGGGGCCGGGGCGCAGGCACTGCCCGGCAGTTCCCATCGCTCGGCGGTGCCCGGGGGAACGAGGAAACCGAGGGTCCCGCCCGTCGCGTCGTACAGGACGGGCCCCAGTTCCTCGCCGAGCCTGAGCAGGTCCACCGCCTCCAGACCGGTGCGGGTGGGGACGGTGACCAGGTCGTGGTCGGCCGCCGGGGCGTGGCGGAACCGTGTGCCGGACACGGCGGCGCCGTGCCCGGGGCACGGTTCCGCGGGCGGGTCTGACGGGTGTCGGAGCACGGTCCCGGAAGGACGGTGACCGGCTGCCGTACCGGCCGGACGGTGATCGAGCATGGGGGCCTCCTCGCGCCGTCCGGGCGCCCACGGCCCGGGCGCCCGTTTCACCCCGTACAACGCGGGCCGGCGTCAAGGGCTACGGCTCGAAGACCCCGTAAAGGGTGGCGCTTCATGGCGAATTACGAGTCGGATGTCCGCCTTGTCACCAAATTTGGCAGTAAAACAGACTCCTCCCCGCTCCGCCCGGACGGTACCGTCCGGGCATGGCGTCGAAACCATCCGCAACCGGGGAATCACGGAGAGCTTCCGTCGGTGCCGCCGGAAGGGCGCCCGTACCGAACACCGTCTTCCGCGCGTTGCGCGGCGGCCGCTCACCGGGGGAGTTCGCCTCGGAGGTTCGCCGGGCCGCCCGGCGGATCGGCGAGCACGTCTCCTGCGACGCCCGCTACATCGGACGGGTGGAGTCCGGGGAGATCCGCTGCCCCAACTATGCCTACGAGCGGGTCTTCGCGCACATGTTCCCCGGCCGGGATCTGACCGACCTGGGGTTCTCACCCCGTGCGTCGGTGCGGGGCCGGGCCTCCCGGGACCGGGACCGCGGGTGGGACGCCCCCGGCCCGCCACCGGCGGGACCGGAGGAACCACCGGGTTCCCGGGAAGTCGCCGGGGACCCGCGAGAGGACGGGAGGAGCGACGTGCTGCGTCGTGCGTTCATGACCGGTGGCCCGGTCGCCGTGGCGTCCCTGGCCCCACTGGGGGTCGTCGGACTCGGTGCCCGGGCGACCGCGGCCGGCCCCGCCGGCGTCGGGGGTTCGGACGCCGCCGCCGTGGAGAGGGCCGTGCGGGAGATCCGTCTGCTGGACGACCGGCAGGGGGCCGGCGACCTGCTCGGCCGGGCCGCCGAGCAGCTGCGCCTGGCCTGGGAACTCGTGGACTCCGGCGCCCGGGACCCGGCGGTGGACGAGCGGCTGCGCTCCGGCACCGGCGAGCTGGCGATCTCGGTCGGCTGGCTGGCCCACGACTCCGGCCGGCTCGGCACGGCCCGCGAACACTACGACGAGGCGCTGGCCTGCGCCCGGTGGTCCGGCGACGCCGCGCTGGAGGCGCACGCCTTCTGCAATCTGGCCTTCCTGGCCAGGGACGCGAACCGACCGCGCGAGGCGGTTCGCGCCGCCCGGGCGGGGCAACAGGCCGCCCGCCGGGTGTGCTCCCCACGGCTGCGCGCCCTGCTCCTGCTCCGGGAGGCCGGGGGATGGGCCCGACTGGGCGACCGTCGTGCCTGCGAGGAGGCGCTCGCCGGCGCCGAGGCCGCGCACCCGGGTGCCGACCGCACGGACGGGGACCCGGAGTGGATGTCCTTCTTCGGCGACGCCGAGTTCGCCGGGCTGCGCGCGCAGTGCTGGGCGGCGCTCGGGGAGCCGAAGCGCGCGGCGGAATCCGCCCGGCAGGCGGTGGAACTCCAGGACCCGCACTTCGTCCGGAACATCGCCCTGTTCTCGGCCACCCTCGCCGAGCAGTTGGCGCGGGCCGGCGAGCCGCGCGAGGCGGCGCTCACGGCACTGGACGCGGTGGATTCGCTGGGGCGGGTCCATTCGGCCCGGGTCCGGGAGATCGTCGGACGCACCGTGGAGGTGCTGGAGCCGCACCGCTCACTGCCGGAACCGGCCCTGCTGCTCGAGCGGTACCGGACCCTGCGACCGCCGGCCCCCCGGACCGCTCCGGCCTGACCGACCCGGCCCGACCACCGGAGCCCGACCACCGGGGTCGCCCGCGGTCGGGCCGGGGGCCGGGCGGGTCAGCCAAGGTGACCGGTGTCGTTCCAGCGCTCGATGGCGGGGGCCCCGTAGGCCCACCCCAGCACCGACAGGGAGGCCGGGTCGAGACGGATGTGCGCCGCGAAGGCGGGGTCCATGCCCAACCAGCGCGCCCCCAGCGTGCGCAGGATGTGGCCGTGCGCGAAGAGCAGCACGTCCCGCCCGCCGTCCCGGGCCGCCTCGACCACCCGATCGGCCCGCTCGGCCATGTTCGCGAGGGTCTCACCGTCGGTGACGCCGTCCCGCCAGATCAGCCAGTCCGCGCCGCGCCGGTCCCGGATCTCGTCCGGGGTCAGGCCCTCCTCGGCCCCGTAGTCCCACTCCATCAGGTCGTCCACGGGGCGGGCCCCGGTTCCGAAGCCCGCCAGTTCGCAGGTCTCCCGGGCCCGGGAGAGAGGGCTGGTCCACACCTCGGTGTCGGACAGGCCGTTCCACGGGGGGCGACGCAACCGTTCACCCAGCCGTTCGGCGTCGGCACGGCCCGCGTCCAGGAGGGGGACGTCCGTGCGGCCGGTGTGCCGCCCGGCCACGGACCAGGCGGTCCGTCCGTGTCGCACCAGCAGGATGCGTGCCGTCATCGCTTCTTCCCGTCCGTCGCGTCCCGGTTCCCCGATCCCGTCCGGCCGGCGCGCCGGGCCCGCCGACCGGATGGGCCGTTCCGATCATCATCACCCATGGCGGAGGCGCGGGCACGAGGGGGTTCCCCGCCCCGCCGCCCCGCCGGGAACCGGAATCCGGCACTCCCGCCGGCCGGGGGGCGAGCCGTAGACTGCGATGTCGGGCCCCGGTCGGAGGGGCCCGGGCCGATGGCCACGCGGCGCCGCGCGGTCGTACCGCAGCAGCCCCGTGAGGAGGCGGATCGCACCGTGACCCAGCCCGGTGAGAGGGCGGAGAGTTCCACGCCCCGACCGACACGGCCCCGGTTCCGCAAACCGGCGTCGCTGACCTTCGAGCCCCCGATGGCGTCCGTGGACGCCGAGCACTTCTTCGGCCTGGAGTCCCTCGCCGACCCGGAGGAACTGCTGGCACGGGCGACGGACCTGGCGATCGCCTTTCGGGAGGCCGCCGACCGGGCCGTGGAGTACCAGGCGATGGCGGCGGCCCGGCTGACCGATCCGCGCCGCTTCGACCGGCTCACCGACGCGGCGCTGGCCGAACGGGCGGAGTGGACCGAGGACTACGCGCGACGGATGGTGGACTTCGGTCGGCGGCTCGAGCGGGGCGACCCGGACGAGGAGGAGTGACCGCGCCGGGCGGATCGGGGCCTCCCCGCACCCCGACGTCCCGCACCCCCGTACCGCCGCGCCATGCGGCGGCGGCCGGGTCGCGACGCAGGTCACAGCCCTGTGCGGCGGAATCGATTTTCGCCCCGCGCGCCCCGGGTGCTACAGTCTTCCCTGTCACCAGGCGCCGCTAGCTCAGTTGGTTAGAGCAGCTGACTCTTAATCAGCGGGTCCGGGGTTCGAGTCCCTGGCGGCGCACGCGACATCGAGGGGCCCCGCCGTACGGCGGGGCCCCTCGGGCGTTCCCGCTCCCCGCGTTCCGGGGCCCTCACGGTCGGATCACCCGCAGCCACCAGCCGCCGCCCGGCTCCCGCTCCCCCACCTCGAACCGCACCCCCGAGACCGGGTCCCGATGGGTCATCCCGGTGTCCAGGGGTGCGTCCGCCAGCTCGGGCCGCACCGACCGGCCGTGACAGGCCGCGCTGTCGGGCCGGCCGTCGATCACCTCGATCGGCCCCCGGGTGGAGGCGACGTCGGAGCGCACCCGGTACAGCAGCACGCCCGGCACGCACAGGTCCCGGTCGTTGCCGATCGGCAGCCGGGCCTCGGCGACCAGCGCCTCGGAGGGGCCGGTCCGCACCACCACCATCCGGGTGTCCCCCGTGCCCGATGCCCCGGTCCCCGCCCCGGGCCCACCCGTGCCGTCGGGCTCCGGCGGGGCGGCGAGCGGGCGCAGCGCGTGTCGGGTGACCCCACCGACGGGCGGGCAGTCCACCTGGTGGTCGTCCAACCAGCCGAGCTTCCAGCGGTGCCAGCCGAAGAGTTCGGGCGCCAGGCCGAACTGGCTGCCCATGAGGTCCCAGTCGCCCACGTACCGGTCCCAGTTCCCGCCGGGCCGATCCGGGCGGTGGTAGAGGTCCGGCAGCCCCAGGACGTGGCCGGTCTCGTGGGCCAGGACGAGACGATCCGGCGGATCCCTCTCGAAGAGAGTGACCACCCGCCGCAGTTCGTGGCCCGCCACGGTGATGGAGTGCTTCAGGTTGACCACCTTGGTGGCGTCCGCGTCCACCCCCGGCGCGTTCGGGTCCGCGACCAGGTAGAGGATGTCCGCCCCGGCCAGGTGGGGGCGGTGGTCGGCGACCAGGTCCAGGGCGTCGCCCACGTACGCCTCCCGTCCCCGGGGCGTCCAGTCCCGGCCGATGTCGTAGGCCGTGGAGGGCTTCGGCATGGGCAGCCACGCGTCGTCGATCTCCGGAGCGAGCCGGAAACGGCCGTGTGAGGCCCGGTGCAGGAAGTCGGCGGTGACGGGGAAGTACGAGGCGGCGATCCGCTCGGGGGCCGAGCGGGGCTCGGAATCCGGGAAGGACAGGAAGACCATCGCGGCCTCCGGTTCCCCCACCGCCGCCGGATGGTCGGAGCGGTCGGGGCCGTCGCCCGAGGAGACGCCGAGGGAGTGGTGCACGGGGTGGCGGGGCAGCGCGCAACCCGCCGCGCCGGGGTCGGCGGCGGGGCGGCCCGCCAGGCCGGTGAGTGCGAGCAGGACGGTCGTGATGAGCGCCACCGTCGCCACCCTGCGACGGGTGCGGCCGGGGGGACGGGCCGGTCGGGGAGTCGGGGAACGCGGGGTGGCGGACGGAGGTCCCGCCGGGCCCGGGCGGGCGGGGCTCACGCCCGGGCGTGCACGGGAGCGCACGGGGTTCACCTCCCGCGGGCCGGGGATCGGGTGTTCCCACCCTGCGCCCGGAGCCGGGGCGGTGCCCCGCCGGCGTGGTCCGCTCGGGTCGCCGGCCGCCCCGTTCGGCGCAACGGTCCGCCCGACGAACCCACCGGGCGGGCCGACAGCCGGTACGCCCCGGCCCGCCGCGAACCGGGGCGGGCGTCCTGCCGCCGGCGGTACGGCGCCCGCCCCGAGCGGGACGGCCGGCACCGGCTACGGGGATGGCACCCCGACGGCACGGCACGCTCCCCGGAAGGACGACCGTCCCTTCCGAGCGGTCACCGCACGGGGACGACCGCCCGCCCCGGCCGTGCCGTCATCGCCCCGGCGACGGCGACAGCACGGCGCACCCGACACCCGGCGGGAACCCCGACCGACGGGAGCCGTCCGGACACCGGCCCCCGAGGGCACGGCGCGGCCGGCACACGACGGAGACACCCCCTCCCGCCGGCACTGCCGGCACGACCGGGAGGACCGGACCCCGACCACCGCGCCCCGGCATCCCGGCGCGGGTACGGGCTCGTCGGGCCGGGGCGCACGGTGACGCCCCGGCCCGACAGCCCCGTACCGGTCCCCGGTCGGTGCCCGTCCCCGGATCAACCCGCGAAGAGGCCGCCCAGGCGCGGGCAGCGCACCGTCCGCCCGATCAGCCGCAGTCCCTCCCAGGCCGTGACCTGGTGGGCGGTGAGCACCGGTTTACCCAATTCGTCCTCCAGCTGCGGCAGCCAGGAGACGGTGTGCAGGGCGGTGTCCGGCAGCAGGACGGCCTGCGCGTCGGAATCGTCGCCCTTGTGCGCCAACTCGGTTACCTGTGCCCGGCCCCAGGTGCCGACCTCGGCGGCGGTGATGATCCCGGCCGGCGTCACCCGGGTGACCTCGATGCCCGCCGCGTTCAGGAACTCCCCGAACAGCAGCGCCACGTCCTCCGGGTAGGTGGCGGCGATCGCCACCCGCTCCACGCCGATGTGCCGGGCGGCGTGCGCGAACGCGAAGGAGGTGCTGGAGGCGGGCAGCCCGGCCATCCGCGACAGCTCCCCGGCCTGGGTCCGCGCGCCCTCCCAGCCGAAGACGAAACTGGCGCTGGTGCAGGCCCACATGACCGCCCGCGCGCCGCGCTCGCGGAGCACCTCCGCGCCGTCCCGCAGCCGGTGCGCGGCGCCCATCTCGAGGAGGGCGTCCACCCGGTGCGCGTCGGTGCCGATGTCGGTGTGCTCCAGCGGCAGGGCGACGTTGCCGCCGGCCTCGTTCAGCAACCGTTCCATGCGGGGGACGTCGTCCTCGGCCGAGTAACCGGGGTAGAGGAAGCCGACGCTTCCCACCTCGTCCGGCGGCACGACCTCCACCGGCGTCTCGACGGCCGCCCCGGGGGCGACCGGGGAGGCCCCGGCGGGTGTGGTGGACGCGGTCCCGTCCCGGATGACCGACTCCATGCGTGATGTCCTCCTGCTCGTGACGTGGCGCCGGGACGGTGTCCGCCCCGGCGCACTGTGGTTCGCTCGTTCGCCCCGTCCGGGGTGGGGCGCCCCCGAGGTCGCCGCCCCGGCTCCGGCCGGTCAGAGGGCCCCCGGACCCCCGCCGGGTTCCTCCGGGAAGAGGGGTTCGACCGACTGCTCCCCGATCGCCCCCTCCTCGGCGGGTGAGGGGATCGGTGTCCCGGCCATCGCCGCCGCGACCCCGGGAACGCCCGGTCGGGAGTCCCCGGGGCGCGTCACGGGGGGCAGTGGGGGCGGTGCCGCCGCCATCGCCGCCACCGCCCGTCTCGCCACCGGATCCAGCAGCGATTGGTACGGTCCCACCGCCTCCTTGCCGATGCGGCGCAGCGCGGCCCAGACGGTCACCTGGTTGGCGGAGAGCACCGGCATCCGCAGCTCGGCCTCCAACTGCGGGATGACGTCGAAGGTGGGCAGGTTCGTGCAGCTGATGAACAGCGCGTCCGGCCGCTCGAGGGTCGCCTCGCGGGCCATGTCCACCACCGAGCGGTAGCCGACCCGCCAGATCTCCCTGGTCAGGCCGAGGTAGCTGCGTCCGCTGACGATGATGCCGCCCTCGCCGAGATACGTCTCCAGCGAGTCGGTGACCGACTTGGTGTACGGGGTCACCACGGCGACCCGGCGCACCCCCAACTCCTCCAACGCCATCAGCAGCGCGCCCGAGGTGGTGACCGCCGGCATCGCCCCGGCCTGCGCCATCGCGGCGACCATGGCGCGCTCGCCGAACGTGCCGCCGACGAAGCTGCCCGAGGTGCAGGCGTAGGCGACGACCTCGGGGCCGACCGCGCTCAGGGCCTGGACCGCGTCGGAGAGCGTGCGGTGCTCGCTGACCAGACGGGCGAGGTCCAGGCTCACCTCGACCGGCACGAACGGGGTGCGGGTCAGATGAAGGGACACGTCGTCGGGCACCCAACGCCACAACTCCCGGTCCAGGGCGAAGTCGAACGGGGCGACGACGCCCACCCCGCGCTGTCGTGACGGACCACCGACGAAGGAAACATCCATGGTGGGACCCCCGGGTTGGGAACGTAGGGGTGGCTCGGAACGGGGCGAGCCGTTCCGGCCGGAGGGAATTCGAAAAGCGATGGCGAGGCCGGAGTGTGGCGAGGGTGAGAAACGGCGGGGCGATACGAAACGATGTGTCGCGATGCCGGGTGAGGGGTCGGGGTGGGGCGTGCCGGGACGATCGGTGCCGCGAGAAGGGGTACGGGGTGATACGAAAACGCGGCCGACTACCGGAGTACCGAACCGGAACGCCGTGAAGGATGCCTTCATTGACGACGGTAGTTTCCGGTCCCTACCGTGGTCAATCCCGGAATCCACCGGCGAACGGGCGGTTTTCCGCCCAGCCGGAACACCGGTACGAGTCCGCCGCACGATCCGCACATTCGACCCGCTCGGCACGGAGGATCGACGATCACGAATGATCTTCCGGCCGGTGTTCCCGTCAGTGAAACAGCCAGCGATTGCGAAACGGTTTCCCCACCATGTCAAGCGAGTCGTCACCCGCTTCCGCGCCACTTTCCCCCTCCACCGATTCCCCCACCCGGGTGAGGAACGCACCGGCCGCCGCACCCGCCTCCGAACGACTCCCGCGACTGGTCGTGTTGGAGGGGCCCGGCATGTCGGCCGCGCCCCGCCTGGACCGCCTCGCGGATCGCGCCACCATCACCCGGGTGGAGGCCGCCGGACTCCCCGACGCCCTGCCCGCCGCCGACGTGCTGCTGGTCTGGGACTTCACCTCCGACGCCGTGCGGCGTTGCTGGCCCGGTCCCGGCCCCCGTCCCGGTTGGGTGCACACCGCCAGCGCCGGCGTGGACCGGTTGCTCTTCCCCGAATTGGTCGAGTCGGACACCGTGGTGACCAACGCCCGGGGTGTCTTCGACGGGCCGATCGCCGAGTACGTGGCGGGGCTCGTGCTCGCGGTCGCCAAGGATCTGCCCGGCAGTTGGCGGCGCCAGCGCGAACACCGCTGGGAGCACCGGGAGACCCGCAAGGTCGCCGGTACCCGGGCGGTCGTGGTCGGCTCGGGGCCCATCGGGCGGCGCATCGCGCGGGTCCTCGGCGCACTCGACGTGCGTGCCGAGGTGGTGGGGCGACGCGGGCGCGAGGACGACCCGGAGGTGGGCCGGATCCATCCGGCCGAAGCGCTGCCCGGGTTGCTGCCCGGGGCCGACTGGGTGATCTGCGCGGCGCCGCTCACCGACGCCACCCGGGGGATGTTCGACGCCGACGCCTTCGCCCGGATGCGGCCCAATTCCTGCTTCGTCAACATCGGGCGCGGCGGACACGTGATGGAGAAGGACCTGCTCGAGGCGTTGCGGGCGGGTCGGCCGGCCGCGGCGGCGCTGGACGTCTTCGCCGAGGAGCCGCTGCCGCCCGACAGTCCGCTGTGGGACGCGCCGGGGCTGCTGGTCTCCCCGCACATGAGCGGTGACACCCTCGGTTGGCACGACGATCTCGCCGACCGGTTCCAGGACGCCTTCGAAGTGTGGGCGGCGGGCGGGGAGCCGCCGAACACGGTGGACAAGCGGCTCGGGTACCCCTCCGGGGGGTGACCCGGCGTCGGGCCGCCGGGCGGTCGGGGCGGGGGCGGGGACAGCGGCCCGAGGACCGGCTCCCACCCGGGGGCTCCGGTGCTCCGGCCCTCCCCCGGTCCTCCGCCACCGTCCCCGAACGTCCCGGTCCCGACATCGCCGTCGGACCCCGCCCCCGACACCACATCCCCCGCCCCTCTCCCGGCTCCACCCCGTCCCCATCGAACGGAGAACCCCCGCGTGACCGACCCGACCTTTCTCGGCGCCGGCGAGCTGACCGCCGGCTACGCCGCCGGTGACCTCAGCCCCGTGGACGTCACCCTGGCCGTCCTGGAGCGCGCCGCCGCGATCGACGCGGTGGTGAACGCCTTCGTCCTGATCGACGCCGACGGGGCCCTGGACGCCGCCGGGGAGTCGGCCGCGCGCTGGGCGGCGGGCTCACCGCTCGGCCCGCTGGACGGCGTGCCGGCGAGCGTCAAGGACATCCTGCTGCAGCGCGGCCATCCCACCCTGCGCGGCTCGGCCGCCATCGAACCCACCGGACCGTTCGCCGAGGACGCCCCCTCGGTGGCGCGGTTGCGCGAGGCCGGCTGCGTGCTGTTCGGCAAGACCACCACCCCGGAGTTCGGTTGGAAGGGCGTCACCGACTGTCCACCGCACGGCGCCACCGGCAACCCGTACGCCCCCGATCGCACCGCCGGGGGTTCCAGCGGCGGGGCCGCCGCCGCGGTGGCGTTCGGTGCCGGACCGATGGCCCTGGGCACCGACGGCGGCGGCTCGGTCCGCATCCCGGCCTCCTTCTGCGGCGTCTTCGCCCTCAAGCCCACCTACGGCCGGGTCCCGCTGTATCCGGCGAGCGCCTTCGGGACGTTGGCGCACGTGGGCCCGATGACCCGCAGCGCCGCCGACGCCGCCGCGTTGTTGGACGTCATCGGCCGGCCGGACACCCGGGACTGGTCGCATCTGGGACCGCCGCCCGCCGGCTACCGGGCGGCCCTCGAGCCGCCCGCCGACACCACCCCCTCGCACCCGCTGGCCGGGTTGCGGGTCGCCGTCTCCCCCACCCTCTCCGGCCCCGGCGACGGCCCGCCGGTCGCTTCGGCGGTCGCCGCGGCGGTGCGCGGCGCGGCCGACCTGCTGGCGGAGTTGGGCGCCGACGTGGAGGAGGCCGACCCGCCGTTGGGACCGGTGGACGAGGTGCTGGCGGCCTTCGAGACACTGTGGTTCAGCGGGGCGGCCCGGGCCACCGGACCGATCCGGGGCACGGCCCGGGAGCGGATGGACCCGGGGTTGCGCGAGATCTGCGCGGAGGGCGCCCGGTACTCGGCCCTGGACTATCTGGCGGCGGTGGACGTGCGGATGGCGCTGGGCCGGGAGATGGGCCGCTTCCACGAGCGGTACGACCTGTTGTTGTGCCCGACGCTGCCGATCACCGCCTTCGGCCTCGGGCGGGAGGTGCCGGAGGGTTCGGGACTGCGGCGCTGGACGGAGTGGACGCCGTTCACCTATCCGTTCAACATGACCCAACAGCCCGCCGCGAGCCTGCCGTTCGGTACCGACGAAGAGGGGTTGCCGATCGGGGTGCAGTTGGTGGCGGCGCGACACGAGGACGCGTCGGTGCTGCGGATCGCGCACGCGATGGAGCTCGCCGGCACGCCCCGGATCCCGCCGCCGGCACCGCCGACGGCGGACGGCACCGGTGGCCCCGCCGGTCGGATTCGTACAGCCTGATCGGAGCCGGCCGGGGTCGGGTACCGGCCCCCCGGACGGATGCCACCGAAACGGCCCCGCCCGGGCGGGGCCGCCGGGACGGGGCCGTCACCGCCGTGTGGACACCACCGACGCGGCACCACCGGGCCGGGGCCGGGGCCGGATCGAGGCCACCGGATCGCCCCCTTGGAGCCCCCTTGCCCGGGGCCCCGGCACCGCCGGGTGCCGGATCGCACCGCCGGAGTCACCCCGGCCCGGGCCGGCACCGCCGCGCGTCGGTCCGGGGCCGGAGAGGACTCCCCCGCCCCGGCGATCCCGATCCGGCCCCCGCCCCGGCGGGAGCCGACTCAGGCCCGGGCGAAGGAGAGGGTCTCCCCCCGGGCCCCGGAACGCCACAGGTCCTGACAGGCGTCGGCCATCCGGTCCAGCCCGTCCACCACCGCGCCCCAGACGATGCCCGGCACCCATCCCTGATCACCGTTGATCAGCAGGTTGTTCCGTTCGTAGAACAGCGCGAGGTCCACCACGGTGGGCCGTCCCCGGTGGCCGGCACGGCTCTCGTAGCCGTAGGACCCGGTGTTGAGTTGGGTCTCGCTGAAGGTGAAGTAGCACAGGTCGCCGGGGATCGGGGTGACCGTGGGGTTCTCCAGCGGGGGCTCCTCCCCGGCGAAGGGGGAGAGCAGCGCGTAGATCTCGTTGCGGGCGTATTTGGCGTGGTAGACGTCTCCCGACAGCGGCAGCGCCTCCCATACGGCGGCGCAGGTCAGCGGCGCCTTCTCGGTCAGCAGCCGGGCCGTGCAGCTGACGCCGCGGCGGTCCAGGGACACGGTGACGAACCGCTCGGCGGGTTCGGGGGTCGGGTGCTGGGATGTCGGGTGGGGGGTCGCGCTCGACATGTTCCTCCCGGGACGGGGTGATGGGGCCCTGAACGGGCCGGGTCGGCCGGTCGGTCGTCGGGGGCGCGCGGGGCCCCCGTGATCGTCCGGCACGCCCATGGTGACCCGGGAGCGCCGCGCGCGTCCCCGGGCCACCCGGATGATTCGCTTCCGGTTCTCTTGGGTCTCGGACCGAAATCGATCCGCATGACAGTCCGAAAATCGGGTAACCGGCGGCCCATGGTTCGTTCACGACGCAGACGCCGACCCTTTTTCGGTCCGCTGTCGGGTCCACCGACCGACGCCGCCGGGCCGCCACCGTCCCCGATGTCCCCCGATCCGGCCGGGCCGAGCCGCCGCACCCTGCTCTCCGGGGCCGCCGCGCTCGGCCTCCTCGGCATCACCGGCGCCGCCGGGTGCGCCCGGATCGACCCCGAGGGCGGTGATCCGCTGGAACGGCTGCGCGCGCAGGGCGTGGTGCGGCTGGGCATCGCCAGCGAGATCCCGTACTCCTACATCGACGCCAAGGACGGCTCGCTCACCGGGCAGTCCCCGGCCATCGCCCGGGAGATCTTCGGCCGGCTGGGCATCGAGCGCTTCCAGCCGGTCCTCACCGAGTTCGGCTCGCTCATCCCCGGTCTGCGGGCCCGCCAGTTCGACGTGGTGGCCGCCGGGATGTGGATCAGCCCCGAGCGCTGCCAACAGGTGATCTTCTCCGACCCCGACTACGTCGCCAAGGACGCCTTCATCGTCGCCGAGGGAAACCCGCTGGGCATCACCGACTACGCCTCGCTCGCCGAGAGCGGCGCGACCTCCGCCACCGGCCCCGGCTGGTTCCAGCGCGACTACGCGATCGGCAACGGTGTGGACCCGGGCAGCATCGGCACCTACCCGGACCAGCTGGCCGGCCTCAACGCCGTGCGGCACGGCCGGATCGACGCCTTCTTCGGCACCGCCCCGACCATGACCGCCGCCGTCCGTGAGGACAGCGGTGTGGAGGCCACCGAGCCGTTCGTGCCGGTGGTGGACGGCGAGGAGCAGCTCGGCGCCGGAGGCTTCGCGTTCCGCCCCGACGAGACGGCGCTGCGCGACGCGTTCAACGCCGAGCTGCACGACCTCAAGGAGACCGGTCGACTGCTGGAGCTCGTGGAGCCCTACGGCTTCACCGAGGAGGACATGACGGATCTCACCGCAGAGGAGCTGTGCTCGGAATGACGTGGGGTCTGTTCACCAGCTGGATTCTGCCGGGGCTGTGGGTGACCGTGCAGGTCACGATCTTCAGCGCCGCCCTGGCCTTCGCCGTGGCCCTGGCCATCGGCACGCTGCGCACCTCCCGGCTGTGGATCGTGCGCTTCCTGTCCGGTACCTACTTCGAGATCTTCCGGGGCACCTCCGCCCTGGTGATGCTGTTCTGGTTCGCCTTCGCCTTCCCCCTGATGTTCGGCTACGAGTTGGTGGCGATGTGGGCGGGTGTACTGGCGCTCGGCCTGACCTACGGGGCCTACGGCTCGGAGATCGTGCGCGGGGCGCTGGCCTCCGTGCCGGTCGCCCAGCGGGAGGCCGGTATCGCGTTGAGCTTCACCCCGATGCAGCGCCTTCGCCGGGTGGAGTTCCCGCAGGCGTGGCCGGAGATGGTGGCCCCGCTCAACGCGCTGACCATCGAGTTGATGAAGGGCACCGCGTTGGTCTCCGTGATCTCGGTCTCCGACCTCGCCTTCGCGGGGAATGTGATCCGACTCTCCACCGGTGACAACGCGCCGGTCTACACGCTGCTACTGGTCATGTACTTCATCCTGGCTTTCGCCATCACCCGCGGGATGCGGGTGGTGGAGCGGCAGGCCAAGAAGGGTGTGGGACAGGAGCCCGAACGGGTACCGCTGTTCCGCAAGCGCGGGGCGGGTTCGCCCGGTGCCGCCGGTGACACCCGGGCGATGGGGGGTGTGAACGCGTGAACTGGGACTGGGGAGTCGTCGCCGACTTCATGCCCTACTTCCGGAGTGGTCTGCTGACCACCCTCCAGGCACTGGTCTGGGGCACCCTGATCGCCTTCTCGCTGGGCCTGGTGTGGGCCCTCGCGGTGCGCGGACCGGCGTTCGTGCGCTGGCCGGTGCTGGCCTTCACCGAGTTCATCCGCAACACTCCGTTGCTGGTGCAGCTGTTCTTCCTGTTCTTCGTGCTGCCCGAGTGGGGTCCGACCGTTCCCGTCATGGTGGCCGGGGCCGTCGGCCTGGGTCTGCACTACTCGACCTACACGATGGAGGTCTACCGGGCCGGCATCGAGGCGGTGCCGGTCGGCCAGTGGGAGGCGGCGCACGCGCTGAGCATGTCGCCGCGCCGCACCTGGCAGTCGGTGATCCTGCCGCAGGCGTTCCGACGCAGCGTGCCGGCGCTGGGCAACTACGTGATCGCCATGCTCAAGGAGACCCCGCTGATCGCGACCATCGGTCTGATGGAGATGCTCGGGGAGGCGCGCACCTTCGGTACCGAGACCTTCCGTTTCATGGAGCCGTACACGGTGGTCGGTATCGCCTTCGTCCTGGTCGCCTATCCGGCCTCGTTGCTGATCCGAGCCCTGGAGCGCCGTCTTGCCACCCACTGAGCCGCCGACCGAGCCACCCACCGACCCGACGACGCCGCCGAGCCGGCCGAGCACGACCACGGACCCGAGATCGACCACGGAGACCACGGTGGACACCCCGCAGAGCACCCCACAGGACGACCCCGCCCGGCCGGAGGTCGACACCACGAGGACCGACACCTCGAAGACCGTCGCCGCGCCGGACGCGGGTGACGGCCGACGCGAGGACGGGCCGGAGCTGATCCGCTTCCAGGACGTCACCAAGCGGTTCGGGGAGCTGACCGTCCTGGACGATCTGTGCTTCTCGGTGTACCCGCGCAAGCACGTCACCCTGATCGGCCCCTCCGGGTCGGGCAAGACGACGATCCTGCGGCTGCTGATGACGCTGGTGAAGCCCGACGAGGGCACCATCACGGTGGACGGCGATCACCTCACCCACGAGGAGCGCGGCGGGAAGCTGGTGCCCGCCGGGGAGAAGCACACCCGTGAGGTCCGCAAGAAGATCGGCATGGTCTTCCAGCAGTTCAACCTCTTCCCCAACATGAAGGTGCTGCGCAACGTCACCGAGGCGCCGGTGCACGTGCTGGGGATGTCCAAGGACGAGGCGGAGGCCCGGGGTCGGGACCTGATCGAGTTGGTGGGCCTGACCGAGCACCTGGACAAGTACCCCACCCAGCTCTCCGGCGGGCAGCAGCAGCGGGTGGCCATCGCCCGCGCGCTCGCGATGCGGCCGAAGGTGCTGCTGCTGGACGAGGTGACCTCCGCCCTGGACCCGGAGCTGGTGGCGGGTGTGCTGGACGTGCTGCGGGACATCGCGCACACCACCGACATCACCATGCTGTGCGTGACGCACGAGATGTCCTTCGCCCGGGACATCTCGGACTGCGTCATGATGTTCGACAAGGGCAAGATCGTGGAGGCCGCCCCGCCCGAGCAGTTGTTCGGCGATCCGGGCCACCAGCGGACCCGGGACTTCCTGCGCAGCGTGCAGTAGCGCCGCGTCGACGCCCCCGATCTCCCGCCGGCCTCCCGTCGACGCGGGATTTCCCCGCGTCCGCCCGCCGGGGACCACGGCCCCCGGCGGGCGGACGCGCCGGCCCGTGTGTCGGTGAGCCGTGCCAATGGTGTGCCCCGGACACCGATCGCCCGCTAATCTGGTGGACAGTCATCGGCACGGCGGATAACCGCGAGTCCCCAGGGAGGACGCTGTGGCGCTCAGGTCCGGGGTGGCCGCCCCCTTCCATTCCGTCCGGTACGCGCTGCGCCTGCTGGAGACGATCGCGGAGAGTTCCGAGGGGGCGCTGGAGGCCGAACTGGGCCGACGCACGGGACTGCCGCCGGGCCGTCTGGGGGAACTGCTGCGCCTCCTCCAGCAGGAGGGATACGTCCACCGACTGCGGGACGGCAGCTGGACCAGCGGTGAGGCCATGGTCCTGCTCAACTCCGGTGGTGACCGCCGGCGCGCCCGGGAGGAGAAGCTCCGGCAGTCCCTGGACCGGCTGCGCCGCGAGGTCGGCGCCGCCGTCTACATCGGCCGGTACGCCGACGGCGAGATGATCGTGCCGCACGTCAGCTCCACGCCCGAGATGCCCGCGGTCAACCAGTGGGTGGAGTTCCGAGCCGCCGCGCACGCCACCGCGATCGGCAAGTGCCTGCTGGGCCAGCTCGACCACGACGGTCGCCGGGACCACATCTCCCGGCACCGGGCCGCCCGCCTCACCTCCCGGACCATCACCGACCGCCGGGCCCTGCTCACCACCCTGGACCACCATCCGGCGAGCATGCCCATGCTGGACCTCCAGGAATACGCGGTGGGCACCGTCTGCGCGGCGGTGCCGCTGACCGCCGGGGCCTCGGTGGGCTGTCTGGCGCTCTCCCTCCCGCTGCGCCAGGGATACCGGTTGCGGGAGGCCGCCGAGACCCTGAACCGGCAGGCCGCGCCGACCCTGCTCAGCCTGGTCCTGTGACCCGTCCGGCGGCGTGCCCCGGGGCCCGGGGAGGACCCCGGGACGGGATCGGCGGGGGCCGGGCACCGGTCGGACGGCGGGCCCGTCGTGGTCGGTAGCACCTCCGGACCGGGGTAGGATGGTGGATGTCGGCCGGACGAACGGCCGCGTCGGCGCCGCTAGCTCAGTTGGTTAGAGCAGCTGACTCTTAATCAGCGGGTCCGGGGTTCGAGTCCCTGGCGGCGCACCGACAAGGCGGGTCCCGTGACACCTCGGGTGTCACGGGACCCGCCTCTTTCGTGTCCCGGAACGCCGGCGTGTCCCGGAACGCCGGCCGCGACGGTCCGGCGCGGGGACGCTCCCCGTCCCGGACCGTCGCGATCGGGCTCAGCCCTCGCCGTTCGTGGCCTCCGAATCCTCGGCCGAACCGCCCGGGGCCGCCTGCTGCACCACCTCGAAGGACCACAGGGTCGCCCCCGTGGCCGCCGGCCGCTGCCCGCCGGCACCGTCACCACCGCCCTGTCCGGCTCCCCCACCACCGGGGCCGCCGGAGCCGCCACCGGTGTGCGCCTGCCGCATCGAACCGTTCATCCAGGCCTCGAAGTCCGCCTCGCTGCGCCACCGGGTGTAGACGAGGTAGCGGTCGGTGCCCTCCACCGGGCGCAGCAACTCGAACCACTCGAAGCCGTCGGAGTTCTCCACCAGCCCGGCACGGGAGGCGAAGCGCCGCTCCAACTCCTCGCGCCGCTCCGCCGGAACCTCGATCACGTTGATCTTCACGACACTCATGCGCCCCATTCTTCACCCCGGGGCCGTTCGACCGGGCGGACGGGCCGGAAGTCTCTCCCGGCCGGCCCCGGGTTCACCCCCCGGCGTGACGGCGGGGCCGCCGGCCGCCGCGTCCGCCGGCGTTCCCGGCCGGCTCGTGGGACGGTTCGAAAAGGGGCCCGGGAAAGTCGGGGCTCCGGTCGGCGGTACGGGGCACGTCGGAGGGCGGGCGCCCCGACGGGACGTCCGGATCGACGGAGGGCTCCGGGCGACCCACCGCACGGAACGGCCGCCCGGAACGCCGGATGGTCGGAACAACCGGCCGAAAAGCCGGGAGAGACACCGCGGGAAAGGGTGAGGGCGACCATGGGTGGACCCATCGGCGAGGGCCGGGGCGAGCGCGACATCGATCGGGAGGCCACCCGGCTCCGACACGACCTGGTGAACGCCCTCGTCGCGGCCGGGGCCCTCCCCGACCCCGCCTGGCGGACCGCCTTCGAGGAGGTGCCCCGGCACTTGTTCGTGCCGCGCTACTACGACCCCTCGGGGCTGCGGATCGACCGCCACGATCATCCCGACCTGTGGCTGCGCGGCGTGCACGAGGACCGGGCCCTGGTCACCCACCGGCGCGGCGGCGAGCCGGTCTCCTCCAGCTCCCAGCCCTCGTTGATGGCGAGCATGTTGCACGACCTGGAGGTGCGCGACGGTTCCCGGATCCTGGAGATCGGCACCGGCACCGGCTGGAACGCCGCTCTGATGGCGCATCGGGTGGGGGATCACCTGGTGACCAGCGTGGACCTGGACGCGGAGCTGACCGGCGCCGCGCGGGCCCATCTGGCCGCCGCCGGGCGTCGGCCGAGGGTGGTCACCGCCGACGGTTCCATGGGGTGGCCGACCGGCGCACCCTACGACCGGATCATCGCGACCTGTCGGATCGACTCGGTGCCGTTGTCCTGGCTGCGTCAGCTCATGGTGGACGGCGTGCTGGTCGCGCCGCTGGGGTACGCGGTGATCCAACTGCGCCGCACCGGGCCGGACCGGGCGGAGGGTCGCTTCCGGGGCGGCGCCTGGTTCATGCCACTGCGCACCAACCGCGGCCGGCCGGAGGCCCCGGCCGTGGAGCCCGACGCCGACGATCCCGGCCGGCCGGCGGAGGTGACGCCCCGGGCGGCGACCGACCCGGACTTCCGCTTCTGGGCGGACCTGTGCGAGCCGGGCGTGGAGTGGCGGACGGACCCCGAACCGGGTTCCGGGCCGGGGGCGGTGGCCCTGCGCGGGGCGGACGGCTCCACCGCGCGCCTGGGGCGGGACGGCAGGGTGACGGAGGGCGGGCCGCGCCGGCTGTGGTCGGAGGTGGAACGGCTGTACCGGGTGTGGGACGAGCGGGACCGGCCGGGCCCGGAACGGTTCGGGGTGACCGTGGAGGGCCGGCGGCAGTGGTTGTGGATCGACTCCCCGGACGGACCCGGCCACACCCTGGGCGAACCGGTGGACGCCGTACGGCACGGCTGAGCCCTGCCGTGGGCCGACCCCGGCGCCGCCTTCGGGCTGTCGGGTCCGCGGTGGGAGCGGCATCGGGCGGCTCGCGGTCCGGGCCCCGTCCCGGTCGCCGCCGCGACGGCGGACGACCGGGACGGGGCCCGGAACCGGATGAACCCGCGCCCGGGCGCCCCGGGGGGAGCCCGGGACGCCCGGTTCAGGAGAGCAGTTCGGCCTCGAGGGTGATGTCCACCCCGCCGAGGGCCTTGCTGACCGGGCAGTTCTCCTTGGCTCCCTCGGCTGCCTTACGGAAGTCGTCCTCCGAGAGGCCCGGCACCCGCGCCTTGACGGTGAGCCTGATGCCGGTGATGCCCTCGCCGGGCTGGAAGGTGACGTCCGCCCGGGTCTCCACCGACTCCGGCGGCGTGCCGGCACCGGCCAGGCCGTGCGAGAACGCCATGGAGTAACAGGAGGAGTGGGCCGCCGCGATCAACTCCTCCGGGCTGGTGCGGCCGTTGGGCTCCTCGGCCCGGGAGGGCCAGGTGACGTCGTAGGTGCCCAGGCCGGACGACTCGAGGGCGACGGTGCCCGCGCCGCCCATGAGCGGGCCCTGCCACTGGGTGGTCGCCGTGCGCGTGGTTGCCATGTGCTTTCCATCCTCCGTGACGGATGTTTCGACGGCGGATCGCCCGCGCCCCGGCCGCCGGGGCGGATGGTGGCGGGGCGGTCCGTTCAGCCCCACGCTAACCCCCGCGCGGGGGTGGGGCGTCCCCGGGCGGGCGGCGTGTCCGCGACGGTGCCGGACCACGGCCGGAAACCGCGGTCTCCGGCCGTGGGAGGGCCGGAGAGGGAACGGGCGGACCGGGTGAACGGGCACCCCGCCCGGTCGGCCGATGCCGGCCGGTCCGGGGCGGGCCCCGCGACGCGCCACGGTGCGGCCGGAGGGATTCGAACCCTCACGGGCTTGCGCCCACTGGGACCTAAACCCAGCGCGTCTCGCCATTCCGCCACGGCCGCGACATCCGGCATCCTATCCGCCGCCGCGAGCCGCCCACCCCGGTGGCACCGGTCGGTCCGGGACCCGGGTGACCGACGGGTGCGTGAACCGTGCCACCACCCCCGGTGCCCGAACGGGCGCGGACCCGGCCGGACCACGACCGACGGGAACGGACCGACCCCGGGCCGGCCCCCACTCCCGGGCACGTCCCCGCCGACGGGGTCCCATCCCGGAACCCACCGCTCTCCCCGATGACCCTCGGATGCGCACCCGGCGTCGGCGTCGGCATCGTGCCGGGACGGATGGCGGTCGGTGCCCTCGTCGGGGTCTCCGACGACGCCACCGGGTTCCGGGAACGCCCCCGGTCCTCCGTTCCCCGGGGTCGGCAGCCGGACGGGCCCGGAAGGGCGGCAGCCCCGTCCCGGGACGGTGGGGAGGCCGACGGGCCCGCCCGGCCCGCTCCGCCGGGTGGCCGTCCCGGCCCGGGCCGGGACGGCCACCCGGGCGTGCGGGCGGGCGTCAGCCGCCCAGGGCCCGGGTCGCGGTGTGGATCACCAACCCCGCCAGCGCGCCGATGATCGTCCCGTTGAGCCGGATGAACTGCAGGTCGCGTCCGATGTGCAGCTCGATCTTGCGGGAGGTGTGGCGGGCGTCCCAGCTCGCCACGGTGTCGCTGATCAGCGAGGTGATCTCGTGGCGGTAGCCGGTGACCACGTGCACGGCTGCGTTGGTGACCCAGGTGTCCAGCTTGCCGCGCAGGCGCGGATCCGCCTCCAGTCGGGCCCCCAGGGAGAGCACGGAGGTGCGGGCCCGCAGCCGCAGCGCGCTGCGCTCGTCCTCGGCCGCCGCGAGCACCATCTCCCGCACAGCCGTCCAGGCGGAGGCGATGACGTCCTGCACCTCGGGCCGGTTCAGCAGTTCGGACTTCGCCCGCTCCACCCGCTCGCGGGTGGCCGGGTCCTCCCGGAGCTGTACCGCGAGGTCGGCCAGGAAGCGGTCCACGGCCCCGCGCGCGGGGTGGTCGGGACTGTCCCGCATCTCGGTGACGAAGCGCAGCAGTTCGCGGTAGACGCGGTCGCCGACCCGACGGTCCACGAAGCGGGGTGTCCAGCCCGGCGCGCCGCCCTCCACCGCCGTCATGACGGCGTCGCGGTGCTCCACCAGCCAGTCGTGCGCCTTGGCGCAGAACAGGTCCACCAGGCGATGGTGTCCCCCGTCCTCGACCGTGCGGCCCAGCAGCCTGCCCAGCGCCGGGGAGACCTCGGCCGCCTCGGCGCGCCGGGTGATGGCCTCCCCGAGGATCGCCTGGACGTCGGAGTCCCGCAGGACCGCCAGGCCGCCGCGCAGGGCGTTGGCCAGTTCGGAGGTGACCCGGTCGGCGTTGTCCGGCTGCGCCAGCCAGGCCCCCACCCGCCCGCCGAGGTCCACCGCGGCGATCTTCTCCCGAACCACCTGTTCGGAGAGGAAGTTCTCCCCCACGAAGTCACCCAGCGACTCGCCCAGCTGGTCCTTCTTGCTCGGGATGATCGCGGTGTGCGGGATCGGCAGACCGAGCGGGTGGCGGAACAGGGCGGTGACGGCGAACCAGTCGGCGAGCGCACCGACCATCCCCGCCTCGGCCGCCGCCGCCACGTACCCGGCCCAGGGGCCGGCGCCGCGGGCCTCGGCCCAGGTGGCCAGCACGTAGACCACCGCGACGAAGACCAGCAGGCCGGTGGCGACCACCTTCATCCGGCGCAGACCGCGCTGCTTCTCCAGGTCCATCTCGGTGAAGCCGTCGGTGAGTTTGCCGGGGAGCAGGGCGTCGGCCGGGGCGGGGCGGGTGCCGGGGCCCGGCGCGTCGGCGGGTTCGGGCACCGGCTCCGGTACCGGCCCCGGGGGCGCGTCCACGCCGGGGGGCGGCCCGCCCCCGTGTCGTTCTTCCGACGGCATCCGCGGCGGCCCCTCCGCGCCGTCCGCACCCGTCACGGCGGGAGGTCCCGCCCGATGTCCGTCGTCGTCGGCCTGTCCGGCCCGTTCCGCGTCCTGGTTCATCCGCTCCCACCCGTTCGGTTGGTCCCTGTGCATTGTGCGCAACGCGAAGGGGTCCCCACAGCATCATGTGGGTGGGAAGGGGACGGATCGGTCGATGTGGTCGGGTGGACGGGGGAGGCGACGGTGGGAAAAGTGACGGATCATGATGGAAGCGGCATCAACGGCGTGTCCACCCGTTCGGGCACCGCCGCTCCGGCGGGAATCGACGTGCCGGACGGTGGATCGCCGGGGAGAATGGCGGGGCGGGGCCGGGGGCTCCGCTCCACCGTCGGGGTGGGTTCGGCGGGCCTCCCGGAGTCGTCGGCCCGGGCCACCGCCCCCGCCGACGCCCCCGGGAGTCCGGCCGACCGCGCCGTATGCGACGTCCTGTGCCCCTCGGTGGGTGGCCCGCTCTGATCCGCCGGTATCGGCCGGGCACGCCCCCGGAACATCCCGGCGGGCACCGGCACAGCGGGCACCGGCACAGCGGGCACCGGCACCCCCGCGGACGGCGGAGCCGGCCCCGGGACGGCGGGCACCGGTATCGGTGGGGACGCGCCGGCCGGTCGGCCCCACCGGGGTGGCGGCTCCGGGGCCCGGCTCACGACCCGGACCGACCCCGTGAGAATCCCGCTCGGAGCGGGTGACCGCCCCCTTCCGGGTCCCCGACCGGCCGCCCGGGGACCGCCCCGGGGCCGGCCGGTCCTCGTCACCCCGCCGGCCGAAAGACAACCCTCCCCGTGCCCATCCCGCCCCGTGGGCCGTTGTCGGGGTGTAACGAGGCCCCCGGCGCAGGGGGTACCCCGGTTCGGGGTGTGGTCCGGCGGCGGGATGCGGCGGTTATGGCGAGACGAGACGAGCGGGTCGGGCGACGGGAACGAGGCGGCCGGGGTGATCGGGCCGGCCCGACCGGCGGCGGGCGGGGGCGTTCCCCCGCCACGGCCGTGCGGTCGAAGGCCCCCGATCTCCCCGCGCTCCGGGGCGGCGGCCGGGGCGGGGCCGGTGGGGAACCCCCGCCGGCGGGCCGGCGACCCGGCCGACAGGACGGGTGGGAGCCGCGCCCCGGCCGGGTGCCGCCGGCCCGCCGGAGCCGATGGCGGCGGGTGCTGCTGGGTTCGGTGGCGGCACTGGTGGTCGCCGTCGGCGGGGTGTTGGTCGCCGGCTACCTGCTGGTCGACATCCCCCGCCCCCGGGAGGCGGCGGCGGCCCAGGCCAACGTCTGGTTGTACGCGGACGGTTCGCCGCTGGCCCGCACCGGCGAGGTGAACCGGGAGAACGTCTCCCTGGAGCGGGTGCCCGAGCACGTGCGGTGGGCCGTACTGGCCGCCGAGGACCGCGACTTCTACACCACCTCCGCGATCGACCCCAAGGGCGTGGTCCGCGCCGGTTGGCGGATGCTGCGCGGCGAGGCCCGGCAGTCGGGCTCCACGATCACCCAGCAGTACGTGAAGAACTACTACCTGGACCAGCGGCAGACCCTCTCCCGCAAGAGCCGGGAGTTCTTCATCTCGGTGAAGCTGGACCGCGAGGTGTCCAAGGACGAGATCCTGGCCGGTTACCTGAACACCAGTTACTTCGGGCGCGGGGCCTACGGCATCCAGGCCGCCGCGCGGGCGTACTACGACAAGGACGTGGAGGAGTTGGGCGTCGGTGAGGGTGCCTACCTGGCCGCCCTGTTGAACGCCCCGAGCCTGTACGACGTGCGGGTCGCCCCCGAGCGGCGGGACCGGGCCCTGGCCCGTTGGGGATACGTGCTGGACGGCATGGTCTCCCGGGGGTGGCTGACCGCCTCGGAGCGGGCCGCGATCACCTTCCCCGAGCCGGGGGTGCCGCCCGCACCGTCCGGGCTGTCCGGGCAGCGCGGCTATCTGGTGGAGGCGGCCCGCGCCCACCTGCTGGCGAGCGGGACGCTGGACGAACAGCGGCTGGCCGCCGGTGGCTTCCGGATCACCACCACCTTCGAGCCCGACAAGCAGGAGGCGCTGGTCGAGGCCGTGGCCGAGGAGCTGTTGGAACGGCTGAGCCCGGACCGCCCGCAGGACGCGACGCTGCGGGCGGGCGCGGCCTCGGTGGAGCCGGACACCGGTCGGGTGGTGGCCATGTACGGGGGCGTGGACTACACCGTCCAGTACCTGAACAACGCCACCCGGCGGGACTACCAGGCCGCCTCCACCTTCAAGCCGTTCGTGTACGCGGCGGCCCGCGAGCACGGCGCGGTGACCCGTGCCGGCGTGCCGATCGGACCGTACACCCCCTACGACGGCACCAGTGGGCGTCCGGTGGTGGGCCGGGACGGGGTTCACACGGGGTGGGCGCCGGCCAACGAGCGGGACACCGACCACGGCACGGTGACGGTCGGTCGGGCGATGGACCTCTCGGTGAACTCCGTCTTCGCCCAACTGGGCGTGGACGTGGGTCCCGAGCTGGTCCGCGACACCGCGATCGCGCTGGGACTGCCGGAGGAGACGCCCGGCCTGGCCGAGGCCGAGGGCTCGATCTCCCTGGGGACGGCCACACCGAGCGCGCTGGACCTGGCGGGCGCCTACGCCACGTTGGCGGCCCGGGGTGAGCGGCGGCCGATGGTACTGGTGGACTCGGTCACCCGGGACGGCCGGCCGGTGGGGCTGCCCCGCTCCCGGTCGGAACGGGCGGTGAGCCGGGCGGCGGCGGACTCGACGACGGCGATCCTGCGCGGTGTGGTGGAGAGCGGTACCGGCACCGCCGCGCTGGCCGCCGGGCGTCCGGCGGCGGGCAAGACCGGCACGGCGGAACAGGACAAGGCGGCGTGGTTCGCCGGGTACACCCCCGAATTGGCGACGGTGGTCGGGGTGTTGGGCCAGGACCCGGTCAGCGGGGCGCAGGTGCCGATGTACGGGGCGCTGGGCGAGGAACGGATCAGCGGTGGCGGTGTACCGGCCCGGATCTGGGCCCGGTACACGGAATCGGCGCTCGCCGGGCAGCCGGTACGGGACTTCGAGCCGGAGACCGGACGGGCCGATGTCGGCCCGCGCGAGAGCGCGCCGGCCGTCCCGGCGGACGGCGGCCCCCGGGAGGACGAGGAGGCTCGGGAGGAGGAGTCCGACGGCGGACCGGACGGGGATGACGGGGAGGAGCCCGTGCAGGACGCGCCGGAGGAGGTCGGGGAGAGCCCGCCCGGCACGGACCCGGCGGCCCCGCCCGGGCCGCCGTCGGCGGAGCCGGAGGAGGAGCCGCAGCCGGCCCCGGACCGGGGAGGGCTCACGGACCTGTTGCCGCCGCTGACCGGCGGCGGGGAAAGGGCCGACCCCTCCCCCGCCGCCGACGAGCCCGCCGGCTGAGGCCGGACGGCGCCGGGTGTCCCGCCCGGCCCCGGCGCCGCGACGGTGGCGAGGATGCGCCGCCGTCGCCCGGGCCCGGCCGACCGCCCTCGCGGCGCCGAAGTGACCCCGTCCGGCCCGGGGCGATGCCTCCGCGCCTACCGTGGCGCCGTCGCGGAACCGCCCGCCCCGTTACCTTTCTCGTGGCCCCGAAACGGGGCGCCTGGCCCCCGGGCCCGGTATGGCTGTTTGCCCCCTGTCGAAGGGATGACCTGGGGGGTGTTGCCGCCGGGTCTCGGGGCACCGCTTGACCG
>NZ_JAJUWS010000029.1 GCF_021390475.1 Streptomyces sp. ST2-7A
ATGGACACCGCCGCCCGTTGGTTCGGCCTGTACGGCGACACCTCCGGGACGGTGGGCGGCCCCGCCGACCTCGCCGCCGACACCTCCACCGACCCCGCCGACCCGGCCGCCCCGGGGAACGGCTCCGCGCGGCCCCGGCGACCTAGCGTGAGGAGATGCGCGTACTGGTCACCGGCGGTGCCGGATTCATCGGTTCCCATGTCGTCGACGCCCTGATCACGGCGGGAAGGGTGCCCGTGGTGCTCGACACCGAGCCCCGGGCGCACCATCACCCGGACGTGCCCTGGTACCAGGGTGATGTCCGGGACCCCGGATCGGTGGAGCGGGCCCTGGCCGGGGTGGACGCGGTCTGTCACCAGGCGGCCATGGTCGGTCTGGGCAGCGGCTTCTCCGACGCCGTGGAGTACGTCTCGCGCAACGACCTGGGGACCGCCGTCCTGCTCGCGGCGATGGCGCGGGCCGACATCCGACGCCTGGTGCTGGCCGGGTCCATGGTGGTCTACGGCGAGGGTCGGTACACCTGTCCGGAGCACGGGACCGTGCGGCCGGGCCCCCGCGAACCGGAGGCCCTGGCGGCAGGGCGTTTCGAACCGCGCTGTCCCCGGTGCGGACGGGACCTGGCGCCGGGGCTCGTCGCCGAGGACGCCCCGGTGGACCCGCGCAACGTCTACGCGACGACCAAGCTCTCCCAGGAGCACCTGGCGGCGGCGTGGGCCCGTTCGGAGGGCGGGCGGGCCATCTCGCTGCGCTACCACAACGTGTACGGGGAGCGGATGCCGCGCGACACCCCGTACGCCGGGGTGGCCTCCTTCTTCCGTTCCGCGCTGGACCGCGGCGAGGCGCCCCGGGTCTTCGAGGACGGTGCCCAGCGCCGGGACTTCGTCCACGTCACGGACGTGGCGGCGGCCAATCTCGCCGCGCTGGACGCGCTGGAGAGCCGCCCGGCGGGGACCCTGCGGACCTACAACACCGGCAGCGGCGACCCGCACACGGTGGGGGAGATGGCCACGGCGCTCGCCGACGCGTTCGGCGGTCCGGCGCCCCGGGTGACGGGGGAGTACCGACTGGGCGACGTCCGGCACATCACCGCCTCCTCGTCCCGGTTGCGGGAGGAGTTGGGGTGGCGGCCCCGGGTGGGGTTCGCGGAGGGGATGGCCCGGTTCGCGGCCGATCCGTTGCGGGCGATCCCGTCGGTCTGACGGCACCGGCCGGTCGCCGATCCGGGGACACCGGTTGGACGACACCGGGGACACCGGTTCCGGTCGCCCCGGCGGGGACACCGGGGTCGGCGGGGCCGGGCCCGGCGGGGGCGTGCGGCCCCGGAAAGGGGCGAATCGGCATACCCGGGGCCGTTTCCGGTGAGGTGAACGGTACGGCCGGGGCGAGAGCGACCCGACGCGGCGCGCGGTGATCAGTGGGTCCCACGATTGGCGTTCATGTGAAGTTAGCTTTTTGTTATCGCTAACTGGTCGCATTCGTCGCCGGGAGATGATCCCGACGGCGGATCGGCCCCGGCGACGCCCTCACCACCGTCGTCCCACCGGAAAGGGGATCGGATGAGCGAGACCGCTTCCCGGCGGGCCGGGGGCCCACCGGAGGTCCGTCGGGACATCCACGGGGACCTCGTGCTGCCCTGCCTGAACGAGGCCGATGCCCTGCCCTGGGTGCTGTCCCGCGTCCCTCCCGGCTGGCGCCCCCTGGTCGTCGACAACGGGTCCACCGACGGGTCCGCGCGTATCGCCGCCGAACTCGGCGCCCGCGTGGTCCGGGAGCCCCGACGCGGCTTCGGAGCCGCCTGCCACGCGGGCCTGCTCGCCGCCGAGGCCGACCTGGTCGCCTTCTGCGACTGCGACGCCACCCTCGACCCCCGGGCCCTCACCCGGATGGCCGAGCCGGTGCGGGCCGGCTCCACCGATCTCGTCCTGGCCCGCCGCCGCCCCACCACCCGGCGCGCCTTCCCCGTCCGCGCCCGGGTCGGCAACCGCGCCCTGTCCGTCATGCTGCGCCGCCGTACCGGCGTGCGCCTGCGCGACCTCGGCCCCCTGCGGGTCGCCCGCCGGCGGGCCCTGCTCGACCTCGATCTCACCGATCGGCGCAGCGGCTATCCCCTGGAGATGGTGGTCGCCGCCGCCGACGCCGGATGGCGGATCGTGGAGACCGAGGTCCCCTACCTGCCGCGTACCGGACGTTCCAAGGTCACCGGCACCTGGCCGGGAACCCTCCGGGCCGTGCACGACATGCGGAAGGTGCTGCGTTGACACCCGTTTCCCCCGGTCGGGGTCCGACCGCCCCCGCCGCCCGGCCCCGGACATCGGCCCCGCACCGCCGTCCGGCGCACTTCGCCCGACCCACCGGCGCGGATCGCCCCCTCCCCGGCACCGTCACCCTCCTGGTGATCGCCAAGGAGCCCGTTCCCGGCCGGGTCAAGACCCGACTCACCCCGCCGTACACCCCCGAGCAGGCGGCCCGACTCGCCGAGGCGTCCCTGGCCGACACCCTCCGCACCGGCCTGCGGATCCCCGCCCGCCGCCGGGTGCTGGCCCTGGCCGGCCGGCCGGGACCGTGGCTGCCGACCGGCTGGGAGGTGGTGCCCCAGGGCACCGGCGGACTGGACGAACGCATAGCCACCGCCCTGACCGGTTGCTCCGGCCCCACCCTGCTGCTGGGCATGGACACCCCCCAGATCACCCCCGAACTCCTCGCCCCCGCCACCGCCCCCGGGGCCGGCGCCCCCGACGCCGCCTGGTTCGGACCCGCCCGCGACGGTGGCTTCTGGGCCCTGGGTCTGGGCGAACCCGATCCCGAGCTGGTCCGCGGGGTGCCGATGTCCACTCCCGACACCGGTGCCGCACAGCGCCGCCGACTGGTGGAGGCCGGCCTGCGGGTGCGCGACCTGCCGGAACTGGAGGACATGGACACCGTGGCCGAGGCCGACCGCATCGCCGCCCGGGTGGCACCCGACAGCCGCTTCGCCGAGGCGTGGGGTCACACCCTCCCCGGCGCGCCCGCCGCCGGAGCCCCCCGCGCCGACCCGGGGGAGGTGGGAGGGGGATGACCACCGCTCCCCGCCGGGGGGCCCGCCCGGCCCCCGCCGGTACCTCCCGGCCGCCCCGGGTCGGCGCCTCCCGGGGCGCGCATCCGGTGACCCCGCGTCGTGGCGCGCGCCCCACCGGACGCACCTGGTCCGGCGATCTCTACGCCGAGGCCCTGCGGGCCGGCTCCGGCCCGCTTTACCTGCGCGGACCCGACGGCGCGCTCCTCCCGTTGGACGTCGAACGCTGGTGCGCCGGTCCCGACGAGGCCGACCGTTCGGTGCTGCACCGCTGCCGCGGCAGCGTCCTGGACATCGGCTGCGGTCCCGGCCGGATGGTCTGCGAACTCGCCCGCCACGGCCGTCCGGCGCTGGGCATCGACGTGGCCCGCAGTGCCGTGGAGCGCACCCGGCGCGGCGGCGGCACCGCCCTGCTGGCCTCGGTCTTCGACCCGTTGCCCGCCGAGGGCCGTTGGAACGGCGCGCTGCTGCTCGACGGGAACATCGGCATCGGCGGTGACCCGGTCCGGCTCCTGAGCCGGGTGCGGGAGGTGGCCGCACCCGGCGCCCGACTCGTCGTCGAGGCCGCTCCGGACCAGGTCGACGAGCGGGGCCCCGCCCGGCTGGACGACGGACGGGGCGCGGCCGGTCCGGTCTTCCCCTGGGCCCGGGTGGGGACCGCCGCCCTGCGGGAGAATGCCGGGAGGGCCGGATGGCGACCGGCGGAGGAGTGGTGGGTCGCCGGTCGTCCCTTCGTCCTCCTGCGGGTGGGGGAGTGACCCCGGGGTCACCCCTCGGAGTCGCCCCCGTCGTCACCAGCCGGTGAGCAGCAGATGGTTGACCGCCACCGCGGTCGCCGCCTGCGCCGGCAGCCACCACCGGACCCACCGCCCGGGGAGCAGGGCGGCGGCCGGGATCAGCCACAGCACGAAGGGCAGCCAGATCCGCTCGGTCTCCGCCTTGCTCATCCCCGACAACGTCGCCGCGAGCACGGCGACGGCTGCCGAGAGCGCCAGCACCACCAGCGGTCCGGCACCCCCCACCGGGCCCGTCCCGTGCCGGGCGGGAGGGGACGACCGGGCGTCGGAGCCGCCCCCGCCGCCGGCCGGGAGGACCGCCGGCACGACGGGGAAGGAGGCGCGGACGGACGCCGCGAGGGAACCGACGGCCGCCGCCGGACCCCGACGCCGCCGGGTGGCCGGCTCCGCATCCGCCCGACCGTGCCGCACGACCCCGCGCGTCCACCGCGCCCCCGCCGTCGCCGCCCGGCGGAGCCCGGCGATCCCCGCCGGCCCCACCGTCACCGCCAGCACCGCCGCGTTCGCCCACACGAAGTAGCCGTACGGCCGCAGCCGCGCCGCCCCCTGGTGGTAGCGCTCCACCAGCGCCTGGTACCCCTCCCACCACCAGAACCCGCCGGCCAGGAAGGTCAGGGCCACCACCGCCATCCCGGCCACCACCGGGAGGACCGGCCGCCACGAGCGGGTCAGGAGCAGCACCGCCAGTGCCGTGGGGGCCATCAGGACCAGGCCGTAGGACAGGAAGAGCATCCAGCCGAACAGCAACCCCGCCCCGAACGCGGTGAGGCCGGGCCGGCGGGCGGCCCCGGAGGCGGCCAGGGCCAGCAGCGCCACGCCCCAGGCCGCGACCGCCGCGAAATACGCGTCCGCCGACACCCCCATCCACACGGCCGCCGGCAGCAGCACCGCGAACGGCGCGACCCGGCGGGCCGTCGTCGTCCCGGCCAGCACGCGCACCGTCACCAGCACGGCGGGTACCGCCGAGGCGGCCACCAGCAGGATGAACGCCGCCCCCCAGACGCCCCCGCCGGCTCCGATCCGGTCGAGGCCCACGAAGGTCAGCAGCGCTCCGGGCGGGTGCCCGGCCACGTGCACCGGCCAGTTGTCCGGGGCGTCGAGCGGTACGTGGTGGGCGAAGGTGGTCAGGAACCGCCCGAGGTCGTCCACCCGGTCCACCGCCGCCAGGTACTCGTGCCGTCCGGTCAGCCGACCGACCACCCCCCGCTCCCAGCCGTCGATCATCGCCAGCGAGAACGTCCAGGCCAGGGAGGCCGGCCAGCCCGCCCACAGCAGCCCCCGCCAGGGCAGTCGGCGGGCCAGGGCCGGCCCCCATCCCACCACCAGGACGGCGACCAGCAGGGTCGGCGCGGTTCCCGGGCCGAGGTGCGGCTCCCAGTCGGCGTAGAGCGGGGGCCATCGCAGGCTCAGTCGGCCGTCGTCGTCGATCGCCGTCCCGATCACGGCGGCGGCGGCGAAGAGCGCGAACGCCGCGACGGCGGCGACCACGTCGTGGCGACCCGCCCGCCCGCCCGGCTCCCCACGGTCCGGCACGGGGGCGGAGCGGTCGGCGTGGTCGTCGCGGGGCTCATCGGGTTCCCCGGCCCTTCCGGAGCGTTCGGCCGGGGGACACGGGCGGGCGCGCGGTGGGATCATCGGACTCAGGCTAGGCGCCCGAACGGGACGAACCGGGTCACGACACCCGCACGGGGGACGGCGGCGGGCGGTCCGTGTCCGCCGGGTCCCCCGCTCGTTGGTCCAGGACATGAGCGAGAAGAACCGCGCGGGCGGTCTCAGCGCCCGCGAGCGGCTGGCGGAGGAACGGGCCCGCGATCAGGTGGCGGAGAAGCGCCGACGGACCCTCAAGGTGCTGGGGATCTCCGTCGCGACCCTGGCCGTGGTGGGCGGCATCGGTTTCGCGGCGGGCAACACCGGACGGGGCTCCGACACCGACGGCCCGCCCCCCGCACCGATCGCGCAGGGTCCCGCGGAGGCCCCGGCGACCCTTACCGTCTACGAGGACTTCCGCTGCCCGGCCTGCGCCCGGTTCGAGACGTACTACAAGGACACCATCGCCGACCTGCAGGACGAGGGGAAGCTGCGCACCGAGTACCACCTGGTCACCATCATCGACGACGGCCTCGGGGGCGAGGGCTCCGCCCGGGCGGCCAACGCCGCGATCTGCGCGGAGGACGCCGACCGCTTCGCCGAGTACCACGACCTGCTCTTCGCCGAGCAGCCGGCCGAGCGCACCGACGAATTCGCCGACCCGGACACCCTCATCGAGCTGGCCGGCCGGATCGACGGGCTGGACACCGACGAGTTCCGGGACTGCGTGCTGGGGGAAACCCACGCCGATCGAGTGGCCCGCACCAACGTCGCGTTCCGGGACTCGGAGTACAGCGCCACCCCCACCGTCCTGCTCAACGGGGAGAGCGTCTACGGCGACCCCTCCGATCCGCTGACCGTCGAGCGCCTGCGGCAGCGGGTGGAGGAGATCGCCGCGGAATGACCCGGCCCGCCCGCCCCGCCGGCGGGCTTCGGACCGGCCCGCCCCGGTGGGATCCGGCGGCCGTCGCGCACCGGGGCGGGTGGCGGACAGGGTAGCCTCGGGCCCACCATGGACATCCTCGCCTCCATTCCCAGCCCCGGCACGAGCGAGATCCAGCTCGGGCCCTTCCCCTTGCGCGCGTACGCGGTGTGCATCATCCTCGGTGTCTTCGTCGCCGGTTGGCTCGGCGGCCGGCGCTGGGTGGCGCGCGGCGGCAGGCCCGGAACGGTCGCCGACGTCATGGTGTGGGCCGTGCCGTTCGGTCTGGTCGGCGCCCGGGTTTACCACGTGATCACCGATTACCAGCTCTACTTCGGTGAGGGACGCGATCCCTGGGACGCCGTCCGCATCTGGGACGGGGGCATCGGCATCTGGGGCGCCATCGCCGGTGGCGCGGTGGGGGCCTGGATCGCCTGCCGGCGCCGGGGCATCCCGCTACCGGCCTTCGCCGACGCGGTGGCGCCGGGCATCGCCTTCGCCCAGGCCATCGGGCGCTGGGGCAACTGGTTCAACCAGGAGTTGTACGGGCGGGCCACCGACCTGCCCTGGGGCCTGGAGATCGACAACAACCGCGACACCGGCGTCTTCCACCCCACCTTCCTCTACGAGTCCCTCTGGTGCGTCGGCCTGGGTCTGCTGGTCATCTGGGCGGACCGGCGCTTCCGGCTCGGCCACGGCCGCGCGTTCGCGCTCTACGTCGCCGGTTACACGGCGGGCCGCTTCTGGATCGAGTACCTGCGGATCGACGAGGCCCACGAATTCCTGGGCCTGCGGCTGAACAACTGGACCGCGCTGGTCGTCTTCCTGCTGGCGGTCCTCTACCTGGTGCTCTCCGCACGCCTGCGGCCCGGCCGCGAGGAGGTCGTGGAGCCGGATCACGACGGCACCATCGAGAAGGACGCCATCGACAGGAACGGCACGGACAGGAACGCCACCGAGAAGGGCGCCGCGAAGCTCGGGGGCGAGGCCCCGACGACCGGCGCCGCCGAACCGGCCGAGTCCGTCGGCGCGGCGGGGGAGAAGGGCACCGCCGCGAAGCGGGCCGGGACGGTCACCGGCGCGGCGGCCGCCACCGACGGTGTCGGTGCCCCGGTCGCGGGCGAGGGGACCGGGGGCGCCGGCTCCGCCGACGGCCCGGCCGACCTCGGCCCACCCCGGGCACGCGGCGAGCGCGACTGACCCCGCGACTCCGCGTCTCCTCCGCTTCCCGATCCCCCGCCCGTGCGACGAGGCGGGGGATCGGCGCGTTCCGCGCCCCTCGCCCTCACCCGAACGGCCCCGACTGTCCGGGAACGGTCCGGGGAACGACTCCCGGGGAGGTGTCACCGGGAACGCCCCGGAGCCGTCCGCCGTCGGGCCCCGATCCCTCCGGGCGGGAATACCCGTCCTCCCGCACCCGTTACACGGGCTCCGGGACGCATCGGGAAACAACACCCGTGATCTTTGTTACCCGGCGGTTTCGGGTACGTCTCCACAGGGCATATGCTTCGGGATTCACGGGCGCCGTCGCCCGGACCGCACCGGCCGAGCCGGGCGGTTCCTCCCCTCTTTCGAGGGCTCGGCGAGCCGTCGTGCCGTCCGCATCCCGGGCACGTCCATCCACTTTCCGGGACGGGCCCCATCCTGTAACCTGCACGAAAAATTCGCGCCAGGGCCAACGTCGTCCCCGGTCACAGCACAGATCCGCACCGACGACGACGGAGGAGCCGATGCGTTCTGCGTCCCATCCGGCCAAGCAGGGGATGTACGACCCGGCCGACGAGCACGACGCCTGTGGCGTCGGTTTCGTCGCCAAACTTTCCGGTGAGGCCGACCACGATCTCGTGGATCGGGCGCTGACCGTTCTGCGGAACCTCGAGCACCGCGGTGCCACGGGCAGTGACCCCGACACCGGTGACGGGGCCGGCATCCTCCTGCAGGTCCCGGACGCGTTCCTGCGCGCCGTGGTTCCGTTCGGGTTGCCCGCCGCCGGCTCCTACGCAGTCGGCCTCGGCTTCCTGCCCGCCGACCCGGCCGCGGCCGACGCCGTCGCCGCCCGGATCGACGCCCTCGCCGCCGAGGAGGGCCTGGAGGTGCTCGGCTGGCGCGAGGTGCCGGTCGCCCCGGAGCTGCTCGGCGGCGCCTCCCGGGCCACCATGCCCACCTTCCGGCAGCTCTTCGTCGCCGACGCGGACCGGGCCCTCTCCGACCTGGAGCTGGACCGTCGGGCCTTCGTGCTGCGCAAGCGCGCCGAGCGGGAGGCGGACGTCTACTTCGCCTCGCTCTCCGCGCGGACCCTGGTCTACAAGGGGATGCTCACCACCGGGCAGCTGGAGCCGTTCTTCCCGGACCTCTCCGACCCCCGCACGGCCTCCGCCATCGCGCTGGTGCACTCCCGCTTCTCCACCAACACCTTCCCGAGTTGGCCGCTGGCCCACCCCTACCGGTTCATCGCCCACAACGGTGAGATCAACACCGTCAAGGGCAACCGCAACTGGATGCGGGCCCGCGAGTCGCAGCTGGTCAGCGACCTTTTCGGTGACCCGGAGCGGCTGGAGCGGATCTTCCCGATCTGCACCCCCGAGGCCTCCGACTCCGCCTCCTTCGACGAGGTGCTGGAACTGCTGCACCTGGGCGGTCGGTCGCTGCCGCACGCGGTGCTGATGATGGTCCCCGAGGCGTGGGAGAACCACGACACGATGGACCCGGCCCGGCGCGCCTTCTACCGCTTCCACTCCTCGCTGATGGAGCCGTGGGACGGTCCCGCCTGCGTCACCTTCACCGACGGCACCCGGGTCGGCGCGGTCCTGGACCGCAACGGTCTGCGTCCCGGCCGCTACTGGGTGACCGACGACGGTCTGGTCGTGCTCTCCTCCGAGGTCGGCGTCCTGGACATCGACCCCGCCCGGGTGGTCCGCAAGGGTCGCCTCCAGCCGGGCCGGATGTTCCTGGTGGACACCGACGAGCACCGGATCATCGAGGACGACGAGATCAAGGCGGGCCTGGCCGCCGAGCGTCCCTACCAGGAGTGGCTCGAGGCCGGTCTCATCGAGCTGCCCGAGCTGCCCGAGCGCGAGCACATCGTGCACACCCACGCCTCGGTCACCCGTCGCCAGCAGACCTTCGGTTACACCGAGGAGGAACTGCGCGTCCTCCTCACCCCGATGTCCCGCACCGGCGCCGAGCCGATCGGTTCGATGGGCACCGACACCCCCATCGCCGCCCTCTCCGACCGGCCGCGGCTGATCTTCGACTACTTCACCCAGCTCTTCGCCCAGGTCACCAACCCTCCGCTGGACGCCATCCGCGAGGAACTGGTCACCTCGCTGCACTCGGCGCTCGGCCCCCAGGGCAACCTGCTGGAGCCCACCGCGGCCTCCTGCCGCAGCGTGGCGCTGCCCTTCCCGGTGATCGACAACGACGAGCTGGCCAAGCTCATCCACATCAACGCCGACGGCGACATGCCCGGCTTCGAGTCCGCCACCGTCTCCGGTCTGTACCGGGTCGCCGGCGGCGGCGCGGCGCTGGCCGCGCGGCTGGACGCCATCCGCGACGAGGTGGACACCGCCATCGCCGAGGGCGCCCGGATCATCGTGCTCTCCGACCGCCACTCGGACGCCGAGCACGCCCCCATCCCGTCGCTGTTGCTGACCTCGACGGTCCACCACCACCTGATCCACACCCGTCAGCGCACCCGGGTGGGGCTGCTGGTGGAGGCCGGTGACGTCCGCGAGGTCCACCACGTGGCGCTCCTCGTCGGTTACGGCGCCGCCGCGGTCAACCCCTACCTGGCGATGGAGTCGGTGGAGGACCTGGTCCGCGAGGGCACCTTCTTCCGGGACGTGCCCGGTCTCAGCGCCGAGACCGCCATCCGCAACCTCATCAAGGCGCTGGGCAAGGGCGTGCTGAAGGTGATGTCCAAGATGGGCATCTCCACCGTCGCCTCCTACCGCGGCGCGCAGGTGTTCGAGGCGATCGGTCTGGACGAGGGGTTCGTCGACACCTACTTCAACGGCACCTCCACCAAGATCGGCGGCGTCGGCCTGGACGTCATCGCGGAGGAGGTCGCCGCCCGGCACGCCAAGGCGTACCCGGCCTCGGGCATCGCCGCGGCCCACCGCCGGTTGGAGATCGGCGGCGAGTACCAGTGGCGACGGGAGGGCGAGCCCCACCTGTTCGACCCGGAGACCGTCTTCCGCCTCCAGCACTCCACCCGCGAGGGCCGGTACGACGTCTTCAAGCAGTACACCTCCCGGGTGGACGAGCAGTCCGAGCGGCTGATGACCCTGCGCGGCCTGTTCGGTCTGCACAGCGACCGTCGCCCGGTGCCGATCGACGAGGTCGAGCCGGTCTCGGAGATCGTCAGGCGGTTCTCCACCGGCGCCATGTCCTACGGCTCCATCTCGCAGGAGGCGCACGAGACGCTGGCGATCGCCATGAACCGGCTGGGCGGCAAGTCCAACACCGGTGAGGGCGGCGAGGACCCCGAGCGTCTGTACGACCCCGAGCGCCGCTCGGCGATCAAGCAGGTCGCCTCCGGTCGATTCGGCGTCACCAGCGAGTACCTGACCAACGCCGACGACATCCAGATCAAGATGGCGCAGGGCGCCAAGCCCGGCGAGGGCGGACAGCTGCCCGGCCACAAGGTGTATCCGTGGGTGGCGCGCACCCGGCACTCCACGCCGGGCGTGGGGCTGATCTCCCCGCCGCCGCACCACGACATCTACTCCATCGAGGATCTGGCGCAGCTGATCCACGACCTGAAGAACGCCAACCCCTCGGCCCGCGTCCACGTGAAGCTGGTCTCCGAGGTCGGCGTGGGCACCGTCGCCGCCGGCGTCTCCAAGGCGCACGCCGACGTGGTGCTCATCTCCGGTCACGACGGCGGCACCGGCGCCTCGCCGCTGACCTCCCTCAAGCACGCGGGCGGTCCCTGGGAGCTGGGCCTGGCCGAGACGCAGCAGACCCTGCTGCTCAACGGCCTGCGCGACCGCATCGTCGTGCAGACCGACGGTCAGCTGAAGACCGGTCGCGACGTGCTGATCGCCGCCCTGCTGGGCGCCGAGGAGTACGGCTTCGCCACCGCGCCGCTGGTGGTCTCCGGCTGCGTGATGATGCGGGTGTGCCACCTGGACACCTGCCCGGTCGGCATCGCCACCCAGAACCCGGTGCTGCGTGCCCGGTACGGTGGCAAGCCCGAGTTCGTGGTCAACTTCTTCGAGTTCATCGCGCAGGAGGTCCGCGAGCTCCTCGCCGAGCTGGGCTTCCGCTCGCTGGACGAGGTCATCGGCCGCGCCGACGTGCTCGACGTCGGTCGTGCCGTGGAGCACTGGAAGGCCTCCGGCCTGGACCTGGCCCCACTGCTGCACGTGCCCGCGCTGCCGGCCGGCACCGCCCGCCGGTGCACCGTCCCGCAGGACCACGGGCTGGGGAAGGCCCTGGACAACGAGCTGATCCGGCTCGCCTCCGACGCGCTGGAGGCGGGGAGTGCCGAGGAGGCGGGCCCGGTGAGGGCCCGGGTCGCGGTCCGCAACATCAACCGCACCGTCGGCACCATGCTGGGCCACGAGGTGACCCGGCGGTTCGGCGGCGCCGGTCTGCCCGACGACACCATCGACATCACCCTCATCGGCTCCGCCGGTCAGTCCTTCGGCGCCTTCCTCCCGCGCGGGGTCACCCTGCGGCTGGAGGGCGACGCCAACGACTACGTCGGCAAGGGCCTGTCCGGCGGCCGGGTGATCGTGCGCCCCGACCGCTCCGCCGATCACCTCGACGAGCAGTCGGTCATCGCGGGCAACACCCTCGCCTACGGCGCCACCGGTGGCGAGCTGTTCCTGCGCGGCAGGGTCGGCGAGCGGTTCTGCGTCCGCAACTCCGGCGCCCTGGTGGTCGCCGAGGGTGTGGGCGACCACGGCTGCGAGTACATGACCGGCGGCAGCGCCGTCGTCCTGGGCGAGACCGGGCGCAACTTCGCCGCCGGCATGTCCGGCGGCACCGCCTACGTCCTGGACCTGCGCAAGGAGAACGTCAACGCCGGGAACCAGGGCGCGGTCGAGGCGCTCGACGAGAACGACCGGGAGTGGCTGCACGACGTGGTGCGCCGGCACGCGGAGGAGACCGGGTCCACGGCCGCCGCCGCGCTCCTCGCGGACTGGCCCGCCTCCTCGGGCCGGTTCGGCAAGATCGTTCCCACCACCTACAAGGCCGTGCTCGCCGCCAAGGACGCCGCCGAGCGAGCCGGACTCACCGAGTCCGAGACCCACGAGAAGATGATGGAGGCGGCGACCCATGGCTGACCCGAAGGGCTTTCTGACCACCGATCGCGAGGTCGCCGCGACCCGTCCCGTCGAGGAGCGGGTCGGGGACTGGGACGAGGTGTACGTCCCCGGCTCCCTGCTGCCGATCATCGGCAAGCAGGCCGGCCGCTGCATGGACTGCGGCATCCCGTTCTGTCACAACGGCTGTCCGTTGGGCAACCTCATCCCGGAGTGGAACGACTACGCCTACCGGGGCGACTGGGCCGCCGCCAACGAGCGGCTGCACGCGACCAACAACTTCCCGGAGTTCACCGGGCGGCTGTGCCCGGCGCCGTGCGAGTCGGCCTGCGTGCTGGGGATCAACCAGCCGGCGGTGACCATCAAGAACGTCGAGGTCACCATCATCGACAAGGCGTGGGAGGCCGGCCGGGTCACCCCGCAGCCGCCCGAGCGCCTGTCCGGCAAGACCGTGGCCGTCATCGGTTCCGGCCCGGCCGGGCTGGCCGCCGCCCAGCAGCTCACCCGGGCCGGCCACACCGTGGCGGTCTATGAGCGGGCCGACCGGATCGGCGGGCTGCTGCGCTACGGCATCCCCGAGTTCAAGATGGAGAAGCGGCACATCAACCGCCGCATCGAGCAGATGCGCGCGGAGGGCACCCGGTTCCGCACCGGTGTCGAGGTGGGCCGCGACATCACCGCGAAGGATCTGCGCAAGCGGTACGACGCGGTGGTCATCGCCGCCGGCGCCACCACCGCCCGCGACCTGCCCGTGCCCGGCCGCGAACTCGCCGGGATCCACCAGGCGATGGAGTACCTGCCGCTCGCCAACAAGGTGCAGGAGGGCGATCTCATGACCCCGCCGATCACCGCCGAGGGCAAGCACGTGGTGGTCATCGGCGGCGGCGACACCGGCGCCGACTGCGTGGGCACCGCCCACCGCCAGGGCGCGGCCTCCGTCACCCAGTTGGAGATCATGCCCCGGCCGGGCGAGGACCGTCTCGCGCACCAGCCCTGGCCGACCTTCCCGATGCTCTACAAGGTCACCAGCGCCCACGAGGAGGGCGGCGAGCGGGTCTACTCCGTCTCGACCACCCGCTTCGAGGGCGACGAGGACGGCAACGTGCGGTGGCTGCACCTCGTGGAGGTGGAGTTCACCGACGGGAAGCTCGTCCAGAAGGAGGGCACCGAGCGCCGCATCCCCGCGCAGCTGGTCACCCTGGCCATGGGCTTCACCGGCACCGACCGCGAGAACGGCCTGGTCGACCAGTTCGGCCTGGAGCTGGACCCGCGCGGCAACATCGCGCGGGACGCCGAGTACGCCACCAACGTCCCCGGCGTGTTCGTCGCCGGTGACGCCGGTCGCGGTCAGTCGCTGATCGTCTGGGCCATCGCCGAGGGCCGCGCCGCCGCGCGCGGCGTGGACCGGATGCTGACCGGCGGGCACAGCGACCTGCCGTACCCGATCCGCCCCACCGACCGGGCGCTCACGGTCTGACGCCCCGTCGCCCGGGCCCGCCCTCGTGCGGGTCCGGGCGACGGGCCCCGACCGCAGCCCCGCCCCGAACGGGACCGCACAACGGCGTGCGGATACCGGCCGCGGCGCCCGCCCTCCCCGACCGGAAGAAGGCGGGCGCCGCGGCATGTCCGGATCCCGGTCGGACCCGGCGCCGGTACGCCGATCAGCCGCCGGCGGGGAACTCCTCGCCCAGCATGTCCATCCCGGTGACGGCGTCCACCAGGACCCGGTCGCCGATCTCCGCGTCGAGTTCCACCTCGACCTCGTCGATGACCAGCATCTCGTTGCACACCTCGACGTCCGGGTCCTCCACGGACCATCCGCCGAGGACGATCAGGTCCTCGGTCTCGTGGACCCGCGCGCCCCAATCCAGGTCGCAGCTGCCGTGACCGACCAGCGCGGTCACCGTGGTGTCCGAGGGGTCGGGGGCGACCACGCCCTCCAGCCGCCACAGGTCCTCCGAGGAGGAGGACAGGGGTTCCACCTCCGGCCACTCCTCCTCGATGTCCCCGGCCCGGTCCAGGAACGCCTCGTCGGAGGGTTCCCGCGTGTCGTCACCCGCGTCGGGACCATCGGTGTCGTCGGTGTCGTCCTCCCCGTCGGGGGCGTCGCCGGGTGCCTCCTCGACCGGTGGCGCGCCGCCCGGCGATCCGGTGTCCTCGCTCGCGTCGCCGCAGGCCGTGAGGGTGAGGGCCGTCGCGGTGGCCAGGGCGACCAGCGTCGCGCCGGTCCGGCGTCGTCCGCCGCGCGGGGTGTGTCGGATACCGCCCATGGTGTCCTCCCGGGTCTCGGTGGGGTCGGGTCCGGTCGTTCTCGCCGAACCCGCTGATTCGGTTGCGTACCGTGGTGTTCCCCGTCGGCCCGGGGCGGCTGTCCCGCCTCCGGACCCGTCGGTCCGACGCACCCCGGCCGCCCCCGGTTCCCCGACGCCTCCCGCGGACTCACGTTCGATTGACGGTGCCCGGCGCTACTCTCCGGTCATGAGTCCCGTACACCAGTACTCCGCCCGGATCCGCTGGACCGGTGATCGCGGTCTCGGCACCGTCGATTACCGTTCCTACGGCCGTGACCACGAGATCACCGCCGACGGCCCACCGCCCATCCCCGGCGCCTCCGCCCCGATGTACCGGGGGGACCGGGCCCGCTGGAACCCCGAGCAGTTGCTGCTCGCCGCCCTGGCACAGTGCCACATGCTCTCCTACCTGCATCAGTGCGCCGACGCGGGAGTGGTGGTGACCGCCTACGAGGACGAGCCGGTGGGCGATCTCGCGACCCGCGCCGCCGGGGGGCGCTTCACGGAGGCGGTGCTGCGGCCCCGGGTGGAGGTGGCGGGGGAGGAGATGGTCGAGGAGGCCCTCCGGCTGCACGGCCCGGCCGCGGACGGTTGCTTCATCGCGGCCTCGGTGGCCTTCCCGGTCCGGCACGAACCCGTGATCACCGTGCGCGCGTCCTGACGCCGGCGCCCCCGCGCCCGATGCGCGGACACCCCGGACCCCGGGTGGGGCCGGCGACGTACAGTCCCGGGGTGAGCCACAGCGAGACCGATCACCCCGACACCGTCGTCGGCGCCGCCGAGGGGCACGCCCCGGGCGCCGCCCCGTCCCCCTCCGGCGCCGGTGGGGTCGCCGGGGGCGGCGCGGTCACGGATCCCGCCGTCCGCGCCGAACTCACCCGGCTGCGGGAGAGCATCGACAACATCGACGCCGCCGTCGTGCACATGCTCGCCGAGCGCTTCAAGTGCACCCAGCAGGTCGGTCGGCTCAAGGCGGAGCACCGCCTGCCGCCTGCTGACCCCGAACGGGAGGCCCGGCAGATCGCCCGGCTGCGCACCCTGGCGGAAAGCGCCCGGCTCGACCCCGCTTTCGCCGAGAAACTGCTCAACTTCGTCATCGCCGAGGTCATCCGGCACCACGAGACGATCGCCGAGGGCGGCGATTCAGGGGACTGATCACCGGTCGGACGCGGCCGGGAACGGCGGCCGATCCCGCGCGCGGCGCGCGGCGCGCCACAACCCGGCTGCGCTTCCGCGCTCTCCCGGGGCAGCATGGGGTCATGCCGCTGCCCTCCCTCACGCGTGACGAGGCGCGCATCCGCGCCGGTCTCCTGGACATCGACCGTTATGTCATCGATCTCGACCTCACCCGGGGTGAGGAGACGTTCGGGTCCACCACCACGATTCGCTTCACCGCCCGCGAGGAGGGGGACACCTTCGTCGAACTGCGTCCGACCACCCTGCACACCGCCCGCCTGGACGGGCGGGAGCTGGATCCCGCCGCGTTGGTGGACGGTCGCCTCCCGCTGGCCGGCCTGACCGCCGGGGAGCACGAACTGACCCTGGTGGCGGACATGCCGTACTCGCGCACGGGGGAGGGGATGCACCGCTTCACCGACCCGGAGGACGGTCTCACCTACCTCTACAGCATGTGTTGCATGACCGACGCCCCCCTGGTCTACGCCGCTTTCGACCAGCCCGACCTCAAGGCGGTCTTCGAGGTGTCGGTCACCGCGCCGCCGGAGTGGACGGTGCTGGGCAACGGGCTGGCCGAGCGGGTGACGGACGAACCCGGCCGCTGGAGATGCGCCCCCACCCCACCCATCAGCACCTACCTGCTGGCGGTGGCCGCCGGCCCCTGGCACTCCCTGCGCTTCGAACACGCGGACATCCCCTTCGGCCTGCACGTGCGCCGTTCCCTCGCCGCCCATCTGGACAAGGACGCCGAGGAGATCGGGGAGATCACCCGCCGGGTCTTCGACCACTATCACCGCATCTTCGACGAGCCCTATCCCTTCGACTCCTACGACCAGGCGTTCGTCCCCGAGTTCAACGCGGGGGCGATGGAGAACCCCGGACTGGTCACCTTCCGCGACGAGTTCATCCCGCGCTCGGCGGTCACCGACACCCAGCGCCAACTGCGCGGCGTGGTCATCGCCCACGAGATGGCCCACATGTGGTTCGGCGACCTGGTCACCCTGCGCTGGTGGGACGACATCTGGCTGAACGAGTCCTTCGCCGAGTACATGGGGTACCAGGTGCTCGCGGAGGCGACGGAGTTCCGGCCGTGGACCGAGTTCGCGGTCTCCCGCAAATCGTGGGGGTACGACGCCGACCAGCGTCCCTCCACCCACCCGGTGGCCCCGAACCCGGAGGCCGTTCCGGACACCGCCTCCGCCTGGCTCAACTTCGACGGGATCTCCTACGCCAAGGGCGCCTCCGCTCTCCGGCAACTGGTCACCTGGCTCGGGGAGGACGTCTTCCTCGCCGGCATCAACGACCATTTCGCGCGCCACCGGTTCGGCAACGCGACCCTCGCGGACTTCATCGACTCCCTCTCCCGGGCCTCCGGGCGGGACGTCGAGACGTGGGCCGACCACTGGTTGCGCACCGTCGGACCGGACACCTTCGTGCCGACGATCACCGACACGGACGGGGAGTGGCGACTGGACCTCCGGCACGAGGGCAGCCGCCCGCACCGCTTGGACGTCGGCATCTACGACCGGGCCCCCGACCCGTCCGCCATCGCCGTACAACGGGACCTGGTGCGGATCGAGGTGGTGGCCTCCCCGCCCGACGCCGCTCCCGCCGAACCGGTGCCGGGCATCTCCCGCACCTTCCAGGGGGCACCGCCCGCCCTGCTGGTCGTCAACGACGGGGACCTGACCTACGCCAAGGTCCGCATGGATCCCGCCTCCTGGCACTCCGCCAGGGACACCCTTTCCTCGCTGCCCGACCCCCTGACCCGGGCGGTGGTGTGGAACGCCGCCCGGGACATGGTCCGGGACGCCGAGTTGGACCCCAAGCAGTACCTGGCGGCGGCCCGTCGGCAGTTGCCCACCGAGACGGACACCGCCCTGGTGGAGGGGGTCCTCGCCTTCGCGCGCGGTCGGATCGCGGACCTCTACCTGTCCGGCGCGGAACGCACGGCGGCACTGGTGGCCCTGGCGGAGACCGCCCGCGAGATCCTCCTCGCGAGCGGGAGCGATCCGGTCTCGGCGCTGCGGCTGATCGCGGCGCGGACGCTGATCGACTCGGTGACCGATCCGGCGGAGCCCCGGGCCTGGTTGGCGGCCGGGGCCTTCCCCGGCGGGCCCGGGTTGGACCCCGAGCTGCGCTGGCGGATCCTGCACCGGCTGGCGGTGCTGGGCGCCGTCGACGAGCGGGAGATCGCCGCCGAGGCCGACCGCGACCCGGCGGCCACCGGTCGGGAGGGCGCAGCCCGGTGCCGTGCCGCGATCCCCACCGAGCAGGCCAAGGCCACGGCGTGGGAGGAGATGTTCGGCGAGGGTGACGAGTTGTCCGCCTATCTGTTCACCGCCACCGCGCAGGGCTTCTGGCACCCGGAGCAGTCGGGGCTGCTGGTGCCCTGGGCGGAGCGGTACTTCACCGACGTGGTCCGGTTGGCCAACCGACGCGGGCACGCGGTGACCGAGGCGGCGTGTCGGCACGGCTTCCCGCGCGGGCTGGTGGGGGAGGAACTGCTGCGGCGGGGGGAGACGGTCCTCGCCGGTCCGGAGGTCACGGCCGCGCTGCGACGAGGGCTCACCGACCAGTTGGACGAGCTGCGGCGAGCCCTGCGGGTGCGCGGAGAACGTGCCTGAGTCCTCCTTCGACTTCTCGTTCGGGGGCCGTTCGGGCATCCCCGGTCCCGTCGCGCGATCGCGCGACGGGACCGGGGCGGGACGGCGGGTGCTCCGGGATCCGCCGGCCGAGAGTGGTCGATTCCGTGGCGGGAACCGGCCATTTCCTCCGCCGGGACCCCCGTCGGTCGATGACACCGCCGGCGCGCCGCCGCGCCGGACGGCGTACCGACCGATGCGCCGACCCCTCCTCCGGGAGGGCGAACACCGGCCCCGGGTGAGGGGTTCTCCACCGATCCTGATTGACTTAGGTTCACCTAACCCACCTTCGGGGCCGGTCCCCCGGATCGCGGCGGCGCCCAGGTGCCCCGGAGCCCCCGAACGTCCGATTCCGGGTCCCGTCACGACCCGGCCCCGCGCCCCGGGAGTCCCGCATGTCCCCGCCACCGTTCCCCGGGTTCTCCGGGTCCTCCTCGCCCGTCCCGCCGCACCCGTTCCACCCACCGCTGGCGGGCGGCACCGCCGGCCCGCGTGCCCTGCGCCCCCTGCTGGACACGGTCGTCGACGCCCTCGCGGAGGGGGCCGCCGCGCGCGGCGGCCCCCTCCCGCCCGGCGGTCCGGACACCGTGGCCGAACGGCTCACCGAGCGCTGCGGGCCGGTGCTGCCGGAGGTGGGCGGGGGCGCCGAGGAGGCCCTGCGCACGCTGGTGCACGCCCTCGCCGAGGGAGCCGCCGACCCGGCCGATCCGCTGTGCGCCGCGCACCTGCACTGTCCGCCGCTGGCGGTGGCGGCGGTCGCCGACTTCGCGGCCTCGGTCCTCAACCCCTCCATGGACTCCTGGGATCAGGCGCCGGCCGCCTCCGCGCTGGAGGCCCGTACGGCCCGGGTCCTCGCCGCCCTCGTCCACCCCACCGGCCCGGCCCCGGACGCCCTGGTCACCACCGGGGGCACCGAGGCCAACCAAATCGCCGTCCTTCTCGCCAGGGAACGGACCGCCGGCCCGGCGGGCGGCACGCCGCTGCGGGTGGTGCACGGGGCCAACGCGCACCATTCGGTGCCCCGCGCCGCCTGGCTGCTGGGCCTTCCGCCGGCCGTCCCGGTGCCCACCCCGCGCGGGGTGATCGACCCGGCCGAACTCGCCCGTGCCCTGGACGGCACGGCCGGCGAACCGACCCTGGTCGTCGCCACCGCCGGGACCACCGACACCGGGGCGGTGGACCCCCTGCCCGCCATCGCCGACCTGGCCGCCGCCCGGGGTGCCCGCTTCCACGTCGACGCCGCCTACGGAGGGCCCCTGCTGTTCAGCGACACCCACCGGGGACTGCTCGGGGGAGTGGAACGGGCCGACACCGTTGCCCTGGACCTCCACAAGCTGGGTTGGCAGCCGGCGGCGGCCGGGCTGCTCACCGCACCCGACGCCGCCGACCTGGCGGCCCTGCACCACCGTGCCCCCTACCTCAACGCCGAGGACGACACCGAGGCGGGCCTGCCCGACCTGTTGGGACGCTCGCTGCGCACCACCCGCCGCCCCGACATCCTGAAGATCGCGGTCACCCTGCGGGCGTTGGGGCGTTCCGGCCTGGCCGCGCTGGTCGATGCCACCTGCGCGGCGGCCGGGCGGCTGGCCGGGCAGGTGCTCGCCGAGCCGCGTCTGGACCTCTACGCCGAGCCCACCATCAGCACGGTGCTCTTCCGACCCGTCGGAGCCCGGGACGAGGAGGTCGCGGTGATCCGACGCCGACTGCTGAACGAGGGCACCGCCGTGCTGGGTCGGGCCCGGGTGCCGGACCGGGACGGGTCGGGCACCGAACGGCTGTGGCTCAAGGCCACCGTCCTCAACCCCCTGGCCGGCGCGGACGCCACGGCCGGGCTGCTCAAGCTCGTCCTGGACACCTGTGGGGCGCTGGGCATCCCCGCCGACCCGACCCTCCCCGCCCCGCGTCGCGAAGGGAACGCCCGATGACCTCCACCCCTCCCCGGCCCCTCCCGCCGCCCACCGATCCCGGTGAGGAGCCGCTGGACCTGCTCGGTGTCGGGGTCGGTCCCGCCAATCTCTCCCTCGCGGCGCTCGCCGACGGGCTGCCCGACCTGCGGGTGCTCTGCGTCGACGAGCGCCCCGCCTTCCGGTGGCACCCCGGCCTGCTCATCGAGGACGCCACCCTCCAGGTGCCCTTCCTGGCCGACCTGGTGACCCTGGTCGACCCGACCAGCCGGTGGAGCCTGCTGAACCGGCTGCGCGAGCGCGGGCGACTCTTCCCGTTCTACTTCGCCGAACGCTTCCACATCCCCCGGGTGGAGTACGAGGCGTACTGCCGGTGGGTCGCCGAGCGGCTACCGAACCTCCGCTTCGGTCTGCGGGTCGAAGGGCTGAGCCGGGAACCCGACGGCCTCTTCGCGGCCCGGATCGCCCCGACCGACGGATCCGGGGGACCCGCCGTCCGGATGCGGGCCCGCAACGTCGTGCTCGGCATCGGCACCGCTCCCCACCTGCCGGCGCCGTTGCGATCCGCGGCGGAGCGGGACGGGGCCACGGTGCTGCACTCGGCGGAGTACCTGGACCACCGTGAGCGGCTGCTGGAGGCCCGCCACGTCACGGTGATCGGCTCCGGCCAGTCGGGGGCGGAGGTCCTGCTGGACCTGCTGCGACGCCGCCCCGCCGGACGCGAGGGGCTGCACTGGCTCACCCGCTCACCCGCCTTCGCCCCGATGGAGTACAGCAAGCTGGGACTGGAGCACTTCACCCCCGACTACACGCGCTACTTCCACGGTCTGGCCGAGGCGAGCCGGGACGCGCTGGTGGCCCGTCAGTGGCAACTCCACAAGGCCGTCGACCACGAGACCCTGGCCGCTCTCCACGACGAGCTGTACCGCCACGACCTCGCCCTGCCGGACGGCGAGTGGCCGCAGGTGGTGTTGACCCCGGGGGTGGAGGTGCGGGCGGTCGAAACCCCGCCCTCCGGGCGGATCCGGCTGGAACTGCGCCATGCCGAACAGGGCGTCGGCTCCTCGCTGACCACCGACGCCGTGGTGGCGGCCACCGGTTACCGGGAACGTTCCGCCGACGCGCTGCTGGCCGGACTGGGGGAGGCGGTGCGGCGGGACACCGCCGGGCGGCCGGTGATCGGCGCGGATCACCGGGTCGAGCTCTCCGGTGGGGGGCCGGGTGCCCTGTTCTCCGCCGGGTCGGAGCGGCACACGCACGGTGTCGGCACCCCCGATCTGGGACTGATGGCGTACCGGGCGGCGACGGTGCTCAACGCGGTGTCCGGCCGGGAGCGGTACCGGCTGCCCACCCGCACCGCCTTCACCACCTTCGGCCTGACCGCCGCGCTCCCGGACTCCGGAACCCCGGTTCCCCAAACCCCGTGACCGGTATTCCGACCGGCGGTATCCACCCCGGCGGTCTTCCGGCCGGAGATGTCCGCGGCGCCGGGTTCCCGGCGGTCGGCTCCCCGTCGGGGGGCGCGCCTCCCGACACCGCCCCCGACGGCCCCGGGACCGTCGGGGCGAACGTCCCGGACGGCCCCGGCGGACCTTCCGGACGCCTCTCGGAGCGGGTGCGTGATCGCACACCGAAACGGTCGATCACCCCCCGGGAAGCGCTCATAGGAGCGGCCCCGCGCACATTGATGAAGTGTTGACGGGGTGCCGCGCATTTGTCACCGGGAGGTCGTGGAAATGACGCCTCCCGACAGCCCCTTACCCGGCGGTAATGCCTAGGGTTGACGACATGCGCCGAGCCAAAATCGTTTGCACCCTTGGGCCCGCGACCGACTCCTACGAGCGGATCGCGGGGCTGGTCGAAGCGGGAATGGATGTAGCCCGCCTCAATCTCAGCCATGGTGTCCGGGAGGAACACGAACAGCGCTTTCACCGCGTTCGCCGTGCGGCCGGGGAATCCGGGCGCACCGTCGGAATTCTCGCGGATCTCCAGGGACCGAAGATCCGGCTGGGTTCTTTCGGCGAGGGGCCGGTTCTCCTCGAAAGCGGCGACGAATTCACCATCACCACGGAAGACGTGGTCGGCGACCAGTGGCACTGCGGCACCACCCACGTCGGTCTGCCCGCCGACGTCACGGTGGGCGAGCGCGTCCTGATCGACGACGGCCGGGTCGCCCTGGAGGTTCGTTCCGTCGACGGCCCCCGGGTGCGCACCCTCGTGGTGGAGGGCGGCGTGGTCTCCGACCACAAGGGCCTCAACCTGCCGGGCGTCGCCGTCTCCGTGCCCGCCCTCTCCCGCAAGGACATCGACGACCTGCGGTGGGCGCTGCGCGTGGGCGTGGACGTGATCGCGCTGTCCTTCGTGCGGACCGGCGACGACATCAAGGACGTCCACCGGGTGATGGCCGAGGAGGGGCGCTTCCTGCCGGTCATCGCCAAGGTGGAGAAGCCGCAGGCGGTGGAGAGCCTCCGTGGCATCGTGGACGCCTTCGACGGCATCATGGTCGCCCGCGGCGACCTGGGTGTGGAGTTGCCGTTGGAGGACGTGCCGCTGGTGCAGAAGCGCGCGGTCGCCCTGGCCCGGCGCAACGCCAAGCCGGTGATCGTCGCCACCCAGATGCTGGAATCCATGATCGAATCCTCCCGTCCCACCCGCGCGGAGGCCTCCGACGTCGCCAACGCGGTGATGGACGGCACCGACGCGGTGATGCTCTCCGGTGAGACCAGCGTGGGCCGCTACCCGCTGGAGACGGTCCGCACCATGGGGCGGATCGTGGAGGCGGCCGAGGAGGAGATGCTCTCCCCGGGGCTCCAGCCGCTCACCGAGGCGACCAAACCGCACACGCAGGGCGGGGCGGTGGCCCGCGCGGCGGCCGAGATCGGCGACTTCCTCGACGCCCGCCTGATGGTCGCCTTCACCCAGTCCGGCGACACCGCGCGTCGGCTCTCCCGTTACCGGTCGCCGATCCCGGTGGTGGCCCTCACCCCGGACCCCGGCACGCGCAACCGGCTCGCGCTGAGCTGGGGCGTCGAGGCGCACCTGGTGCCGACGGTGGACTCCACCGACGCCATGGCCGAGATGCTCGACGAGGAACTGCTGCGCCGGGGGGTCTGCGCGCCGGGGGAGACGGTGGTGATGACCGCGGGGTCGCCGCCGGGTGTGGCCGGCAAGACCAATCTGGTGCGGGTGCACCGGGTCGGCGGAGAGGTCGTGGACGTCCCCGCCGGGGGCTGACCCCCTCCCGCTTCGGGCCCCGGCCCCCCGCTCCCCCGGGGCGGTGTCGGGGCCGCGCCGTGTCCCGGGGATCGGGCTCCACCGGGAGGGCGCGCCGACCGTCGGGGCGTCCCCCTTGTGTCCGCCAGGGGGTCGTGATTGAGTCGGAGAAAGCGCTTACCACGTGTGGTGCGCCCCGCCGGGCCACCACGCACGTCGGTCCGCCGGCCGGCGGACCCAGACCCACCGGGAGCCGCCCCCTCATGCCAGACGTGTCCCCCGCGCCTCCCGACCACGGCAGCCCGGGTCCCCTCCGGGCCGCCGTGGTCGGCACCGGCGCCATCGTCACCGGAGCCCACCTGCCCGCCCTGGCCGCGCACGCCCCCGGCGTGGAGCTGGTCGCCGCGGTGGACGTGGACCCCGCCCGCCTGGAGGCCTTCGCCGCCGAGGTGGCCCGTCACCCCGGCCTCGGGCCGATCACCGGCTGGACCGACATCGGGGCGATGCTCGCCGCCGAACGCCCCGACCTGGTGCTGATCGGCACCCCACCGGTCCTCCACCGCGAGCAGACCCTCGCCGCGCTCGCCGCCGGCGCCTGGGTGTGGTGCGAGAAGCCGCTGTGCCTCTCGCTGGCCGAGTTCGACGAGATCGCCGCCGCCGAGCGCGAGGGCGGCCCCTACGCCTCGGTGGTCGCGCAGCACCGTCACGGCTCGGGCGCCGAGCACGCCCACGCCCTGCTGGGAGCCGGGGAGCTGGGAGCACCGCGGGTGGCGCACTGCCAGACCACCTGGTACCGCACCGAGGAGTACTACGCGGTGCCCTGGCGCGGCAGTTGGGCGAGCGAGGGCGGCGGTCCGACCATGGGCCACGGCATCCACCAGAACGACCTGCTTCTCCATCTCCTCGGCGACTGGACCGAGATCCGCGCCATGGCCGCCCGGCTGCGCCACGACGTGGAGACCGAGGACGTCTCCACCGCCCTGGTCCGCTTCGCCAACGACGCCGTGGCCACCGTCGTCAACAGCGTGCTCTCCCCGGACGAGGTCAGCCGCGTCCGGATCGACTGCGACGACGCCACCGTGGAGTTGACCCACCTCTACGGCCACACCAACGCCGACTGGCGGTACACCCCGCGTCCCGGAGTCGAACCCGACCGGGTGGAGCGCTGGCGCACCCCCGAGCGGGACGTGCCCAGCTCGCACACCGGGCAACTGGCCGGGATCCTGGCGGCGATGCGCGCCGGGGTCCGTCCGCCGGGCAGCGGGCACGACGCCCGCCGCACCCTGGAGTTCACCGCGGCCCTGTACAAGGCCGCCTTCACCGGCCACCCCGTCCGACCGGGTGACATCGGGCCGGACGACCCGTACCACCGTGCCATGCACGGCGACGCGCCGGGCTGGGCCCCCGGGGCCCCCTCGGACGCCGCCGCGCCCGCCCCCACCGAGCCGCCGCCGACGGAGGAGACGACCCTGCCGTGACGACCTCTTCGACCCCTTCGACCTCTTCGACCTCTTCGCGTCCCGTGTCCCCCTCGACGGACTCGGCGACCCCGACCGTCACCCATCACCACGGCGACCGCGTCGTGGTGACGGTCGGTGACACCGAGATCCTCTCCTACGTCTACCGCCCCGACCCGGAGCCGTACGAGTCCCGCAAGCCCTACGCCCACCCGGTGCGCACGCTGGCCGGCAACACCGTCACCGGCTACCGGCCCAACGACCACCGCTGGCACAAGGGCGTGCAGATGACCTCCAGTCATCTGTCCGAGCAGAACTTCTGGGGTGGCAACTCCTACATCCACGGCAAGGGCTACCAGCGCATCCCCGAGCGGGTGGGGTGGATGCGGCACGACGGCTTCGGGGCCGTGACCGGCGACGCCGACCGGGTGCGGCTGGACGAGAACCTCACCTGGATCAACCACACCGGCGAGGAGTGGTGCCGCGAACGCCGGGGCCTGCTGGTGCACTCGGTGGACCCGGCCGAGGGCGCCTGGGCGCTGGACTGGTCGATCCACCTCACCAACGTCCGAGACCTGCCGCTGCGCTTCGGCAGCCCGACCACCGCCGGTCGGGAGATGGCCGGCTACACCGGTCTGCAGTGGCGCGGTCCCCGTGACTTCGCGGGTGGTCGGGTACTGACCCCCGCCGGCCCCTCCACCGATCAGGAGGCGATGGGGACCCCGGTGGGCGAGGCCCCCTGGCTCGGCTTCACCGCCGTGCACGACGAGGTGGACGACCCCTCCACCCTGGTCTTCGCGCACCACCCGGACAACGAGCGCTCCATCCACCGCTCGCACTGGTTCGTGCGCTCCCTGCCCTGGCCCACGGTGGCGTTCTCCTGGGCGTTCTTCGAGGAGTTCGAGCTCGCCCCCGGCGACTCCTTCTCCTACCGCTATCGGATGGTCGTCGCCGACGGGGAGTGGGACGCCGAGCGGGTGGAGAACTGGTTGAAGGCCCACCCCTGGGACGAGAGCCCGAACGTCGACGCCGGGACGGCCGGGTGAGCGCGGCGGCGCACGACGGGTCGGGCGTCGCCGCCCGGCCCGCCCCGCACGCGGTCGCCGAACCGGCCTTCGCCCCGCTCCCGGACCCGTTGCCCGGCGGGGTCGGGATCTCCCACATCACCGCCTACGACTGGCCCGCCGCCGATGGGGTCTGCTCCGGCAGCCCCCACCTGCATCTGGCCTGCGCCGAGGCGTACGTGGTGACGGCCGGGGAGGGCGAGGTGCAGACCCTCACCCCCTTCCTGCCGGAGGGTGGTTCGGAGCCCGGGGGCGGGACGGCCGGGAGCCGGCCGCCCGACGCCGGAGCCGCGCCGGAGCCGCGTGGTTACCGAGCCCACCCCCTGACGCCGGGCGCGGTGGTCTGGTTCACGCCGGGCACCGTGCACCGGATGGTCAACCGGGGCGGCCTGAGGGTGACGGTCGTCATGCAGAACAGCGGCCTACCGGAGGCCGGGGACGCCGTGCTCACGCTGCCGCCGGAGCACCTGGTGGACACGGAGACCTACGCCCGCGCGGTGGCCCTCCCGCCGCCCGACGACCCGGCGGTCGGGGAGGCCGCCCGGCGGCGCCGGGACCTCGCGGTGGCCGGCTACACCGAGCTGCGGCGGGCGCTGGAGGCCGGGGACGACGGTCCGCTGCGGGAGTTCCGGGCGGCGGCGGCCCGACTGGTGGCCCCCCGGGTGGCCGCCTGGCGGGAACGCTGGCGGGCCGGGGCGATGGAGGCGGCCCTGCGCACCGGCCGTGTCCTGGACGCGCTGGAGCGGGGTGAGGAGCCGGATCCGGTCGCATCCCGGGTGCGGGCCGTGGAACCCACCCGCCACGGCGGGTGGGGCATGTGCGGTCGTCGGCAGGAGTACGAGGTGCCCGGCACCACGGTGCCCCGTCGGCCGTCGGAGGGCTGACCCCGCCGCCGGGTTCTCCCGGTCGGGGGAACCCGGCCGGGAGTCACGGGCCCCGAAACGACACGGCTCCGGGCAGACCCGGGGAACCCCCGGACCGGAGCGGGGAAAGAGGACGGACGGGGAGCGGGGGCGCCCTGAACCCTCCGGGAAGGCGTACCCGGGAACGCGGGAACCCCGCGCGGGAAACGCGCGGGGGAGAAGAGGTGCCCGGTGTGGGATTCGAACCCACATGCCGCGAGGGCACGGCTGTTTGAGAGCCGCGTGTCTGACCAGTTCCACCAACCGGGCAGGTTGTACCGGGCACAGAGTACCGTGTGTCGGCCCCCACCCGTAGCCCGCCCCGGGTGTCGGATCGTCCGGGGCGTCGAACCCCCCACCCGGGGCCGCCCCGGGGCCGCGCCCCGGGGCGGTGGACGGGACGGCGACCCGCCGGCGTCCGGTTCCGGTGTCCACCGGCCGAGCCGCCGCGACGCGCGTCACGCGGCCCGGCTACTCTCGGGGTTGCCCCACCCGGCAGCCCACCGGCAGCAACCGAGGAGCAGCGTGAGCACCGCCGACGTTCCCGAACCCAACGCGACCGCGGACACCGCCGCCGCGACCGAGGAGCCCCACGTCCCGCCGCTCACCACCCGTGTGGTGATCGCCGAGGACGAGGCGCTCATCCGACTCGACCTCAAGGAGATGCTCGAGGAGGAGGGCTACACGGTCGTCGCCGAGGCCGGGGACGGCCGGCGGGCGGTGGAGTTGGCCCGTGAGCACCGACCCGATCTGGTGATCCTCGACGTCAAGATGCCCGTGATGGACGGCATCTCCGCGGCCGAGAAGATCGCCGGTGAGCAGATCGCCCCGGTCCTGATGCTCACCGCCTTCTCCCAGCGCGACCTCGTCGAGCGCGCCCGGGACGCCGGCGCCATGGCGTACCTGGTCAAGCCCTTCACCAAGAGCGACGTGGTCCCGGCCATCGAGATCGCCGTCACCCGCTTCACCGAACTCAAGTCCCTCGCGGACGAGGTGGAGGACCTCTCCCAGCGCCTGGAGACCCGCAAGCTGGTCGATCGCGCGAAGAGCGTCCTGCAAACCCAGTACGGCCTGACCGAGCCCGCCGCCTTCCGGTGGATCCAGAAGACCTCGATGGACCGCAGGCTGTCCATGCGGCAGGTCGCCGAGGCGGTCCTGCAGGACGCCGAGGAGAAGAAGCAGCGCAAATGAGCCGGTGGGGCGGCTCCCCGCCCCACTGCGCCCCGGCCCCCGGTGCCCGCTCCGGGGCCGTCCCGCCCCCCGCGGCACGGCCCCCGGAGGGGCGCCGCAACGCCCACCACCGCCCCGGAATGTCCGGTTGCCGGTGGTGGGTGTTCTGTTTCCGGCACATGGCTCACATCACGAGGCGGTCACACTTGCGACGGCCGTCTGTTTACCGGACGTTCCATGGCAATAGATTCCGCTCCACGCCGCACCCGCCGTGTGCCGGTCTCCACCCGGTGTGCACGATTCCCGTGCGGTGGCCTTCGGCTCCGGATTCGCCCCAGGGGGTACCCCATGCTCAGCAAGAGAGTCGTGAAGCTCGCGATACCGGTCGCGATCGGCGCGCTCGCGCTCACCGCCTGTGGCAGCGACGACGGCGGCGGAGGCGGCGACGCCTCCGGTTCCGTCTTCAAGATCGCCTACCAGGGCCCGCTCTCCGGCGACAACGTCGACCTCGGCATCAACATGGAGAACGGCGTCAAGCTCGCCATCGACGAGGCCAACGAGTCGGGCGACTACGACGTCACCTTCGAGTACCTGGACGCCGACGACCGCGGTGAGCCCGGTCAGGCCACCGCCGCCGCCCAGCGGGCCATCGACGACGAGGACGTCATCGCCGTCGTCGGCCCGGCCTTCTCCGGCGCCGCCTCCGTGGCCGCCCCCCTCTACGGTGAGGCCGGCATGGCCGCCCTCACCCCCTCGGCCACCAACCCCGACCTCACCCAGCAGGGCTTCCCGACCTTCCTGCGCGGTGTGCCCAACGACGCCGAGCAGGGCGCGGCGATCGCCGCCTTCTTCGCCGAGCAGGGCGTGGAGAAGGCCATGGTCGTCGACGACCTCGGCGACTACAGCATCGGCCTGGCCGATGTCGCCCAGCAGGGCATGGAGGAGGCCGGCATCGAGGTCGTCCGCGAGTCGGTGCCCGCCGACACCGTGGACCACAGCGGCATCGCCCGCACCGCCGTGACCTCCGACGCCGACGGCCTGGTCTACACCGGCTACTACTCGCAGGCCGGTCCGCTGGCGGTCAAGCTCGCCGAGGCCGGGTTCGACGGCATCAAGCTCGGCGGCGACGGCGTGAAGGACCCCGAGTTCATCAACCTCGCCCCCGGCGGCGAGGCCGAGGAGTGGTACCTCAGCTGCCCGTGCCGCGACCTGGACGCCGACCAGGAGGGTCGCGACTTCACCGAGCGCTACGAGGCCGAGTACAACCGCGAGCCGGGCACCTACACCCCCGAGGCCTACGACGCCGCGATGATGATCATCCAGGCCGTGGCAGAGCTGGGCGAGGCCGCCGACCGCCAGTCGGTCTACGAGGCGCTGTCCGTCGGAACCCACGACGGCGTGGCCAAGACCCTGAGCTTCGACGAGAACGGCGAGTACGCCGGCTCCGGTATCTACATCTACCGGGTCGAGAACGACACCATCACCGCCCTGGGCGACATCACCGAGATCACCGGCTGACGCCGGACTCGGTATCACCACCGGCATACCGGCGGGGCGTGGCCGATCCCACGCCCCGCCGTTTCCCGCCCAGCCACCGCCGCGGCGGTTTCCCCCGGGACCGGGGAGCCGCCCACCGGGGCGGTGAATCCGCAAGGAAGTGCTCGATGACCCTCTTCGACTTCTGGGACGTCCTCGTCCTGGGGGTGGTGCTCGGCTCGTTGTACGCCGTCATCGCCATCGGTTACACCCTCGTCTACGGCGTCCTCCAGCTCCTGAACTTCGCGCACAGCGAGGTCTTCATGACCGGAGGATTCGGCGGGGTGATCGCCCTCACCCTCGTCGTCCCCGTCGCCGCCCCCTCCCTGGCGCAGTCCGCCGGCTACGTCGTGCTCGGTATCTGCACCGGAGCCCTGCTCGGCGCGACCGTCGCCTTCTTCCTGGAGAAGGTGGCCTACCGGCCGTTGCGCCGCCGCAACGCCCCCCGCCTGGTCTTCCTCATCACGGCCATCGGCGCCTCGTTCTTCCTGTACAACCTCGCGGGCAAGCTCTTCGGCCGCAACGCCATGCCGATGCCCCGCATGTACGAGAACCGCACGGTCCTGACGATCTTCGACACCACCATCAACATCACCCAGCTGCTGATCGTCTGCAGCGGCGTGCTGATGCTCCTGATCGTCGACCACGTGGTCAACCGCACCAAGCTCGGCTCGGGTATCCGGGCCGTCGCCCAGGACCCCGAGGTGGCCTCCCTGATGGGGGTCAACATCGACAAGGTGGTCTCCCGCACCTTCATCCTGGGCGGTCTGATGGGCGGTGCCGCCGGCTTCCTCTTCGGCACCACCAACCAGGTCTTCTACACGATGGGCTTCCTGCCCGGCATCACCGCCTTCGCGGCGGCGGTCCTCGGCGGGATCGGCAACGTGCGCGGCGCCATGCTCGGTGGCATGACCCTCGGCATCGTCGAGGCGTTCACCGTCGACGTCTTCGGCGACGCCTGGCGGTACGTCGGCGCCTTCGGGGCCCTGGTCCTGGTGCTGATGATCCGTCCGACCGGAATTCTCGGCGAGCGCGTGGCGAGGACGGCATGACAGCGACCGACAACACCTCCATCCCCGGCACCCCCGGTCCCACCGCTTCGAAGCGGGCCGCCGAGGCCGCCCGCCTGCGCCGCACCGCCTGGTACCGCACCCCCCGCTACACGCGACTGTTCGCCCTGATGGGGGTCGCCCTCGTCGGCGCCCAGGTCACCGGCGAGCAGGGCACCAACCGCGACATCTTCCACGCCATGCGGGAGAACATCACCGGCCCCGGTCTGTGGCTGTGGGTCGGCGCCTGCCTGTTGGTCTGGGTGGTCCGCGAGTTCCTGCGCGAGCCCGTGGTCAACGCCTGGTCCACCGCCCGCCGCGCCGGTACCGCGCCCGCCGAGCGGGCCCGCACCGTGTGGCGCCGCGACCCGCGGCTGCGGATGATCGCGCTCACCGCCCTGCTGGTCTTCCTGGTCGTGCTGCCCTTCCTGGTCAGTCGGCACTGGCAGCAGGTCCTGGTCGACCAGATCGCCATCTACGTCCTGCTGGCCATCGGCCTGAACGTGGTGGTCGGCTGGGCCGGCATGCTCGACCTCGGCTTCATCGCCTTCTTCGCGATCGGCGCCTACAGCGCGGCCTTCTGGACCGGGTCCCTCCCGGTCGCCCCGCCCTTCGAGCTGAACAACTTCGCGGTCATCCCGATCGCGGTGATCACCTGCCTGGTGGCGGGCGTCCTGTTGGGCGCGCCGACCCTGCGGCTGCGCGGCGACTACCTGGCCATCGTCACGCTCGGCTTCCACGAGATCGTCTACCTGATGGCGAAGAACTGGGTCGAGTTCACCGGCGGCACCCGGGGCGCCTCGGTGGACCGCTTCAGCATCGACCTGGGCTTCTTCAGCTACCAGTGGGGTCTGGACCCGCGCCCCTACTACTGGCTCCAGCTCGGCTTCATCGTCGCGCTGCTGGTCCTGTTCATCCGCCTGGAGCACTCCCGGGTCGGCCGTGCCTGGACCGCCATCCGCGAGGACGAGGTGGCCGCCGCCGCCACCGGCGTGGACACCGTCCGCTTCAAGCTGCTGGCCTTCGCCATCGGCGCCTCCACCTCCGGTGTCGCCGGTGTGGTGTACGCGAGCAAGCTCGGCTTCATCAACTCCGAGTTCTTCATCGTGCTGTTCTCGGTGCTGGTGCTGTCCTACGTGATCTTCGGCGGGATGGGCTCCATCCCCGGCGTGCTGCTGGGCACCGCCATCCTCATCTGGCTGCCGGAGTTCCTGCGGGACACCGTCCCGGCCCAGGACCGCTACATGTACCTCGGGGCGCTGCTGGTGATCATGATGATCTATCGACCACAGGGACTGTGGCCCTCGCGCCGACGCGTCCGCGAACTGCACATGGCGGAGGAGGGCACCGCCGCCCGGGCCATGCCGGCCGCCGGCGGACGCCCCGCGACCACGGGAGGGGACACCCCGTCGTGACCACCGAGATGAAGCGGGCAGCCGACCGCGCCCCCGAGGGCGACGCGGCACCCCACCCCACGATCCTGGAGACCTCCGGGGTCACCCTCCGCTTCGGCGGTCTGACCAGCCTCGACCACGTCGACCTGGCGATGCGGCGCGGCGAGATCCTGGCCATCATCGGCCCCAACGGGGCCGGAAAGACCTCGCTGTTCAACTCCCTGACCGGCGCCTACCTGCCGCAGGAGGGCGCCATCACCTACCGGCCCCGGGCCGGTGGGGAGGAGGAGCTGCGCGGTCGCAAGCCGTTCCGGGTCAGCCGACTCGGCCTGGCCCGCACCTTCCAGAACATCCGCCTGTTCGGGGCGCTCACCGCGCTGGAGAACGTCAAGATCGCGGTGGAGACCCGGCAGCGCACCGACGCCGTCTCGATCATGCTCGGCCTGCCGCATGCCCGGCGCGCCGAACGCGACAGCGACCGGCGCGCCCACGAGGTGATGCGTTTCGTCGGCCTGGAACACCGGCTCAATGAGCTGGCGGCCTCCCTCAGCTACGGCGAGCAGCGCCGGCTGGAGATCGCCCGGGCCCTGGCCACCGAGCCGGAGCTGCTGCTGCTGGACGAGCCGGCCGCCGGCACCAACCCCACCGAGAAGCACGACCTGGAGGAGTTGATCCGCCGGATCAACGCCGAGCTGGGGGTCAGCGTGCTCCTCATCGAGCACGACATGCGGCTGGTGATGTCGGTCGCCGACCGGGTCGCGGTCCTCAACTTCGGTCGGAAGATCGCCGAGGGCACCCCGGGGCAGGTCCAGCGCGACCCGGCCGTCATCGAGGCATACCTCGGTGCGTCGGCGGAGGAGGAGACGGAGGTCGTCGCCGACCTGGTGGCCGACCTCGAGGCCGAACACGCCGACGACCCGGAGTGGCGGGGCGGCGACCACGCCGCCGAGAGCCGGCCGAACGACGGGGAGGAGCGGTCGTGAGCGACCCGAACGACCACCGCACGACCACCGGAAAGGCCGGGACGGTGAGCACGGAGAAGACCGCGCCGGCCGCGTCCGCCGGGTCCGGCGGGGAGGCCCCCCTGCTGGAACTGCGGGACCTGCACGTCTTCTACGGGGCGATCGAGGCGCTCAAGGGGATCAACCTCTCCGTGCGCACCGGGGAGGTGGTGGCCCTGCTCGGCGCCAACGGCGCGGGCAAGTCCACCACCCTGCAGACCGCCTCCGGCATGATCGCCCCCCGACAGGGCGGCGTCCTGCTGCACGGCGAGCGGGTGGACGGCATCCCCTCCCACGAGTTGGTCCGCTTCGGCATCGGCCACGTCCCCGAGGGGCGGCGGGTCTTCGCCCGGATGAACGTGGTGGAGAACCTCAACATGGGGGCCTACCGCTTCAAGCGGCCGGACCCGGCGGACCTGGAGCGCGTCTTCCACCTCTTCCCCCGGTTGCAGGAACGCCGCAAGCAGGTGGCGGGCACGCTCTCCGGCGGCGAGCAGCAGATGCTCGCCATCGGTCGCGCCCTGATGGGCAAGCCGGAACTGCTGCTGCTCGACGAGCCCTCGATGGGCCTGGCGCCGCTGATCGTCCAGCAGATCTTCGAGATCCTCAAGGAGATCAACGAACAGGGCACCACCCTGTTGCTGGTCGAGCAGAACGCCTCCCAGGCCCTGCAACTGGCCAACCGGGGTTACGTGTTGGAGACCGGTGAGGTGGTGATGGAGGGACCCGCCGGCGAACTGCTGGCCGACCCCCGGATCCGGGCCGCCTACCTCGGCGAGCACGTGGAGGCCGAGCACTCCTGACCGACCCCGCCCCGCGCGGGCGACCGACACCCCGACGGGGCGTCACGGGATCACCCCCGTGGCGCCCCGTCTGCGTCCCCGGGCCGCCGGGCCCTCGGCCGCCGGGGGCGGGGTCGGCGACGGCCCCGCCTCACCGACCTCCGACGAGCACGACGACGCCGAACAGCAGCAGGGCGCACCCCGCTCCGGCGACCGCGCACAGGGCGAGGGAACGGCCGATCTCTCCCACCCGTCGATGTCGGGCGCGCCGGCGCCGGCGCGTCGGGGGGAGTGACCGCCGCCCGTGCCGGGTCACCCGCCCTCCCCGGACCGGTGGCAGGCACACGCGCATCCGATGTGGACGATGCCGGGCACCTCGTCGTGTCGAAGGTCGGGTCCGACGCACTCCCCGTGGCGCCCGATGCGACAGACGAAGCAGACGTACGCGCTTTCGAGGTCGCACCCGCGGAGGCAGGACGCGAGAGGCCGGACGGGCCGCTCGGCACCGTCGGCCCCGACCCCCGCCATCCGGGCCGATGCCGGGGACCACGGCGGACCGATGGGCGTCCGGCGGGGCAGCACCGGACGTGGTGGACCACCGTGGCCGGTGTCCGTGGTGCGGTTCAACGAGTCACCTCCGAGGGGAACGGCTTTCCCTCTTCACCATCGGCGGGTAACCGACCCACCACAAGGAGTAGCCTGTTCCCGGTCCTCGTTGGTACCGATCCGATGGGCGGAGCACACGAGATGGACGCACGACACAAGGACACCCCACCACTGACCCCCGACCGACTCCTCGCCCGCCGACTGCGGGAGCACCGCGAGGCACGCGGACTCTCGCTGCGGGGGATGGGCGACCTCATCGGCTACCCGCACTCGTACGTCTCCCGGATGGAGACCGGGAAGCAGCGGCCCTCCGACGCCGTGGCGGAGAAACTCGACCGGGAGCTGGGCACCTCCGGGGAGTTCGTCTCCCTGCTGGAGATGGCTCGCGCCCACCTGATCGAGGCGGGGGCGAAAGTGGTCCTGGACAGGGAAACCGAAGCCGTTCGGGTCGAGAGTTTCACATCAAGCGTGATTCCCGGCCTGCTCCAGACCGAGGAATACGCTTACGGCCTGATGCGGGCAGGCATCCCCGGGGCGGAAGAGGAGGAGATTCGGGAGCGTGTGGGCGTCCGCCTGAAGCGACAGGAGATTTTGACGAAGGAGAAACCGCCGGTGTACCGCGCGGTTCTCGACGAGGCGGCACTGGCGCGCCCCGTGGGCGGACACGCCGTCATGCGGGAACAGTTGTCCCGTCTGATCACCCGGCAGGGACAGCCCAACATCACTGTCCAGATCCTTCCCTCGGCGGCCGGTGCGCACGGGATGATGGGGGGCAGTCTCCTGCTGTTGGATCTCGAAACCGGTCCGCCGGCGGCGTTGGTGGAGAGCTTCCGCACCGGGGTACCCGTCGAATCCCGATGGGAATACGTCGAGTGTGCGGAGATTTTCCTGGCCGCACGCCTGATGGCCCTGCCCGTGGACGAGTCAACAGAGCTGATCCGCCGATACGAGAAGGAGTACGCCGAGTGAGCGAGACCCCGTGGCGGAAGTCCACCCACAGCGGTAACGACAACGGCAACTGTCTCGAGGTGCGGGACGGTGTGCCCGCTATGGTGCCCGTCCGTGACAGCAAGCGGCCCGGGGGGCCGGTGGTGAACGTGCCGGTCGCCTCCTGGGTCGGTTTCGTCGATCACCTCAAGCGTCGGGCCTGACCCGGCGCCCGCCCCCGGCCCCGGCCCGAACGACGGCCCGCGACCGTGAGTCGGTCGCGGGCCGGCGTCGCGCACGGCGGGCGGGAAAACCCCGCGCGCCGCCGACCGGGTGCCGGCTACCCTGGTCGGGTCCTGTTGTCTCCGATGGAGGTGGACGTTGCGCATCTGAGGTTCGCGATCACCGCGCGGTACGGCCCCCGGCCGTGTGCCGTCGTGCCGGTGGAGACCCTGTCTCCCGCACGACGCACCGCGTGAACGCGACCCCGGGTGCACGAGTCGTCCCCGCACGGGACCCGCACCTCTCCCCGCCCCCGCCCGGGCCGGTCGCCGCACGGTGCTCGCACACGCGCCCCATCGCCCATTCCGCGAGCGTGATTGCGAGAGAACACCGGTGTCCCGTACTTTCGTGTCCCACACCTCCGCCTCGGCGGGTCCCTCGGTGACCTGTTCCGATCTCACCTTCCGGTGGTCGGACGGCACCCCCGTCGTCGAAGGGCTCTCCCTGACCATCGGCCGTGGTCGCACCGGCCTCGTCGGTGCCAACGGCTCCGGCAAATCCACCCTGCTCCGGCTGTTCGCCGGCCTGCTGCGCCCCCACGGCGGGTCGGTCGGCGTCGTCGGCCGGCTCGCCCACCTGCCGCAGGAACTCGTCCTCGACACCGACCTGCGGGTCGAACACGTCCTGGGCATCGCCGAGCGGCGAGCGGCGCTGCGCGCCATCGAGGCCGGGGATCCGGACGAGCGGCACTTCGAGACCATCGGCGACGACTGGGACGTCGAGGAGCGCGCCCGCGCGACCCTCGACTCACTCGGTCTGGACCACCTCGACCCCGATCGCGAGGTGGGACGGATGTCCGGCGGGGAGACCGTGCTGCTCGGTCTGGCCGCCCGCCTGCTGGAACGCCCCGACGTTCTGCTGCTGGACGAGCCGACCAACAATCTCGACCTCTTCGCCCGTCGTCGGCTCCACGAGGCGGTCGCCGGGTATCGCTCCGGCGTGTTGATCGTCGTCTCGCACGACGCGGACCTGTTGGAGGGCGTGGACGGCATCGTGGAGCTGCGCCCCGGCGGCGGGACCACCCGGTACGGCGGCGGGTGGACCGCGATGACGGAGGCGCTGGAAACCCGCCGGGAGGCCGCCGACCGGGCGCTGCGCTCCGCCGAGTCCGATGTCCGCCGGCGTCGCCGCGACCTGGAGGACACCCGGCTGCGGATCGGCAGCAGAACCCGGCACGACCGGAACCCGGGAGTCAGGGGCAGCGTTCCGCGCATCGTCGCCGGTGCCCGCAAACGTGCCGCGCAGGAGTCGGCGGGAAAGCTCAGGGGGGTCCACGAGGAACGCCTGGAGGAGGCCCGCGAGCGCCTGGACGAGGCCGAGGAGGCGGCCCGCCGGGAGGAGGAGATCCGGGTGGACCTGCCGCACACCGCCGTGCCGGCCGGTCGCACGGTGCTGACTCTGCGCGGGGTCCGGTTGCCCCGGGGAGGTGCCGGGCGCCTCGATCTGGAGGTGCGCGGCCCGGAGCGGGTGGCGCTGATCGGCCGCAACGGTTCGGGCAAGAGCACCCTGCTGCACGTCCTGGCCGGGGAGTCGGAGCCGGCGGCGGGCGAGGCGCGGACCCTCGTCCCGACGCGGTACCTGCCCCAACGGCAGGACGTGTTGGACGACGCGCTGAGCATCGTCGGGAACATCGAACGCGTGGCCCCGGGAGCCGGGGCCAACGCGGTCCGTGCCCGGCTGGCCCGGTTCCTGTTCAGGGGCGCGCGCGCCGATCGGCTCGTCGGCACGCTGTCGGGTGGGGAGCGGTTCCGGGCCTGCCTCGCCGCCCTGATGCTCGCCGAACCGGCCCCGCACCTGCTGATGCTCGACGAGCCGACCAACAACCTGGACCCGGCCTCGGTGCGGCAGTTGACCGGGGCGCTCGCCGCATACCGGGGCGCGCTGCTGGTCGCCTCCCACGACCGGACCTTCCTGGAGGCGATCGGCGTCACCCGCTGGGTGCTGCTGGGGGAGGAGTCCGGGGAGATCGGGCGGGACGAGGCCCTCGCGCTCTTCCGGGCCCCGCCCGCCGACTGATCCGTGTCGGTCCGCCCCGGTCCGCCCAGCCCCGCCCGGCGGGGCGGATCAGGGCGCCGGGTTCTCCCGCAGGGCGCAGGTGAGCCGGGCGGAGCAGATCCGCTTGCCCTCGTCGGAGGTGATGACGATCTCGTAGGTGGCCGAGGTGCGTCCCGCGTGCACCGGGACCGCCACCCCGGTGATGGTGCCCGACCGCACCCCCCGATGGTGGGTGCAGTTCAGGTCCACGCCGACCGCCAGCCGGTCCGGGCCCCCGTGCAGCATCGCGCCGACCGATCCCAGGGTCTCGGCCAGCACCGCCGAGGCACCGCCGTGCAGCAGGCCGTAGGGCTGGGTGTTGCCCTCCACCGGGAGGGTGCCGACCACCTTGTCCGGGGCGGCCTCCAGCACCCGCAGGCCCATTCGGTTGCCGAGGTTCCCGGCGGAGAACAGGGCGTACAGGTCGATGCCGCGCCCGGACCACAGGTCCAGGACGTCCCTCGGGAAGAGCGGGAGACGTGTCCCGTCGTCGGTCGCCCCGTCGCCGGCCCCCGCGCCCCGCTCCCCGTGCGCCGTCTCACCCATGTGTCCCGTCCGTTCCTCGTCACCGGCACCCGCGTGGACGGCGGGTGTCCCGGTCCCGTCCTATCCCGGGCCGGCCACTCCGATCAAGCGCTTGCTCAGGAACCGGTGGGGGTGAGCCGGATCACCACCGACTTGCTGGTGGGCGTGTTGCTGCCCACCGCCGTGGAGTCCAGCGGCACCAGGACGTTCGTCTCCGGGTAGTACGCCGCCGCGCAGCCCCGGGCGGTCGGGTAGCACACCAGGCGGAAGTCCGGCGCCACCCGCTCCGCGCCGTCCGCCCACTCGCCCACCAGGTCCACCCGGTCGCCGTCGGCGAACCCCAGGGCCTCGGCGTCCTCCGGGTTGACCAGCACCACCCGTCGGCCGTCGCGCACCCCCCGGTACCGGTCGTCCATGCCGTAGACCGTGGTGTTGTACTGGTCGTGCGAGCGCAGCGTCTGCAACAGCAGTCGCCCCTCCGGCAGCCGGGGCCACTCCACCGGCGCCGCCGTGAAATTCGCCTTCCCCGTCGCGGTCGGGAAGCGCCGCTCGTCCCGGGGGGTGTGCGGCAGGGCGAACCCGCCCCGGCGTCCGACCCGCTCCTCGAAGTCCTCGAAGCCGGGGATCACCCGCTCGATCCGTTCCCGGATCAGCCGGTAGTCCTCGGCGAACCCCTCCCACGGCGTGGCGCTGCGATCCCCGAGCACCCGTCGGGCCAGCCCGCAGACGATCGCCGGTTCGGAGCGCACCAGCGGACCGGGTGGGGTCAGTCGTCCCCGGGAGGCGTGCACCTGCCCCATGGAGTCCTCCACCGTGACGAACTGCGCCCCGGTGCCCCGCTCGTCCCGGTCGGTGCGGCCCAGGGAGGGCAGGATCAGCGCCCGCTCCCCGGTCACCACGTGCGAGCGGTTCAACTTGGTGGAGACCTGCACGGTCAGCCGCGCCCGGCGCATCGCCGCCTCGGTGACCGCCGTGTCCGGGGAGGCCGAGACGAAGTTGCCGCCCATGCCGATGAAGACCTTGGCCCGGCCGTCGCGCAGCGCCCGGATCGCCTCCACGGTGTCCATGCCGTGCGCGCGGGGCGGCGCGAAGTCGAACTCCCGCTCCAGGGCGTCGAGAAACCATTCCGGCGGACGCTCCCAGATGCCCATGGTCCGGTCGCCCTGCACGTTGCTGTGGCCGCGCACCGGGCACACCCCCGCGCCGGGGCGGCCCACGTTGCCGCGCAGCAGCAGGAAGTTGACCACCTCGCGGATGGTGGGCACCGAGTGGCGGTGCTGGGTCAATCCCATCGCCCAACACACCACGATCCGGTCGGCGGACAGCACCATCCGCAGCGCCTCGTCGATCTCGTCGACGGTCAGACCGGTCGCGGCGAGGGTCTCCTCCCGGTCGGCCTCCCGGGCCGCCGCCGCGAACTCCCCGAAACCGTGGGTGTGCTCGCGGACGAACTCCTCGTCCACCGCGCCCGGTGTCTCCAGCAGCATCCGGTTCAGCATCCGGAACAGCGCCTGGTCACCGCCGATCCGGATGCGCAGGAAGAGATCGGTCAGCGGGGTGCCGCCGCCGACCAGGCCCCGGACCGTCTGGGGGTTGCGGAAGGCCAACAGTCCCGCCTCCGGCAGCGGGTTGATCGAGATGATTCGGGCGCCCCCCGCCTTCGCCCGCTCCAACGCGCCCAGCATCCGGGGATGGTTGGTCCCCGGGTTCTGGCCCGCCACGATGATCAGGTCGGCCCGGTGCAGGTCCTCCAGAGAGACACTGCCCTTGCCCACCCCCAGCGTCTCGATCAGGGCGGAGCCGGAGGACTCGTGGCACATGTTCGAGCAGTCCGGCAGGTTGTTGGTGCCGAACTCGCGGACGAACAACTGGTAGAGGAAGGCCGCCTCGTTGCTCGTGCGCCCCGAGGTGTAGAACAGCGCCTCGTCGGGGGAGTCGAGCGCGTTCAGCTCCTCCGCGACGATGCCGAACGCCTCGTCCCAGCCGACGGGAACGTAGCGGTCCGAACCCGGCGCCCGGTACATCGGCGCGGTCAGCCGCCCCTGTTGCCCCAGCCAGTACCCGGAGCGGTGCTCCAGGTCCGACAGCGGGTGCGCGGCGAGGAACTCCGGACCGACCCGGCGGGGCGTCGCCTCCTCGGCGACCGCCTTCGCGCCGTTCTCACAGAACTCGGCGAGGTGCGGCCTGTCGGGCTCCGGCCAGGCGCAGCCCGGACAGTCGAAGCCGGTCGGCTGGTTGATCCGCGACAGCGTCAACGCCGTGCGCCGCGCCCCCATGCCGCGTCGGGCCATGCGCAGGGTGTGGCCGATCGCCGAGGCGCCGGCCGCGTGGTCGGCGGGAGCGGAGATCTCCGGGTTCTCCTCGGGGATCTCGCCCCTCCCGGCCCGGGCCCCCGGTGCCCTCGACTCCTCCGGCCGCTGCGCCACGGGGTCCTCCTGCGGGTCGTCGTTCGGGGCACGGGGCCCTCGCGCCGGTCGGCCCGGCGGGCGCCCGGTCGGGGGCGGCGGATCCGCGATCCGGCGCGGACCGTCCCCGCCGCCGATCGTGCCACGTCGGGGGCGCCCGGGCACCCCCGTGACGAGCGTTCGGCGGGACCGGGGGAGGCTCGTCACGGCGCGGGCGCCCCCGCTCCCGCCGCCGGCCCCACCCCCGACCCCGGTCCGAACACGGTGGGGCACGGGCGGGACGGCACGCCCCGGGGCCGGCCGGTGCCGGCGGGCACCGGGCCCCGGTCGGGCCGGGACACGCGCCGACGGACCGGGAGTGTCGGTGCCGCGTGGGAGGATGCCGGACGTGACCGAGAACGCATCGACGACCGAGCAGCGAACCGACCCGCCCGCCGATCGCCCGCCCGTTCCCGGGGCGACCGGCTCGGAGCCCGCCGGACCTCCCCGGCTGATGTTGCTCGACGGCCACTCGCTGGCCTATCGGGCGTTCTTCGCGCTGCCGGCCGAGAACTTCACCACCGGCGACGGGCGGCCGACCAACGCGGTCTACGGCTTCACCTCCATGATGGCCAACACCGTGCGCGACGAGCGCCCCACCCACCTCGCCGTCGCCTTCGACGTCTCCCGCCGCACCTGGCGCTCGGAGCGCTTCGCCGAGTACAAGGCCAACCGCTCCGCCACCCCCGACGAATTCCGGGGACAGGTGACCGCTATCGGTGAGCTGCTGGACGGGATGAAGGTCCCCCGCTTCGCGGTGGAGGGCTTCGAGGCCGACGACATCATCGCCACCCTCGCCACCGGGGCCGCCGCCGAGGGCTTCGAGGTCCTCGTCGTCACCGGCGACCGGGACTCCTTCCAACTGGTCTCCGACCGGATCACCGTCCTCTACCCCACCAAGGGCGTCTCCGAGCTGACCCGCTTCACCCCCGCCGCGGTGGAGGAGAAGTACGGCCTGTCGCCCGAGCGCTACCCCGACTTCGCCGCCCTGCGCGGCGACCCCTCCGACAACCTGCCCGGCATCCCCGGCGTGGGGGAGAAGACCGCCGTCAAGTGGTTGCGGCAGTTCGGCTCCCTGGACGAGCTGTTGGAGCGTGCCGACGAGGTCAAGGGCAAGGTGGGCACCAACCTCCGCGAGCACCTGGACTCCGTGCGGCTCAACCGCGAGCTCACCGAGATGGTCCGCGACATGGACCTTCCCGCCGGCCCCGCCGACCTGGTGCGCGTCCCATACGACCGGGAGGCCGTCACCGCGCTGCTGGACTCCCTGGAATTCCGCAACCGCAACCTGCGCGACCGCCTGTTCGCGATCGACCCCGCCGAGGCGGAGGCGGAGGCCGCCGACGGGACCGGGGCCGAGGGGGAGGAGGGCCCCCGGATCGAGGGCACCCGGCTCGCCTCCGGCACCGTCGCCGAGTGGCTGGACCGGCACACCGACGGCCCCGTGGGCCTGGCGCTGCTGGACGAGTGGAAGCTCGGCAGCGGCACCGTCCACGCCCTGGCGCTCGCCCACCCCGACGGACCGGCAGCCCACATCGACCCCACCGACGCGGACGCCGACGACGAGCGCGCCCTCGCGGCGTGGCTCGCCGACACCGAACGACCCAAGGTCGTGCACGGCGTCAAGCAGGCCCGGCGGGTGCTGGCCGAGCACGGTTGGGAGATCGCCGGCGTCACCATGGACACCGCCCTGGCCGCCTACCTCATCCAGCCCGGCCGGCGCTCCTTCGATCTCGAGGGGCTGGGCCTGGAGTTCCTGGGGCAGGAGCCGGTCGCGACCGGTGGCTCCAACGGCCAACTGGCCCTGGACGCCGACGAGAACGCCGAGTCCGAGGCCCTGATGCGCCGCGCCCGCACCGTCCTGGACCTCGGGGAGACCCTGGCGGAGCGCCTGCGGGAGGTGGGCTCCGAGGACATGCTGCACGACATGGAGCTGCCGGTCTCCGACCTGCTCGCCCGCATGGAGCGCGCCGGGATCGCCGCCGACCGGGAGCGGCTGGAGCGGCTGGAGCAGCAGTTCGCCGCCGCCGTCCGGCAGGCCGTCGAGGACGCCCACGCGGCGGTCGGCCACGAGTTCAACCTCGGCTCCCCCAAGCAACTGCAGGAGGTCCTCTTCGGTGAACTGGGCCTGCCCCGCACCAAGAAGACCAAGACCGGCTGGACCACCGACGCCGACGCCCTGATGTGGCTGGCCGGGCAGACCGAACACGAGCTGCCGGTGCTGATGCTCCGCTACCGCGAACAGGCGAAGCTGCGCACCACGGTCGAGGGACTGATCAAGGCGATCGCCCCGGACGGCCGCATCCACACCACCTTCCAGCAGACGGTCGCCGCCACCGGGCGGCTCTCCTCCACCGACCCCAACCTCCAGAACATTCCCGTGCGCACCGACGAGGGCCGTGCCATCCGGGGCGCCTTCGTGGTGGGGGAGGGGTGGGAGTGCCTGCTGACCGCCGACTACAGCCAGATCGAACTGCGGGTGATGGCCCACCTGTCGGAGGACGAGGGGCTCATCGAGGCCTTCACCTCCGGCGAGGACCTGCACGACACCGTCGCCTCCCAGATCTTCTCGGTGCCGCGCGAGCGGGTGGACCCCGAGATGCGTCGCAAGACCAAGGCGATGAGCTACGGCCTGGCCTACGGGTTGTCGGCCTTCGGCCTCTCCCAGCAGTTGGGCATCGGGGCGGACGAGGCCCGGCGGCTGATGGACACCTACTTCGAGCGCTTCGGCGGGGTGCGCGACTACCTCCAGCGGGTCGTCGGCGAGGCCACCGCGGTGGGATACACCCACACCATCCTGGGGCGCCGCCGCTACCTGCCCGACCTCTCCAGCACCGACCGCCGGCGCCGGGAGATGGCCGAGCGGATGGCGCTGAACGCCCCCATCCAGGGGACCGCCGCCGACATCGTGAAGATCGCCATGCTGCGGGTGGACGCGGCACTGCGCCGGGAGGAACTGCGCACCCGGACGCTGCTCCAGGTGCACGACGAGATCGTGCTCGAGGTCGCGCCCGGCGAGCGCGGGGCGGTGGAGGAGCTGGTGCGTCGGGAGATGGCCGGCGCGGTGGAGCTGAAGGTTCCGTTGGACATCTCGATCGGAGTCGGCGACACCTGGGAGGCCGCCGCGCACTGAGCGACGGGCGGGGCGGACGGCCGGTGGGCCGCCCCGCCCCGCGGCGGATCGGACGGCCCGTCACGGGCGGTCGCCCGGGGAACGTCTCGGTTCCCGGGGCGGCCGCCCGTGAGCGTTCCCCGGGCGCGCCGTGACGAGGATGTGTTCGGTTCCCGAACACGACCGGTGGAACCTGGTTCGGAAACCGGATGTTGACGTAGTGTCGTCGTCGTTGTCGATCGGCACCGGGCGATGTCCCCCCGGCGCGCTCCGGCGAACCCGGGTGTCCCACCCGCGCGTCGGTGGGCGGAGCCGATCCGACGCTCACCGCTGTGGAGCGAGGGCGGGTCGCCGGTGACCCGTGGAGGGGAGAGATCGGGTGGCGTCCACCAGGCGGAGGATCAGGCGCGGCCTGTCCGGGTCGGCACTGGCCGCGGTCGCCATGGCGGCCCTCACCGCGTCGCAGGGGACGGAGCTCCTGCTCGGCGCCGAGGCGGCCGACCGTTCCGACGGTTCGAAGGGCGACAACGACTACCCGGGCCGCCCCTACGCCACCGAACTCCCGCCGCTGGGCGCCCCCGACCCCGAGGCGGATCCGGAGGGTCCGGCGGAGGCGGGGCCCGGCCCCGACGGTCTTCCCGTCGGCCCGGTCGGCGAGGCCGCCGCCGGTATCCCCGCCGCCGTACTGGAGGCATACCGCGCGGCCGAGGCATCCCTCGCCGCCTCCCACCCGGGGTGCGCGCTGGAGTGGGAACTCCTCGCCGCCATCGGCAAGGTGGAGTCCGGACACGCCCGCGGCGGCGCGCTGGACGCGGTCGGCAACGCCACGCCGTCGATCCTCGGGCCGGTGCTGGACGGCAACGGCTTCGCCCGCATCACCGACACCGACGGCGGTCGCTGGGACGGGGACGCGGTGTACGACCGGGCCGTGGGCCCGATGCAGTTCATCCCCTCCACCTGGGCGGGATGGGGCGCGGACGGCAACGGTGACGGTGTCAGCGATCCCAACAACGTGTACGACGCGACGCTCGCGGCCGGCCACTACCTGTGCGCCGGCTCCCGTGACCTGAGCCGGCCGGCGGACCTGGACCGGGCGCTGCTGAGCTACAACAACTCGCGCGAGTACGTGAACACCGTCCTCTCCTGGCTGGAGTACTACCGGGAGGGCGTCCATGCCGTGCCCGACGCCGGTCCCGGCGTCGCCGGCGGGAACAGCGGTGCCGTGCACCGCGACGACACGCCCTCGGAGCGTCGGGAGGAGGAGACCCCGCGCGAGGAGCGTCGACCGGCCGCCGCGGCGCCGGCGAGCCCCGCGCCGGCCGCCCCGGGGCCCACCACTCCCGCGCCCGGACGACCCGGCGGATCCGCGGACCCGAAGCCGTCCCCGGGTACCCCTGCTCCCGGCACGCCGTCCCCCGGCACTCCCGCCCCGGGCACCCCGTCTCCCGGTACCCCCGCGCCCGGTACCCCCGCGCCCGGTACCCCCGCGCCCGGTACCCCCGCGCCCGGTGATCCCGACGCGAAGCCCGGCGGCCAGGTGCCCGGTCCCGGTACGCCGCCGGCGGAGGAGGAGCCGACGAAGCCGGCGCCGCCCGCCCCGGTGGACCCCGTCGAGCCGGAGGAGCCGGGGACCGAGGACCCGGAGGAGCCCGGCGAGTGCCCGGTGGATCCCGACCCCGGTGACGGCACCGACCCCGACGACCCCGGAAACCCGGGGGACGCCGAGGAGAGCGGTGACACCGGGGGCGCCCGGGAGGCCGAGGACGGTGGGGACGGGAAGAACCCCGAGAAGCCCGAGAATCCCCGGGGCTCCGAGGACGGCGAGAACCCCGAGAACCCCGAGAACCCCGAGAACTCGGAGAACGAGGACGCGGAGGAGGAGCCCGGCTGTCCCGGTGACGACGAGGACGCCGATGACGACGCCGCCGCCGACGACGAGGACGGGGACGACGCTGAGCGGGGCGACGATCAGGGGAAGAGTGGACGCACCGCCGACGCCTCCCCGCGCCGCGCCGAGTGATCCCGCCGGCATCCGACACCCCTCACCCCCGTCCCCCGACGGGATGCTGACGGGTCGATGACCGGGGACCGCCGACCGTGATCGGCCGGCGGTCCCCGATCCCGCCCCGTCTCACCCCCGGCGCTGCCCCCGCCGCGACGGTTCCGCCGTCAGCGGGTCCTCCGGCCAGGCGTGCCGGGGGTACCGGCCCCGCAGATCGGCCCGCACCGCCCGGTACCCCTCGCGCCAGAACGAGGCCAGGTCCGCGGTCACCGCCGCCGGCCGCCCGGCCGGCGAGAGCAGGTGCACCACCAGCGGCACCCGTCCGTCCGCGAGTGCCGGCGTGTGCTCCATGCCGAAAAGTTCCTGGACCCGGGCGGCCAGCACCGGACGCTCCCCGGAGTAGTCGACCCGGATGCGCGCCCCGGAGGGGACCTCCACCCGTTCCGGCGCCCACTCCTCCAGCCTCGCCGCCGTTCCGTCCGCCCACGGCAGCAGCGCGGTGAGCATCCGAGCGGTGTCCAGCCGGGCCAGTCCGGCCCGGTTCCGGGTATCGCCCAACCACTCCCCGGCCCGCGCCACCAGTGCCTCGTCCGAGACGTCGGGCCACGGTTCCCCCAGCGAGTCGTGCAGGAAGGCCATCCGTTCGCGCAGCCCCCGTGCCGCGCGACTCCACTCCAGCAGGGTGTCGATCCCCTCCCGGCGCAGGCCCTCCATCAGCGCGGCGCGGACGGCCTCCGCCGAGGGGCGGCGCAGCGGCTCCTCGCGCAGCGCGATCGACCCCAGGCGTTCCACCCGACGGGTCACCACGTCCGGGGTACCGGCGGAGGCGGAGGCCCATCGGACCTCTTCCCCCACGGAGTGCCGGGCCCCGGCCGCGAGCAGCGCGATCTCCTCGTCCGCCACGGCGGCCAGGCGGACCACGGCGTTCGCCGCACCGGCGGGTCGGTCCGCGACCGCGACCGCGAGCCACGGGGCGTCGCGCAGCGGCGACTCCGCCGCCGTGGCGGCCCGGGTGCCGGAGACCATCAGGAAGGCGCCCGGTCCCCGGTGGCGGCCCACCCGGTCCGGGTGGGCCAGCGCGGCCACCAGACCGGCGGCCCGTCCGTCGGACCACTGTTCGCCGGCGCCTTCCGGCGAACCGGGATCGCCCGGGGCGGAGTCCTTCCGGAGCAGGCTGTGCAACCGGTCGGCCTCGCGCCGCCACCGTCCGGCCCAGCCGTCCCGGCGGCCCCCGCTCGTGCCGTGCCGCGCCGCCCGGCACACCGCCGCGAGATCGTCCCCCATCGCCCGGGGCGGTTCCTCGCTCAGCACCGCCACCAGTTCCGCCGCCCGCCGCGCGCCGACCAACGGCGCCGCGTCGAGCAGGGCCCGCGCCCACCGGGGATGCAGGCCCACGGCGGCGATCCGCCGGCCGCGATCCGTGACCCGGCCGTCGGGGTCCACGGCGCCCAGGTCCCGCAGCACCGCCCGGGCGGCGGCCATCGCGCCGGCGGGCGGCGGACCGGGAAGCGCCAGGTGCTCCGCCGCGGGATCGCCCCAGCAGGCACAGCCCAGCGCGAACCCGGTCAGGTCCGCCACCTCGATCTCCGGGCGGGAGAACTCCCGCAGCCGGGTGTGCTCCGCCTCCGACCAACAGCGGTGCACCCGCCCCGGCGCCTCGCGCCCCGCCCGCCCGGCGCGCTGCCGGGCGGAGGCGCGGGAGACCGGGACGGTCACCAGGGACCCCAGGCCCCTGGCGTGGTCGGTGCGCGGTTCGCGGGCCAGACCGCTGTCCACCACCGCCCGCACGCCGGGCACGGTGAGCCCGGATTCGGCCACCGAGGTGGCCAGCACGATCCGCCGGGTGCCGTCGCGGGGGCCTGCGAGGACGGCGTCCTGGACGGCGGACGGGGCCCGACCGTGCACGCCGGGGATCTCCACCCGACCGGCCCCCGTGCCCACCTCCGGCCCGAGCCGGTCGGCGAGCAGCGCGGCGACCCGGTTGATCTCACCCGTGCCCGGCAGGAAGCACAGCACGTCGCCCGGGCTCTCCCGCAGCGCCCGCACGGCGGTGTCCGCGACGTGTCCGAGCAGCGCGGGGTCCACCGAGGTGCCCCGGGCCGGGCGCACGGGGCGCGGCGGCGGGCACCACACCTCCTCCACCGGATGGGAGACACCCCGCACACCGACCACGGGGGCTTCCAGCAGCCGTGCCCACAGGGTGGTGTCGGTGGTGGCGGAGGCGGCGATCAACCGCAGATCGGGACGGAGGGCCGCGCGCACGTCCAGCAGGAACGCGATCGCGGTGTCCGCGTCCAGGTGTCGCTCGTGGCACTCGTCGAGCAGGACGGTGCCCACGCCCGGCAACTCGGGGTCGTGGTGCAGTCGGCGCAGCAGGATGCCGGTGGTGACCACCTCCACCCGGGCACGGGATCCGGTCCGGCGCTCGCCGCGCACGGTCCAGCCGACCCGGCCGCGGGGGCCGGCCTTTTCGCCGAGCAGCCAGGCGATGCGCCGGGCCGCCGCCCGGACGGTCATGCGGCGCGGCTCCACCACCAGGACGCGACCGGTCGATCCGACGGGGGCGGGGAAGCCGGGGAGGAGTCCGGCGAGGACCGGCGGGACCAGCGTGGTCTTGCCGGTGCCCGGTGGCGAGTGGAGGACGGCGGTGCCGGCGCTCTCCAACGCGTCGCGCAGGGCGGGCAGGGCGTCGCACACCGGCAACGCCCGGGCCGCCACCAAGCGGTCCCCGGGCGGGGCGCCCGACGCGCCCGACGCGCCCGGGGAATCATCCGTTTCGTCGCGCCGGGCGGGGCGGTCGGGTCGCCCCGGGGTGTGCCCCGACCGGCGTCCCCCTGCCGTGTCCCCCTCGTCCCGCCGTACCGTCCTGCCGGGGGATCCGGTGTCCTTCCGGCCGGCGTCGCCGCCGGACCGGGCGGGGGTCGGACCCGGAGTGCCCGGTGCGGTGGGATTCCCGGTGCGGAGCGGTGCGGGGGAGTGGTCGGCGGGTGGCAACGCGTCATGGCTCACCGGGTGATTGTGCCGTGCGGGCGTTCCACCGTGCCGGTGCGCGGTTGTCGGTCACGCGCCCGCCGTGATGCGCCGGGGCGGGCTCGGGAATCTCGCGGGGCGGGAACGGGGTGGAGTCGGGGCCGCGCCCCGGGCGCGGGGGCCCTCCGGAGGTGTCGGGAGTGACGGAAGTCCCGAACGGGACTGTCGCTTCTGTCCGGATACCGCCCCCGCTGGGCGGAAGCGCGCATTGACCGGGGTCGAAAGCGCCCGTATGCTATAAGACGCGCTGCGGACCTGCGCGCCTCGGACGGAGCAGGTCGCGCTCGCACTGGTTGTATGTCCCCTCGGTTGGTGGGGCGCTTTTCGAAAATCTCATGTGATCTTCGGTGGGGCGCTCCCCGGGCTGTCCGGCTTCGGCAGTGCGACACGGGTTCGTGCGTGGTATTACCGACGACATTCTGTCCGTACCGGAGCCCTTTACCACATGACGAGCAGCACCGAGACCACCGTGGCCACCCCGCAGGTTGCGGTCAACGACATCGGTTCCGAGGAAGCCTTCCTCGCCGCGATCGACGAGACGATCAAGTACTTCAACGACGGCGACATCGTCGACGGCGTCATCGTGAAGGTCGACCGGGACGAGGTCCTGCTCGACATCGGTTACAAGACCGAGGGCGTGATCCCCTCCCGCGAGCTGTCGATCAAGCACGACGTCGACCCCAACGAGGTCGTCGCCGTCGGTGACGAGATCGAAGCCCTTGTTCTCCAGAAGGAGGACAAGGAGGGTCGTCTGATCCTGTCCAAGAAGCGCGCGCAGTACGAGCGGGCCTGGGGCACGATCGAGAAGATCAAGGACGAGGACGGGATCGTCACCGGTACCGTCATCGAGGTCGTCAAGGGTGGTCTCATCCTCGACATCGGCCTCCGCGGCTTCCTCCCCGCCTCCCTGGTGGAGATGCGCCGGGTCCGCGACCTCCAGCCCTACGTGGGCAAGGAGCTCGAGGCCAAGATCATCGAGCTGGACAAGAACCGCAACAACGTGGTCCTGTCCCGCCGTGCCTGGTTGGAGCAGACCCAGAGCGAGGTCCGTCAGACCTTCCTCACCACCCTGCAGAAGGGTCAGGTGCGCTCCGGCGTCGTCTCCTCCATCGTCAACTTCGGTGCCTTCGTGGACCTTGGTGGCGTGGACGGTCTGGTGCACGTCTCCGAGCTGTCCTGGAAGCACATCGACCACCCCTCCGAGGTCGTCGAGGTCGGCCAGGAGGTCACGGTCGAGGTCCTGGACGTCGACATGGACCGCGAGCGCGTCTCGCTGTCGCTCAAGGCGACGCAGGAAGACCCGTGGCAGCAGTTCGCCCGGACCCACCAGATCGGCCAGGTCGTTCCCGGCAAGGTCACCAAGCTGGTGCCGTTCGGCGCGTTCGTCCGTGTGGACGAGGGCATCGAGGGTCTGGTCCACATCTCCGAGCTGGCCGAGCGCCACGTGGAGATCCCGGAGCAGGTCGTCCAGGTCAACGACGAGATCTTCGTCAAGGTCATCGACATCGACCTCGACCGTCGTCGGATCAGCCTGTCGCTGAAGCAGGCCAACGAGACCTTCGGCGCCGACCCGATGGCCGTCGAGTTCGACCCGACGCTGTACGGCATGGCCGCGTCCTACGACGACCAGGGCAACTACATCTACCCCGAGGGCTTCGACCCGGAGGCCAACGACTGGCTGCCGGGCTACGAGAAGCAGCGGGAGGAGTGGGAGCACCAGTACGCCGAGGCGCAGACCCGCTTCGAGCAGCACCAGGCCCAGGTCATCAAGTCCCGCGAGGCCGATGCCGAGGCCGAGGCCGAGGGCGGTCCCGCCGCTCCGCAGGCCGGTGGCGGCAGCGGTGGCGGTGGCGGTGGCGGTGGCGGCTCGTACTCGTCCGACCCGGGCGAGGACACCGGCGCGCTGGCCTCAGACGAGGCTCTCGCCGCCCTGCGCGAGAAGCTGGCCGGCGGCCAGAGCTGATTCCCTCCCGCGGGCGGTGACGCCCGCGGTGGGCACCGCGCATCACGGCGGAACCCGCCCCCGAGGCATCGGGGGCGGGTTCCGCCGTTTCCGCACCCCTGTTCGGGGGAATGCCCGGTGCCCCGGACACGTTGATCACCACGAGCGACCGATACGAGGCGACCGGTTCGGCCCGCGTGATCCGCGTGGGCCCACCACGCGACGGACCACCACGGAACCGGAAGGAGCGGCGGTCACGGTGCACGATCCGCAGGACCTGTACGAGTGGGTGCCCGAGGGCCTGGCGATGGTCGAGGCCATCCCGGCCGACACCCACCCCCACCCCCGGGCCGACACCGGCCCCGATCCGGGCAGCGACCCCGGCCCGGACCCGGACACCGATCCGGACCCCGCTTCCGGGACACCGGCCGGGGACGGGGCGGACACCCCGACCGGCCCGGTGCTCCTCTACCACTTCGAGGGCTTCCTCGACGCCGGGGAGACCGGCACCCAGCTGATCGAGGAGCTGCTCGACGACAGGCGCACCGGCGTCACCGTGGCCCGCTTCGACCATGACCGGTTGGTGGACTACCGCGCCCGCCGTCCGGTGATGACCTTCCGCCGCGACCGCTGGACCGATTTCGAGGCGCCGCGACTGGAACTGCGACTGGTGCACGACGACACCCGCAGGCCGTTCCTGGTGCTCTCCGGCCCCGAACCGGACGTGGAGTGGGAGCGCTTCGCGGCGGCGGTGCGGCAGATCGTGGAGCGCCTGCGGGTACGCCTGGCGGTCGGCTTCCACGGCATCCCGATGGGCGTCCCGCACACCCGGCCCATCGGCCTGACCTCGCACGGCAACCGGCCGGAGCTGGTGCCGGCGCGCAACGACCTCTTCGACGAGGCGCAGGTCCCCGGCAGCGCGGCCTCCCTGCTGGAGCTGCGGCTCTCCGAGGCGGGTCACGACGTGCTGGGCATCGCCGCGCACGTCCCGCACTACATCGCCCGGTCCCGATACCCGGATTCGGCGCTGGTGGTGTTGGAGGCGCTGACCACCGCCACCGGACTGGTGCTGCCGGAGATCGCCCAGACCCTGCGTACCCGCAGTACCCGGGTGCGCCAGGAGATCGACCGGGAACTGGCCGAGGGGGACAACGAGCTGGTGGCGGTCGTGCGGGGTCTGGAGCAGCAGTACGACGCGGTGGCCGGGGCCGCGACCCGGGGCAACCTGGTCGCCGAGCCGGCCGAACTCCCCTCCGCCGACGAACTGGGCGCGGTCTTCGAGCGTTTCCTCGCCGAGCGGGAGGGGCCGGAGGAGGGGGAGGACCCGCCGCCCCCGACGCCCTGAGCGGCCGGGCCCGTCGGGTCCGGCCCTCGGCCGGTAGCCTGCTGTCCATGCTGACAGTGGGACTCACCGGCGGAATCGGTTCCGGCAAGAGCGCGGTGACCCGCCTGCTGGCGGAGCGCGGCGCGGTGGTGGTCGACGCCGACCGCGTCGCCCGCGAGGTGGTCGAGCCGGGCACGGAGGGATTGGCTGCGGTGGTCGCCGGGTTCGGCCCCGGGGTGTTGGGGCCGGACGGCGCCCTGGACCGTGAGCGGCTGGGCCGGATCGTCTTCTCCGATCCGGCGCGGCTGGCCGCCCTGAACGCCATCGTCCATCCGTTGGTGGCGCGGCGTTCAGCGGAACTGCGCGCCGCCGCGCCGGCGGGGGCGGTGGTGGTGCACGACGTGCCGCTGCTGGTCGAGAACGGCCTGGAGGACCTGTACGACCTGGTCGTCGTGGTGGACGCGTCCGAGGAGGTCCGCTTGGACCGCCTGGCGCGCTCGCGCGGGATGGCCGAGACCGACGCCCGGGCCCGGATGGCCGCGCAGGCGGACCGTGCCGCCCGGCTGGCGGTGGCCGACCGGGTCGTTCCCAACGACGGGACCCTCGCCGAACTGGAGGCCCGGGTGACCGAACTGTGGGAGGAACTCGCGGCGCGGGCCGCCGCCGGCTGAGCCGTTCGGAGCGCGCCCCGGACGTCCCCGGCGGGTCGGGTCGTGCCCGGTTCGTCGCCCGTCGCCGGACAAGACGCCACATAGCGAAGTGCTCCCGGGAGCGCGGGTGGTGGGCGTTTTGGTGGGGAGCCGGGGTGGTCTCTATCATCCGCCAGATGATCATAGGAAGAAGGGTGGCGGCGGCCCTCTGCGGCACACTCGCTGCCCTCATGACCGGTGCCCTCGCGGCCCCCGCCGCCGCCGAGCCCGTCCGCGAGACCGACCCCCCGAAGGTGAACTTCGTCCTCGACGTCAGCGGCTCGATGTCCGAACGCGACATCGACGGTGACACCCGGATGAACGCCGCCAAGCGCGCCTTCAACGATGTCATCGACTTCATCCCCGAGGGGGTGCACTTCGGTATCCGCACCCTCGGCGCCGACTACCCCGGTGACGACCGGGAGGGCCGCGGCTGCGTGGACAGCTCCCAGCTCTACCCCGTCGGGCCCGTCGACCGCACCGAGGCCAAGACCGCCGTCGCCACCCTCGCCCCCACCGGCTGGACCCCCATCGGCTACGCCCTCCAGGGCGCCGTGCGGGACCTCGGCGACGGCGACGGGATGCGCCGCATCGTCCTGATCACCGACGGCGAGGACTCCTGCGGTGACCCCGAGCCGTGCGAGGTGGCCCGTGAGCTCGCGGCCTCCGGCATCGGGCTGACCATCGACACCCTCGGCCTGACCCCCGCCGACTCCGCCGTGCGCGAGCAGCTCGGCTGCATCGCCGAGGCCACCGGCGGTACCTACACCGCTGTCCAGGACACCGACCAACTCGCCGACCGCCTCAAGCAGATCGTCGAGCGCACCGCCGAGGTGCGGGTGGAGACCCCGACCGTCGTCGACGGCGCCGACGAGTGCGCCGACGCGCCCCTGCTGGGAGCCGGTGTCTACAGCGACCGCCAGGAGTTCGGCGAGCACCGTCGCTACCGTGTCCAGGTCGCCCCCGGCCGTGAACTGCGGGCCTCCGTCAGCGTCGCGGCCGACCGCCCCATGGACCGCGACCACGGCGTCCTGCTCCGCCTCCTCTCCGAGGACAGCCGCGAACTCGTGCGCGGCAGCACCGCCGGCCACGGGCGCACCGACGTCATCGCCACCGGCCTGCGTCACCCCTCCGAGGCCGAGTCCGAGGAAACCCTCTGCCTGGAGGTCTCCCACTCCTTCTCCGCCCCGGACGACGTCCAGCGCGCCCCCGGTATGCCCGTGGAGTTGACCGTCGACCTCGCCGCCGCCGCGGACACCCCGTCCGACGTCGCCGCCTTCGGTCTCGCCCGGGGATGGTTCCCGCTGCTCGTCCTGACCCTCACCGGGCTCGCCGCCGGCGTGCTGTGGGGCCTGATCCGGAGGGTCCTGGCATGACGCACACACCACGCGTCCCGCGCACCGAGCGGACGCGGCGATCGTCCCGACGCCCCGCCGGCCGCCTCCCCGCGGCCCTCGCGATCTGCGCCGCCCTCCTGCTGGGCACCGCCGCGCCGGCCCTCGCCGAGGACGAGGACGGCGACGGCACGGGGACCGACACCGGCACGCCGTCGACGGTGGCCGCCGGCACCTCCTTCCGGACCGCCGGTGTCCTGGAACAGGGCGGCACCGCGACCGCCCCGGCCACCATCGGCGAGTACCTCTACTGGGTCTTCCCGGTCGCCGCGGGCCAGAACGCCTCCGCCTCGGCCACCGTCACCTTCCGCGACCAGGGCGTGCGTTCCGGCGCCGGCACCTGGCGCCTGGACCTGTACGACGGGCTGCGCCGCCTCCAGCCGTGCACCGCCGGCCGCGCCGAGGACACCGCCGACGCCGGAGCCGACAGCCTCGTGCTGGACTGCACCCTGCGCACCGTCCGGGCCTGGGCCGAACCGTGGGCCAACGACCCGCTGCCGGGCGCCTACTACCTGCGACTGACCGCGGTGGACCTGCCCGAGGAGGATCTCGGCCTGCCCGTGGAGGTCACCCTGGAGGTCGGCGCCGAGGACGCCGGCGGGGCCCGGGCCCGGGGCGGCGAACTGCCCGCGCCGCTCGTCCTCACCAACCGCGCCGGTGAGCTCGACCCCGCACTCCCCGACGAGGACGCGGACGCCGAGGAGGCGGAGGACGGGGACGCCGAGGGCTCCGGCTCCGTGACCGGCGCCGGTGCCCTCACCGAACCGGAGGTCGGGTGGAACGGCGGATGGTGGAGCGACCGCTGGCTGTGGACGGGAGCCGGTGGGATCCTCGGCGGCCTCGCCGCCATCGCCGGTTACACCCTGGTGCGCCGACCCCGCGCCTGATTTCCGCGACGCCCCGCCGGCCCCCGGCGGGGCATCGCGTGCCCGGGACCGACAGCGGGTCGGTCCCGGGCACCTCGCGCACGGCGGCCGGTCGGTCCCGGCCGGTCGGTTCCGCCGTCTCAGTCCCGCAGTTCCTCCGCCAGCAGATCCAGCAGCATCCCGTCGCTCCACTCGCCGGTCACGTGGTCGTACCAGTACCGGCGCAGCACCCCCACCCGTTGGAACCCGCACCGTTCGTACACCGCGATCGCCCCCGCGTTGCGCGCGTCGGGGTCGATGGCCAACCGGTGGTGACCCCGCGTCCCGATCAGCCAGCGCGCCATCGTGCGAACGGTGTCGCCGCCCAGTCCCCGACCGTGGAAGTCCGGGTGCAGGAACAGGTCCATGCCCGCGTGCCGGTAGTCCGGGTCGGGCTCCTCGTACCACTGGACCATGCCGATGACGCGGTCCTCCAGCGTCACAGCCAACACGGTGTGATCCTCGGCCGCCAACTCCGCCATCATGTTCGGCCACACCCACCACCGGGCGACCTCCGGCGCCGCCAGGGCCTCCCTGAACGCCGGCGCGTCCGTCTCACCGGCCCGCCGCAGCACGATCCGCCGCCCGACGATCGACGCGCCGCTCTCCTCGGTGCTCATGACGGACAGTGAACCCCCGACACGCGGCCTCCCACCCGGAGGTCCGGGGCGCGTGCGGCCCACCGCCGGACCGCGCGGCGGGCGTGCGCGCCGGGCATCGTGAGCCCCACCGGGGCGACGGGACACCCCATAGGGTGGGAGCGTGACCCCCTCGCCGGAGGAACCGCGGGCCCGCGCCGCCGAGCTGCGCGCCGTGCTGCGGGACGCCATCCGGAGCCGGGACCGCGCCCTCGCCGCCCGGGCCCGCCGCGAGCTGCGAACGATCGAGGCCGCCCGGGCAGCCGCCACCGGTGGCGCCACCGGTGCGCGGGGGGAGCGGGGCGGAATCGACCGCACCACCGCCGACCGTCCCCTCCCACCCGCCCGGGACCGGGTCCGTCGAGCCCTCGTCCTCCTCGGAGCCCCCGCCGCGCCCAAGCTGCTCTCCACCGTCCACGAGGCCTTCTTCGGCGAACCCCTCATCCCCTCCCGCATCGCCTCCCTGCGGCGCGACGAGGAACGTTCCTTCGCCGCCAAGGGGCCGGCCCGTGCCCCATACGTCTGCGCGGCTCTCACGCACGACCGCTTCGCCCCCGTGCGCGGATTGCTGGCGCTCTCCGACCGGCCGCTGGAGTATCGGGTCATCGGTCCCCTCGGGCCCCGCGTCGACCACCTCACCCACATTCGCAACCTCGCCGTCCGGGTACGGGAGATCCGGGCGGCCGGTGACGCCGAATCACCGGCCGCCGCCGGGTTGTTGCGCCGTTTCGCCCTCACCGTTCCCGGCTCCCACCGGATCGGCGACGGCCCCGCCCCCGATCCGGACCTCGACCTCCTCATCCGGGCGGTCGAGGCCGAGGCCCTGGTGCACAGGGACGCGGACGATCGCCACCGGCGTGCCGCCGCGGCCCGGGCCCGTGCCCAACTCCCTTTCGAGCGACAGTTGTTCGGGGCGACCCCGTTGCAGGTCATCCGGCCTGTCACCGACCTGACGTAGCCTGTGCCCCACCGTCCACCCGAGAAGAGACCATGTCCACGCACCAGCCCGAGGACCGCCTCGCGAGCCTGCGCGGTCCGCTCGCCCCGGAGCCCTGCACGGCGCGCGGTATCACCGCCCTGACCGCCAACCCCGGTTGTTCCCGCCGCGCCGTTCTCGACGCCGCCGGCGTCGACAAGGCGACACTCGCCGAACGCCTGGGTCGGCCGGCCCGGTTCGGTCAGTCCCCCTTCGCCCTCGCGCGGGGCCGCGCCTTCGAGGCCATGGTCAAGGCCAACGGCTACGCCGAACTCATCGCGCTGCTGCGCGAGAACCTCGGGGCCCCCGTCGAGGAGGCGGCCGTCGCCGATCTCAACGAGGTCGCCGGCAGCGCCTCCCCGGCCCTGCGGGCCCGGGAGACCGAGCGGGTGTTCGATCGCCTGGCGGGCGGTGACGAGGAGCGCGTCCTCCTCGACCACCCCGTACTGGAGTTGGAGGTCGCCGGTCGCACCGCCCTGCTGGAGCCGGACGCCGTCACCCACCGTGTCGGCGGTCGGTTCCACGTCGTGGAGATCAAGTCCTTCGCCGTCATCGACGGTCAGGCCGACCCCGCCAAGACGGCCGAGGCCGCCAAGCAGGCCGCCGTCTACGTCATCGCCCTGCGCCGCCTGCTGGAGCGCCTCGGTCACGATCCCGAGCTGGTCGCCCCCGAGTTCCTGTTGGTCTGTCCGAAGGACTTCTCCCAGCGGCCGATCCTGGCCCGGATCGACGTGCGCCAGGAGATCGAGGCCATCGGCTTCCAGCTCTCCCGACTGCGCCGTGCCGACGACCTGGCCCGTCCGCTGCCGGCGGGCGCCACCCTGGACCTGAGCACCCGGCCCGACGGCGCCCCCACCCGCACCGACACCGAACTCGCCGGCACCGTCGCCGCCCTGGACACCCACTACACCCCCGACTGCCTGGGCTACTGCGACCTCGCCCGACACTGTCGCGCCGAGGCCGTCGAGACGGCCCGCCCCGGGCGTCTGGGGGGTCGGGCCCGTGACGACCTGCCGGGCATCGACTCCACCCGTGTCGCCCTGTCCCTCATCGACACCCCCGGCGACCGCGGCGAGCCCGACGACCCCGACCGGGCCGAGGTCGCCGAACGCCTGCGCGCCGCGGCCCGGTTGTACGACCTGCGGCGTCCGCCCGGCCCCCGTGTGTCTTCCGTGCCCTTCGCGCGGTCCGGGCCGTCGGGGTCGATCGAGCCGTCGGGGTCGTCGGGGTCGGCCGACACCATCGCCGGGAGGAGCGTCGGATGAGCCTGCTGACCACCGTCGCCGGCCTGCGCGCGGCACAGGCCGGCGTCGCCCAACCGCTGACCACCGTGCGCCACGCCCACATCGACGACCACCCCCTCGTCCTCATCCCCCTCACCCTCGCCGGCGAGGCCTGCGCCCCGCTTGCCGCGATGCTCGGCACCGACCGCGACCGGCCCGTCCTGCTGACCGTTCCCCAACCCCGTGACCGCACGCTGCGCTTCCGCTTCGCCGAGGAACTCGCCGACCTCCTGCTGCCCCGGATCGAGGAGTGCCGGGCGGAGAGCGAGACCTACGAGGCGGGCCGGCCGAAGGAGGAGCGCGAGCGGTACACCCGCGCCCCCCAGATTCTGGTGCCCAACCCGGGCGGCATCGAGTTCGTCCGCCTGCTGGGCCGTTCCACCCGCCTGCGTCGCACCGACGGCCCGCACGCCGTCGCCCCCACCGTCCCGCTCCTGGGCAACTGGCTCACCTGGTTCGCCGATCGCACAGACTTCCCCGGCTCCGGCCTCCTCCTGGCCATGACCCGGCTGCTCACCGACCACTGGGCCACCGGCCAGAGCCCCACCGAGAACGCGCACCTGCCCTCCCTCATGGCGTGGATCGACCCGCCCCCCGGCCGAACCGGCGCCGAGGCGGCCCTCCTCGCCGAGGACCCCGGCACCCACCCACCCGCCGGCCCCACCACCGACCCGGTCTTCGACCGCACCCTGCACGAGCTGACCACCGCTCGCGACGCAGCCCCCGACGACCGCGCCCGCGCGGCCGTCGACCTCCTCATCGCCGACGAACTGCGCTCCCAACTCGCCCCCACCTGGGAGCTGATGTGGCGGGGTGTCGACCTGCTGCGCGCCCTGCCGGCTGCCGGCCGGGTCCCCGACCGCCGTGCCGTGGACCGCACCGTCTTCACCCACTACGCGACCTACCTGGAGGAGGACGGCCGCCCCCGCGCCCGTCGCGACCACGCCGCCTCCGCCGCCCGCAGACTCTCCCACCTGGAGGACTCCGCCGCCCGGTACGAGACCGAGCGCGCCTTCGACGACCCCCTGGTGATGGCCCGGTACGAGCTGACCGGCGAGGCGTTCACCGGCACGGTGATCGACCGCGACCCCGACCGGATGATCGAGAACGGCCGGTCCCGCCTCTTCCGTCCCGGCCTCACCCTGCGCGTGGACACCCGACCCCTGCTCGCGCCCGGCACCGCCGTGCGCTGCGCCGGGCGCGACGGGCTGAAGGCGGAGATCCTCGACCGCCGGGAGGTCCCCGGCGCCGGCTGGGAGATCGAGCTCCGGTTGACCGGTGGCCTCGGCCGGGTCCGCAAACCGCCCGCCCCCGAGGGGGTGATCCCCGACCTCGGCGAGGAACTGTGCTGGACCACCCTCGGCGGCTACATGACGCCCGCCCCGCTGCCGGCCGAGGAGGAGACCCCCTGGACCCACGGCGGGCCGCCGCAGCCGTACGAACCCACCCCCGACGACGCCGAGGAGAGCTGGGGATGACGCTCACCGACGTTCCACCGGCCGCCGACGCCCCGCCGGGCGCCCGGGCGGACGCCGCCGTCGCCCGGGTCCTCGCCGACCTCGACACCACCACCGAACGCGGCATCGTCGTCGACTCCCCGCCCGGAGCGGGCAAGTCCACCCTCGTCATCCGCGCCACCGGCCACCTCGCCGAGCGGGGGAGACCGGTGATGATCGCCGCCCAGACCAACGAACAGGTCGACGACCTCGTGGACCGCCTGGCCGGCACCCACCCCGGGCTGGCCATCGGCCGTCTGCACGCCACCGGCCACGTGTTGCCGCCCCGGGTCACCCGGCACCCCCGGGTGACGGGGGCCGCGAAGATCGATCCGCTGCGCGACCTCCCGGTCGTCGTCGGCACCGCCGCCAAGTGGGCGCACGTGGACACCACCCCCTGGGACTGGGCCATCGTCGACGAGGCGTACCAGATGCGCTCCGACGCACTACTGCGCACCGCCCGGCTCTTCGAACGCGCCCTGTTCGTGGGCGACCCCGGGCAGCTCGATCCCTTCGCCACCGTCGAGACCGACCGCTGGACCGGCCTGAGCTGGAATCCGATGAGCAACGCCGTGGACGTCGTGCTCGCCCACAACCCCACCATGCACAGCCGTCGGCTCCCCGTCTCCTGGCGGTTGCCTGAGACCGCCGCACCCCTGGTGCGGGACGCCTTCTACCCCTTCCAGCCGTTCGTCTCCGGTACGGTCGCCGCCGACCGCGTGCTGACCCTCGACCCCGCCCCGCAGCCCGCCGACGACCCCCGGGACACCGTGCTCGACCGGGCAGCCGCCGGCGGCTGGGGATACCTCGAACTCCCCGAACGCCACACCCTGCGCACCGACGGACAACTCGCCGACGCCCTCGCGACCACCACCGACCACCTGCTGCGCCGCGCCCCGCTGGCCAACGGCGAACCGATCGGAGCCGACCGGGTGGCCATCGGCACCGCCCACAACGACCAGGCCGCCGCCGTCCGCGACCGCCTCGCCGCCCTCGGCCCGCACCTGGCCGACGTCACCGTGGACACCGCCAACAAGCTCCAGGGGCGGGAGTTCGACGTCACCCTGATCTGGCACCCGCTGTCGGGACGGACCGACGCGAGCGCCTTCCACCTGGAGACGGGACGACTGTGCGTGCTGCTCTCCCGGCACCGGCACGCCTGCGTGGTCGTCGCCCGGGCCGGGATCCGGGAGTTGTTGGACCGCCACCCCACGACCCGGCCGGTCCACCTCGACGTGCCGCCGAAGTTCCCGGATGGTTGGCGGGCCCACCAGTTGGTCCTCGACCACCTCGACCGCCCCGCCCACCGCGTCCCCACCGGCTGAGCCGGTGGGGACGCGGTGGGGGCGACCCGGAGCGGGGGTCGGCCGGCGGCGTCCGGCCCCCGCTTCCCCGCGCCGGACGGCGGGAATTCGATGTGACGTCACGGTGGGGCCGAACCGGCGAAGCGTTCCTGCCCTACACTTCGCCCCGTGACCGACCTCGGGTTCCTCACCGCCACCCGCGATTCCTACGACGCCCTGGCCGACGGCTACACGGAGAGTATGGGGATCGGCTCCGACCTCCTGAAGGAACGACCGATCGAGCGGGCCCTCTGCGCGGCCTTCGCGGAGCTGGTGCGTGCCGGTGGGGGAGGGCCGATCGCGGACGTGGGGTGCGGGCCGGGCCTGTGGACGAACGAACTGCACCGGCTGGGCGCGGACGTCCTCGGGATCGACCTGTCGCCGGGCATGGTCGCCTCCGCGCGTCGCACCCACCCGCATCTGCGCTTCGAGGTGGGGTCCATGACCGCCCTGGATCTGCCCGACGGCTCGCTCGGCGGGCTGCTCGCCGCCCACTCGATCATCCACGTGCCGTGGGAGCACCGTCCCCGGGTCTTCGCCGGGTTCCGCCGGGTGCTCGCGCCCGGCGGAACCCTGATGCTCACCTTCCAGGTCGGGGACGAACACCTCCACTTCGAGGAGGCGTTCGGCACCCCCGTGGATCTGGACTGGTACCGGCAGCGGCCGGGAGAGGTGACGGAGCTGCTGCGGGAAGCCGGTTTCGAGATGATCGCCGAAACCGTGCGTCAACCCGTCGGGAGGGAGAAGACCCCGCAGGGTTCCGTACTGGCCCGTGTCCCCCCGTCCCCGGAAGTTTTTTGACCCGCCCCGCCCCGCCCGGCCCCTCCCATGCCTCTCCGCCGACATTCCTCGACGCTCCGGGGCCCCGCCGAAAGGGCGACGGGCTGTCCTCCGTGAGCTCCCCACTCCGGGGTGGGGAGACCACGTGATCGGTGGGGGGACGGTTCCCGGGGCGGTCTCAGGGGGACGGGGCGGAGGGCGGGGCATCGGCCGGTGGGAAGGGGATGGTGGCCAGGACGGGGAGGAGGGTGCTCTCCTCGTACTCCAGGTGGGCTGTCAACTCATCGCTTAGCCGATTGAGTTCGCGACGGAAGTGATCCGGCGCGGCAGTGGTGACATCGTCGAGCAGAGTCACCAGTTCCCCCTGGAGGCGGGCCACCACGCGGTGTTCCTCCCGGAGCCGCTCGACGGTTCCGCGGAGATGGGGGTGTTGCTCCGCGAGCGCGGGCAACAGGTGGGTGTTCTCGGAGGAGTGGTGGAAGTCCAGCGATTGGCAGAACGCCAGGCAGTGCTGCCGGATCTGCAGCCCGAGACCCGGAGGTGGTGGGGGAGCGCCGGCCCCCGAGGCCTTCCGTGCGGCGAGATGGGCCTCCACCTCGTGGTGGGCGTGCCGCAGTTGGGAACGCAACCAGGTGTGGATCTCCAACAACTTGTCCGCGAGGGTGGTGCCGCTGTCGTCCACGGCCCGAACCCCGTCCCCCTCCTCGGGGACGGGTTCCGATCGTTCCAGCGCCACGACGGGGAGGACCCGGGTGGTGTGGTCCCGGTACTCGGCATAGCCGGGAGCGACCCGGAGCACCTCCTCGAACAATCGGTCCCGTTCCCCGCCCTCGGCGGGGACGGCGATCGCGCCGAACGACTCCGTCCCGACCTCCACCCGGACCATCGGGTGGGCGAGCAGGTTGTGGTACCAGGCGGGATGCCGGGGGGCGCCGGCGGCGGATGCGACGACCAGCAGTTTCTTCCCGTACCGGACGTATCCGAGCGGGACGGTGTGTTCCCGACCCGATCTCGCTCCGGTCGTGGTCATCAGCAGGAGGTCGCCCCCCTCGAAGGGGCCACCGACCTTTCCGCCGTTGGCACGGAACTCCTCGATGATCTCCTGGTTGAAGGATGGGGGCATGGGGTGTCGTGACTCCCGGGGAAGGGGCCCACCTCGGGGCGGGCGGAGGAAGGACAGGGAAGACGGGGAGGAGGGCAAAGGGGCCACGCGACGTTTCGGGAGGACGCGGCGGGACCCCCGGGTTCGGAGCCGAGAAGGCGGAACCGGGCGGTCGGAGGATCACCCGGCTCTCCCGCGCGGGGCGCGGGTGCGCGACAGGGCGCCGAAGGGGTTACGAATGGTGGTCGGAGCGTCCCGGTGGGGACGCGGACCCTCCCGCCGGCGGGTGAATGGCGCGGCGGGGGAACGGATCAGACGAGCGGCGGCGAGGATGACCTCATGGCAGCGCTCCTTCCGGACGGGTGGCACCCACCTGTCGACCGGCCCACTGCTTTTTGGCCGACGGCGCGTGGCACCCGGCCATCGAACCAACCCGACGAAGACGGTGTCAACACCTCTCGTGCCGGCCGACATCGGCCGGCGCCCGTCCGGGTGTGCCCGCTGCCGGGAAGGGCGGTCGGCCGGCGGCATCCCCGGAGCGGGGGCTTCTGCCGTCGGGGTGACGTGCGGGGCGGCTGTCGCCGTTTCATCCGCGCCACGGACCGAGTCACCACCTCCGTACCCGGGAGCGGACGACATCCGGTACGTGACCCCGCCGACGAGGGGCACCGACGCGGGCGCACCGGCACCGGTGGGTGAGCACGTGCGCGACCCCGCCGGCGGGACGTGCCGGCGGGGCCGCGGAGTGGAAGGGGCGGGATGAGTGGTTCGGGAATCAGACGATCACGGCAGGCTGATGCCGTGGTTGCCCAGCGCCCGGGTGACGGGCTCGTAGAAGGTGGTGCCGCCGAAGGTGCAGTTGCCGGACCCACCGGAGGTCAGGCCGACGGCGGAGCTGCCGGACCACAGCGGACCGCCGCTGTCACCGGGCTCGGCGCAGACGTTGGTGCGGATCATGCCGTAGACGATGTCGCCGCCGCCGTAGTTCACGGTGAAGTTCAGCCCCGTGACCGAGCCGGAGCGGCAACCGGTGGTGCTGCCCGACCGGGTGACGGGCATACCGACGTAGGCGTTGGCGGTACCGGTGATGTTGACGATCGAACTGTTGCAGATGACCTGGCTCGGATTGGCGGAGGAACCGCCGCTGACCGAGATGTACCCGTAGTCGGCGCCCGGGAAGTTCGAGTAGGCGGTGGGGCCGAGGTAGGTGGTCAGGGACGGGTTGCTGTACCAGCCGGGGTAGCCGTTGGTGCAGTGCCCGGCGGTCAGGGCGTAGGCGCCGCCCTGGACGTTGAAGCCGAGGGAACACCGCCACCCGGCGCTGGCGTAGATGGCCTGGCCGCCACGCAGCAGCGGGGAGAAGGTGCCCGGCACCTCCTCGATCTCCAGGGCCCCGGCGTTGGCGCCGGCGCTCCGCATGATCTGTCGCAGTTCCTTCTCGGTGACGCTCTGGTCGACCAGCACCGTGACGGTTCCGGTCTCCTCGTCCACCGACCAGGCGGTGCCGCCGACATCGGTGGTCTCCACGGCCTCGGCTGCGGCGTGGAGTTGGTCGGTGGTGAACTCCTGCGTGGTCGCGGCGGCGGAGCCCGGCAGGGTCAGGGCCAGAGCCGCGGCGAGGCCGGCGGAGATCGCCAGTACACGGCCGAGCCCCCTGGTGCGGCGGTCGCCCGTGGTGCCCTTGGTGGTGCGCTTGATTCTCACACGTCCTCCTGTGGGGGGGAATGAGCGGATCGCACTCGTGAGCAGCGAATCAGTGAAGGCTTCCGATGATCTTTCGCCTCGGAAATCCATCACGATGTGCGAGTATTCAGGTGGCTCCGATGGGTCACAAGGGTGACTCTCGGCCGGTTGTCGGTGGAACGGGAAAAGTCGTGACGGACCGGTGTGACGCGGGGGATTTCCGTGTGGAAGATCGAATGTCCTCGTCCGTCGACCCCGGGAGGCGCGGGGGGACGCTGGGCCCGGTGGCTCCGCCGGAGGTGTGCCCGGGCCGCCCGCGCCGGGGTGACCGCGAGCTCCCCGGAAGGGTTCTTCGGTGGCTACCGTTCCCGTGACGATTGCGGAGAAGGCAGGTTCCACCTGCGCGAATGTTCGGTTTCCGCCCCGGGGAGGGGCGAGGGGAGGGCCCTCGATCCCGCCCCCGGTGCCCGGGGGACGCCGAGGGGGGATCGGAGGACCGGTCGTCTCCGGCGACGGGCGCTTGTTCCCGGGATGTCGCCGGTGTGGCCGGGAGTGCGACGGTGCCGGGGGAACCCCCCGGCCATCCGCCCGGGGCACACCCGCCACTCATGGGCCGGGGTGGCTCATACGCGTAGTCAATCGAAATGTTCGACGGGTGAAATCAAGATAATTCCGGCCCAACCTCCCCTCGGCGTGCTCCGAATTTCCAGTGGGGCGCGAAATGATTTCCCCGACCGGGGAACCGCATCCGTTCCATCCGTCACAGCAGGCGACGGATGTCACCGCGCACCCGGTAGAAGCCCCCCGGCGCGCCGTGCACGGCTTCCACGACGAAGCGGGCCCCGGGTTCGCGTATCCGACGGGGGAACTGCACGAACCAGCCGGGCTCGTAGCCCTCGGAGAGCACCCGCACCCGGGTGCGGTCGCCGTCCCGGAAGCACTCCACCACCACGCCGTCCGCGGGTTCGGAAACGGCGGTCAACTCCTGCGCGGCGAGGGCGGGTCGACGGGTCGGGAGCGCGGCGGCGACCTTGACGTCCATCGGGGTCGGGATGGTCCCGCGCTCCGCCGCGGCGATCGCCTCCGGGCTCGCGTCGACGCAGGCCATGCTGCCGTCCGTGGTCACCAGGTACAGCCGTTCGCGGTGGTACTGCATGGAGAGCGCCGAGCCGCAGCCGGTGCCCAGCTTCCACAGACGGGTGCCGTCGGCGGCGAAGCAGTAGACGGAGGAGGCGGAGTCACCGGCGAAGACGTGCTCGCCGTCCGGGGAGGTGGCACAGGAGTACACCGAGGCGTCACAGCGGTACTCGGCGAGCCGGCGGCCGTTCGACTTCGCCAGCCGCGCCACGGTGCGGGAGGAGGTGCCCGCGTACACGGCGTCGTTCTCCTGCCACCCGAAGAGCACCGACCCCCGGGTGGGGGTGTGCCAACGTTGGCCGGAGCCGTCGGTTTCCCAGGCGGTGACCCCCGCGCCGTGACCGTGGTAGATGGCTTCCGCGTCCCGACGCACCATCCAGCCGCTGCTCCCCTCACCGCGTCGGGACCACTGGAACTCGTCCTCGTGGTCGATGACGGTCAGGCCGCCGTCGCGATCCGAGACGTTGAGCACGCCCTCGTGGATGTCGAGCCAGAAGATGTCCACGTCCGGTGCGACGGTCCAGGCCGCGAACGGCAGCTTGCCCGAGAGGTCGTAGACCGAACCGTCGTCGCATCCGGCGTAGATCCAGAAGTCGTCCGCGACCAGGCACTTGACGCCGTCCGGAAGTCGGTACCGGGCCGTCACCGAGCCGTCGTGGTCCAGGGCGTGCACGTCGCCGGCCTGATTGCCCACCCAGCACCGCTCGTCGTCCACGTGGATGCCGAAGGCCGCGGAGCCGGTGCGGAACCGCCACAGCACCGGGGCGCCGGAACGGGCGGTGGAGGGGGCCGAGGTGGTGGCCCGTCGGGTGACGGGTCGGGGCGCCCGACCGCCCGGGGTCGCGGGGGCGTAGCCCTTGCGCTCCTTCTCGGCGACCTTCCGCGCGGCGGCGGCGCGGGCCTTCTCGGGCGAGGCGAAGGTGGTGGTCTTGAGCTGCCCCCCGGTGCCGATCCGACCGTAACGCACCGAGACGTCGAGGCCGGTGACGACGACCTCGTAGAACTTGTGCGCTCCTTCACCGTCCTCGGACAATTCGAGGTAGGTGGTGACCGACGTGTCGGACGCGGACATGGTGGTGCTCCCTCCCCGGGCCGGCCGCCCGGCCGGTTCCCGATGATCGGAAACGTAGAGGGGGCCACTGACAACGGCCGTCCCCAACGGCCCCCCACAACCCCGGAGGAGCCCGGGCGGGCGGGGTTGCGGTGGCCCGGTGACATCACCGATCGACACCCCGGGTCCCTCCGGCCCGACCGGCGCGCGGCGCCCCGTCCCCGGTCCGCCCCCGACCCGGCCCGTACCCACCGGTGGGCCGGCCGCGCCCACCGGTCCGATGCCCGGCCGGGACGGCCCGGGCGCCACCGCCCCGGTGGATCCCCGCTCGGTGCGGGTGGTGCGCTGTGCCCGGGCACCGGACCCCGACGGCGAACCGGATTTCGGCGAGGTCGTGTGGACCCGGGTGCCCTACGAGGAGATGGACGGGCGCGGGAAGGACCGGCCGGTGCTGGTGGTGGCACGGGCCGAGGGCGACTGGCTGCTCGCGGTTCAGCTGACCAGCCGACGGAGGGACGACGACCACGAGTGGGTGGCACTGGGAAGCGGCCCGTGGGATCGGGACGGTCGGGAGTCCCGGGTGAACCTGGACCGTCTGTTGCGCGTCCACCCGGCCGGGACCCGCCGCGAGGCGTGCGCGTTGGACGCGGCGCGTTACCGGATGGTCGTCCATCGACTTCAACAGCGGTACGGCCGGCGCTGACCCCGTCACGGGCGGCACCGCCGTCCCGGCCCATCGCGTGTGGTTCCGCCGTGAGGGGACGGGACCACGCGCGATGGCGTTCCCGCCCGGTCGGCTTCGGGTCGACCCGGTTCGAGTCCCGCCGGGTGCCGGGAGGTTCGCAGGTTTTCAGCCGGCACATGCCGGAGGCATGAGCGGGGGCAGGTATGTCACCCGTCGTGGAGGTGGCGTACACCAACCCGAATCACGCCGGAAGATCGTCACAAAATGGCAAGATTGCCCATTTGATCCCAGTGAAACGTAACGTTTCGATCGCTCCTCTGTGAATAACCGATGTGTTCAGGCCATTCCGGACCTAGCATCGGGTCGGCCGAAACTCGTCGCTTCCGCCCCGGGTGTGACAGCTCCTCGACGACACCGCGCCGCACCACCACCCCGAGCCCCGGGATCGGTGTGCCGTCGTGCGGTCGAATCCCGTCACCCCACCGCGACGCTCCGACGCCACCGCACCGTTCGCGCACCGCCAGTGCATCGCTCGCCCACACAGCAAGGGGGGACCCGTCGTGTACATCACCGCAGGGGTTCCGGTAGACGGATTCACCTACGGGCTCATCACACCCGTGCTCGGTTTTCTCATGGCCATGCTGGGCAGCGCGCTCGGCCTGCGTTGCACGGTCCGCGGTCTGACCGCCGTCGGTCGCCGTCGGTCCGGCTGGCTCGCCCTCGGGGCGGTGGCCATCGGCACCGGCATCTTCGTCATGCACTTCATCGGGATGATGGGCTTCACCAGCCCCGCCCTCCCGATCAGTTACGACGCGACCATCAGCTACGCCGGCCTGGCGGTCGCCATCCTCGTGGTCGGCCTGGGCGTCTTCCTGGTCGGGCACCACCACACCTCCGTCCCGGCCCTGCTCGCCGGCGGCGTGATCACCGGCCTGGGCGTCGCGGGGATGCACTACCTCGGCATGGCCGGCATGAGGATGGACGGGAGTCTCGGCTACGACCCCCTGATCGTCGTGCTCTCCATCGCCGTCGCGGTGGTGGCCGCCACCGCCGCCCTGTGGTTCGCGGTGGCCGCCCGTTCCCTGGGCGCCGCCATCGGGGCCAGCGTGATCATGGCCATCGCGGTGAACGGTATGCACTACCTCGGCATGCAGGCGCTGACCCTGCACGCCCACGCCGAGGTGGTCGGTCTGGGAGGGCGTGCACCCCTCGAGACGCTGATGCCCATCCTCATCGGGCCCATCGTGCTCCTGCTCTTCGTCGGGCTCGTCGTCGGTCTGGACCCGATGACCGCCGACGAACTGAACACCCGCTCCGAGCGCCTCGGCACCCCAGGGCGTCCCCCCGCCCGTCTGCCCCAGCCGCAGCGGGGCTGACGGCGGTAACCTCGGGGACATGACGGATGCCCTCACCCCCATGCCCGAGGAGTGGGAACGCGCCCTGGCCGTCGTGGCCCACCCCGACGACCTCGAGTACGGGGCCGCCGCGGCGATCGCCGAGTGGACCGCCGCGGGCAAGGACGTGCGCTACCTCCTGGTCACCCGGGGGGAGGCGGGTATCGACTCCCTCCCCCCGCAGGAGTGCGCTGCGGTCCGCACCGGCGAACAAATGGCGAGCGCGGCCCGGGTCGGCGTCACGGAGGTGGAGTTCCTCTCCCACCGGGACGGTGTGGTGGAGAACGGCCCGGCACTGCGCCGCGACCTCACCGCGGCGATCCGCCGCCACCGTCCGGAGCTCCTCATCACCATCAACCACCACCCGGTGTGGGGAACCGAGCGGATGCTGAACACCCCCGACCACCGCGCGGTGGGATGGGCGGTGCTGGACGCCTCCGGGGACGCCGGCAACCGGTGGATCTTCCCCGAACAGCTCGCCGGCGGTCTGCTCGAGCCCTGGGGCGGCGTGCGCTGGATCGCCGTGGCCGCCTCGCCGTTCGTGGACCGGGCCAAGGAGGTCGGGGAGGAGGCGCTGGAACGCGCGGTGGCCTCGTTGCGGGAGCACCACGCCTATCTGGTGGGATTGGGCGTCGAACCCGAGGAGTACGCCCGCGAGTTGATCACGGGCGGGGCGGAGGCCGCAGCCCCGCGTTTCGGCGGGCGGCGCTGCGTGCCCTTCGAACTGTTCCTCCGCTGATCCCGCCGTCCCGCCTGCTCCGTCCCGCGCCCGATCCCCTCATGCGATCCCCCGTCCGGCGGATGCCCGTCGGACGGGGGATCGGGCGTCCGGGCGCGCCCCGATGGTTCACCCGGTCCGGCGCGACGCCGTCCACAGCGCGAGGGCGGCCACGGGCAGCAGGAGCGCGGCCGCCACGGCGTTGAGCGTGCCGTATCCGGCGAGGAAGACGATCGGTCCGGCCACGGCCCCGCCGAGGGCGGCGCACCCGTTCATCGTGAGATCCGACAGGCCCTGGGCGGCCGGTCGCACCCCGACCGGCACCGATTCGGTCACCAGGGTGGAACCCGCGACCAGGCCGGCGGACCAGCCCAGGCCCAGGACGAAGAGGGCGATCGCCGATTGGGCGTGCCGCCCCTCGGCGCTGCCGGCCAGGGCCGCGGCCACCGCCACCGTCCCCAGCGCGCCCCACAGCAGGGGGAGTGCGCCCAGTCGGTCCGCCAGGCGCCCCATCACCGGGGAGAAGGCGTACATCCCGGCGATGTGACCACTGATGACCAGACCGATCAGCTCGATCCCGGCCCCGTGGTGGGAGAGGTGGACGGGAGTCATCACCATGATGCTGATCATCGCCGTGTGCACGACGGCGACCCCCGCCAGCGCGGTCCGGGCGGTGGGGGAGGAGACCACCGCCTCCCAGCCCTCGCGCAGCGCCCGTTTCCGGTGAACGGCGGTCTTCGCCGGAAGGTCGCCGGGTGCGGCCGTCCCTCGATCCCCCCGGCCGGGGTGGGGAGGGGGCGGTTCGGCCCCGGTCTCCGCCCCGTCCCCCGCGGCGAGGGAGCGGGCGGTGAGCAGTGGGTCGGGGCGCAGCAGCAGATGGGTCGTGGCGGCGGCCAGGAGGAAGATGCCGCTCGCCCACAGGAAGGGGCCGGCGGTATCCGGTATCCGCCCGTCGAGGGCGCCGACCGCGCGACCGGCGGGGGCGGCCAGATTGGGGCCCAGGACGGCGCCCAGGGTGCCCGCCCACATCACGCTCGCGATGGCTCGCCCCCGTCGGTTGGCGGGGGCGAGGTCGGCGGCGGCGAAACGGGCCTGGAGGTTGGCGGAGGAGCCGGCGCCGAACAGCAACATGCCCATCAGCAGGGGCACGAACCAGCCACCGGTCGCGGAGACCACCACGATCAGACCGCCGCCCGCGCCGATCAGGTAGCCGGAGGTGAGGCCGGGGCGACGACCGTACCGCGTCATGAGGGCGGCGAGGGGCAGGGAGATCACGGCGGCGCCGGTGACCGACGCGGTCACCGCCAGCCCGGCGGCGCCGGCCGACCCGCTCACCTCGGCCGCCAGGAGGGCGGCGAGCGCGACGCCGATGGCGACCCCGAAGCCGCCGAGGATCTGCCCGATCACCAGAACGGTGGTGGTGCGGCGCCGTAGGGCGGCCATCGGATCGGGGTTCGGGTCGGAGGAGCCCCCGACCTCCGGCGACATCCCGGGGGACCCGATGGCGGGGGACTCGGTGCCGACGGAATCACCGGCGGGCGAGTCGGACGGTTGTGCGGCGGAATCTGTCACGTCGGGAGTCTGCCGGCCCGGGTCGTGGTGCCGGGCCCTTGGTCCCGGTCGGAGGACGAAAAGGTCCCGCCCGGAAAAGCCCCGGAGCGGGATCCCGGTGACCTGCGCCACAGCCTTTTCGGTACCCCCTATGTCGGATAGTAGGAAATTTCGATTCGCGGCCGGGACCTTGGTCCGTCCGATTCGGGATGTTGGTCCGCGAGGGGCGGGGCCGCCCTGCCCGGGAGTGCGGGGAGACCCATCCCGGGCTGTGGCTTCACGGTGGTGCGGAGGGTGCCCGGGCCCCCGGGTGGGCTGTTCGAGACGGCGGGGCGAAACGGACACAAAGGACGATTTACTCTTTGGTCCCCCACTATCGGACATAGCACTTCAAGTGTATCGATCATTCTTGAAAAGCCGCGAGTTGGTGGTTACTACTTGTTTTCGACGCCACCGGGAGCGAATCCCGGCGGACCCGAAACGGACTTCCCGCCTCCACGAGGAGGCGACCCGCAACCCGAGAGGTAACCACCCGAATGCCCAGCACCACCGCGATCCGCGCCCCGCGTCTCCGCACCCGCGCCGCCCTGCTGGCCGCCGGGGTCGGATTCTCCGCCGTCCTCGCCAGTGGCGGCGGTGTCGCGGCAGCGGCCGGCCCCACCGGCGGTGACCTGTTCGCCGCGGGCACCCCCGACACCCTGGCCCGCTACACCCTCGGCCTCGCGGAGGTCCACCAGAAGGCCGCGGAGGCCGAGGCCAAGGCGGCGGTGGAGGCGCAGAAGGCAGCCGAGGCGAAGGCCGCGGCGGAGGCGAAGAAGGCCGCGGAGGCGGCCGAGGCGAAGAAGGCCGCGGAGGCCGAGGCCAAGGCGGCGGAGGCGAAGAAGGCCGCCTCCTGGGTGGCCCCCATCTCCGGTGGTTACACCATCTCCGCCACCTACGGGAACAGTGGCAACCGCTGGGCCGCCGGTCACAGCGGTCAGGACTTCGCCGTGCCCACCGGCACCCCCGTGCTGGCCGTGCACGGCGGCACCGTGGTGAAGGCCGGGGGCAACGGCGCCGGTGACGGTCCCGCCTACGGAAACGCCGTCGTGATCAAGCACGACGACGGCAGTTACTCGCAGTACGCCCACCTGTCGCAGGTCCAGGTCTCGTCCGGCCAGCGGGTGGAGACCGGCTCGCAGATCGCACTTTCCGGCAACACCGGCAACAGCAGCGGCCCCCACCTGCACTTCGAGATCCGGACCACCCCGAACTACGGTTCCTCGGTCGACCCCTCCTCCTACCTGCGGGGCAAGGGCGTCAACCTCTGATCGGCGGTGACCGCCGATCGGTGACCGCCGACCCGTGAGCAACCCGTCCGGGCGGCACCCGCCGGCGACACGCGCCCTTTCCGCGCTCCTGTGTCCCGCGCGCCCCGGGTGCCCACCACCCCCGGAACCCCGCCGCCCCCGGTGTCCCGGCCCTCGTGGCCGGTCACCGGGGCGGCGGGGTTCCGGGGATCAGCGGCGTCGGCGGCCCGCCGCTGCTCGGCCCCCGTCGAGGACCCGCGTCCGGAGGGCGGGGTCGCCGGAGGCCGCCCCGTTCTCCTCCTCCGGGGCGGAGGGACCCCGGACAGCCCCGCGCAGCGCCTCCCGGATCTCGCCGGGACGGTTGCTGATGATGCCGTCCACCCCCATGCCGGCCAGCCGCACCGCGGTGGGGCCGTCGTCCACCGTCCAGGTGAAGACCTCCATCCGGCGCCCGTGCGGGCCGCGCAGCTTCCGGACATCGGCGACCCGGTCGACGGTCAGGTCGGTGTGCCGGGAATTGATCTGGTGGGTGAAGGAGGCGTACCCGGCGAGGGCGTCCCGCCCCGGGGAACCCAGGAAGCCGGTCTTCACCTGAGGGGCCAGCCGATGAACGGTGCGTACCGAGGTCTCGTCGAAGCTCTGCAGGATCAGGGAGCCGTACAGGCGCAGCGGGCGGAGCCAGCCCTCCCGGGCCAGCTCCCGCAGGATCTCCCGCTCGATGCCCGGGTACCGCGCGGGCGCCTTGATCTCCAGCAACAGCCGCTGGCCGTTGCGGTCCAACCGCCGCAGCAGCTCCCGCAGGGTGGGGACGCGCTCCCCCGCGAACTTCGGCGAGAACCAGGAACCGGCGTCCAGTTGCCGCACCTCCGCCAGGTCCAGGTCCCCCACGTTCCACGGGGCCCGATCGGGGAAGCGCTCGGCGGCGTCGGTGGTGCGCCGCAGGGTGGTGTCGTGGAGGAGAACCAGTTCCCCGTCCCGGGTGCGCTGGACATCCACCTCCACCCAGGTCACACCCTGCTCGGCGGCGGCGTCCACCGCCGCCAGGGTGTTCTCCGGCGCGTGACCCGAGGCACCCCGATGGGCGATCACCAACGGCGCGCCGACGGCGGCCCGCGGCAACGGGGCGGCCGCGGCGGTCGCCGAACCCGGGCCCGCTCCGAACCACGGCCCGACGGGGATCAGCAGCGCGAGGCCCAGGGCGATCAGCCCCGCGCCGAGACGGTCTCGGGGGCGCCGGCGCGCCCCCGAGGGGGGAGCGGTCCGGTCGTGTCCGGCGGGGCGGTGCGACGTCACGAGGCCTCCTCGCGTGGGGGACGGGCGGGGCCGGGGCGAACAGCCGGTCGGGCCGGTCGGTTGGGCCGAAGGGGTGGAGGGGAGACGGGGGAGGTGGAGTCGGGCGGGTGCCCGGGGACGCCTACCCGGATCCCGGGTTTCATTTCCCCGCCGGGGAGGCCGTGCGGTCCCCGGCGCGTGGCCGTTCCGGGAACGGCGGGTGACGAACCGGGACGACCCGCGGTGATTCGAGGGTTACAGACTGACACGCCCCCCGCTCGTGCGCCGGGAGCGCGCCCGGCCGAGTCCCCCGACCCGGTCGGGGCCGGTGCCGCCGGCCGCGAGGAGACGGGATGGGCCGGTTGTCGGTGCCGGGTCGTACCGTGGAGGTCATGCGGCCCGTCTCCCACATCGAACGCACCGTGGCGCCCTTCGAGGTCGTCAGCCCCTACTCCCCGAACGGCGACCAACCCGCCGCCATCGACGATCTGGCGCGCCGGGTCGGGGGAGGGGAGAGGGATGTCGTGCTGCTCGGCGCGACCGGCACCGGCAAGTCCGCCACCACCGCCTGGACGATCGAGCGGCTGCAGCGTCCCACCCTGGTCATGGCGCCGAACAAGACCCTCGCCGCCCAGCTGGCCAACGAGTTCCGCGAGCTGCTGCCGAACAACGCGGTCGAGTACTTCGTCTCGTACTACGACTACTACCAGCCGGAGGCGTACGTCCCGCAGACCGACACCTACATCGAGAAGGACTCCTCGATCAACGAGGAGGTGGAGCGCCTGCGCCACAGCGCGACGAACTCCCTGATCACCCGCCGCGACGTGGTGGTCGTCGCCTCCGTCTCCTGCATCTACGGTCTGGGCACCCCACAGGAGTACGTGGACCGCATGGTGCGGCTGAAGGTGGGCGAGGAGGTCGACCGCGACGCGCTGCTGCGCCGTTTCGTCGACATCCAGTACACCCGCAACGACGTCTCCTTCACCCGGGGTACCTTCCGGGTGCGCGGGGACACCATCGAGATCTTCCCGGTCTACGAGGAGCTGGCCGTCCGCATCGAGATGTTCGGCGACGAGATCGAGGCCCTCTCCACCCTCCACCCGCTGACCGGCGAGGTGATCTCCTCCGACGAGTATCTGTACGTCTTCCCCGCCTCCCACTACGTCGCCGGTCCGGAACGGATGGAGAAGGCCATCGCCGGCATCGAGGCCGAGCTGGAGGGCCGGCTGGCCGAGCTGGAGCGCGGCGGCAAACTCCTGGAGGCCCAGCGGCTGCGGATGCGCACCACCTACGACATCGAGATGATGCGGCAGATCGGCACCTGCTCCGGCATCGAGAACTACTCGCTGCACATCGACGGCCGGCCCACCGGATCGGCCCCGCACACCCTCCTGGACTACTTCCCGGAGGACTTCCTGCTGGTCATCGACGAATCGCACGTCACCGTGCCGCAGATCGGCGCGATGTACGAGGGCGACGCCTCCCGCAAGCGCACCCTGGTCGACCACGGCTTCCGGCTGCCCTCCGCCATGGACAACCGCCCCTTGAAGTGGGAGGAGTTCCTGGACCGCGTCGGCCAGACCGTCTACCTCTCGGCCACCCCCGGTTCCTACGAGCTCTCCCGCTCCGACGGCGTCGTGGAGCAGATCATCCGCCCCACCGGGCTGATCGACCCGGAGGTGGTCGTCAAGTCCACCGAGGGGCAGATCGACGATCTGGTGCACGAGATCCGCACCCGCACCGAGCGGGACGAGAGGGTCCTGGTCACCACCCTCACCAAGAAGATGGCCGAGGACCTGACCGACTACTTCACCGAACTCGGCATCGCGGTGCGGTACCTGCACAGCGATGTGGACACCCTGCGTCGGGTGGAGTTGCTGCGCGAGCTGCGGGCGGGCGAGTACGACGTGCTGGTGGGCATCAACCTCCTGCGGGAGGGGTTGGACCTGCCCGAGGTCTCCCTGGTCTCCATCCTGGACGCGGACAAGGAGGGCTTCCTGCGCTCGGGCACCTCCCTCATCCAGACCATCGGTCGCGCGGCGCGCAACGTCTCCGGTCAGGTCCACATGTACGCCGACCGGATCACCCCCGCCATGGAGCGGGCCATCGAGGAGACCAACCGCCGTCGGGCCAAGCAGATCGCCTACAACGAGGCCAACGGCATCGACCCGCAGCCGCTGCGCAAGAAGATCGGCGACATCGTCTCCGCGATCGCCCGCGAGGAGGTCGACACCCGGGACCTGCTGGAGACCGGCTACCGCAGCCGGGGCGGTGGCCGGGGAGGGGAGCGGGCGCGGGATCGGGCGCCCGCCCCCGCGCGCGAGACCGCGCCGGGAGCCGCCTACTCCGCGGAGCGCGCGGGCTCCCTCACCGACCGTCCCGCCGCCGAACTGGCCCGCACCATCGAGGACCTGACGGAGCGGATGCGATCGGCCGCCGCCGAGTTGCAGTTCGAGATCGCGGCCCGGTTGCGCGACGAGGTCTCCGAGTTGAAGAAGGAGCTCCGCCAGATGCGCGAAGCGGGTCTGAAGTAGGGAAACGCTCTCCAGTAGGGTGAGGCAAAAGGGCCGATGGGCCCGGTGGATCCGCCGCGTGGGCGCGCGGCCACCCGGCGGAAGGGGAGCGCGACATGGCCGTCAATCTCACCAAGGGGCAGGCGATCAGCCTGGAGAAGTCCGGAGGCGGGCTGACCCGGGTACGCATGGGACTGGGATGGAAGGCGATCCAGCGCAAGGGACTGGGCAAGCTCTTCGGCACCAAGGAGATCGACCTCGACGCCTCCGCGATGCTCTTCGCCGGCGGGGAGTTGGTGGACGAGGTCTCCTTCCGCAAGCTTGCCAGCAGTTGCGGCTCGGTACGCCACGGCGGGGACAACCTCACCGGCGGCTCCGGTGCCGGCGGGGACGACGAGGCCATTTGGGTCGACCTCACCGCGGTTCCGCCGCAGGTCGATCAGATCGTCTTCACCGTCAACTCCTACACCGGCCAGACCTTCGCCGAGGTGGAGGCCGCCTTCTGCCGGCTGGTGGACGAGTCGTCCGGTGAGGAGATGGCCCGTTACACCCTCACCGGCGGTGGCCCCTTCACCGGGCAGGTCATGGCCAAGGTGCAGCGGGTGGGGAGCGGATGGTCGATGACGGCCATCGGCGCCCCCGCCAACGGCCGGGTCTCCGGTCAGCTGCTGCCCGCCATCACCCCGCACCTGTGAGACCGGCGTTCCCCGGCCGTCACCGGCCGGGGAACGCCGCCGGGGAGCGGTGAACCGTCCCGGCGGGCGACATCGACGCGGCGGTCGGGCACCCGGCGGTGTCCGGCCGCCGCTCTCCGTCTCCGCTCGCGGGTGGTCAGCGGCCCGTCACCGCCGGAACCGGCTCGGCCCCCTCCCGGGCCGTCCCCGCCTCCCCGGTCGGCGCGGTACCCCGCTCGACGTTCACCGACGCCTCGCCGGGAAGTTCCTCCACCGCCTCGCCGTCCTCCCCGACCGACACCGTCTCCACCCGGATGCCGGGGGGCGCGCCCTCCCCGCGCGGAGCGGTGATCGCCAGCCCGTTGGGGATCGGACGCGGTGACCCGCCCGACGGCAGGTTCACCACCCGCGCCGCGACCGCACCCGGCTCCCGGACCAGCAGGGTGGTCGAACCCCCGCCGTCCAGGTTCAGCGCGTTGTGGGCGCCCAGTTCGGCCATGAAGGAGGCCAACGCCGTCAGGGTCATGCCCACGGTGTGAGCCTGCCGGCCGTCCACCGTCACCAGATACATCTCGGTGCCGTCGGCGGAGAACCCCACCGCGGTGCGCGGCGCGGTCACGTTGTTCGGCGCGCCGTCCCAGCTCAGGGCGATGCCATCCACCACCAACGGCTCCTGCCCGCCCACCACCGTGCGCGGCAGCGGACCGCCGTCGGCGGCCCGGGCGGAGAACTCCGGGGCGACGCTCTCCCCGACGAGCAGCGCTTCCAGTGCCCGGGCGCCGGCACCCCGGCCCAGGAGCAGGCCCCCGTCGTCGGGAACGGCACCGACCCCGGCACCCTCGTTCACCGCGGTCACCAGGCCGTCGCGGAACTCCACCTCGACGACATCCGGGGAGCGCTCGACCACCGGCGACCGGTTGACCGGTCCCCACTCCGGGCCGTAGAGGCCGATTCCGTCCACCGGCAGACGGGCCGCGTTGTAACCGCTCAGGGGGAGTTCACCGTACGCGGTGACCGCCTTCCCCTCGAAGAGCACCTCGAGCATCCGGCCCGCGCCGTCGGTGTCGAAGCCGACCGCCTCGACGCGCCCCGGACTGGCCGAGTGGAGCAGCGCCCCGTTCCGGACGCCGGCACCGAGAGGGGCGTAGGTCTGGTTGATGTCGAAGAAGTCGGCGTTGACGGCGGCCACGGTCACCCGATCGACCCCCGGGTCGTGAAGGGCCACCAATTCCTCCAGGGTCGCCGTCCCCGCCACCGCGGGGGCGCCGAGGTGGTCGACGCGCAGGTCCTCGGTGAGGTCCAGGGTCAGCACGAACGCGGAGGCCGGCCCGTCGGGTTGCGCGGCCCGTACCCCGGTCAGCCGGGCCCCGGCGACCACCGGCGGGGACGCGGGCAGCACGGCCGGGGCGCCGCCGGCGCCCCGGGGGCCGTCGGCGGCGGCCGACACGGTGAGGTCGGGGGGCAGGGCGGTCGGCAGCAGGCCGAGACCGAGGGTGGTGAAGACGGCGGCGATCAGCAACGATCGCGGGTGAGGTCCGCGTCGTCGGGCGCGGTCGTGCACGGTGGAGCCCTTCCTGGTCGCGCGGGGTCGCGCACCCGACCGGGCGGCGGCATCCCGGTGTCGGGCGGCTTCGATGCTGGGTGTGAAGCGCGGCTCCGGGGAGGATAGGGCCTTCCCGGCCGGTGTGTCCCGCGCCGGCGTGTCGGTGCCACGCGACCGGGGGCGCCGGGGGAGGGGCGCCCGGACCACCGGCCGGGGAGCGGTCGCCCACGCGAGGACGTCCGGCGGGTGATCGGGGGATCACGGTGTGTGCGACGCGTCGGGACGCCCGCCCGATGGGGTGTCCCGGCCGGGGGTCAGCCGGCCACCAGCACGCCCTCGTCGTTCATCCGCACCGGCACCGACAACAGCGGATCGTACGCCGGACCGGCCAGCGGCCGGCCGCCGTCGATGGTGTCGAAACGGCTGTTGTGGCAGGGGCACTCGGCGATGGCGCCCTCCGGCGGGGAGAGCAGACATCCCAGGTGGGTGCAGACCGCGCTCCAGGCGAGGAAGGTGTCCTCCTCGGGGCGGCTGACCAGCAGTCGGGCCCGCTCGTACAGTCGGGCGCCGCCCACCGGTACCTCGTCGGCCGGACCCAGCTCCACGGGTTCGTCCGGGGCCTCGGGTTTGGCCTCGTACCGGTGTTCACAGCCGGTCAGGCAGGTCGCCGCGACGCCGACGGAGGCGATCGCGGCGCCGCGCAGCACGGTGCGACGGGAACGAAGGGGTCCGGTGGACGCAGACGAGGAAGCGGAGCGGCCGGGGAATGTCACGGTTCGTACCCTACGCAAGCCTTCCGGGGCGGTGACGGCCGGGGTACCCGTCACCGCCCCGGATGCGCTCAGGCGCGGGCGGCCGACCGTTTCGCCCTCGTCCGCGCCACCGGTGCGGCGGGGATGTCCGCGTCGCTGACCCGATCCCCGAGGATGTCGCGCAGGAACTTCCCGGTATGGCTGCCGGGGACCGAGGCGACCTGTTCCGGGGTGCCCTCGGCGACCACGGTGCCGCCCCCGCCGCCGCCCTCCGGGCCCATGTCCACCACCCAGTCGGCGGTCTTGATGACATCGAGGTTGTGCTCGATCACGATCACCGAGTTGCCCTTCTCGACCAGGCCCGAGAGCACCTCGATCAACTTGCGGATGTCCTCGAAGTGCAGGCCGGTGGTCGGCTCGTCCAGGACGTAGACGGTGCGACCGGTGGAGCGCTTCTGTAGTTCGGAGGCGAGCTTGACCCGCTGCGCCTCGCCGCCGGAGAGGGTCGTGGCGGGCTGGCCCAGCCGCACGTAGCCCAGACCGACGTCCTTGAGGGTGCGCAGGTGCCGGGCGATGGCGGGCACCGAGGCGAAGAATTCCGTCGCCTCCTCGATCGGCATGTCCAGCACCTCGGCGATGGACCGGCCCTTGTAGTGCACCTCCAGGGTGTCCCGGTTGTACCGGGCGCCGTGACACACCTCGCAGGGGACGTAGACGTCCGGCAGGAAGTTCATCTCGATCTTGATCGTGCCGTCGCCCGAGCAGTTCTCGCAGCGTCCGCCCTTGACGTTGAAGGAGAACCGGCCCGGCAGGTAGCCGCGCACCTTGGCCTCGGCCGTCTCCGCGAACAGCTTGCGGACGTGGTCGAAGACCCCGGTGTAGGTGGCCGGGTTCGAGCGGGGGGTCCGGCCGATGGGGGACTGGTCGACGTGCACCACCTTGTCCACCAGGTCGTCCCCGGTGACCCGGGTGTGCCGACCGGGGACGGCCCGCGCGCCGTTCAGCTCGCGGGCCAGGTGGGTGTAGAGGATGTCGTTGACCAGGGTGGACTTGCCCGAGCCGGAGACGCCGGTGACCGCGGTCAGCACACCCAGTGGGAAGGAGACGTCCACCGAGCGCAGGTTGTGCTCGCGGGCCCCGAGCACGGTCAGTTTCCGCTGCGGGTCCACCGCCCGCCGTTCGGCCGGGATCGGGATCTCCCGCCTGCCGGAGAGGTAGCGGCCGGTGAGCGACCTGTCGTTGGTCAGCAGTTCGGCGAGCGGGCCGCTGTGCACCACCTCGCCACCGTGCTCACCGGCCCCGGGGCCGATGTCCACCACCCAGTCCGAGGTCTTGATGGTGTCCTCGTCGTGCTCCACCACGATCAGGGTGTTGCCCAGGTCGCGCAGGCGCACCAGGGTCTCGATCAGCCGGTGGTTGTCGCGCTGGTGCAGCCCGATGGAGGGCTCGTCCAGCACGTAGAGCACACCCACCAGGCCCGAGCCGATCTGGGTGGCGAGCCGGATGCGCTGGGCCTCGCCGCCGGAGAGCGAGCCGGCGGCCCGGTCCAGGGAGAGGTAGTCCAGCCCGACGTCCACCAGGAACCGCAGTCGCTCGTTGACCTCCTTGAGGACCCGCTCGGCGATGGTCTTCTCGCGGTCGGTGAGGGTGAGGTCGCGCAGGAAGTCGGCGCACTCGCTGATCGACATGCCGGCGATGTCGGCGATGGAGCGGTCCTTGACGGTGACGGCGAGGACCACCGGCTTGAGGCGGGTTCCCCGGCAGGCCGGGCAGGGCACCTCCCGCATGTAGCCCTCGAAGCGCTCGCGGCTGGAGTCGGTCTCCGACTCCCCGTGCCGGCGGCGGATGAAGGGCACCGCGCCCTCGAAGGTGGTGGTGTAGGCGCGCTCGCGGCCGTGCCGGTTCTCGTAGCGGACCTCGATACGGGTGCGGTGGCCGTTGAGCAGGGCCTTGCGGGCGCGCTGCGGCAGCCCCTCCCAGGGGATGTCGGTGCGGAAGCTGAGGGACTCGGCGAGCGCGTTGATCAGGTGGGCGAAGTACCCCTTGGTGTGGCCGTGCGACCAGGGGTGGATGGCGCCCTCGTCCAGCGTCTTCTGCGGGTCCGGGACGATCAGCTCCGGGTCGACCTCCATGCGGTTGCCCAGACCCGAGCAGTCGGGGCAGGCGCCGAAGGGGGAGTTGAAGGAGAAGGAGCGCGGCTCCAATTCCTCGAAGGAGAGGTCGTCGTAGGGGCAGTACAGGTGCTCGGAGTACATCCGCTCGCGCTGCGGGTCGTCCCCGGGGAGGTCGACGAAGTCCAGCACCACCATGCCGCCGGACAGCCCGAGGGCGGTCTCCACCGAGTCGGTCAGCCGGCGACGGGAGCTCGGCTTGACGGTGAGGCGGTCCACGACCACCTCGATGGTGTGTTTCTCCTGCTTCTTGAGCTTCGGCGGGTCCGAGAGCTGCACGACGGCGCCGTCCACCCGGGCGCGGCTGTAGCCCTTGGTGGTCAGTTCGGCGAACAGGTCGACGAACTCGCCCTTCCGCTCGCGCACCAGCGGTGAGAGCACCTGGAAGCGGGTGCCCTCCTCCAGTTGGGAGACCCGGTCCACGATGGCCCGGGGGGACTGTCGGGCGATGGGTCGGGAGCACTCGGGACAGTGCGGTTTTCCGATGCGGGCGAACAGCAGCCGCAGGTAGTCGTAGACCTCGGTGATGGTGCCCACGGTCGATCGGGGGTTGCGGGAGGTGGACTTCTGGTCGATCGAGACCGCCGGGGAGAGGCCCTCGATGAAGTCCACGTCCGGCTTGTCCATCTGCCCCAGGAACTGCCGCGCGTAGGCGGAGAGCGACTCCACGTAGCGGCGCTGCCCCTCGGCGAAGATCGTGTCGAAGGCGAGCGAGGACTTGCCCGACCCGGAGAGCCCCGTGAAGACGATCAGGGAGTCCCGCGGTAGGTCGAGCGAGATGTTCTTCAGATTGTGCTCGCGAGCGCCGCGAACGATGAGTCGGTCGGCCACGCCGAATGGCACCTTTCCTGTCTCGGGGGCGACGGCCCGCGTCGCGCGGGTCGCCCCGTCCAAGAGTATGGGCGGGGTATGACAACGGGCTCGTGGAGCGGGAGCCCGGGGCCGGATCGCCTCCGCAGCATATGGCACACGTGTTCGATCTAAAGAGGGCTTCCGGCCGATCGGTCGGGTGGCCAGAGGGGGAGCCCCGCACACCCTGGCCGGGGGCCGCCGGGCGGGTTAGCGTGGTGATCATGAGTCGACCCGAAGCCGAACTCGCCGCCCTCGCCGGTGCCGGGAACCGCCTGCTGTCGCGTCTCGGTGACCTGTCGGACACCGACGTGGCCGCCCCCTCGGCGCTGCCCGGCTGGACCCGGGGCCATGTCCTGGCCCACCTCGCCCGCAACGCCGACGCACTGGTGGAGGTGCTCGCCGGACGGCCCATGTACGCGAGTGCGGCGGTCCGGGAGGAGGACATCGAGCGTGACGCCCACCGGTCCGTCGCGGAACACCTGTCCGATCTGCGTGCCGCGGACGCCCGCCTCGCCGAGGCCCTGCGACGGATCCCCGACGACCGTTGGAAGGACACCGTCGAGCTGCGCAACGGTGTCACGGACACCGCGGCCTCGGTGCCCTGGCGACGATGGCTGGAGGTCGAGCTCCACCTGATCGACCTCGACCTCGGATACACCGTGGCCGACCTGCCGGGTGACTTCACCGACCGCGCGCTGCCCTGGCTCGTCCGTCGCTTCGCCGACCGACCGGACGTCGAGCCGATCGGGATCCGCGTCGAGGACGGCCGGTCATGGCGCACCGGTCGAGGCGCCGGAGCCGACGGCGACACCGGGGAACCGGTGGTGGTCACCGGCGGACCGGCCGCGCTGACCGGCTGGCTCACCGGCCGCACCACCGGGACCGGGCTCACCGCCTCCGGTGACCTGCCCCGGATCCCCGCGCTGTGATTCCCCCACCCGCCCCCGCCCTGTGATTCCCCCACCCGTCCCCGCGCTGTGATTCCCCCCCCCCCACCCCCCCCCCCCCCCCAAGCCCC
>NZ_JAJUWS010000030.1 GCF_021390475.1 Streptomyces sp. ST2-7A
GCATCAATCCACCGACGGACCGGGGTCGTTCGTTCCTGTCGCGTGATGTGCGGATGTGGTGTCGAAACCATTGACACCGGGAACCCGTGTTGGAAAACTCCGGGCGTCCAGTAAGCGCTTGTCGGGCCGGTGTCCCCCTTCCCCCCCACCCCCCCCCGCTCCGCTCGACCCGAACCACCTCCTCCTCCGCTCCCTTCCCGCTCCCCCGCCCCGGGTCCACGCACCCCGGTCTGTCAATGAAACGATTCATGGACGCGGGGCGGCCCCGGTCGGCGGAGGAGAAGCGGGGGCACGGGACGGGAGCACCCCCGACGGCGCCGTACATCCACACACAGGAGTGACGGATGGGCGCACCACCTTCCACCCGCCGACGCCGCACCCGGGGGATGCTCCGGGGCACCGTGGCCGGCCTCGCCGCGCTGGCGACCGCCGTCGTCGGCCTCACCGCCCCGGCCGCCGCCGCCGAAACCGACGGGCCGACGGTCTACCTCGCCGGTGATTCCACGGTCCAGACCTACGATCCCCACTGGGAACCCCAGGCCGGTTGGGGTCAGATGATCGACCGCTTCTTCGACGAGGAGGTCCGGTTCGACAACCACGCCATCGGCGGACGCAGCTCCCGCAGCTTCGTCGAGCAGGGCAGGCTCGACGCGATCCTCGAGGAGATCGGGGAGGGCGACTACCTCCTCGTGCAGTTCGGCCACAACGACGCCACCGTCTCCGTCCCCGAGCGGTACACCCCGCCGGAGGACTTCAAGGAGTACCTGCGGGACGACTACATCGCCGGGGCCCGCGAGCGCGGCGCCACCCCGGTCCTGGTCACCCCCGTCTCCCGGCGCGCCTTCGACCCGGACACCGGAGCGTTCCACGTCTCCTTCCCGGAGTACGTGGAGAAGATGGTCGAGCTGGCCGTCGAGGAGGACGTGCCGTTGGTGGACCTCTCCGCGAGCAGCCGGGCGTACCTGAACGACATCGGGCCGGAGGAGGCGAAGTCCGTCTTCCTGCACGTCCCGGCCGGGGTGTACCCCAACCGCCCCACCGGCACGGTCGACGACACCCACTTCCAGGCGTACGGCGCCATCCGGATGGCCGAGCTGGTCGCGCGCGGCGTGGCGGAGCTGGACCTGCCGCTCGCCGAGCGGGTGCGGGAGACCGACGCCCCGGACGCCGTGCCGGACGCGCCGACCGGACTGCGCACCGACACCGTCTCCAACGAGGAGGTGGGCCTGGTCTGGGACGCCGTGCCCGGTGCCGACATCTACCGGATCCGGGTGCGCGAGGCCGGTGACCCGGACGCGGAATTCCGCCTCGCCGCCACGTCCACCGTGCCGCTCGCGCGGGTGGACGGACTGCGCGAGGGGGTACCCCACGAGCTGCGGGTGAGCGCCGTCAACGCGCGCGGCGAGTCCGAGCCCTCGCAGACCCTGACGGTCACCACCGCCGTGGCGGGGCTGAAGTTCGACTTCGGCCCGAACGGCTCCCCGGTCGCCGACGGCTTCCGGGCCGTGCATCGCGGCACCGCCTACACCGAGGAGCGCGGCTACGGCCTGCTCACCGACGGCACTCCGATGATCGACCGCGACCGGGGCGCCGACCTCGGCGACGTCGAGCGGGACTTCGTCGCGTACTTCGGCGAGCGGTACGAGTTCGCCGTGGACGTGCCCGACGGCCGCTACTCGGTGCGCGCCTACGTCGGCGACGGCCTGGGCTCGGCCCGCAGCGAGTTCGCCGTCGAGGGCGAGCCGTACGGCTCGGTGGCCGCGCCGCGCAACGCGGTGATCACCCAGACCTTCGGCGGGATCCTCGTCACCGACGGGCAGCTGAACATCGAGGTCTCCGGACAGACCGCCCACCTCAACGGCCTGGAGATCACCCGGGTCGGCCCGCTGCCCGGCGAGGAGGACGACGGGGAGGACGAGCCGACCGGCCCGTTCACCCGGAACATGGAGTACCTGGACCGCTCTCCCGTGGCGGTGCGCACCGATGAGGGGGTGTACGTCGGCTGGCGGATGCTGGGTCTGGACCCCGACGACATCGCCTTCCACGTGTACCGCGACCACAAGCGGATCACCGACGAGCCCCTGACCGGTTCCACCAACCTGCTCGACCCCAAGGGGAAGAAGAAGTCGGTCTACCGGGTGGAGGCCCTGCTGCCGGGCGGCGGCACGGAGTCCACCGAGTCCTTCGGCATCCGGGAGGACCCGTACCTCGACGTGGCGGTCGACCGTCCGGCGGACGGCACCACCCCCGACGGGAACGCCTTCTCGTACCACCTCAACGACGCCACCGTGGCCGACCTGACCGGTGACGGTCGCTACGAGATCGTGCAGCTGTGGCAGCCGTCCAACGCCCGGGACAACTCGCAGTCCGGCCACACCGGCCACGTGCTGATCGACGCCTACACCCTGGAGGGCGAGCGGCTGTGGCGGATGGACCTGGGCCCGAACATCCGGGCCGGGGCCCACTACACCTCGCTGATCGCCTACGACCTCGACAACAGCGGGAGCGCCGAGCTGGTGCTCAAGACCGCCGACGGGACCGTGGACGGCACCGGCGCGGTGATCGGTGACCCGGACGCGGAGCACCGCAACTCCGCCGGCTACGTGCTGAGCGGCCCGGAGTTCCTCACCGTCTTCGACGGCGCGACCGGCGCCGCCCTGGACACCGTGGATTACATCCCGGCCCGCGGCAACGTCTGCGACTGGGGTGACTGCTACGGCAACCGTGTGGACCGGCTGATGGCCGCGGTGGCGTACCTCGACGGGGAGAACCCCAGCGTGGTCGTCACCCGGGGCATCTACACCCGCTCGGTGCTCGCCGCCTTCGACTTCGACGGCGAGGGCCTGGCCCACCGCTGGACCTTCGACTCCGACGACTGGGGCCCGCAGTACGCGGGCCAGGGCAACCACCAGCTGTCGATCGCCGACGTGGACGGCGACGGTCGGGACGAGATCGTCTACGGCGCCATGACCGTGGACCACAACGGCCGACCGCTGTACAGCAGCCGGCTGGGCCACGGCGACGCCCTGCACGTGAGCGACCTGGACCCGAGCCGGCCCGGGCAGGAGATCTTCTCCACCTTCGAGTCGATGGGCGACTCCGGGGGCCGGGGCGCCGCCCTGCGCGACGCGGCCACCGGTGAGATCATCTGGTCCATGCCGAGCACCAGGGACGTGGGGCGCGGCGCGACCGGCGACATCGACCCCACCCACCCGGGGGCCGAGTCCTGGGCGGTGACGGCGGACGGCGCGTGGAACTCGCGCGCCGGCGAGCTGCGCGCCGTGGACGGCACGCTGCTCGGCACGGAGATTCCCGCCGCCAACTTCATGATCTGGTGGGACGGCGACCTGCTCCGGGAGATCCTGGACCACGGGTTCGACCCGAACGGCGAGGAGCCCGCCGGGCGTCCGTACATCGCCAAGTGGGACTGGGAGGAGCGGGAGCAGCGCGAGATCCTCGCCCCGGAGGGGGTCTTCTCCAACAACGGCACCAAGGGCACCCCGGTGCTCCAGGCCGACCTGTTCGGGGACTGGCGCGAGGAGGTGATCTGGCGGCTGGAGGACGACTCCGCGCTGCGGATCTTCACCACCACCGATCTCACCGACCACCGTCTGCGGACCCTGATGCACGACCCGCAGTACCGGCTGGCGGTGGCCTGGCAGAACGAGAGCTACAACCAGCCGCCGCACCCGGGCTTCTTCCTCGGCGCGGACATGGAGGAGCCGCCGGCCCCGGACATCCGGTACGTCGGCGCCCCTCCGGGTGACGGGGACGGCGGCGGTGACGACGGCGACGCCCCGACCTGCGAGGTTCGCTACACCGTGCACGGCGACTGGCCCGGCGGCTTCAACGCGCAGGTGTGGGTCACCAACACCGGCACCGGGGAGCTGCGGGACTGGGAACTGTCCTGGACCTTCCCGGACGGCCAGCGCGTGACGCGGATGTGGAGCGCGCGGTCCGATCAGGAGGACGCGGCGGTGACCGTGCGGCCGGAGTCCTGGCTCTCCCGGATCGCCCCGGGTTCGTCGGTGACCTTCGGTTTCCTGGGGTACCGGGGCGACGCCAACGGCGTCCCGGAGTCCTTCGCGATCGATGGGGCCACCTGCTCCGTCGGCTGACCGACACGCCCCCACGGGGGCTCTCCCGGCCCCGCGGGAGCCCGCGGGGCCGGGAGGCTTTCGGCGTTCACCCGGCCGACCGCGACCCGAACCGCATGTTCGTTCGATCTATCGAACGAGGGCCGACATGCCGACCACCCCCCTTGACTCCACCCGACGCCGTTGCGAGACTCCGAAACACCCCCGGGGTGCGCGATTCCCCGGGCGTACACGCCGCTTGCGACATGAATCGATTCACGAAGGCACCGGGAGAAGCCCTCCTCGAATGGGCCCCCCGGGTGCCCCCGCGGGCCTTCACGCCACCCGAACACCCCCGGGTCAAGCCGTGTTGACATGCGGAAAAACGATCACGGTCACGTTTCCGAAAAGTTACCGGCCACCGGGTTCCCAGATCGACCCCCGGCTGTATTGTAACGATTCACTTCGGGCGACACCGAGGGCTGCGGAAGCGGTGCCGTCGGAAAACGAAGTGCCCCACGCATTGACGAGAGCAGGGAGGCTCCCAATGTCCATCAGGAAAGCCGCGATCCGCGGTATCGCCCTCGCGGCGGTCGGCTCGCTCGCCCTTACCGCCTGCGGGTCCGACGACAACGGCGGCAGCGGCAGCGGTGGAGAGGGTGGCCAGGTCACCCTGAACTTCCAGTGGTGGGGCAACGACGATCGTGCCGACCGCTACGAGCAGGTCATCGACCTGTTCGAGGAGCAGAACCCCAACATCAAGGTGAACACCGGCTTCGCCGCGTACCCCGACTACTGGACCGCCCGCAGCACCGAGGCCGCCGGCCGCTCGCTGCCGGACGTCCTGCAGATGGACACCTCCTACCTGCGCCAGTACGCCGACACCGGTCAGCTCACCAACCTGAGCGAGTACCTGGGCGACGCCCTGGACCTCTCCGAGTTCGACGACGCCCTGGTCGACGCCGGCCGGATCGGCGACGACCTGTACGCGGTGGCCACCGGCACCAACACCCTGGCCCTCTTCTACAACCCCGGCCTGCTCGACGAGCTCGGCGTCGAGGTCCCCGACGAGGACTACGACTGGGCCGAGTACAACCGCGTGCTCGCCGCGGTCTCCGAGGCGGGCGCCGACGCCGACCCGCAGGTCTACGGCGGCACCGACTACACCGGCACCTTCTGGCTCTTCATCCAGTGGCTCCTCCAGCAGGGCGTCGAGCCCTTCACCGAGGACGGTGACCTGAACTTCACCAAGGAGCACATGACGGAGTGGCTGGAGCTGGCCTCCGAGGTGCGCGAGCCGGACAACCTGACCTACCCGATCCAGCGCAGCGTGCAGCTCGAGCCGCTGGGCGGGTTCGCGGTCCAGGAAGCCGCCATGGAGTTCCACTGGGACAACTTCCTGGCGGGCTACGTGGGTGACTCCGGCGTCGAGGACCTCCAGCTGCTGCCGGTCCCGTCGGGCCCCGACGGCGAGAAGCGCCAGTTCTTCAAGCCGACCATGCAGCTCGCGGTGAGCGCCAACACCGACCACCCGGAGGAGGCCGCCAAGCTGATCGACTTCCTGGTCAACGACCCGGAGGCGGGCGCGATCTTCGGTACCAACCTGGGTGTCCCCTCCTCCCCCGCACAGCGTGACGCCCTCGAACTCGAGGAGGGCGGCGTCGACGCCCGGGTGATGGAGTACGAGGAGAACGCCGCCGAGGCCGGCTACGTGACCGAGCCGGCGCCGCTCCCGATCGAGGGCTTCGGTCCCATCGAGGAGGAGTACCGCAACCTGGGTCAGGAGTTCGCCTACGGTGACATGACCGTCGAGCAGTTCGTGGACCGCTGGTTCTCCGAGGCCGAGATCCACCTCAACTGATCAGGCCCTCCGGCTCCTCCACACCTTTCGTCGCACGAAACGGATCGACCTTGTGACTCTTGCCCGAGAAGCGTCCAAGGCCCCGGAGGTCGGCAAGCCGCCGCGACGACCGCGCCCCGCGCGGTCGTCGCGGCAGGCGGCCGAGACCCGGGCCGGCTACGCGTTCCTCTCCCCGTGGCTGCTGGGCTTCTTCGCCCTCACCGCCGGCCCGATGCTGGCCTCGCTCTACCTGGCCTTCACCAACTACAGCCTCTTCCGGGCACCGGAGTGGGTCGGGCTCGACAACTTCATCAGGCTCTTCAGTGACGAGCGGTACCTGAACTCGGTCAAGATCACCCTCCAGTACGCGCTGGTGGGAACCCCGATCAAGCTGGCCGCCGCGCTCGCCGTCGCCATGCTGCTCAACAGCAAACGGCGCGGTCAGGGCACCTACCGCTCCTTCTTCTACGCCCCCTCGCTCATCGGCGCCAGCGTGTCGATCGCCATCGTGTGGCGCGCGATGTTCATCGACAACGGCGTGGTGGACCGGGTGGGTCAGGGCGTCGGGCTCTCGCCCGGCGGTTGGGTCGGAGACCCGGGCATGACGGTGTACATGCTCATCCTGCTGGCGGTGTGGCAGTTCGGCGCCCCGATGGTGATCTTCCTGGCCGGCCTCAAGCAGATCCCGACCGAGCTGTACGAGGCCGCCGAGGTGGACGGTGCCGGCCCGGTCCGCAAGTTCCTGCGGATCACCCTGCCGATGCTCTCCCCCGTGATCTTCTTCAACCTGGTGCTGGAGACGATCAACTCCTTCCAGGTCTTCGGCTCCGCCTTCATCGTGTCCAACGGCACCGGCGGTCCGGCCGACTCGACCATGTTCTACACGCTCTACCTGTACTTCCGCGGTTTCCGCGACTTCCAGATGGGCTACGCCTCGGCGATGGCCTGGGTCCTGGTCCTGTTCGTGGGCCTGATCACCCTGATCTTCTTCAAGACCTCGAAGCACTGGGTGCACTACGGCGGTGAGAACAAGTGACCACCACGACTCCGACCACCGGCGCGGCGGCCGCCGCAGGTGAGGCCGCCGGCGGCGGGATGCGTCCCCCCACCCGGCCCATCGACAACGACGGTGATCGCCGACGTGCCCGGCAGCGCCGCACCTGGCGCACGTTGCTCTACCACGGCTCGATCCTGGTACTGGGTTTCGTCATCCTCTACCCGGCCGCCTGGATGGTGCTCTCCGCCTTCCGGCCGTCGAACGAGATCGTCGGCAACGTCAATCTGATCCCGAGCAACACCACGCTGGACAACTTCGTCACCGCCTTCAGCGGCATCGGCGGGGTGTCGTTCTGGACCTTCTTCATGAATTCGATGATCCTGGCGGTCGGCGCGGTGGTGGGCATCGCGCTCTCCTCCACGATCTCCGCCTACGCCTTCGCGCGCATCGACTTCCCGGGCCGGAAATTGTGGTTCGGCCTGATGATCGGCACGCTGCTGCTGCCGTTCCACGTGGTGATCATCCCGCAGTACATCATGTTCAACGAATTGAACATGGTGGACACCTTCTGGCCGCTGCTGCTCGGCAAATTCCTGGCGGCCGAGGCGTTCTTCGTCTTCCTGATGGTGCAGTTCATGCGGAACCTGCCACGTGAACTGGACGAGTCGGCCCGCATCGACGGCGCCGGACACGGCCGGATCTACTGGTCGATCATGCTGCCGCTGATGCGGCCGGTGATGGTCACCGCGTCGATCTTCGCCTTCATCTGGAGCTGGAACGACTTCTTCGGACCCCTGATCTACCTCAAGAGCCCGGACAACTACACGATGCCGCTGGCCCTGCGCCAGTACGTGGACCAGACCACGGTCTCGGACTACGGCGGGCAGATGGCGATGGCGGTGCTGGCCCTGCTGCCGGTGCTGATCTTCTTCATCATCTTCCAGCGCTATATCGTCGATGGCGTGGCCACCTCCGGACTGAAGGGCTGAGGCGATGCGCGGCAGGAAGGGAGCCGGTCTCGCGCTGTTCGGCGAGACCCTGCTCACGGGCGTGGTCGTCCTCGTGCTGACCCTGCCCCTGATCACCCTCCTGCCCGCGCTCGCCGCCGGTACCGCACACCTGCGCCGCCACCTGGCCGGGGAGAGCGAACGGATCGGTGACCTGCTGCGGGACTTCGCCTCGGCGGTCCGTGCGCTGTGGGTCACCGGCCCGCTCCTGCTCCTCGCCGGGCTGTGGCTGGTGTGGAACGCGACGCTCGCCGAGGCCGGGGTGATCCCGGGCTCGGCGGTCCTGCTGGCCGCCTTCATCGCACTGCTGGGCGTCTGGGGCGTCCTGCTGCTGCGCACCGCCGCCGCCTGGTCCGCGGACGACGGTCCGGGGCGCGCGTCCCGGGGGCGGGACCACCTGCGGCACGGCGCCGGGGAACTGCGGCGCGATCCGGTGGGGTCACTGCTGCTGGTCGTCGCGCTGGTGATGTGCGGCGTCTTCGTCTGGATGCTGCCGCCGCTGGCCCTGCTCATCGGTGGCCTGCTGCCACTGGCCGTCATCGGCGTCGAGTACCGGGCCCGGTCCCGAACGGCCCGGTGCACCGGGAACGACGGGGACACCGCCGACACCGGGGTACCGGGGACCGACACCCGCCCCCTCGACCGGTAGACGGTCCGACCACCGCTCTTCCCGGGACCCGTGTCGGGACGCCCGCCCGTCCATCCGTCGGGCCGACGGGCGGGCGTCCCGACACGGGTTCCGGCCGGCCGCCCCCTCCCGGTACCCGCTCACCGGCCCACCGGCCCGCGAAATCCCGTCGCGTCCCCTCCCCCGAGCCGGCAGACTCCCCCGGTCCCCCGCCCGAGTCGGACCCGCCCGGGAGGCCCCGTGCCCGATCCGTCCCCCACCCCGTCGCCCGCCCCCTCGGGCGCGCCGTCCGATCCGCGCCCCGGACCGGGGAGCGGCGACATGCTGTATCCACCCGTCGAGCCGTACGACGAGGGTCTGCTGGACGTCGGCGACGGTCAGCTTGTGCACTGGGAGAGCTGCGGCGACCCCGACGGGACTCCTGCCCTCGTCGTCCACGGCGGGCCGGGCTCCGGCTGTTCCCCCCGGATGCGACGCCTCTTCGACCCCGACCGCTACCGGGTGATCCTCTTCGACCAGCGCGGCTGCGGACGCAGCCTGCCGCACGCGAGTGACCCCGCGACAGGGCTGGAGCACAACACCACCCATCACCTGATCGCCGACATGGAACGGCTGCGCGAACACTCGGGTGTGGAGCGCTGGGTACTGTTCGGCGGTTCCTGGGGCTCCACGCTGATCCTCGCGTACGCCCAGCGGCATCCCGAACGGGTCGCCGGCATCGTGATCGCGGGCGTCACGATGTCCCGGCGCTCGGAGATCGACTGGCTCTACCGGGACACCGCGCGATTCTTCCCCGAGGGGTGGGAGCGCTTCCGCGACGTCCTGCCGCCGGCCGACCGGAAGGACCCGGTGGCCGGATACGCCCGGCTGTTGAACCACCCCGACGCGGAGGTGCGCGAACGCGCCGCCCGGGAGTGGTGCGCCTGGGAGGACACCCTCGTCTCCCTGGAACCGCACGGCGCCCCCACCCCGTACGGAGGCAGGCCGGACCGCGACCTGATGGCGATGGTCCGCGTCACCACCCACTACTTCGCGCACGCCGCCTGGCTGGAGGAGGGGGAGCTGCTGCGGAACGCGCGCCAACTCGCCGGCATCCCGGGCGTCCTGGTGCACGGACGACAGGATCTGAGCGGACCGGCGATCACGGCGTGGGAGCTGGCCCGGGCCTGGCCCGACGCCCGCCTGCACATCGTCGAGGACGCCGGGCACACCGGCAGCGACGCCTTCCGCCGCACCGTCCGCACCGCCCTGGACACCCTCGTCCCGCGCTGATCACACGCCGCCGGTCCGCCGGTCCGGCGCCCCGGCGCCCCGGCGCCCCGGCGCCCCGGGGGATTCTGTGGTGCGGGGCGACGGGCGAGCCGCCCGGGGAGTGGCCTCCGGCCTCCGGGTCCGGTCGGCAGACGGCCCGCTTGACGAGGTACTCGGCCCGCTCGTAGGCCAGGTGTCGGTGGCCGGACCTAAGGTGCCCGGCATGGTGTCCTCCCCCGCTTCGCCCCCGGTCCCCGAATCCGTCGCCGTCGATACCCGGCGGCCCGCTTTACCGGGTGTCTTCCGGCTCTGGTTGGCCGGTTGGCTGGCCTCGCTCTTCGGCAGCGGCGTGCTGTACTTCGCCCTGGGCTGGGCCGCCGCCGGCCACGGGGGTGCGGTCGCCGGGGTGATGCTGGCCCTGATCAACCTGCCGCGTGCCGCGCTGATGCTGCTCGGCGGTGTGGTGGCCGACCGGATCGGGGCATGGCGGATCCTCACCCTCTGCGCGGCTCTCTCGCTGGTCGTGGTGACCGCGCTGACGGTGACGGTCTCGCTGGTCGGGACCCCGATCACGCTGCTGTTCGGGGCGGCGCTGGTAATCGGTGTGCTGGACGCCTTCGACCTTCCCGCCTCGGGGTCGATGCCGCGCCGTCTGGTGGGCCCGGCGAGCCTGCCGAGAGCCATGGCGCTGCGGCAGACCGGGGCGCACTTGGTGCTGTTCGCCTCCGGGGCCGTGGGCGGGACGTTGCTCGACGTGTTCGGCACGCCGGGTCCCCTGGTGGTCGCGGCGACCGGGCCGGCCGTCCTGTTGGCGGTGCTGCTGTGGCTGCGTCGCCGGCCGGAGGGCCGGGAGACACCGCCCGCCCCGGCTCCGGCTTCCACGCCGTCCGCCGGCCGTTCCGAACTGTGGGGCGACATCACGGCCGGGCTCCGGATCTGCTGGCGCACACCGGTCCTGCTGTCCGGGTTGGCGGTCACCGCGGTGGCCGCCGGCTTCCTGCTGCCGGTGATCTCCCTGCTGGCTCCGGTGCTGGCGCGACAGGAGGGTTGGGGACCGCGTGAGACGGGCCTGCTGGTGGGCGCCCAGGCGGTGGGGATCGTCACCGTCGCCCTGGTGGTGCTGGTCCGGGGCGGGGCCGCCCGCCCGGGAACGGCGGCCGGTCTGGGACTGGTGACGGCCGGCGCGGGCGTCGGTGCCCTGGCGGTGGCGCCGAACCCGCTGGTGGGAATCCTCGCCTCGTTGTTGATCGGCGCCGGTAACGGGGCTTTCGGCGCGAACATCGCCCCCCTGATGCTGGGCACCACCCCGGACGGCTACCTGGCGCGGGTGCAGTCGGTGGTGACCGTCGTGCAGAGCCTGCCCCTGGTGGGGATGAACGTCGCGCTCGGATCACTCGCCCAGTGGACCTCGGCCCGGATCGCCCTGCTGTGCTGCTGTCTGGCAGTGGTCGTCACCGGTGTCCTCGCCCTGCTTCTCCCGCCGCTGCGGGAGGCCCGGACACCGGGAGTCCCGAAGACGGGTGGGGTCTCGTGACAGCCGGGGCCCCGAAGACCACGGTCGACCTGTGGCGGCGGGGGTTGGGAACGGTTCCGCCGCAGGTGTGGGGGCGCACGGACGCCCGGGTGCTGATCCTGGCGGAGAACGGATTGACGACCGTGCCGCCGGAGATCGGCGGGATGGTGAACCTGCGCACCCTCGACCTCGGTCACAACGCCCTGTCCCGGCTGCCCGACGGTATCGGGGATCTCGCGGACCTGTCGGACTTCCTCTACCTGCACGACAACCGGCTGACCGAACTTCCCCCCGCTCTCGGCCGGCTGACCGCTCTTCGGTACCTCAACATCGGGGAGAACCGCCTGACCGAACTCCCGGAGACCATCGGTGACATGGCGGGTCTCCGCGAGCTGCGGGCCGAACGGAACCGGCTGGCCCGGCTTCCGGAGACCGTCGGTCGGCTCGGGCGGTTGCGCGAACTGTGGTTGGGCGGCAACCGGCTGACCGCCCTACCGGACCCGACGGCGCGGCTGCGGGAGCTGCGCACGGTGAGTCTGCGGGAGAACGCCCTGACGGAGTTCCCGGCATCGCTGTCGGAACTGCCCCGGCTGCGCCACGTCGACCTGCGGTCCAACCGCCTGACCGAACTTCCCCCCACTCTCCTCGACATGCCGGCGTTGGAGAAGCTCGACCTGCGGTGGAACCCGGTCGTGCCGCCGCCCGACCTCGTGGAGGCGTTGGAGAGGAAGGGCTGCGCGGTGTTGTGGTGAGGCTCCGTCGCACCCGCCGGCCGAACCCCGCCTTCCCGGTGGCCGGGCACGGCATGCGGGTGGGGTGGCCCCGGAGGGACTCCTTGACCTCAAGTCCGATTGAGCTTCTAGCGTTCACCACGACGAAAGGAGTTCACCCATGACGACACTGGTGACGGGTGCCACCGGGAACACCGGCCGGCACGTGGTGGCGGAGCTGGTCCGCCGGGGAGAACATGTTCGGGCGCTGACGCGGAACCCAGCGGCGAGGGCGGGAGGATTCCCGGCCGGGGTGGAAACCGTGACCGGCACGCATACGGAACCGGGGACCCTGGACTCCGCCCTCGACGGGGTCGACCGCCTGCACATCACCGCGGTGGAAGGGCTCGCCGAGGTCGGTCCGGAACTGGTGCGGCGGGCGGTCGACGCGGGGGTGCGGCGCATCACCGTCCTGTGGGACGGCCGCCCGGGGCCGGTCGAGCGGGCGGTGGCGGAGTCGGGGGTGGAGTGGACGCGCCTGGAGGCGCAGGAGTTCATGTCCAACACGTTGACCTGGATCGACTCGATCCGTGACGAGGGCGTCGTGCGCGAGCCCCACAACCTGCCCAGCGCGCTCGTTCACCAGGCCGACATCGGGGCGGTGGCAGCGGCGGCGCTGCTCGAGGACGGCCACGCGGGACGCTCGTACAACCTCACCGGGCCCGAGGCACTGACCCCGCGCCAACGCATCGCGGTGCTCTCCCGGCTGATCGGTCGGGACATCGCCTTCGTCCCGATCACGCATGAACAGGCCGTCGATCGGCTGACGGCCACCGGGGTCTCCCGGGAGGAGGCCGAATACGTCATCGGGTGGTATGCCGCACCCCCCGAGGCAGCCACGACCATCGATGACACCGTCGAGCGGGTGACGGGCCGCCCGGCGCGCACGTTCGCCCAGTGGGTGGCCGAGCACGTGGATCGCTTCCGGAGGGCCGGGGCGGTGACCGGCTGAGCCGGGGCGGTGACCGGCTGAGCCGGGGCGGTGACCGGCTGAGCCGGGGCGGTGACCGGCTGAGCCGGGAACCACACACCGCCGGGACCGGCGGTGCGGGTGCTCACGGCGAGGGGCCCGACAGCCCTCCGCCATGAGCCCCCGGGGCGCGGGCCTCCCATCCGCGACACCCCGCGACAGCGGCGGGGCCGGTCTCCCCGGGACCGTGGTGTCGGCCCCGGGGAGACCCCCGCTCGGCGGGCGGCCCGAATGGCCGGGTGATCAGATGCCGAATGGCGCGGCGTAGCGGATCGTTCCGCTCGGCAACGGACGGTCCGGGTCGAGGGCGAGGGCCATCAGGGCCTCGTCCGGAACCTCGATGGACAGGCCGATGCCGTGGGCGGAGGCCCGGGTGAAGCCGAACCAGGGGTAGTAATCCGGGTGCCCGAGGACGGTGACGAAGCGTTCGCCGATGTCCCCGGCCGCCGCCAGGGCGGCCCGAATGGCCGCCGAACCGGCGCCTTGGCGCTGTTGGGCGGGCAGGACCGCGCACGGCGCCAGGCACAGTGCCGGGGTGTCACCGATATGGCAACGGGTCAGCAGCGCGTGGGCGATGGGCCGGTCGTGGTCGTCGGTGGCGACCAGTGACAGGCCGTCGATCCACGAGGGGTCGCCGCGCAGGGCGTCGACGAGGTCGGCCTCGAACGAGGTCTCGAACGCGGCGAGGTTGATCCCACGGATGGTGGGGAGGTCGGCGCCGGTCTCGGCGCGCGTGCCCCACGGGGCCGAAGGACCCGAAGAACCCGAAGAAGTGGTCATGATGGATGAAGGTCCGTTTCCGAGGTGGGATGAGTCGGGCGCCCCTCGGGCTCACGCTCCCGGAGGGGCGGATGGGGACGGGGTCAGGCCACGACCCGGGAGGTGAGGGTGACCCGGGCGCTGTGCGCGATGGCCTCGAGCGCGGTCATCAACCCCACCTCCCCTTCTCCCACTTCGGAACGAGCACGGACACACCCGACTGTACCCATCCCCGGCGGAGGGAACAACGGCGTTACCCGCCCCCGCCCGCTTCCGGGGGACACGGGCGCGGGCACGGTGGGCCCACGATCCGCCTCGAATGGCCCGGCGGGGAAGCGGGGACCTCGGGAGCCCTCGGCTCACTCCCCGAAGAGGCGCATCGAGGAGTTGGGGCTCGCCGTCACGGTCAGGCCCCGGACCCTCAGTCGGGCCTCGATGTCCTCCGGGCCCCGGGCGTACACCACCCGCTCCCTCTTCCCCATCGGCACGGCGGGCAGGTCGTGCAGCACGCCGCCGACCTCTGCCAGGAGCGTTGCCAAGGCGGCCCGGTCGGTGTCCGCCGGCACCGTCAACAGCCACTCCACGCCCGGCCCTCCTCGCACTCGTGCCCCTGTGTCCCGGCCTCCCCCGGTTCCGGGCCCCGGCACACCGCCGGGCCCGGAACCGGGACCACCCGATCCTTCCGGTCCTTCTCAATCCTCCTCGGTCATCGCCGCGTAGGAGGCCGCCACGTCGAGCACCCCGCGCCCGTAGCCGGGATCCCACGCGACCTCCCCGGCCGGCTTCACCCCCGAGAACAGGATGCGGCGCAGGTCGTCCGGAGAAAGGTCGGGCGCCGCGCAGAGCAGCAGGGCCGCGGCGCCGGCGGCCAGCGGGGCGGCGGCCGAGGTGCCGCTGTCATAAGGGGCGGTGTCGGTTCCCGCCGGGCGGCCGGGCCCGAAGTTGGCGAAGAAGTGGGTGAAGGTCGCGAGGTCCGGCTTCCGCCGCTCGAACATGCCGGGGCCCTGGGAGGAGTAGCCCACCCGCTCGGAGAGGCTGTTGACCGCCGCCACGGTGATGACCTCGGCCAGGCTGTTGGAGGCGTGGATCGAGCGGCCGGGCCCGGTGCCGCTGGGGTGGCAGGCGCCGCTGGCGCACTGCTCCCCGCAGTTCCCGGCGGCGAAGAAGCAGGCGGCGCCGGAGGCGACCACCTCGCGGACCTTGCGGTGCAGGGGGTGGTCGAGGTCGTGGATCTCGTGCCGGGGGTTCCTGCGGCGGTCGGGGACGCCGACGAAGCCGTAGCTGTTGGTGGTCAGGTGCGGGGTGCCGTCCACCCGCCGCCGATCGAGGACGGCCTGGAACATCGCGAGGGCGCCCCCGGAGTCGGGCACCCCGAGGAAGGGGTAGTCGTACAACCGGGCGTCGGGGGCGGCGACGAGCACGTCCGCCGCGCACATCGAGCCGTGGCTGGTCACGGGGGCGGCGCCCGGTTGACGCGAGCCGCCCTCGGGGGCGAAGCCCCCGGCCACCGGGTAGGTGTCGCCGTCGATCCCCTCATCGATGATGCCGACGACCACGCCATCCCCCCTGAAGCCGGCCTCCCAGAGCGCCTCGACGCCCAGTGCCTCCCGGATGGCCTCGATCCCCACCCCCTCCCGGAAGGGGCGGCAGTCGACGGCCGAGGGGGCGCGGGCGGGGGCCGGGATACGCCCCTCCGTGCCGCGCAGCAGGTCCGATTCGGTGCCCCGCAGGAGGTGCTGCGGGGAGTTGGGCCAGACACCGAGCACACCGCTGCGCCCCCGTAGCTCCTCCAGCCGCGACTCCTCCACCTCGACCGGGAGGACGAGGGAGGTGGCGGCCAGGTCGGCGGCGGTCTCCGGACCGGCGAAGGCACGCAGCACCCGGGGCACGGTCGGGTCGGGTGCTCCCGGTGGTCCGCCGAACAGGGGGATCGGGCCGGCGGACTCCGAGAGTTCGACTCCGAGACCCGCGACCGCGCCCAGGGCCCGGTCGAGCTGCCGACGGGCGCCGTCCGGGGAGGCGGCGGCCTCGGAGAAGGCCGCGAATCCCTCCCGGTGGTCGTCGGCGGTCACCTCTACGAGCAACCGGGTCCTCGCCATGGTGGTGGTCTCCTCGCTCCTCGACATCGGCCCTCGCCCCGGTCGGGACGGGCCGCGCGGTGACACGCGGTCGGGTTCCTGCCCGATTCGCGCGGCGACGGAGCCGTCCGACCCGGTGATCCACTCGTTCGAGGGGCGTTCTTCACTCCGGGGGGTGAGGCCACGAACACGACACCGGGAAGGCCGAGGCCGGCATCAAGACCGCGAGGATCCGGCTGATGAACACGCCCGGGCCCCGCCGGGATCGAAACGGCTCGGTACCTCCTCGGTGACCTCGGAAGGGGGCAGCCACCCGATGATCCGAAGCCTTGGGCCATCCCCGGTTCAGCAGCCGGCCGGGAGGGCGAAGCTCTCCTCGCCGATGAGGGCCGGCAGGCGCTCGCGCAGGAGGCGATCCAGTTCGCGGGCGGCCCGGGGCGGGGAGACGTCCGCGCGGTGCGCGACGGCGATCGTGCGGTGCAGGCCGGGCGGGGCGAAGGGGGTGGTCCGCAGTCCCGAGCGGACGGCCAGCATCCCCGGCACCACCGCCACCCCGAGGCCGGCCCGCACCTGGCTGAGCACGGCGTCCATCTCACCGCCCTCCACGCCCACGGTGGGTTCGAAGCCGGCCGCGCGGCAGGCCGAGACGGTGACCTCGCGCAGTTCGTAGCCGTGGCGGTGCAGCACCAGGGGGCGGTCGCGCAGGTCGACGACGCGGATGTGTTCGCGCAGCACGGGGGGCGGCCCATCGGGGGCGGAGACCACGACCAGTTCCTCGCGCAGCAGGTCCACGGCGGTCAGGGCGGGGGCGGGACCGGTCAGCGGGGTGATGACGAGGGCGAGGTCGAGTTCGCCGTCGGCCAGCACCCTGACCAGGTCGGGGGAGCCCCCCTCGCGCAGGTGCAGTTCGACCGCCGGGTAGCGGTCGCGGAAGTCCCGCAGGACATCGGGGACCAGGCTGGTGCACAGGCTCGGCGGCGCGCCCAGCCGCACCCGGCCCCGGCGCAGCAGCGCGACCTCCTGCACCTCGCGGCGGGCGGTCTCGGCGTCGGCGAGGATCCGCCGGGCGAGCGGGAGCAGGGCCTCCCCCGCGTCGGTGAGGGTGATGTGGCCGCGTGCCCGGTGGAAGAGCTCGGCGCCCAGTTCGCGTTCCAGGGCCCGGATCTGCTGGGAGAGGGAGGGTTGCGCCACGTGTTCGCGCCGGGCGGCGCGGGTGAAGTGCCGGGTCTCCGCCACGGCGGTGAAGTAGCGGAGCTGCTGGAGCTGCATGGTTCCAGCGTAGACCGCGCCGAACAGCGTCAATAGGGTTGTCCTATCGAGATCAGCCGTGTTGCGTCTTGGACGAATGACCGGCCTGTTCATACCGTTGGTTCCCATGGCATCGGCGACCGACACGGGCAGACGCCCGTCCTCCCTGCGCACCCTCTGGCGCTCCACCATCGGGAAGAAGACGGTGATGGCGGTCAGCGGCGGAATCCTGCTGCTGTACCTCATCGTCCACATGGTCGGAAATCTCAAGATCTTCGCCGGCTCGACGAGCTTCAACGAGTACGCCGAGTGGCTGCGCGTCTTCGGCGAGCCCGCCCTGGGCGAGGGGTGGCTGCTGTGGATCGTGCGGGTGGTGCTGCTGGCCGCCGTGATCGCGCACATCGTGGCCGCCTGGCAGCTCAGCCGGTTGGACATCCGTGCCCGGCCGGTGAAGTACGCGCACCGCAGGCAGCGGGCCACCTACGCCACCCGCACCATGCGCTGGGGCGGCGTGATCATCGCGCTGTTCGTGGTCTGGCACATCCTGGACCTGACCACCGGGCACGTGAACCCGCTCGGCGAGGAGGGCCGGCCGTACGAGAACGTCGTCGCCACCTTCTCCACCTGGTACGGCAACACCATCTACATCGTGGCGATGCTCGCCCTCGGCCTGCACATCCGACACGGCTTCTGGAGCGCCGCCCAGACGCTCGGGCTGAACCACCCGCGACGGGACCGGGCGCTGAAGGCCACGGCCACCGGCCTCGCGGTCCTGCTGACCGTCGGCTTCGTGTCCGTCCCCATCGCCGTCATGACGGGAATCGTGAGCTGAGATGACCACCACCGAACAGCCGGCCGGCGGCACCCCCTCGTCCGACGCCACCACCACCGGCGCCTACACCGACTTCGCCGTCGGGGAGCCGGTCGCCGACACCCGCGCGCCCCTCGACACGCCGATCGCCGAGCGGTGGAAGCGGCGGACCTTCGACGCCAAGCTGGTCAACCCCGCCAACCGCCGCAAGCACACCGTCATCGTGGTGGGCACCGGCCTGGCCGGTGGCGCCGCCGGCGCCACCCTCGCCGAGCAGGGTTACCGGGTGCTGCAGTTCTGCTACCAGGACTCCCCCCGGCGCGCCCACTCCATCGCCGCCCAGGGCGGCATCAACGCCGCCAAGAACTACCGCAACGACGGCGACTCCGCCCACCGGCTCTTCTACGACACGGTCAAGGGCGGAGACTTCCGCGCCCGGGAGTCGAACGTGCACCGCCTCGCCGAGGTGTCGGTGCAGATCATCGACCAGTGCGTGGCGCAGGGCGTGCCCTTCGCCCGCGAGTACGGCGGTCTGCTGGACACCCGCTCCTTCGGCGGCGTGCAGGTCTCCCGCACCTTCTACGCCCGGGGGCAGACCGGCCAGCAGTTGCTTCTCGGCGCCTACCAGGCGCTCTCCCGGCAGATCGCCGCCGGCCGGGTGGAGATGCACCCGCGCACCGAGATGCTGGACCTGATCGTCGTCGACGGCCGGGCGCGCGGCATCGTGGCCCGCGACCTGCTCACCGGGCGGATCGACACCTACTTCGCCGACGCCGTGGTGCTGGCCTCCGGCGGGTACGGCAACGTCTTCTACCTGTCCACCAACGCCAAGAACTCCAACGCCACCGCGATCTGGCGGGCGCACCGGCGCGGCGCGTACTTCGCCAACCCCTGCTTCACCCAGATCCACCCCACCTGCATCCCGCGCTCGGGTGAGCACCAGTCCAAGCTGACGCTGATGAGCGAGTCCCTGCGCAACGACGGCCGCATCTGGGTACCCAAGCGCAAGGGCGACGACCGTCCGCCGCGCGAGATCCCCGAGGACGAGCGGGACTACTACCTGGAGCGGATCTACCCCTCCTTCGGGAACCTGGTGCCCCGCGACATCGCCTCCCGGGCCGCGAAGAACGTCTGCGACGAGGGCCGGGGCGTGGGTCCCGGCGGCCAGGGCGTGTACCTGGACTTCGCCGAGGCGATCGAGCGGATGGGCCGGGACGCGGTCGCCGCGAAGTACGGCAACCTCTTCGAGATGTACGAGCGGATCACCGCCGAGGATCCGTACGAGGTGCCGATGCGGATCTACCCCGCGATCCACTACACGATGGGCGGCCTGTGGGTCGACTACGACCTGCAGACCACCGTGCCGGGCCTGTTCGCGATCGGCGAGGCCAACTTCTCCGACCACGGCGCCAACCGACTGGGCGCCTCGGCGCTGATGCAGGGCCTGGCGGACGGCTATTTCGTCCTGCCGGTCACCCTGGGCGACTACCTGGCGCGGCTCGGCGGCGTCGGGAAGGTGGACGCCGACCACCCGGCGGTGCGGGAGTCCGTCTCCTTCGTCACCGACCGGCTGTACGCGCTGCTGTCCAACAACGGCGACCGCACCCCGGACTCCTTCCACCGCGAGCTGGGCACCCTGCTGTGGGACGAGTGCGGCATGGCCCGCGACGAGGCCGGACTGCGCAGGGCCCTGGAGCGCATCCCCGCGCTGCGCGAGGAGTTCTGGCGGCGGATCCGGGTGCCCGGTTCCGGCGAGGCGCTCAACCAGTCCCTGGAACAGGCCAACCGCGTCTCGGACTACATGGAGCTCGCCGAGCTGACCTGCCTGGACGCCCTGCACCGCACCGAGTCCTGCGGCGGCCACTTCCGCGAGGAGAGCCGCACCCCCGACGGCGAGGCGATGCGCGACGACGACGCCTTCTCCTACGCCGCCGCCTGGGAGTACACCGGCACCGGACACGCCCCGGTGCTGCACCGCGAGGCGCTGGAATTCGCCTACGTCCACCCCACCCAGCGGAGTTACGCATGACGCTGATGAAGCTCACCCTGCGCATCTGGCGCCAGGCCGGCCCCGATGAGCCGGGGGCCATGACCACGTACGAACTGGACGGCGTCTCCCCCCAGATGTCCTTCCTCGAGATGCTCGACACCCTCAACGAACGGCTGACCGCCGAGGGCGCGGAGCCGGTCGCGTTCGACCACGACTGCCGGGAGGGCATCTGCGGCTCCTGCGGCATGGTGATCAACGGCGACGCCCACGGTCCGGAGCGGACCACGGCCTGCCAGCTCCACATGCGGTCCTTCTCCGACGGCGACGTCATCGACATCGAGCCCTGGCGGGCCGGCGCCTTCCCGGTGATCAAGGACCTGGTGGTGGACCGCACCTCCTTCGACCGGATCATCGGGGCCGGCGGCTACATCACCGCGCCCACCGGCAGCGCGCCCGAGGCACACGCCACGGCCGTGCCGAAGGAGTCCGCCGACCTGGCCTTCGAGAACGCCGAGTGCATCGGCTGCGGCGCCTGCGTGGCGGCGTGCCCGAACGGTTCGGCGATGTTGTTCACCGCCGCCAAGGTGGTGCACCTCAACGCGCTGCCGCAGGGCGCCCCGGAGCGGGAGTCCCGCACCCGGGAGATGGTGACGGCGATGGACGCCGAGGGCTTCGGCGGGTGCACCAACGTCGGCGAGTGCGCCACGGCCTGCCCGAAGGGCATCCCGTTGTTCAGCATCACCCGCATGAACCGCGAGTACCTGCGGGCCCTGCGCAAGGGCTGAGCGCCCGCCCGCACCGGTGCCGACCACGGCCCGGTCGGTGCCCGTCGCCGTCCCCACCGGGGCCACGGCGACGGGCACCGACCGGGCCGTTCGTCGTGTCCGGGACGGGAAGGCCGTCGGCACCCGGCGGGTGTTCAGCCGACGCGGACACGGCGCACGATGGAAGAAGAGCGCTCCGCGGCCGACTGCTGTCATGGACATCCGGACCCGGTTCGAGAGGATGCGTCATGGCGATCGGCACGATGGCACCACCGGAGATACCCGAGGTCAACGCCCTCAACGGCAGGTTCCACCGCACGGCTCTGCGCGTCTTCCTGGTGATCGTGCTGGCGCACTGGGCGGAGCACGTCGTGCAGGCGATCCAGATCTACGTCCTGGGGTGGCCGTTGCCCGAGGCGCGGGGGGTGTTGGGCATTCCCTTCCCGTGGCTGGTCACCTCGGAATGGATGCACTACGGGTACGCGCTGATCATGCTGGTGGGTTTCCTGCTGCTGCGACCGGGATTCGCCGGTTCCTCGCGCCTGTGGTGGAACATCACCCTGATCATCCAGGTGTGGCACCACTTCGAGCACCTGATCCTGCTGATGCAGGCCCTCATCGGAACGAATCTGGCCGACCGGGCCGCCCCCACCAGCCTGGTGCAACTGCTGGTGCCCCGGGTGGAACTGCACCTGCTCTACAACGCCCTGGTGACCATTCCGATGGTGGTCGCGATGGTGCTGCACAGCCGCCCGAACCGGGGGATCGCCACCCGGTGCTCCTGCGCGCCCGGGTGGTGACCACCGGCGGGAGGGCACCCCGACCGCCCCGCAGACCGCCCTCCCGCTTCACCTCCGCGATGCTGCTCGTCGCCGCCTGCCTGGCACTGTGGGCCTCGGTGCCCAACATCGGGCAGGCGGTGCGGGCGGCGACCGCCGACGGGGTGCCGGGGACCTTCACCGCCCTGGGGCTGGAATGCGTCTCCCACCCGGGGCACGAGAGTTGTCTGTGGTCCGGTCGGTTCGACTCGGCCGACGGCACGATCCGCCGAACCGGGGTCACCCTGTACGGCAGCGGACGGGAGGGATTCGAGGTCGACCGCTCCGTGGCCGCCTCGGACATCGGCCACGGCGGTCGGGTCTACCCGCCGGGGGGCTCCCGGGAGTGGATCGGCACCGCCCTGCTCCTGGTGACCGGCTACGGGTTGCTGTTCGTCCTGGCCCGACGGCATCTCATGCCTCCGTCCCGCCCGCGTGGCCCCCGGGGGGACCGCCCCTCCGACCCGATCACGCCCCCGGGCACCGAGGCCATCGGAGCCACCGCCGGGTGTTCCGGCCCTCGGCCGGAACCCCGAAGCGCTGTCCGGGCGGGAGCACCGGCGGCACGGTGACCGCTCGGCCGTCGTCAGGAGAAACCACCGTTGCTCCTGATCAGTTGACCGTTGATCCACTCCCCTTCGGTGGAACACAGGAAGTCGACCAGGTGAGCGGTGTCGCGCGGAGTGGCGCGGGGCGGAGGGCGGGAAGGACCGGCGGGGGCGTTGAAGCGGGAGGCGGATCCCCACGCTCGTGAAGACCCCGTGGCGTGCACCCGGCGGTGCCCACGCCGGGTAAGTCATCCCATCACACCGTGACCGGAGCGGATCCGGCCGTGACCGTCCCCCACCCCCCTCCGGCGGTTCACCGGGGGTCGAAGAGGCTTGACCTTGTCGTGGCGTCAGGGTTTTCACTGGGCGCATGAGAATCGGCGAGATCGCGGCGCTGGTCGGGGTGTCCACCCGGACCGTGCGCCACTACCACCGGATGGGGCTGCTCCCGGAGCCCCCGCGCCGGGGCAACGGCTACCGGGAGTACCGCCTGCGGGACGCCGTGACGCTCGCCCGGGTGCGGCGATTGGCGGAGCTGGGGCTGTCCCTGGAGGAGGTCCGGAACGCCTTGGCCGCCGATCGGGACCGCAGCCTGCGGGAGGTGCTGACCGCACTCGACGCCGACCTGGCCCGGCAGCAGGCGGAGATCGCCGCCCGACGACGCCGGCTCGCCGCGCTGTTGGCGGAGGCCGACCCGCATCCCGACTCCGTGGTCTCCCCCGAGATGGCCTCGGTGCTGCGCGGACTGCCCGGCGACGCGTCCGCGACGGCCGCGCTCGACCGCGAGATGTTGGCCCTGCTGGACACCGGCATCGACGACGCCGAGCGGGCCGCGCTCGCGGACCTCTTCCGCCCGCTCCTGGAACCCGGGGCGCCCGCAGGAGCCCGGGACATCTACCAGCTGTTGGACGACCTCGCCGACGCCGAACCGGACGATCCCCGGATCCCGGAGGTCGCCAACCGGATCGCCGATTACCTGCCCGGCGAGATGGTCTCGGCGATGCTCCGACACCTCGACACGGCCGGAGACCACGACTGGTTGGAGGAGTTGTCGCACGAGCTGGCCCCCGCGCAGGTGGAGACGTTCCGGCGACTGGTGGCCGTGCTGCGGGGGCGACGGTGATGCTTCGGGCGGCCCGGGCCGCGCTGTGTCTCGTGATCCCCGGGGAACTGCTGCTGGCGGTTCTCCTCACCTCCGGGGTGTCGATCCCCTCCCCGGTGTTGGTGGTCTCCGGGGTGTTCGTGGCCTGCGTGATCGCGCTGGAAACGGTGGTCGTGGCGCGGCTGTTCCTCGCCGCGCGCCGGGAGGGGGCGGGCCGCCGGGAGGCGGTACGGCTGACGTACGAGCGGCTGGTGCCGATCACCGCGCGGAGGCTCGTGGGGTTCGAGGCGGCCGGCATGGCGGCCCTCGTCCGGTGGCTCGGTCGGCGCCGACACGGCGTCCCGGCCGACGCCATCGCCCTGCCCTATGCCGGGGCCCGGGCCTTCACGATGGGCATCCTCGTCTTCGCCGCGATCGTGGAGTTGGTGGGGCTGGAACTCCTGTTGCGGGCGCTCGACGCACCGGCGGCCCTGCGCATCACGGTCCTGGTGATCGACGCCTACGGGGTGCTGATCGCGTTCGCGATGATGGCGGCCTGCTCCACCCGCCCGCACGTGGTGACGGGGACGGAGGTGCGGGTGCGGTACGGAGCCTTCTTCGACCTGTGGATACCGCGCGAGCGGATCACGGCCGTCCGACGGGATTCCCGTTTCGACGAGAAGGGGCTGATCGGCGTGGACGGTGATCGACTGGCGGTGGCGGTCTCCTCGCAGACCAACCTCGTCCTGGAGCTGGACCGGCCGATCACCGCCGTGCGTCCGCTGGGAGGAACCGTCGAGGTGGGCACGGTCCGCTTCTTCGCGGACCACCCCGCCGCCGCGCTCGACGCCCTGCGCACCCGTCCGGAGCCGATGACCGAGGCGGCGTAGCCACGCGGGACCGGTGGGATTCACGCCGGCCCCCGACACGGCGCGGGGGTCTGCGACAGTTCCGCCCACACCGTCTTGCCGGTCTCCCCTCGCTTCACCCCGCAGCGATCCGCCACCGCCGCCACCAGCACCAACCCCCGGCCGCCCTCCTCCCACTTCCCCGGTGAGCGGGCGGCACCGGGATCGGGCAGCCGCTCCCCCGCCGCGTCGGTGACCTCGACCCTCAAGACCTCCCGGAGAACGGCGAGTTCGAGCCGGAGATGGAAGTCGCCACCAGGAGTGCCGTCGCCGCCGTGCACCACGGCGTTGGTGACCAACTCGGTCACCACGAGGGCGGCGTTCTCCGAGAGCGGGGTGCGAGGCGGGAAGCCCCACAGGTCGAGTTGACGCACCGTGAGGTTCCGGGCAAGGCAAACGCCCCGTGAGGTGGAACCGATCCGTCGCGCGAAACGGCGATCCGTACCGGTAAGAGTGATGTTGTCGTCCACGGCCTTGAGTCTGACCCCGCGAGGACTACCGTGGCGAAGCAGGCAACCCGTACGGATCGTGGTTGTCCGACTCCAGCGAGTCGCAAGTCATCGGGGTGCGGGGGAGATCACCACCATGCACGAGAAGCACACGCACGAGGACCGACCCGAGGGAGCCGTCGAACCCACCGGCGACGGCAACCCCGGCGGAACGACCACCATCGACCGACCCGTTCCCCACCCGACCCGGGACGTGGAACTGCCCGAGGACCAGGACAGCGCACAGGACTTCCTGCGCGCACTGGGGAAGTTGTTCAAGCGGGCCCGCGAACGGGCGGGCCTCACCCAGCAGGAGGCCGCCAACCGGCTCAGCTTCGGCGTGGACCTGATCTCCGCCATCGAGCGCGCCCGTCGCATCCCGCAGGAGGAGTTGCTCCACGCGGCGGACGACCTCTTCGGGGCGGACGGGATGCTGACCACCGTCATCCCCGACCTGCGCGAGGCCAAGAAGAAGGTCCGCACCCGCCACCCCGCCTGGTTCCGACTCTTCGCGAGCCTGGAGGCCCAGTGCGTGGAGATCCACGAGTACAGCACCATGGTGATCCCCGGCCTCCTCCAGACCGAGGACTACGCACGAGCGCTTTTCCGGCTGCGACAACCACCCTTGAGCCCCGATGAAGTGGAACAACGTGTGACAGCCCGGCTCGCCCGGCAGGACATCATGACATCCCCCAAGAGTTGGCCTCCCCCCGCAACAACCTTCGTCGTCGAAGAGGGCGTTCTCCACAGGCGAGTCGGAGGGCCGGAGGTCTACCGCGCTCAACTGGAACAGCTTCTGCGCGTCGCCGAACTCCCTGCATCCACAGTTCAGGTGCTTCCGCTGAAGGGCTGGGGCCATTCGGCCTTGGAGGGGGCCTTCAGCCTCCTCACACCTCGAGGAAGGCCACAAGTCGCGTATACCGAGGGGTATGGCCGCAATCAGCTCATCAGCGATCCGGAGAGGGTCCGCTTGATGGCATTCTGCTACGGAAGCATCCGGGCGCAGGCACTCACTCCGCAGGAGTCTGGTGTCCTGATCAGAAAAATTCTGGAGGAACGATGAAAAGCAGGAACAGCACAGACCCTCTCGGATTGGACTGGTTCAAGAGCAGTCATAGCGGCCCCGAAGGTGGGCAGTGCCTTGAAGTGGCTCTCCCCTGGCACACATCCTGCGGCAACGAGGGCGGGGACTGCGTGGAGGTCGCGGAGTGTCCCGGGGTGGTGCACGTGCGGGATTCCAAGCACCGGGGTGGGGGGCGGTTGGGATTGCCATCCACCGCGTGGTCGGCCTTCCTCGGGTACGTCACTTCCCCTCCCTGATCCCACCGCCGTACCGGTTCGGCCGCCGACCCGGACGGTGGTCGGCCGTCCGGGTCGGCGGCCTCCTCCCCCACCGGTGTCCGGCCGGCTCCCTCCCCACCTCACGCCCCGGGGAGCCGATGGGGTGTCATCCGCTCACCCGGACGCGGGCACCTCGGGGTGTCGGTGCCCGTCGGCGGGTCGTCCCGTGGAGCGTGGGGTCCGAGGCGGCGAGGGCGGAGGCCGGTCGTCGCGGACCGTTCGCGCACAGAGGGAGACCGGCGATGCTGCTGGAGCGGAAGACGGCCGTGCTGCACGGCGCCGGTGGGCCGATCGGCGGCGCGGTGGCACGGGCCTTCGCCCGGGAGGGCGCGAGGGTGGTCCTCACCGGCCGCACCCGGGAGCCTCTGGACGCGGTGGCGACCGACATCCGCTCGCGCGGTGGGACGGCGGACATCGGGGTGCTGAACGCGCTGGACGAGTCCGACGTGGACGCCTTCGTGGACGACATCGCCGCCGACGCCGGCTCGGTGGACGTCTCGTTCAACCTGATCGGCTTCGGTGACGTGCAGCAGCCGCTCATGGAGATCGAGGTGGAGGACTTCACCCGGCCGGTGACCACGCTGTTGCGCTCGCACTTCCTGACCACCCGGGCCGCCGCCCGGCACATGACGCGGCGCGGGTCGGGGGTGGTGCTCGCCTTCGGCGGGGGTGGCCCGCACACCCTGCCGAACCTCGGCGGGCTGAAGGTCGCCTTCGACGCCCTGGAAGGGCTGCGCCGACAGTGGGCCTGCGAGTTGGGTCCGCACGGCGTCCGGGTCATCACGGTGAAGACCGGGGGCATCCCGGAGTCCATCCCGACCGACTTCGAGGGGCGCGAGGCGATCGAGGCGCAGATCGTCGCGCACACGCTGCTGCGCCGGGCGGCCACCCTGGAGGACGTGGGAAACGCCGCCGTCTTCGCCGCCTCCGACATGGCGGCGGCGATCACCGCCGCCGACCTCAACATCACCTGCGGCGGCGTCATGGACTGACCCGCCGGTCTCCTGTTCGCCCCCGGAACATCGCTCTCCCGGAAAAGTGATCCCGGGACGGAGGTATATACTCTTCCCCATCGAGTATATACGAGGTGGGCACATGGCGAAGATGCTGATCGACATCGACGAAGAGACGCTGGCAGCGGCCCAGGAGGCACTGGGGACCAGGACGAAAAAAGAAACGGTGAACACGGCACTGTCGGAAACCGCCGCGCGCATACGGCGGGCCAAGGCCCTCGCCGAGGCCCGGCGTCTGATCGCCGAGGGAGCCCTGGACATGGCCGTTCTCTCCGACAAGACGAATTACCGCGCCTCCCACCCCCGCCAAGAGGCCCCCGGAAGCGATGCATGACCCCGGCGCACTACCTCATCGACACATCGGCGGCTGTTCGCCTGCTCGGCCCGGGGGGCAAACACCACGAATGGGATCGAGCCGTCGAAGCCGGTTTGGTGGCCATGAGCGACATCACCGAGTTGGAGATCGGCTTCTCCGCCAGAAGTTCGGCGGACCGAGCGGCTGTCCTGGCCACTCTGCACCAATGCTACGCGTGGGCTCCTGTTCCCGAGGGAACCCATGAACGGGCCCGGACGGTCCAGCGGATTCTTACCGAGCGCGGGTGGCACAGGAGTGCCGGACCGGTCGATCTCCTGGTGGCGTCCATCGCCGAGCTCTCGGGTCTGACACTCCTGCACTGCGACCGCGACTTCGAGAGCGTCGCCGCCGTGACCGGGCAGGCGACTTTGATACTGGCCGACTGAGTCCGTTCGGTTTCCGCCCCCGGCCCCGGTCCCGACCGCCCGTGCGAGAGCAGCCGGGACGACAGCGGCGTCGGCCGACATCCGCCGGATCTCCGGTCGTTCCCCGAGGGGCTCAGCGCACGGGCCGGCCGGCGGCGCGGAGGGCGTCCTTGACCTGGCCGATGCGCAGGTCGCCGAAGTGGAAGACGGAGGCGGCCAGCACCGCGTCCGCCCCGGCCTCCACCGCCGGCGGGAAGTGCTCGACCGCGCCGGCGCCGCCGGAGGCGATGACCGGGATCGTGACGTGCTTGCGCACGGCCTCGATCATGGTCAGGTCGTAGCCGTCCTTGGTGCCGTCGGCGTCCATGGAGTTGAGCAGGATCTCCCCCGCCCCCAACTCGGCGGCGCGGTGGGCCCACTCGACGGCGTCGATGCCCGTGCCGCGCCGGCCGCCATGGGTGGTGACCTCGAAACCGCTGGGGGTGGTGGCCTCGCCGGTGACCCGGCGGGCGTCCACGGACAGCACGAGCACCTGGCTGCCGAAGCGCTCGGCGATCTCCCGGATCAGCTCCGGCCGGGCGATGGCGGCGGTGTTGACGCCGACCTTGTCGGCGCCGGCGCGCAGCAGCCGGTCCACGTCGTCGGTGGCGCGGACGCCGCCGCCCACGGTCAGCGGGATGAAGACCTGTTCGGCGGTGCGGCGCACCACGTCGTAGGTGGTCTCCCGGTTGCCGGAGGAGGCGGTGATGTCCAGGAAGGTCAGTTCGTCGGCGCCCTCGGCGTCGTAGACCTTGGCCATCTCGACGGGGTCGCCCGCGTCCCGGAGGTTCTGGAAGTTGACGCCCTTGACCACCCGGCCGGCGTCCACGTCCAGGCAGGGGATGACCCGCACCGCGAGGCTCACGCCGCGGCCTCCGCCCGCACGGTCTCCAGGGCGGCCTCGAGGGTGAAGGCACCCGCGTACAGGGCCTTGCCGACGATCGCGCCCTCGACGCCGATCGGCACCATCGCGGCCAGGGCCCGCAGGTCGTCCAGGCGGGAGACGCCGCCGGAGGCGACGACGGGCCGGTCGGTGGCGGCGCAGACGTTGCGCAGCAGTTCCAGGTTGGGGCCCTGGAGGGTGCCGTCCTTGGCGATGTCGGTCACGACGTAGCGGGCGCAGCCCTCGGAGTCCAGGCGGGCCAGGGTCTCGTAGAGGTCGCCGCCGTCGCGGGTCCAGCCGCGACCGCGCAGGGTGGTGCCGCGCACGTCGAGGCCGACGGCGATGCGGTCGCCGTGCTCGGCGATGATCTTGGCGACCCACTCGGGGGCCTCCAGGGCTGCGGTGCCCAGGTTGACCCGGGTGCAGCCGGTGGCCAGGGCGGCGGCGAGCGAGTCGTCGTCGCGGATGCCGCCGGACAACTCGACCCGCACGCCCGCCTCGGCGGTGACGCGGGCGACCTCGGCGATGCGCTCGCGGTTGTCGCCGGTGCCGAAGGCGGCGTCGAGGTCGACCAGGTGCAGCCAGCGGGCGCCGGCGCGCTGCCAGGTGAGCGCGGCCTCCAGCGGGTCGCCGTAGGAGGTCTCGGTGCCGGACTCGCCGTGCACCAGGCGCACGGCCTGCCCGTCGCGGACATCGACGGCCGGGAGCAGTTCGAGCTCGGGGGTCATCACAGGCTCTCGATCCAATTGCTGAGGAGGCGGGCTCCGGCGTCGCCGGACTTCTCGGGGTGGAACTGCGTGGCCCACAGGGGGCCGTTCTCGACCGCGGCGACGAACGATCCACCGTGCACGGCGCGGGTGACCAGCGGCGGGGTCATGCGCGGGTTGGCGATCTCCATCGTCCAGTCGTGGACGGCGTAGGAGTGCACGAAGTAGAAGCGCTCGGCGGGGTCGAGGCCGGCGAAGAGGCGGGAGCCCTCCGGGGCCTCGACGGTGTTCCAGCCCATGTGCGGGACGACTTCGGCGCGCAGCCGGTCCACGGTGCCGGGCCACTCGTCGAGGCCGGCGGTCTCCACGCCGTGCTCGATGCCCCGGCCGAAGAGGATCTGCATGCCGACGCAGATACCCATGACGGGTCGGCCGCCGGCCAGCCGGCGCTGGACGACCCAGTCGCCGCGCGCCTCGACCAGCCCGGCCATGCAGGCGGCGAAGGCGCCGACGCCGGGCACGAGCAGGCCGTCGGCCTCGAGGGCGGCGTCGTAGTCGCGGGTGATCTCCACGTCGGCGCCGGCGCGGGTCAGTGCGCGCTGGGCGGAGCGGACGTTGCCGAAGCCGTAGTCGAAGACGACGACGGACTTGCGGGCGCGGCCGGTGCCCGCCGCCCCGGCGGGAGCGGGGTCCGTGGGCGTCGCGGTGCCGGTCGGGTCGGTGTTCGAGGCGGCGGCCGGGGTGGTGCCGGTCGGGTCGGTGGTCACCGGTTCCACACCTCCAGGCGGAGCACGCCCGCCACCAGGCACATGGCGGAGGCGACGCCGAGCAGCACCACGACGCCGCGCGGCAGGCCCTGCCGGGCGAAGGACCAGGCGCCACCGCCGAGGAAGAGGCCGGCGGCGATCAGGAGCGTCGAGGTCAGGTTCACAGGGCGCCCTTGGTGGAGGGGATGCCGGTCTGCCGGGGGTCGATCTCGCTCGCGTACCGCAGGGCCCGGGCGAGTGCCTTGAACTGGCACTCCACGATGTGGTGGGCGTTGCGGCCGTAGGGCACGTGGACGTGCAGCGCGATCTGCGCCTGCGCGACGAAGGACTCCAGCACGTGCCGGGTCATGGTGGTGTCGTAGGAGCCGATCATCGGGGCCATGCCCTCGGGCTCGCTGTGCACGAGGTAGGGGCGGCCGGAGAGGTCCACGGTCACCTGCGCCAGCGACTCGTCCAGCGGGACGGAGGAGTTGGCGAAGCGGACGATGCCCTTCTTGTCGCCGAGTGCCTCCCGGAAGGCCGCGCCCAGCGCGAGGGCGGTGTCCTCGATGGTGTGGTGGGTGTCGATGTGCAGGTCGCCCTCGGTGCGCACGGTCAGGTCGAACAGGCCGTGCCGGCCGAGCTGGTCGAGCATGTGGTCCCAGAAGCCGACACCGGTGGAGACGTCGACCTTCCCGGTGCCGTCGAGGTCGATCTCGACCAGGACCTTGGTCTCCTTGGTGGTTCGTTCCACGCGGCCCGTGCGGGTCATCGGTCGTTCTCCTTCATCAGCTCGCGCACCGCGTCCAGGAACGCGTCGTTCTCCTCGGGGGTGCCGGTGGTCACCCGCAGTCGGCCGGGCACGCCGTTGTCCCGGACCAGCACGCCCTGCTCCAGCAGGAACCGCCAGGCGGCGTGCGCGCCACCCGGGCCGTCGAACCGTCCGAACTGCACGAAATTGGCGTCGGAGTCGGTGACCTCGCAGCCGATCGCGCGCAGCTCGGCGACCAGCCGGTCGCGTTCGGCCTTCAGCTGTTCGACGTATCCCAACAGCGTATCGGTGTGCTCCAGGGCCGCCAGCGCGGTGGCCTGGGTGACGGCCGACAGGTGGTAGGGCAGTCGCACCAGTTGGACGGCGTCCACGACGGCCGGGTGCGCGGCGAGGTAGCCCAACCGCAGGCCGGCGGCGCCGAACGCCTTGGACATGGTGCGGGAGATCACCAGACGGGGACGGCCCTCGATGAGCGGCAGCAGCGAGGGCCGGTGGCTGAACTCGCCGTACGCCTCGTCCACGATCACCAGCGCGCCGTGTTCACCGGGGCCCGAGCGGGCCCGCTGGGCGGCGTCGTGCAGGGCGAGGACGGTCTCGGCCGCGACGGCGGTGCCGGTGGGGTTGTTGGGCGAGCAGACGAAGACGACGTGCGGCCGGTGCTCGGCGACGGCGCGTTCGGCGGCCGGCAGGTCGATGGTGAAGTCCTCGGCGTCGCGGGGCCCGGAGATCCAACCGGTGCCGGTGCCGCGCGCCAGGAGGGCGTGCATCGAGTAGGAGGGTTCGAAGCCCAGCGCGGTGCGGCCGGGTCCGCCGAAGGCCTGGAGGAGCTGTTGCAGCACCTCGTTGGAGCCGTTGGCGGCCCAGACGCCGCCGGTCTCCATCGACAGGCCGCAGGTGCGCCCGAGGTACTCCGCCAGGGCGGTGCGCAGCTCGACGGCGTCCCGGTCGGGGTAGCGGTTGAGGTCGCGGGCGGCCCCGGCGACGCGCTCGGCGATCCGGGCGACCAGTTCGGGCGGCAGGGGGTAGGGGTTCTCGTTGGTGTTGAGCCGCACGGCCACGTCGAGCTGGGGGGCGCCGTACGGCGACTGACCGCGCAGCTCCTCCCGGATGGGCAAGTCGTCGAGCGTGCGGACCCCGCCCACCGGGGTGTCGGCGGGCGGAGCGGTGGCGTTGCCGGTCACGTGGAGCTGGGTACCTTCCAGTCGAACCGGGCCTTGAGCGCGGCACCGTGCGCGGGCAGGTCCTCGGCGTCGGCGAGGGCGACCACGTGGTGGGTGACCTCGGCGAGGGCGTCGCGGGAGTAGTCCACGACGTGGATGCCGCGCAGGAAGGACTGCACGGACAGCCCGGAGGAGTGGCAGGCGCAGCCGCCGGTGGGCAGCACGTGGTTGGAGCCGGCGCAGTAGTCGCCGAGCGAGACCGGGGCCCAGGGGCCGACGAAGATCGCGCCGGCGTTGCGGACCCGGGCGGCCACGGCGGCGGCGTCGGCGGTCTGGATCTCCAGGTGCTCGGCGGCGTAGGCGTCGACGACGGCCAGGCCGTGGTCGAGGTCGTCGACGAGGACGATGCCGGACTGCCGGCCGGTGAGGGCCTCGGTGACCCGGGCCTCGTGCCTGGTGGCGGCGACCTGCTCGACCAGGGCGGCGTCCACGGCGTCGGCGAGGGCGGTGGAGGGGGTGACCAGCACCGAGGCGGCGAGCACGTCGTGCTCGGCCTGGCTGATCAGGTCGGCGGCGACGTGCGCGGGGTCAGCGGTGTCGTCGGCGAGGACGGCGATCTCGGTGGGACCGGCCTCGGCGTCGATGCCGATGACGCCCTTGAGCAGACGCTTGGCGGCGGCGACCCAGATGTTGCCGGGGCCGGTGACGAGTTGGACCGGGCGGCACTCGTCGGTGCCGTGGGCGAACATGGCGACCGCCTGGGCGCCACCGGCGGCGTGCACCTCGGTGACGTCGAGCAGGGCGCAGGCGGCGAGGATCACCGGGTGCGGCAGGCCGCCGTGGTCGCGCTGCGGCGGGGAGGCGACGGCGAGGGACTCGACGCCGGCCTCCTGGGCGGGCACGACGTTCATGACCACAGAGGAGGGGTAGACGGCGTTGCCGCCCGGCACGTAGAGGCCGACCCGGTCGACCGGCACCCAGCGCTCGGTGACGGTGCCGCCGGGGACGACGGTGACGGTGTGGTCGGTGCGGCGCTGCTCGCGGTGGACGAGGCGGGCGCGACGGATCGACTCCTCCAGGGCGGCGCGGACCGCCGGGTCGAGCTCGGCGAGGGCCTTCTCCAGGGCCTCGGCGGGGACCCGGGTGCGCTCGATGCGCACGCCGTCGAACCGCTCGGCGTACTCGATCAGGGCCGCGGTGCCGCGATGGCGCACGTCCTCGCAGATGGGCCGCACCTTTTCCAGGGCGGCCTCGACGTCGAGTTCGGCGCGCGGCAGCAGCTCGCGGTCGATTCCGGCGCCGTCCCGGCCGGATCCCCGCAGATCGATTCGCTTCAACACACCCACCAGTCTCTCAGACGCCCGGGGGCGTCCGGCGCCCGTCCCACAGGGTGATACGGCCCGTGATACACGTCATGGCACGGTGGGCGGCCCGTCCGATGGTCCGCCGGCGGAACCCCGGGGAGGTCGCGGCGGGTCCGGCCGGGGCGGGCGTTCGGGGGACGCGCGGCGGGGCGCGGGGGAGCGTTCGGTGCTCCACGCCTCCGGACGACCGTGCGGGCGGAACGCTAGGCTTCGCGCCGTGACGACGACCCGCCTGCCGCTGTTCCCCCTGCACGCCGTGCTGTTCCCCGGGCTGGTCATGCCGCTGAACGTCTTCGAGCCCCGGTACCGGGCCCTGGTCTCCGACCTGCTGCGGATGCCGGAGGACGGCCCGCGCCCCTTCGGGGTGGTCGCGATCCGGGAGGGGTACGAGGTGGCGCCGCCCGGCCGGGGACTGCCGGGCGAGCCGGGCGCCGGGGTGTCCGACGTCCGACCGGGCGCGGGTTTCGCCGCCGATCCGATGGACTCCTTCCACCCGATCGGGTGTGTCGCGGACGCCACCACGATCCGGCCCCGCGACCCGGTCGGGGGATCCGGAGGCGCGGGCGACGGCGGGGACGAGGGGACCGGCCCTCGTTCGTTCGAGGTGCTGGCGACCGGCACCACCCGGTTCCGGTTGCTGTCGGTGGAGACGGTGGGTCGGTACCTGGTCGGCGAGGTGGAGCTGCTGGAGGAGGATGCCGGGGAGGGCGCGGAGGTGCTCGCCACCGGCGTGCTGCGCGCCTTCCGCGCCTATCAGCAGCGTCTGGCGAGCGCGTACGAGCGGTCCCTGGTGCCGGGAAGCGAGTTGCCCGAGGAGCCCTCGGTGGTGTCGTATCTGGTGGCGGCGGCGACCGTGCTGGACACGACGGAGAAGCAGGCGCTCCTGGAGGCGCCGGACACCGCCGCCCGGCTGGCCCGGGAGCTGCGGATGCTGCGCCGGGAGATCGGCGTGATCGGGAAGCTGCCGTCGGTGCCGGCGGTGGAGTTGACCCGGCGGCCGACCAACCCGAACTGAGACGGACGGGCCGCCGGCACCGGGCGGGGCCCGGAGCACGACGGCGGACGAGCCGGGGCACGTCCCCGGGTGAGGACGGGGACCGGATGGGGCGGAAGAAGCAGGCCGGGGCCGGCGGCACTCCGGCGACCGTGGCCGCGACCCGGGCAGGCGTGGATTTCACCCTGCACGCGTACGAGCACGACCCGGCCTCCCCCTCCTACGGGGAGGAGGCCGCGCGGGCGATGGGCACCGACCCGGCCCGGGTGTTCAAGACCCTGGTGGCGGAGGTGGACGGGACACTGACCGTGGCGGTGGTTCCGGTCTCCGGGACCCTGGACCTCAAGGCACTGGCGGCGGCCGTGGGCGGCAAGCGGGCGACGATGGCGGACCCGACGGCGGCCGAACGGGCCACGGGGTATGTGCGCGGCGGGATCTCCCCGCTGGGACAGCGGCGCCGGCTGCCGACCGTGGTGGACGCCTCGGCCGGAGAGCACCCGACGGTCTGCGTGTCGGCGGGACGGCGCGGTCTGGAGATCGAGCTGGCCCCGGCGGATCTGGTGCGGCTGACGGAGGCCGTCACCGCGCCGGTGGGGCGCGGCTGAGCCGGCGCCCCACCGGGTGCCCGGATCAGTTCCAGCGGGGGAAGGGCGGGGGCGGGATCTCGTTCTCCCTCGGACTCCACAGGGCGGTGCCCACGAAGTGCGCCAGCAGCGCACCGAAGGGCAGGCCGATCAGCGAGCCGAGGGTCCTCAACTCCAACGGCGCGTCGAAGGGCTCGCCCTCCCCGAACTCGGCCGCGCGGGCGACGAGGTCCTGTTCCGGACCCAGGAGGATGCCCAGGCGCCAGGCGATCACCGCGCCGATCGCCGAGCCGAGGGCCAGGCCGAGCACCGCGCCGACCCCGCCCCGGCGCCTGAGGAGGAAGATCAGCAGTCCCAGCACCGCGCCGACGGCCAGGCCCATGAGCAGGAAGCTGCCGTCACCGGCGATGACCTCCTCGCTCTCGGAGTTCACCAGGTAGACGCCCTCGCCGTCGGAGACCACCCGTACCCGGGGGGAGAACAGGCCCCAGAGCGCCCCGAGGGCGAGGCCGCCGAACAGCGCCGTGACCAGCAGGGCGATGAGCGCGTCGGTGATCTCCCGGCGGGTGTCCTTCGCCGCGCCGCGTCCGCCGGGCGCCCCGGCGGGGAACCCGAAGGGGGACGGCCCCCGGTGCGCGCCGCCGGACCCCGCGAACGGGGAACGGGACGCCCCGGAGGACGACGACGGCCGGGAGGAGGACGGGGGCGGGAAGGGTGGGGTCACCCCGTCATCCTGCCGGCCCCGGCGTGGCGTTCGACCCGCAGGACGTCTGTTCGGGCGAGGCCGGGCCCGGCGGGGGCGTTCGAGGACCGGCGAAGAGCCGTTTCGCGCCCGTCCCCCGCCCGTCCCGGCGGGAGCGCGCTCAGCGTCCCGCCGCCCGCCGGTACGCCCAACCGGCCAGGGCCAGCGCCGGGAGGCCGACCGCGCCGCAGACCGCCAGGTTCGCCAGCACCGAACCCCAGTCCGGGACGGGCGCCAAGACCTCCGCCAGCGCGTCGACCCCATAGGTGGAGGGCAGCAGATCCCGCAGCCATTGGATCGGCTCCGGCATCCGCGAGGCCGGCAGCACCCCCAGCAGGAGGGCGGCCGACATGCCGAGTTGTCCGCAGAGGGTGGCCAACTCCTGGCGGGGCGCCAGCAGTCCCAGCGCGGCGCCCAGGCCCGCCAGCGCGGCGCCGGCGAGCGGCACCACCGCGATCAGCAGCCACAGCCCGGTGACCGGCAACTGGTACAGCGCGCAGCCGATGAGGGCGGTGGCCAGGACGCCGGGGACGGTGAAGGAGGCGTAGGCGGCGGCCGTCCCCAGCACCACCGAGGCGGCCGGGGCGGGCAGGGTCGCCCAGTGGTCCAGCCCGCCGGTGGCCCGCAGCCGCCCGAAGTACTGGGCGAGGAGGTTGAGCGCCACGAAGGCGACGACCAGGACGGTGGAGCCCGCCACGACCGCGCGGGCCTCCTCGCCGGCGCCGGCGTCCACGACCCCCCGCATGAGGATCATGATGCCGACCGACTGGAAGGTGGCGACGAACAGCAGCGGTACGCGCGCGACCCGGGCGCGGGAGAGCTGGGCCCGGTAGACCGCGCCGAGCGCGGCTAGGGGCCGGGCGCCGGCGGCCAGGGGCTCGGGGGTCGGGCCGCCGGGCACGGTTCCGTCGTCGTGACCGTCGTGACCGTCGTGACCGGCACGGGACGCCGGGACGCCGGGACCGGTCGCGAGGGCGGGCCCGCCGGCCGCGGCGGGGTGCTCGCGGGGATCGGTCATCGTCACGAGCGCACCAGCCCCCGTCCACTGCCGCCCAGCGCCAGGTAGACGTCCTCGAGGGTGGGGGTGGCCAGGGTGAAGTCGTCCAGGGCCGCGAAGGCGGGCCCCGTGGTGACGGCCGCGACGGCGGCCCGGGCCTCCTCCGGGGAGAGCCGCAGCGTCCAGCGGCGACCCGTCACCGGGACGCCCGCCGGCTCGGTCGATTCCCCGGCGACGAGCCGGCGCAGCGCGGCCACCGCCGGGACCTCGGTCGGCGCGCGGTCGCGCCACACCAGGTCCAGGCGCACCTCGTCGCCGACCATGGCCTTCAGTCCGCCGGGGGTGTCGCAGGCGATGACCCGACCGGCCTCCAGCACCGCCACCCGGTCCAGCAGGGCCTCGGCCTCGATGACGTTGTGGGTGACCAGGACGACGGTGCTGCCGTGCTCGGCGCGGCGCCGGTCCACCGCCGCCCATACCGCCCGCCGGGCCACCGGGTCCATACCGGCGGTGGGCTCGTCCAGGATCAGCAGGGGGCGCCGGCCGACCAGGGCGGCGGCGACACAGGCCAGCCGGCGCTGGCCGCCGGAGAGCCGGGTCAGGGGACGGGTCGCCAGCGCGGTCAGGCCCAGTTCCTCGAGGATCTCCATGCTCTCGCGGCGGGCGTCGGCGCGCTCCAGTCCGCGCAGCACGCCGGTGGTCTCGGCGGCGACCGCGACGGTGAGTTCGTCCAGGGCGGTGGAGTCCTGGCCGAGGTGGGCCAGCAGACGGGGGGCGCGGCGGGGGTGGCGGACCACGTCGTGGCCCAGCAGTTCGATCGCGCCGGAGTCGGGTCGCAGCAGGCCGGTCAGCTGGCGGACCAGCGTGGTCTTGCCCGCGCCGTTGGGGCCGAGGAGGCCGAAGATCTCGCCCCGCCCCACCTCCAGGCTGATGCCGGCGCTGGCGTGCACGGGCCCGGTGTCGGGCCGGTCCGTCGACTCGTCACCGACCGGACGCCGGGGGCGTCGGGGACGGCGGGCGCCGGGGTAGGTCTTGTGCACCTCCCGCACGGACACGGCGACCGGCCCGACGGGCGCGGCGGCGGGCGTCCGGGCCGCGGGGGTCACGACCGGGGGCGCGTGGGGGGTCCGGGCGGTGGAGAGGGACACGATCCCCGAGCGTACGCGGCTCGTCCCGCGCCGCGCACTCCGGGGGCCCTTCGCCCCGGTTCACGGCGTTTCGCGCGTCACCGGCCGTGGCCCCTCCGCCTCCCCACCGCGTGTCGGCCGCGCCACGGGCCCCCGCCGAAACGGGGGAACGGCCCGCGGGGCGGCCCCGGCGGGGCGTCAGCCGTCCGGGGGGCCGGTGATGGAACCGGGTGTCGACCGGCTCTCGATCTCCCGCCAGAAGCCCGCCCGGATGGCGTAGCGGTCCTGTTCGTCGATCTGGTCGTCCTTGTGGGTGAGCAGTCCGAAGCGCGCGGCGTAGCGCAACAGTTCGCCGTCGACGCGGTGCGGGATGCGGGGGTACTCGCCGGCGAGCCGGGAGAGGTGGTCGACGGCGCCGATCCGGTCGGCCCAGCGGCGGGCGAAGACCTGACCCACCTCGTAGGGGTCCCCGCTCACAGTGGTGATGTCCTCCTCGCGGTCCGCCCACCGCTGCTCGGCGGTGGTGAGCTGGGCGAGGGAGGGCAGCGAGGCGGTCTCCGGGGACTCCGCGGCGGTGCCCCGGTCGACCCAGCCGCGGTCGGAGGACCAGCGCAGGGTGGCGGCGGGGGGCTGGTCGGGCGGTTGGCCGGGGGGAGGGTGCGCGCCGCCTCCGGCGCGGCCGACCCGGGCGAGGTCCCGGGGAGTGGGCACGGCCCGGCCGGGGACCGGGCCCGGGCCCCGGCCGGCTCCGACCCCGTTGTCCCGCTCCTCCTCGCGGGTGTCCCGGCCCCGGTGGACGACGCCGCCCCGGGAGGGGGCGTCGTCGCGGCGGGAGCCGCCGTCCCGAACGCCGGCTCCGTCATCGACCGGGGAACGGGACGGGTCGGGGCCCGGCCCGGAACCGTTGCGGGAGTGGGCGCCCTCCGACCCCCCGGGGCGGTGTTCCCCGGTGTCGGCGGACTCCGGGAGGGGCGCGGAGAGGATCGCCGCGATCTCCGGACGGGTGGGGCCCTGCCCGTGTCCGGGCAGCAGCGCGTCACGGACCCTGACCGAGTGGGTGATCCACTCGCGGTCCAGCACCCGGCGCTCGTCGGCCTCCGCGACCAGATCCTCGCTCTGGTTGTAGTCCCCGTCCGCGGCCTGGACGGCCCACAGGTGAACGGCCACGCCGTGTTCCTTGGCGGACATCAGGCCGGGGAGCAGGTCTCCGTCGCCGGTGACCAGCACGATGTCGGCGCAGGCCCGGTTGCGGGCCAGTTCGGTGAGTTCGGCGTGCATGGCGGCGTCCACGCCCTTCTGCGCCCACCGCCCGTCGCTGCGGGTCAGGGCGCCGAGCCGCACGGTGACCCGGGGCATCACCCGCAGCCGGCGGTGCTCGGGCTGCGGCACGCGGTCGGGGGCGCCGTCGAACCAGTAGATGCGCAGCAACTCGCAGCCGGTCTCGGCGCGGGCCCGTTCCCGGAGCCCCTGGATGAGCGCGGCGTGGTCCACCGCGATCCGGGAGCGCGAGGGGTCACCCGCCAACAGGCTCGCCGCGGCGCCCAGGAGGTACCCGGCGTCGACGAGTACCACGCAGCGATCCACGGGGGTTCCTCTCTCCTGTGTCCTCGGCTCCGCCACACCCGCTCCGGGCGTAGCGGTTTCCGTTCGCGCCCCCGTCGCGCGTGGTCCACGACCGGCCTCCGCCGCCCCGCCCCGGAACCGACGGTTCCCCCGAGTCTGCCCGACCCCGACGGGTTCGACGTCCCGACGGCGGTTTTCGGCGTGGCGAATCACCGGACCGGGGTATCGGGCCGGGCCGGTGGGCCGGAGCGGCCGGCACCTCGGAACATCACCGTGTTCCCACTGTGGACCGAAGCACCCGCGGACGCCATGGCTCACACCTTCTCGGTGGAAATACTCCGTGATGTTCTGAGATGCGGCGAATGGCCGACCGTGTGACGCTGGAGCCGCGCGGAAGGCCGGTCGGCCGGACCGGCACACCGATCGGCCCCGCGCACCACCCCTCTTCCTCGCCCCCCGCCGGCGCTCCCCGCGCACCTGCCGCACCCGTCCTGAACGGGCACGGCACCGTCCCATCACACACCGGGAGACGACCATGGCGAAACACGGGAAGCGGGATCGGGTCCCCGAACGCGGCACCCCCGAACGGAAGGGCACCGGCGACGTGTCAACGGCCGGGGGCGGGGGCGGCCTCGCCTCCGGAGCGGCGCAACCGACCCCGCGGCGGAAACGGGAGAAGCGGTTCGGACACAACTGATTCGGCGAGCGGTCCGGCGACCCGCCGTACCGACCCGGGACGGACCCCGTACGGTTCCGTCCCGGGTCGGGCCCCCGGGGCGGAACCGTACGGGGTTCGGCGACCCGGCCGCCCGGCGCGGCTCAGCTCGTCAGGCAGGCCGAGCCGAGGAGCGCCTTGAGATCGCCGAAGAGCGCCGGATCGGCCTGCACCCGGTGGCGGTCCAACCGCAGCAGGGTGGTGGTACGGCGGCCCTGCAGACGCACCCGCACCTCGGTGGCCCCCCGGTGCTGGCCCAGCACCTCGCCCAACTGTTGGACCAGCGGCGGGGTGACCCGGACGGCGGGGATGGTGATGGTCACCGGCGCGTTGGCGGATGCCTCGCTGAGGTCGGGGACCATCAGCTCCATGGCGACCAGGCGCGGCACGTCCTCCCGCTTGTCCAGGCGGCCCTTGACGAAGACCACCGCGTCCTCGACCAACTGGGTGGAGACCAGCTGGTAGGTGGCGGGGAAGAACATGCAGTCGATGGAGCCCGCCAGGTCCTCCACGGTGGCGATCGCCCACGGGTTGCCCTGTTTGGTCATCTTGCGCTGGAGGCCGGAGATGATGCCTCCGATGGTGACCACCGAGCCGTCGGAGAAGTCGCCGCTGGTGAGCTGGGCGACCGCCGCGTCCGCCTTCTCGTTGAGCACGTGCTCGATGCCGAACAGCGGGTGGTCGGAGACGTAGAGGCCGAGCATCTCGCGCTCCTGCGCGAGCAGGTAGGTCTTCTCCCACTCCTCATCGGTGAACTCCACGTCCATACCGAAGCCCGGGCCGTCGTCGCCCTCCTCGTCACCCATGCCGCCGAACAGGTCGAACTGGCCCTCGGCCTCTTTGCGCTTGACCTGCACCACGTTGTCGATCATCGGCTCGAAGTGCGCGGTCAGGCCCTTGCGGGTGTGGTTCAGGGCGTCGAAGGCACCCGCCTTGATCAACGACTCGACGGTGCGCTTGTTGCAGACCACCGCCTCGACCTTGTCCAGGAAGTCCGGGAAGGAGCTGTACTTCCCCTTGGCGATACGACTGCGGATGATCGATTCCACGACGTTCTGACCGACGTTTCGAACCGCCGTCAGACCGAAGACGATCACCTCGTCACCGCGTGGGGTGAAGTTGGCGTCCGACTCGTTGACGTCCGGCGGGAACACCTTGATGCCCATCCGGCGGCACTCGTTGAGGTAGATCGCCGACTTGTCCTTGTCGTCGCGCACCGAGGTCAACAGCGCGGACATGTACTCGGCCGGGTAGTTCGCCTTCAGGTAGGCGGTCCAGTAGGTGACCAACCCGTACGCGGAGGAGTGCGCCTTGTTGAAGGCGTAGCCGGCGAACGGCACCAGTACGTCCCACACGGCCTTGATCGCCTCGTCGGAGTAGCCGCGCTCGCGCATACCGGCCTGGAAGGGCACGAACTCCTTGTCCAGGACCTCCTGCTTCTTCTTGCCCATCGCGCGGCGCAGCAGGTCGGCCTGGCCCAGCGAGTAGCCGGCGAGCACCTGGGCCGCCTTCTGCACCTGCTCCTGGTAGACGATCAGGCCGTGGGTGATGTCCAGGACCTCCCGCAGCGGCTCCTCCAGCTCCGGGTGGATCGGGGTGATGTCCTGCTGGCCGTTCTTGCGCAGCGCGTAGTTGATGTGCGAGTTCATGCCCATCGGGCCGGGCCGGTACAGCGCCGAGACCGCGGAGATGTCCTCGAAGTTGTCGGGCTTCATCATCCGCAGCAGCGAGCGCATCGGCCCGCCGTCGAACTGGAAGACACCCAGGGTGTCGCCGCGCTGGAGCAGCTCGTAGGTCTTCGGGTCGTCCAGCGGCAGATCGAGCAGGGTGATGTCGATGCCCTTGTTCTGCTTCACCGCCTTGACCGCGTCGTCCATGATCGTGAGGTTGCGCAGGCCCAGGAAGTCCATCTTCAGCAGGCCCAGCGCCTCGCAGCTGGGGTAGTCCCACTGGGTGACGACGACGCCGTCGTTCTTCGGGGAGAAGACCGGGACGTGGTCGATCAGCCGCTCGCTGGACATGATCACACCGGCGGCGTGCACGCCCATCTGTCGCACCAGGCCCTCGATGCCCCGGGCGGCGTCGATGACCTTGGTGACGTCCGGCTCGTTCTCGTACATCGAGCGGATCTCGCCGGCCTCGGCGTACCGGGGGTGGTTCTTGTCGGTGATGCCGGAGAGCGGGATGCCCTTGCCCAGAACATCTGCGGGCATCGCCTTGGTGATGCGGTCGCCCATCGCGTACGGGTAACCCAGCACCCGGGCGGAGTCCTTGATCGCGTTCTTCGCCTTGATGGTGCCGTAGGTGCCGATCATGGCGACCTTGTCGGCGCCGTACTTCTCGGTGACGTACCGGATCACCTCACCGCGCCGGCGCTCGTCGAAGTCGATGTCGACATCGGGCATGGAGACGCGCTCGGGGTTGAGGAACCGCTCGAAGATCAGCCCGTGGTCGATGGGGTCGAGGTCGGTGATGCCCATCGCGTACGCGACGATCGAGCCGGCCGCCGAGCCACGGCCCGGGCCCACCGCGATGCCGTTGTTCTTGGCCCACATGATGAAGTCCGCGACCACGAGGAAGTAGCCGGGGAACCCCATCTCCATGATGACGCCCATCTCGTAGGCGGCCTGCCGCTGCCGGTCCTCCGGGACCCCGGCCGGGTAGCGGCGCTCCATCCCCCGCCGCACCTCCTCCTGGAACCAGGAGACCTCGTCGTAGCCCTCGGGGACGTCGAAGCGCGGCATCAGGTTCCGGGGCTTGAACATGCCCTCGGTGTCGACCCGCTCGGCGATCAACAGCTGCGTGTTGCGGCAGCCCTCCTGCCAGGCGTCGGAGTTGTCGATCGCGTACATCTCCGCCGCCGACTTCAGGTAGTAGCCGGAGCCGTCGAACTTGAAGCGGTCGGGGTCGGAGAGGTTGCTGCCGGTCTGGATGCACAGCAGCGTGTCGTGGGCCGCCGACTCGTGCTCGTAGGTGTAGTGGCTGTCGTTGGTGACCACGAAGGGGGCGTTGATCCGGCGGGCGATCTCCTCCAGTCCGGCCCGCGCCCGCCGGTCGATGTCGATGTCGTGGTCCATCAGCTCGACGAAGAAGTTCTCCCGGCCGAAGATGTCCTGGTACTCACCGGCGGCCTTGATCGCCTCGTCCATCTGCCCCAGCCGGATCCGGGTGCTGATCTCGCCGGAGGGGCAGCCGGTGGTGGCCATCAGGCCCTCGGAGTACTCGGCCAGCAGCTCCCGGTCCATGCGGGGCTTGCGGAAGTACCCCTCCAGGCCGGCGCGGGACTGCGCGCGGAAGAGGTTGTGCAGGCCCTCGCGGTTGCGCGCCCACATGGTCATGTGGGTGTAGGCGCCGGCGCCCGCGACGTCGTCGCCCTTCTGGTGCGGGGCGCCCCACTTCACGGGACGGGTGTAGCGGCGGGACTCCGGCGCCAGGTACGCCTCGATGCCGATGATCGGCACGATGCCCGCGTCCTGCGCCTTGTGGAAGAAGTCGTAGGCGCCGTGCAGGTTGCCGTGGTCGGTGATCGCGATGTGCGACATCCCCATCTGATCGCACGCCGCGAACATGTCCTTCAACCGCGCCGCTCCGTCCAGCAGGGAGTACTGGGTGTGGACATGGAGATGGGTGAAGGACTGGCTCACCACGAAACCTTCCGACGGGCGTGCGGTTGTGACGGGGTCCACCGGTCCACCCCGCCGCGGGTGCCCCGCCGGTCGCGCGAACGGCGCCGGCGCCGGGCCGCGCGGGCCCGAGGAGGGCCGGGAGGGGGGACACCGGTGGCATCCGACCCTACCGCTCCCACCCGGGGGCCGGCCCGTTCCGACCCGGCATGGCACACTCGCCTCGATGGATGCCTCCGACACCGGTATACGCAGCGTGCGCGCCGCGGTCTTCACCGCGATGTGTCTCACGCCGTCCACCGGTGCGCACGTGCTGCTGACCGGCCGGCCACTGCCGGTCGGCACGGTCGTCGGGGTCGCCCTGGCCGTCTTCCTCCTCGCCTGGCTGCTCGCCGGGCGGGAACGCGGCTTCGCCCGGATCGCCGCCCTGCTGGTGCCGCTGGAACTGGCCGCCGACGCGCTGTTCACCAGCGGTCAGGCGGCCTGCTTCGAGCAGCACGGGCAGACCGCCGGCACCGCGCTCACCGGGTCGCTGCGCCTGGCCGGCATCGATCTGATGTGCTCGGGTGGCGAACTGGGCACCCCCCTGGCCCGCTGGGCGGCCGGCGCCGAGACCGCCGTCCACCCGGCCGCGCCGTGGATCCTGCTGCTGGCGCACGTGGGCATCGGCCTGGGCGCCGCCGCGTGGCTGCGCTGCGGGGAGACGGCCCTGGCGCGGCTGCCGGCCGCCGCCGTGGCCGCCGGTTTCCGTCCGCTGCGCCTGGCGCGGACGCTGCTGCGGGCCCCGCTGCCGGTAGACGCCGGCACCCGCGGCCCGCTCGCCCGGACGCCGTTCCGGGTCCTCCCGCCGGCCGGGCGCCCGGCCGGCGACCCGGTCTCCCGTCGGGGTCCCCCCGAGGTCGTGCCGGCGGCCTGATCCACCCGGATCGCCGGCACCCGGCACGGACGCGTTCCCGGGCCGGGCCCGACCCCTCCCACCCCACCGGATCCCCGCAACCCGGGATCGCCGGGGCGGCTGCCGGGAGGACGGGCCGAGAACCGGCGGGTCGCGTCGTGACGGTCACCGTCACGGCGCTCCCTCGCGCGTGCGCGCCCCTCGCGACCCCCGACGCACCCCCACACCCGGTCCGGCCGCGCGCCGGACCCGACACCCACGGAGATTCCCGGATCATGAGCAAGCGCAATACGCAGGAAGCCAAGCGGGACGCCCGCGAACGGCTGCGGGCCGAGCGGGAGAAGCAGGCGAGGAAGGAGAAGATGCGCCGGCAGTTGACCGTCGGCGGCATCGTCGCCGGTGTGCTGGCCCTCGCGGTGCTGGTCGGCTTCACCATCGCCAACCTGGGCAGCGGCGGGGACTCCACCGACTGGGAGGCGATCGCCGCCGACCTGGAGGAGCAGGGCGAGAACGCCGAGTACGCGATACCCGCCAACGCCTCGGGCGAGGACGGTCTGACGATATCCATCGGCGACGAGGGGGCGGCGGACGTCTTCTCCTTCTACGAGGAGCCCCGCTGCCCGGCCTGCGCCGACTTCGAGCGGACCACCGGTGACACCGTCGCCGACGGTATCGAGGGCGGGGACTTCCGCGGCGAGTGGACCTTCGGCACCTTCTTCGACGAGCAGATGAACGGCGGCACCGGTTCCAAGAACGCCATCAGCGCCCTGGGCGCCGCCCTGGACGTGAGCCCCGAGGCCTTCCTGGGCTACCTGCACGCCCTGTACTCGGAGGAGTTCCACACCAGCGACAACCGCGCGGACGACTTCGGTGACGACGACAAGCTGATCGAGGTCGGCCGCTCGGTGGAGGCGCTCTCCGACGACGCGGCCTTCTCGCAGTTCGAGGAGTCGGTGCGGGAGAGCACCTTCGCGGCCTGGTCGATCAGGATGGGCGAGAAGTTCGCCGACGACCCGGAGATCACCGGCACCCCGACCGTGCTGCTGAACGGCGAGCGGGTGGAGACCCCGCGCTCGCCGGAGGAGCTGCTGTCGCTGCTGGGCTGACGCCCGGGCCCCGGTCCCGGCGGTTCGCCGGGACCGGGGCCGACCGACCACCCCGGCGGAGCCCCGAACCGCCGAACGGGGTGTCCGTATGCCGGACCGGATCGCCGGACGGGGCGACCGTGCCCTTCCCGCACCGGGCGGGGGACCGGGGCGGTCCGGGGCCGACCGACCACCCCGGCGGGGGCGCCGGACCCCGGCTCCTCCGCCGGGGCGCCGGGTGGGCCGCCGGACGGGGCGACCGTGCCCCCTCCCCCGCCGGTCGCGCCGGCCCCGGGGACCGGGGCCGACCGATCGCCCCGGCGAGCGGCCGGACCGCCGAACCGCCGGAGGGGGTCCGTGTCCCGGACCGGGGCCGGACCGGGGTCGGGGAGACCGTTCGGCGACCGGCTCCGGACGCGCCGGCCAACCCCGATCGGCGGGCGGGCGAACTCTTCCCGGACACCGGTCCGTTGTCCCGCCGGCACCTGTTCCGTCCCACTACCGGTCCGTAGCATCCTGCTCCGTGACCGAGACCCGCGAAACCCGTACCGGCACCACCCCCATCGATCCGCTCCGGGAGACCCCCGGCGCCGATGGCCCCGTCCTGCCCCCGCACCCCGGGACGGGGATCGCCCCGTCCGCCCCGGCCCGGCCGACCCTCCCGGCCGATGACCCTCCCGTGACCGGGGGCTCCGCGCCCTCGCGGCGCTCCGTGGTCGCCGCGGCGGCCGTCGGCGCCGCCGCCGTCCTCCCCCTGGCCTCCTCCCCCGCCGCCCGGGCCGCCGACGCGGGCTCCCCCGCCGGTTCCGGAGACCCCGCCGACACCCTCTTCGCGCACGGTGTCGCCTCCGGTGACCCGCTGCCGGACGGTGTGCTGCTGTGGACCCGGGTCACCCCCGTCCCGGAGGCCGCGCCGGGCTCCGGCCTCGGCCCCGCCGTGTCGGTGCGCTGGGAGGTCGCCGAGGACCCCGGGTTCCGCGTCGTCGTCGCCGAGGGCGCGGTGACCGCCACGGCCGTGACCGACCACACCGTCAAGGTGGACGTGCGCGGGTTGCGCCCGGCCCGCGACCACCACTACCGCTTCACCGTCGAGGGCGTCCGCTCCCCGGTCGGGCGCACCCGCACCGCGCCGGCAGCCGAGGCGAGCCCGGACCGACTGCGGCTGGGCGTCGTCTCCTGCTCCAACTACGAGGCCGGCCACTTCTCCGCCTACCGCCACCTCGCGGCCCGCGGTGACCTGGACGCGGTGCTGCACCTGGGCGACTACCTCTACGAGTACGGCACCGGCGAGTACCCCGCCCGCCCGACCCGGACCCACCTGCCGGCACACGAGATCCTGACCCTGGCCGACTACCGGCGGCGGCACGCCCACTACCGCTCCGACCCGGACCTGCGGGCGGTCACCGCCGCCCACCCGCTCATCGCCATCTGGGACGACCACGAGGTCGCCAACGACTGGTGGACCGACGGCGCCGAGAACCACACGCCGGGCACGGAGGGCGAGTGGCGTGAGCGACTGGCCGCCGGGAAACGCGCCTACTTCGAGTGGATGCCGGTGCGGCCCTCCACCGAGGACACCGTCTTCCGGCGGCTGCGCTTCGGCACCCTGGCCGACCTGCACCTGCTGGACCTGCGGTCCTTCCGCGGCCGGCAGGTCACGCCCGGCAGCGGGGCGGTGGACTCCCCCGGGCGCTCCATCACCGGCCGGGCTCAGTTGGAGTGGCTGCTGAACGGCATCTCCGCCTCCCCCGCCCGGCGGCAGTTGATCGCCACCTCGGTGATGATCTCCCCGGTGGCCTTCGGTTCCGTCCCGGCCCACCTGCTGGGTCCGATCGGGCAGTGCCTGGGCGTCCCGGCCGGGGGCCTGGCGATCAACACCGACCAGTGGGACGGCTACACCGCCGACCGGCAGCGGCTCCTGACCCACCTGCGGACGGAGGGAATCCGCGACGCGGTCTTCCTGACCGGCGACATCCACATGCACTGGGCCAACGAGGTGCCGGTGAACGCCGCCACGTACCCGCTGAGCCCATCGGTGGGCACGGAGTTCGTCGTCACCTCGGTGACCTCGGACAACCTCGACGACATCCTGGGCGTCCCCCCGCAGACGGTGTCGCTCGTCGCCGAGGCGGCCATCCGGGCGGCCAACCGGCACGTGAAGTGGGTGGACCTCGACTCCCACGGCTACGGCGTGCTGGAGGTGCGCGCGAACGAGACCAGGATGGACTACTACGCGGTGACCGACCGCACGGACCCGGCGGCGGGCAGCCGACACCTGCGCTCCTACCGCGCCGCCGCCGGCACGGGCCGGTTGGAGAGGGTCGCCAACCCCGTAGGCTGAGGCCATGGTTGGGGGAAACCACGGGGGAAGTGCCGGTGGCGGGAGCGACGGACACGGCGGGGACGACCGCGAGCCGCCGGGAGGCGGGGCGCCGAGCCGGGGTGTCCCTCCCCCCGGGCCGCGCGGACGGGGCGTCGATCCCCGCGCCGTCGCGGCCGGGAGTGCCGGCCGGGCCGTGCCGGAGCCGGGCCGGGTCGGCGCGGAACTCGACGGCCGTTTCCTGCTGTTGGAGCGCCTGGGCACCGGCGGCATGGGAACGGTCTGGCGCGCCCGGGACACGGCGCTGGAACGCGAGGTCGCGATCAAGGAGGTGCGACCGCCGGAGGGCGCCCTCGACGCCCCCGGCGCCGCGCGACTGCGGGAGCGGGTGCTGCGGGAGGCCCGGGCCCTGGCCCGGATCGCCCACCCCCACGTGGTGACGGTGCACCACATCGTCGACGCCGGCCCCTTCCCGTGGATCGTCATGGAACTGCTGCCCGGCCGCACCCTGCGCGACCGGATCGCCGAGGGGCCGGTGCCGGTCGCCGAGGCCGTGCGTCACGGTCTCGGGGTCCTGGCGGCGCTGCGCGCCGCGCACGCGGCGGGAATCCTGCACCGGGACGTCAAGCCCGCCAACGTGCTGCTGCGCCCGGACGGTTCGGCGGTGCTCACCGACTTCGGCATCGCCGCCGTCCACGACGGCCCGGCGCTGACGATGGAGGGGCAGATCATCGGCTCGCCGGAGTACATGGCTCCCGAACGGGTGCGCGGTGGCGCCGACCTGCCGGCCGGGGACCTGTGGTCGCTGGGGGCGCTGCTGTACGAGTTGGTGGAGAACCGCTCGCCGATGCGGCGCGGCACGCTGACGGCGACGCTGCTGGCGGTGGTGGAGGATCCCGTCCCGCCCGCGACCCGGGCCGGGGCCCTGGAACCGCTGCTGGCCGCCCTGCTGGTGAAGGACCCGGCCGCGCGCCCGGACGCGGAGCGGGTCGCGGAGGCGCTCCGACGGGCCGGGGCGGAGACGGCGTCGGGGGCCGCCACGGCGCCGCCGGTGCCCGCCGCGTCCACGGGGGCCGTCCCTCCCGCCCTCGTTCCGACGTACCTCCCACCGCCGGTCGTGCTCGCGGCGGACGCCCCGGCGGCGACCGGGCGGCGGGGGACCCGGACGGTGACGGTCGTCGCCGCGGCGGTGCTGATCGCCGGCGGCGCGGTCCTGCTCCCCTCCCTGTGGCACGGCGGAGAGGGCTCCCCCGGCTCCGGGGGCATCGGTTCCGGGGTGACCCCGGGCGCCGGCGCGGGAGACGAGGAGGACCCCGGCGCGGATACCGGCGCCGGAGACGCGGGGGCCGATGACATCGGTGCCGGCGGGCCCGACCCCGATGGGGGCCCCGCCGGAAGGGAGAACTCCGACCCGGACCCCACCGATCACGACGCCGAAACCCCCGGCACGGACTCCCCCGGCACGGGAGGGGACATCGGTACGACCGATCCCGTCGGCACCGGTCCCGGCGCGGTCCCCGATGCCGGGGACACCCCGTCCGGCTGGGTCGCCCAACTCTTCTCCGAACCGGTCTCCTCCGGCATCGAGGCGAGGGACCGGCGGTTGGCCGCGGTGCGGGCCGAGGTGCCGGAGGCCCGACTCCTGCTCAGCGACGACCACGCCTCGCTCAACCCCGGCTACTGGGTGGTGTACGCGCCGGGGCCCTTCGCCGACGGCCACGCGGCCGTGGCGTTCTGCGCCGAGCGGGGGCGGACCGGGTCCAACGACTGCGTGGGCCGCTTCCTGAGCGGGGACGCCGCCGACCGGGATCTGGTCTGCCACCCGCGGGCGGGCGGGAACGGCCGGTGCGTGCGGTGGTGAGCCCCTCCGGGGCCGTCCGTCCCGACCCGTCTCACTCCCCGGCCGCGTCGAGTTCGGCGAGGAAGTCCAGCGCGATCGTCAGCGTCCGCTCGGTGGCCTCCGCGTCGTGGTCGGGCAGGTCCGGATCGGTGTACAGGTGACCGGCCCCCGGATACCGGAAGACCTCGAGGTCCACCCCCGCCCGGCGCATCCCCAGGTACCAGGCGGTCTGCCAGTCGTGCGGCTCGAAGGGGTCGGGGTCGGCGATGTGCAGCTGGGCGGGCAGGTCCGGGGCCGAGGCGTCCTCCGGCAGGTCGGCGGTGCCGTGCAACAGGAGCAGGCCGCGCGCCCGACTGTCGCCCAAGGCCACGGTCTGGGCGAGCGAGGCGCCCAGGGACAGGCCGGCGTAGACCGGGCGGCGCTCGGAGTGGGGGGCCGCCGCCCGGGCCGCGCGGCGCAGCAACTCCTCCCGGCCCACGGACTCCACCAGTTCAGCCGCCTTCTGCGTGTCGTCGGTGACGACGGGGGCGGCGGTTCCCGCCCCGCCCGGCCCGTCCGTTTCCGCGTAGAGGTCCGGCACGTGGACCGTGTGTCCGGCCGCGCGCAACCGCTCGGCGAGGTCGAGCACGGCGGGACGCAGTCCCAGGGCGGAGTGGAAGAGGATGACATCGGCCACGTCGGAGTCGCTTTCGGGTCGGCTGGTTCGGGTGGGTACGGGGCCCGGCGTCGGGGCGACGCGGACGCGGATCCGGGCCGGATCGCCGACGTCACCGGGGTGTCGGGGCCGACGGCGCGGCGTCGGCCCGTTCCCCGGGGGCCGACGGCGGCACCCGTTCGGCGGCACGCCCGGGGCGGGAGCGGGTCCCCGTCGGCCCATCCTGCCGGCTAGCCTGTGGCAGGGCCTCCCGACCCGCTTCCCGGTGGGCACGGCTCACCGGGAAGCGGGTCGGGAGGCCCCGAGCGGAAGCACGACATGTCCGGTACGACGGCGTCCGGGCGATACACCCACGGATGGATTGAGGAGCTGACCGTTCGATGAACGACGTCCTGCGGCCGGTGCTCGTGCTGGGCGGTGCCGTGGTGATCGCGGTGTTCCTGGGCTGGCTGATCGACCGGGGGCTGCGCAGCGCCACCCGGCGCAAGCCGCGGAACCGGCTGCCGCAGTTGCTGCGGCGCTGCCAGGCCCCCCTGCAGGTACTGCTGGTCTCCTCCGCCCTCCAGGTCGCCCACGGCCCCTCGGCCCTGGACATCCCGCAGAACGCGGTGATCGAGACGATCCTCGCGATCATCACCACGGCGGCCTCCGCCTGGCTGGCTATCGTGGCGGCGGGCGCGGTGGCGGAGAACATTCTCGCCTCCTACGCCGGGCGCACCGACGACATCGCCCGGGTGCGGCAGTTCCGCACCCAGCTGACCATCGTGCGACGGGTGGTCACCACCATCCTCGCCATCGTGGCCAGCGCCATCGCGATCCTGGTGCTCTTCCCCGCGCTGCGGACGCTGGGCGCCTCGATGCTGGCCTCGGCCGGTGTGCTGGGCATCATCGCCGGTGTGGCCGCCCAGTCCATGCTCGGCAACCTCTTCGCCGGTCTGCAGATCGCCTTCGGCGACTCGGTGAAGATCGGCGACACGGTGGTGGTCGAGGGCGAGTGGGGCACCGTCGAGGAGATCTCGCTGGCCTTCATCACCATCCGGATCTGGGACGACCGGCGGCTGACGATGCCGGTCTCGCACTTCAACGGGCAGCCGTACGAGAACTGGTCACGCGGCGGCCACGAGATCACCGGCACGGTCTTCCTGTACCTGGACCACTCCACGCCGGTGGCCGAACTGCGCGAGCACCTGCACTCCTTCCTGCTGGGCCGCAAGGAGTGGGACGGCCGCAGCTGGAGTCTGGTGGTCACCGACACGACGGCGAGCAGCATCGAGGTGCGGGCCGCGATGTCGGCGGCGAACTCCTCGGACGTGTGGGACCTGCGCTGTGCCGTGCGCGAGGAGCTGATCGGCTGGCTGCACCGCGAGTATCCGCACGCCCTGCCCCGGATCAACACCGCCGCCGCCGTCCTGCCCGGGCCGCGTGAGCCCGCGGAGGGGGGCGGGCAGGACGCCGCGGCGGAGATCTCCGGGAACGGCGTCGCGCCGCCCCGGGCCCGGCGGGGCGCCGAGCGGCGGGAGTGAGTCCCGAAGCCGGGCCCGACACCTCCGAACCCCACCGGGTCCGGGCCGCGTCGGGGCCCGGACCCCCTACGGACACGGGCCCGCCTCGGATCCGGCCCGGGGTCAGGAGCTCTCGGCGCGGATGGTGTCCAGGGCGTTCGCCAGGTCCTCCGGGTACTCCGAGGAGAACTCCGCCCACCGGCCGTCGGCCGGGTGCTCGAAGCCCAGGTTCTTCGCGTGCAGCCACTGCCGGCCCAGGCCCAGCCGGCGGGCCAGGGTCGGGTCGGCGCCGTAGGTGAGGTCGCCGACGCAGGGGTGGCGGTGGGCGGACATGTGCACCCGGATCTGGTGGGTGCGGCCGGTCTCCAGTTTGATGTCCAGCAGGCTGGCGGCCCGGAACGCCTCGATCAGGTCGTAGTGCGTGATCGAGGGCTTGCCGGCGGCGGTGACGGCCCACTTCCAGTCGTGCTTGGGGTGCCGGCCGACCGGGGCGTCGATGGTGCCGCTGAGCGGGTCGGGGTGACCCTGCACCAGCGCGTGGTACCGCTTGTCCACGGTGCGCTCGCGGAACTGCTGCTTGAGCAGGGTGTAGGCGTGCTCGGACTTGGCCACCACCATCAGGCCGGAGGTGCCGACGTCCAGGCGGTGCACGATGCCCTGTCGCTCGGCCGCGCCGGAGGTGGCCACGGTGAAGCCGGCGGCGGCCAGGCCGCCGATGACCGTGGGGCCGCTCCAGCCGGGGCTGGGGTGGGCGGCCACCCCGACCGGCTTGTCGACCACGACCAGGTCGTCGTCGTCGTGGACGATTCCCATCCCCTCGACCGGCTCGGCGACCACCCGCACGGCGGTCGGCGGGGCGGGCATCTCCACCTCCAGCCAGGAGCCGCCGGTGACCCGCTCCGACTTGCCGACCTCCGCGCCGTCCAGACGCACCTTCCCCTCGGCCGCCAGTTCGGCCGCCTTGGTGCGGGAGAAGCCCAGCAGCCGGGCGAGGGCGGCGTCGACCCGCTCCCCTTCCAGTCCTTCGGGCACGGGCAGGGTTCGGGTTTCGGGCACGCTGTTCACCCACATGAGTATGCCGGACGGGGCACGGCCGCCCGGACCGCGCCAGTGGGAGGCCGGTCGTCGGGGCCCGCCGTCAGGGGACGGGACCGGCGGGGCGTCCGCGCAGCAGGGTGTCGGCGGTGAGGGCGAGGGCCAGGACGAGGCCGGTGACGATGTAGCGGGTGGCGGTGTCCAGGTTGAGGAGGGTCAGGCCGTTGGAGATCGAGGTGAGGACGAGCACCCCGAGCAGGGCCGACCAAGCGCTGCCCCGCCCGCCGAAGAGGCTGGTGCCGCCGATCACGGCGGCGGCGATGGCGAAGAGGTAGGTCTCGGCGCCACCGGTGCCCTGGTTGGCGGCGGCGAGCCGGCCCGCCGCGAGGACGCCGCCGAGCGCGGCGAGCGTGGAGCCGGCGACGAAGCAGGAGATGGTGACGCGTCGCACGGCCACCCCCACCAGCAGCGCCGAGGCCCGATCGCCGCCGACCGCGCGCACCGAACGGCCCCAGCGGGTGCGGCGCAGCAGCACGTCCGCCAGGACGACCAGGGCGACGAAGAGGACCACCGGGTAGCCGATGCCGCGGGCCGTCCCGAGGTAGCCGACGACGGCGGCGAGCAGCGCGGCGAGCCCGACGGTGCGCAGGACGAGGCCGAGCGTGCCCATCCGGGGCAGTCCGGCCCGGGCCCGCCGGATCCGCTCCGCCACCCGGAGTCCCGTGACCACGGCGACCGCCGTCGCGGCGGCTCCCCAGGCCACCGGCTCGGGGAGGAAACCCTGCTGGGCGAAGCGGACCAGGCCCGATTCGAAGGGCAGGTTGACCGAGCCGCGCGGTCCCAGCACGCGCAGTTGGATGCCGGTGAGGACGAGCAGGCCGGCGAGGGTGAGGACGAAGCCGGGCAGTCCGAGCCGGGTGGTGAGCAGGCCGTAGCCGAGCCCGGTGACGACGCCCACCGCCAGCGCGAGGAGGAGACCTGCGAGCAGCGGCCACTCCAACAGCACGGTGGTCACGACGACGACGGCCGCGGCGATCCCGCTGACCGCGCCGACCGAGAGGTCGATCTGTCCGACCATCAGCACCAGGACCACGCCGAGCGCGATCACCCCGGTGGGGGCGCTCTGCAGGGTCAGGCTCACGAGGTTCTCGGCGGACAGGAAGGCGGGGTTGAGGACGCCGAAGACCGTCCACACCAGCAGGAGCGCGCCGATGACCGGCAGCAGGCCGGTGTCACCGCCGGACGGTGGGTTCAGCCACCGAACCCGGGGGGTGTCGGTGCCGGCCGAGAAGGGGCGCAGGAAGGGGGGCGCGGGGGTGGGACTCATCGGTGCTTCCTGCCACTGGGTCGGCTGGCCCCGGTCATGGCGGCGAGCAGGTCCTCGTACCCGGTGTCGGCGGCGTCCAGTTCGCCGCCGAACCGGCCCAGTCTCAGCACGACGAAGCGGTCGGCGACGGCCTGCAGGTCGGCGGCCTGGTGGCTGATGAGGACGACGGCGTGGCCGCGTTCGCGCAACCGTTCGACGAGGTTGAGGACCTCGGCGGTCTGTCGGACACCGAGGGCGGCGGTGGGCTCGTCGAGGACCACGACGCGGGGCGAGCCGAGGAGCGCCCGGGCGACGGCGACGATCTGCCGCTGTCCGCCGGAGAGTTCCCGCACCGGGACCCGGAGCGAGGGAACGCTCGTGGCGAGCTGACCGAGGAGGTCCCACGCCTCGCGTTCCATGGCGACCTCGTCGAGGAGGCCGGCCCGGGTGGGCTCGTGGGCGAGGAAGAGGTTCTCGACCACGTCGAGGTTGTCGCACAGGGCGAGGTTCTGGAAGACGGCGGCGATGCCCAGTCGGCGGGCCTCGGCCGGGGAGCCGAGGACGACGGGCCGGCCGTCGACGAGGATCCGCCCGGCATCGGGCCGGTACACGCCGGCGATGATCCCCGCGAGGGTGGACTTGCCGGCCGCGTTGTCGCCGATGACGCCGAGCACCTCGCGGGGCCGGACGTCGAGGTCGATGTCGCGCAGGGCGCGGACGCCCCCGAAGTTCTTCGAGACCCCCCGCAGGGAGAGGAAGGGCGCGGGCGTGCTCACGGCACCTCCTCCAGCAGGCCGACCCGCAGGCACGCCGTCTCGTAGGAGGAGGTGCAGATGGCGTCCACCGAGTGGACGCCGCCGTCCACCAGGACGCGCCGCACGTCCTCGACCCCGACGGCACGGGGGGCGAGCAGCAGGCTGGGCACGCCCTCGATGACGGCGGCGGTGCGCGGGGACTCGCCGCGCAGCAGGCGCACCGCCAGTTCGGCGGCGGTGCGGGCCTGTTCGGCGGTCGCCTTGTGCACGGTCATGTACTGGTCGCCGGAGATGATGCGCTGCGCGGCGGCGAGTTCGCCGTCCTGCCCGGTGACGGGCGGCACCGGGTCGAGGCCGGCGGCCTTCATCGCGGCGATGGCGCCACCCGCGATGCCGTCGTTGGCGGCGTTGACGCCGTCCACCCGGTCGCCGAACTGGGTGAGCTGCCCCTCGACCCAGTCGGTGGCCCGGTCCGGGCTCCAGTCGGGGGTGTCGTACTCGGCGAGCACCTCGATGTCCTCTCCCTCGAGCGCGCGGTGGACACCGGCGGCGAGCTCCGCGGAGTTGGGATCGGTCGGTGAACCGTGGACGAGGAGGACGCCGGGTGGGCGTCCGTCCGGGCGTGGTCCCCGCTCCCGCACCGCGGCCACCAGGGCGGTTCCCTGGAGGTATCCGATGAGCTCGCTGTCGAACGAGACGTAGTAGTCGATGTCGGCGTCCGCGATGAAGCGATCGTAGGCGATGACGGATACGTCGTGACGTGCGGCTTCCCGGACGATGGCGGCGGCGGCGACGGTGTCGACGGCGTCCAGGACGAGCACGTCGGCGCCGCGGGCGAGCATCGCCTCGGCCTGTTCCTGCTGCCGCGCCGCGTCCTGGTCGGCGTTGGCGTAGTACACCCGGCAGGTGGGGCAGCGGCGTTCGACGACACCGAAGAAGGCGGTCCGGTCGGAGGTCTCGTAGCGGGCGGTCTTGGCGTCGGGGAGCAGCAGGGCGATGGTGCCCTCGGAGGGTTCACCGGGGGGTGGTCCGGCGATGCCGGGGGTGCCGGGCGCGCAGGCCGCGAGAAGGGTCACGAGCAGCGCGGCGAGCGCGGCGGGGACCCGTCGGCGGGTCGGGCCCGGGGTGCGGGGCGCGCGGCCGGTGGTCACGGCCCGACCCCCAGCGCGCCGCCGACGCCCGCGCCGACGCCGGCGGTGTCGAGGGCGACGGCCAGCGCCCCGCGCACCTCGGCCGCGGCGCCGAGGGCGGCGGCGGCCACGCCGGGCGGGCCGGCGGGGCTGGGCATGGTCCGCTGCTCGATGACGGCGCGCATCGGGTCGAGGAGCAGGTCACCGGCCTCGGCGAGTCGCCCGCCCACCACGATGATCCCGGGGTCGATGAGGTTGCAGATGTTGGCGGCGGCCACCCCGAGGTGGCGGCCGGTGTCGGCCAACACGCGGCGGCAGCCGGGGTCGCCCTCGGCCGCCCGGCCGATGAGGTCCCCCAGGGTGAGATTGCCGTGACTGCCGGCCAGCATGCCGAGCAGGGCGGGGGCGCCGACGAAGGTCTCCAGGCAGCCGCGGTTGCCGCAGCGGCAGATCGGGCCGCGCTCGTCGATCGTCACGTGCCCTATCTCACCCGCGCCGCCGGCGCGGCCGTGGACGAGTTGCCCGCCGAGGACCAGGCCCCCGCCCACGCCGTGGGAGACCCGCAGGTAGACGACGGGGTCGTGGCCGACGGCGGCGCCGAAGCGGGTCTCGGCGAGGGCGCCGAGGTTGGCGTCGTTGTCGACGACCACCGGCACGTCCAGCTCCTCGCCGAGCAGTTCCGGCAGGGGCACCCCGTCCCACCCGCGCATCATGCCGACGGTGGTGATGCCGCCGGTGCGGCGGTCGACCGGGGCGGGGAGGCACACGCCCATGGCGAGGAGTTCCTCGGGGCCGGCGTCGACCGACTCGACCATCTCCGTGACCAGGAGCGCGGCGCGGCGCAGCCCGACGTCGGCGCGGTGGTCGGGGGCCAGGGGCATCCGCTGGTCCGCGAGGACCCGCAGGGAGGCGTCGGCGAGGGCGACGCGCAGCGAGCGGTTACCGAAGTGCACCCCGGCCACCAGGCCGAGGTTGCGGGCGAGGCTGACCTGCAGGGCCCGTCTGCCACTGCGGGTGGAGGGGGAGGTGTGCAGGACACCGGCCGCGGCCAGCTCCTTGACGATGTTGGACACCGTGGCCGGGGACAGCCCGGTGACGCCGGCCAGCTCGATCTGCGTGAGCGCGCCACGCCGCTGGACGGCCTCCACGATCCGGGCTCGATTGGCCTCACGGAGTGAAGTCTGCGAACCCGGTGTCACCCGGTCAGTGCGCACGGCGGTCAGGATACCCCCCGCCCCGGCGCGCCCCCCGAAGCCGAATCCCGATGAATACCCATGAATCATGACAAACCAGCGGGGCGTTTCGACACGTCTCCGGCGGTTTCCCGCCGGGTTCCCGGCCGGTCCCCGGCGGCGGCGGACGGGATCCTCCGGGGCCCCGCCCCCTCTTGAGTACACGACTCGACCTCGGGACACGATTCGGCAGCGCTTTGAATTTACTTCTTGACTTCAACAAGGGGCGGGCCTTTGATGGGCCCCGGACCACGGGGGACGCACCCGGTGGCCGGCCGACGGCAACGCTCCCCCGCCCGTCGGCCCCCGGTACGGCAACGAAGGCGTAGGGAATGCACATGCGTGGCAAGCACGGAACCAGAATGGCGGTGGCCGGTGCCGTCATCGCCGGCCTCACCCTCTCCGCGTGCGGCGGCTCGGACGACGGCGGCGACTCCGGCTCGGGCGACGGTGAGGGCTCCGGCTCCAGCGTCGAGGTCTTCACCTGGTGGGCGGCCGGCTCCGAGAAGGCCGGCCTGGACGCCCTGGTCGGCGTCTTCAACGAGCAGCACCCGGACATCGAGTTCGTCAACGGCGCCGTCGCCGGTGGCGCCGGTTCCGCGGCGAAGGACCTGCTGCAGTCCCGCCTCCAGGCGGGCGACCCGCCGGACACCTTCCAGGCCCACGCGGGCCTGGAGCTGCTCGACTACATCAACGCCGGCCAGCTCCAGAGCGTCTCGGCCCTCTACAACGACTTCGAGCTCCGCGACGCCTTCCCGCCCGACCTGGTCGACCTGCTCACCCACGAGGGGAACATCTACTCGATCCCCGCCAACATCCACCGGGCCAACGTGGTGTGGGCCAACCCCACCGTGCTCGAGGAGAACGGGATCGACCCGGAGAGGGAGTACGCCTCGCTGGACGAGTGGTTCGAGGACCTCGACACCCTCCAGGAGGCGGGCGTCACCCCGCTGTCCGTCGCCACCGCGTGGACCCAGGTGCACCTGCTGGAGACGATCCTGCTGGCCGACCTCGGCGCCGACGCCTACACCGGCCTGTGGAACGGCTCCACCGACTGGGAGAGCGCCGAGGTCACCGGGGCCCTGGAGAGCTTCGAGCAGGCCATCGGCTACACCAACAACGACCGTGACGGTCTGGACTGGCCCGAGGCCACCCAGATGGTCATCGACGGCAACGCCGCCTTCAACGTGATGGGCGACTGGGCGGTCGCGGCCTTCGAGGAGCAGGGCAAGGCCCTGGGCGGCGACTTCACCGCCTTCCCGGTCCCCGGCACCGACGGCGTCTTCGACTTCCTCGCCGACTCCTTCACCCTGCCGGTGGACGCCCCGAACGAGGACGGCGCGAAGGCCTGGCTGCAGACCGCCGGCTCGCTGGAGGGCCAGACCGCCTTCAACAAGGCGAAGGGCTCCATCCCGGCCCGCACCGACGCCGACCCGTCGGAGTTCTCCGAGTACCAGCAGACGGCCATCGAGTCGTTCGGCCAGGACACCATCGTCTCCTCCCTGGCGCACGGTTCGGCGACCCCGGTCTCCGTGCTGAACGCGATCTCGGACGCCACCAGCAAGTTCACCTCCGGCGCCTCCGACGTCGCGACCTTCCAGTCCGAACTCGCCGCCGCGAACGCCGGCTGATCCAGCCCGCGAGCCCCCGGGGCCGGTCCGCCGCACCGCGGACCGGCCCCGGGGCCGGATCGTGACGCGGTCCGTCGCCGGAGGAGGCCCTCCTCCGGCGACGCGCCGCGTCACCCCCAGGGAGAACATCGATGACCAGAACCCTCAAACGGGTCGGGGCGCCACTGCTGTTGCTCGCCCCTTCGCTGATCCTCGTGGGCGTCTTCGTCTACGGGTTGATCGCCGTGAACTTCGGAACGTCGCTGACCGATGTCCACACGGCGGGCCAGGCCACCGGACAGCAGCCCTCGGAGACCGTGTGGTTCGAGAACTACGCGGCCCTGCTGACCAGCGAGGCATTCCAACACTCGCTGAAGAACCTGCTGCTGTACACCGTGGTCTTCCTCGTCGGCACCATGCTCATGGGCTTCCTGTGGGCCTGGCTGCTGGAGCGACCGCTCAAGGGCGAGGGCATCTTCCGTTCGATCTACCTCTTCCCGATGGCGGTCTCCTTCATCGCCTCGGGTGTGGTGTGGCGGTGGCTGCTCAACTCCAACCAGGGTGAGGCCGCCACCGGCCTCAACCGCCTCTTCCAGATGGTGGGCCTGGACTTCCTCCAGAACAACTGGTGGAACAACGTCTCCTACGGCATCATCGCCATCGCGATCCCGGCGATCTGGCAGCTGTCCGGTTACGTGATGGCGCTCTTCCTCGCCGGCTTCCGGGGCATCCCCGAGGAGCTGCGGGAGGCCGCCCGGGTGGACGGCTCCACCACCTGGCAGCTCTACCGGTACGTGCTGTTCCCGCAGTTGTCCCCGGTCGCGCTCTCCGCGCTCGTCATCATCGGCCACATGTCGTTGAAGTCCTTCGACCTGATCATGTCGATCTCGAAGCCGGCGAACTACCAGACCAAGGTCCCCGCGGTGGACATGTACGTGTTCAAGTCGAGCTTCGACTACGCGAACGCCGCCGCCGTGGGCATGATCCTGCTGGTCGTCGTGGCCGTGGTGGTCGTTCCCTATCTCGTCCGGACGCACCACAAGGAGAACCGATGACCGCGACCACCACGCCGGCGGTCCCGCCGCGGGACCTCGCGGGCGTCCCGAACGAACCGGAGCGCGTCCCGCGCCGCAAGAACCCCTTCGGCCTGGCCCGCACCCTGCGCTACGCGGCCCTGCTGTTCTTCCTGGCCGTGGTCCTGGTGCCCGTCTACGTGCTGTTGGTGACGAGCTTCAAGGGATCGGGGGACGCCTCCCCGGCGCGTGCCTGGGCGCTGCCCACCGAGTGGACGCTCGACAACTGGACCGCCGCCTGGGACGCGCTCGCCCCCTCCATCTGGCGCACCCTGCAGATGGTGGTGCCCTCGGCCGTCCTCGCCGCGCTGCTCGGCTCGATCAACGGCTTCGTGCTCTCCCGCTGGACCTTCCGGGGCGCCAACCTGGTGTTCACCCTGATCCTGTTCGGGATGTTCATCCCCTACCAGGCCGTGATCATCCCGCTGAACCAGCTGGTCCTGGACCTCGGACTGCCCAGCGGCGTCCCCACGCTGATCCTGCTGCACGTGGTCTTCGGCATCCCGATCACCACACTGATCTTCCGCAACTACTACCAGACCGTGCCGCACGAGCTGGTCGAGGCGGCCCGGGTGGACGGCGCCGGCATGCTGCGCACCTACGCGTCGGTGATCCTGCCGATCTCGCTGCCCGGCTTCGTCGTCGTGCTGATCTGGCAGTTCACCTCGGCGTGGAACGACTTCCTGTTCGCGGTGTTCTTCTCCTCCTACAACAACGGGCCGGTCACCCTCGCGCTGAACAACCTCGCCAACGGCGCCCTGTTGCAGAACTACGGCGTCTCCATGGCGGGCGCGCTCTTCGCCTCGCTGCCGACCCTGGTGGTCTACATCGTGCTCGGCAAGTACTTCATCGGCGGGCTGATGTCCGGCTCAGTGAAGAGCTGACCGACACCGACCCGCCCGGTGGGGCCGGAAGAAACGGGGCGGGCCCCCGCGCGACGAGAGCGCGCGGGGGCCCGTCCGCGTTCCCCGCCCGGCCGGGCGGCCGGGGTACGGGATTCGGACATCGGTGGTAATCCCTCGGTGGGCAGCCCACCTGTCGATGGCATCGGCCACGGCCGTGAGCCTTGTCCCGGAGGATCTGCGCGGAGCCCGGACACGACTCATCCGGGTATAAACGGACACGAGGGTGTCAATCGCCCTCGAATCGGTGTTCCTCCGGACCGGGCATCCGGCCACCCGGCCCTCGTGCGGATGCCCCGGGAGACCGCCGGGCGATCGGAGGAGATCCCGGCGTGAACCCGGGGCTCTCCACACGGAGGAACCCCGGTCCGCGCCCGGCGGTTCCGCAGGACCCGAGCGATCAGCAGACAGACCGATTCCGCGTCGGACAGCCGCCGCGGACGTCCCGGCCGGGGACCGTCCACCGGGACGCGCGGGCCCCCCGCAGCGCGGTAGGCAGGGACCGCTCATCCCCGGATAACAAGGGCCTTCATCCGGGCGGACGGGCGGACCATGATCGAGTCATGGACGAAACGAATCTGCGGGGCAAGCTCGCCGTCGTCACGGGTGGCAGCGACGGGATCGGGCTCGGCCTGGCTCACCGCCTCGCCCGGGCCGGTGCCGAGGTCATCATCCCGGTACGCAATGCAGCGAAGGGCCGGGCCGCGCTGGAGAGGATCGGCGGCAACTCCTCCATGCGGACGCTCGATCTGGCGTCGCTGGCGTCGGTCGCCGCGCTGGCCGACCGCCTGAACGAGGAGGGGCGGCCGATCGACATCCTGATCAACAACGCCGCGGTCATGACGCCGCCCACCCGGCACACCACCGCCGACGGCTTCGAGCTGCAGTTCGGCACCAACCATTTGGGGCACTTCGCCCTGGTCGCCCGAATTCTTCCGTTGCTGATCGCCGGCCGTGCCCGGGTCACCACTCAATCCGCCCTGGCCGCCGCCATGATCGGCAAGATGAACTGGGAGGACCTGCAGTTCGAACACGCGTACAAGCCCTGGCCCGCCTACAGCCAGTCGAAGCTGGGGACCATGCTCTTCGGCCTGGAGCTGGACCGGCGCAGCCGCGCCAACGGCTGGGGCATCACCAGCAACGTCGCCCACCCCGGGTTCACGCAGACCAACCTGCAGGCCGCGGGACCGACCATGGGCGGCAGCAGGTCGCAGTTCGACGCGATGTTCCGGCTCTTCGCACCGATCGGCTGGCCCGTCCAAAGAGTGGAGGGCGGCTTGCGTCCCGCGTTCCACGCGGCGACCAGCCCTGCTGCCGAGGGCGGCCGCTTCTACGGCCCCCGGGGCTTGGGGCACCTCACCGGCGCGGCGACCGAGGAGAGGATCTACCGCTCCGCCCGCGACCCCCGGGAGGCCGCCCGGCTGTGGGATGTCTCCTGCGACCTGGCCGGCGTCACGTTCGCTTGACGACACGTCCGGAGCGAAGAGGGCGTGGCCGAGAGCCACAGCCGGCGGAGGGAGAGCGGCGGAACGCCGGGCGGTCACGGCGAGCACGGGCAGTGCGACCGGCGACAGGCATGGCGGGCGACCGTCCGGGGGCGCGTTCACCCCGGGTATCACACCCACCAACCCGCCGGCCGCCCGGACCCGTGGGCCGCTCCGAGGACACCCCCGTGAAGCCGATCCGCCGCTTCGCCCGCGCCGATATCTCCTCGTCCGGCCTCCGGAGGCCGGACCGCTGCCCGCTCCATACGCGGCGACCGGCCCGCGCCCGCGGCTGTATGTTCCACGGGAACCCGAGCGTCTCCTGCCCCTCGGCGGCGCCCCTGCCGAGCAGCCCCCGGACAAGAACGCCCGCCGTCCCGAGAGTGCCCGGCGCATCCGGGAGCCCTCACAGAAACCGACCGGCATCCGCCTCTCCGAGGCATCGAACCGCCGCCCGGCACCGACCGATGGAACGGTGCGCCCCCACCGGGGTGCAGTCCCGCCACCCCTGCGCGACCCGAGATGAGGATTGCCGCCATGGACCGAGCCCAGCTGGCCGACTTCCTGCGCACCCGGCGCGAGGCACTGCAACCCGAGGATGTCGGCCTGCCCCGCGGCCCCAGGCGGCGTACCCGCGGTCTGCGCCGCGAGGAGATCGCCGCGCTGTGCGGGATGTCCACCGACTACTACGCCCGCATCGAGCAGCAGCGCGGCCCGATGCCCTCCGAGCCGATGCTCGCCGCCCTCGCCCGTGGCCTGCACCTGTCACTGGACGAACGCGACCACCTCTTCCGCATGGCCGGCCACAACACGCCCAGCCGCAGCCCGCACACCGACCACGTCTCACCCGGCATGATGCGCATCCTGGACCGGCTTCACGACACCCCGGCCCAGGTCATGAGCTCCCTGGCCGAAACACTGGTACAGACCCGTCCGGCCGTCGCCCTGGTCGGCAACGAAACCGACTACACCGGTATGGACCGCAGCCTGGTCCACCGCTGGTTCACCGATCCCCGCTCCCGGCGCATCCACCCCGAAGCCGACCACCCGGCCCACAGCCGGATCTTCACCGCTGAACTGCGCGCCGTCTACTCACGCCAGGGAACCGACTCCCGCGCCGGCCGGATCGTGGACGCACTCCTCGAGCGGAGCGAGGAGTTCGTAGCGCTGTGGAGCGCCCACGAGATCGGCATCCGCCGTGAAGGCGACGGCAAACGCATCCAGCACCCCGAGCTCGGTCTCCTGGAACTGCACTGCCAGATCCTCCACGACACCGACCGGGCCCAGGCGCTCCTCGTCTACACGGCCACCCCCGGAACCGAGAGCCACGAGAAACTCAAGCTGCTTTCCGTCGTCGGCGACCGGCAGCCCCACATCTGACCTGCGCCGGTCGGCGCGGGGCATGCCGTCCCTCGGCCATTCCGGCGATGCCCCGGGTCGATGACCGCCCCGGTATCGCGGTCGGTCCCCCACCGCTGTGGCTTCGGAGCGGACCCGGTACCCGGGGTGGATTCGACCGACGGGGTTTCCGGCACCTCCCCGGGCGGGGCGTGCCCGTCGACGAGGACCCGGCCTTCCCGCGTCACGGCTCGGTTTCCCCCGCGACGGCGCCCCTTTCCGAGACCCCGTACAGCATCAGCGCCACCCCGCCGAGCAGTGACACCACGGCGGTGAGGACGAGCAGCACCCCCAGTCCCAGCTCGGGGATCACCGCACCGGCGAGGACCGGTGCCGCGACCGAGGCGACGGCTCCCACGACCAGACAGCCCGTGAACGCCGCGCCCGCGCGGTCGGGCACCAGTTCGGCGGTCCAGACCGCCAACACCGCCGAACCGATCATGTACCCCGGGCCGAAGACGGTGGCCGAGACCACCGTCGCGATCATGGAGTCACCGGCCGTCCCGAGGAGCGCCAGCGCCGCGGCCACCGTCACGAGGCAGAGCGCCGCGACCCGGGAACTGCCCAGTCGCCACGCGACGGCGCCGGTCACCACACCCACCATGCCGGTGACGCCGATGATCGCGTAGAGCGCCGGGACGGCTGCCGCCGGGAGGCCGCGGGTGAGGACATCCGCGGCGTAGGTGAAGTAGACGACGACGGCCGCGAAGTAGACCACGGAGTAGGCGGCCGGAACCCCCAGCGTTCTCGCGAGTGAGGAGGCCCCGTGTCGTTCGTCCGGGCTCGGGGCCGGCCCGGTTCGCGGCACCAGGCGGAGGTTCACCACGGCGGCGGCCACGGCGGCGAGGGCGATGCCGGCCCAGACCAGGCGCCAGGATCCCAGTACCGCGAGGACGGCCAGGCCCCCCAGCACGACCAGTCCGCCGCTGGTGCCGGTCGTGATGATCGCCAACGCTCTCGGCCGCTGCCGCCGGGCCACCGTTCGCGTCACGATGTCGGAGTAGGGTGCCCAGACCCAGCCACCCGCGCTACCGGCCAGTACCGCGCCGACGGCGAGCGACCAGGGAGACTGCGCGAGGGTCACGATCACCGCGCCCCCCACGCCGCAGACCCCGCCCACGGTCGTCGGCGCCCGCGAACCGCGCCGGGCGGCGAACGGCCCCGCGAACAACAGGCCGGCCAGGTAGCCGGTGAACGTGGCACCGGCGATGAGGCCGAGTACCGGTTCGGAGAGTTCCAGGTCCTGTCGGATGTCGGGCAGCGTCAGACCGTAGGCGTACCGGGCCATGCCGAAGGCGACCCCGACCACCGCCGCCCCGGCCAGGCCCACTCGGCTGCCCGCCGAGAGCGTCATGAATGCCCCTCATCCCGAGGCGTACACCGGAGCCGTTGTCCACCACGGCGAACTCGGCGTCACGATGCGCTCGGCCCGACTGCCGACCGGTGTGCCGCGGTGGAAGGAACCGGGGATCCGGGCGCTCCTTTTGCCCGGGTTCAAGATTACATCGATGGTTATCGGAACCGAGGCGGGAGCACCCGCCCGCGCGTCGATCCCGTGAGTGGGGGGCGAGGCCTCCCGGGGAAGTGGACGTTCCCGCCCCACCCACCCGGGAGATCTCGACGGCCCGCTCGGGACCGCCGGGTTCGGGTCGGGACCACACCCGGATCGTGGGGAGCCGGGCTTCTCGCTCTCCGAGGGGATGTTCACGGAGTTCGACGAAGCGCCTCGTCGCCCGGCCGCGCCGCGATCACGGCGCGGAGGGGGAAGGCGACGAGCAGCGCGACAGCGACGAGAAGCCCGCTCGCCCACAACGGCCCGCGGTTCCCGAGCCCGGTGGCGAGGGTGGTCGCGGCGAGGAGCGGTCCGACGGCGGCACCGACGTTGAGCGCGGCGGTCGCGTACGAGCCGGCCATGGTGGGGGCTCCCGCCGCCTCGTGGAGAACCCGCGTGATCAGTGTGCTGCCCAGCGCGAACGACAGCGCGCCCTGTGCGAATACGAGGACGAGCAGGGCGACCGGCCGATCGGCCAGCACTGCCAGGGCCGGCCAGCCGACGAGCAGCAGTGGGCCGCCGACCGCGATGACCGCGTCGGGCCGCCGGTCGGACAGTCGTCCGGCGACGGTGACCCCGACGAAGGAACCGACGCCGAAGAGGACCAGGGCTACGGGAACCCACAGCTCGCCCAGCCCGGCGGTGTCGGTCACGACGGGAGCGAGGAAGGTGAAACTCGCGAAGGTCGCCGCGTTCACCATCGCACCGAGCGACATGACCAGGAGCAGGCGGGGACTTCCGAGTCGCGCGAACTCCGATCGCAGCGCCGGCCTCCCACCCCCGTTCCCGTGCGCGCGCCCCGCCGGGATTCCCGTGGTGACGCCGATGGCGGCGGGAAGGCAGAGAACGGCGACGGCCCAGAACGTGGCCCGCCATCCGAACAGTGTGCCGAGCACCGCTCCTCCCGGGACACCGACGATGGTGGCCACCGTGACCCCCGACAGCAGCACGGCGAGCGCGCGTCCCTTTCTGTCGGGAGGGACCAGCGTGGCGGCGGCCGTCAGGGCCACGGCGAGGAACCCGGCGTTGGCGAGCGCCGCCACGACGCGGGTCGCGAACAGGACGGAGAAGCTCGTGGTGACGGCACCCACGGCGTGGGCCGCCGCGAAGGCGATGATGAAGGCGAGAAGGCCGGAACGCACGGGCCATCGGCGGGCGAGCGTCGCCATCAGCGGGGCGCCGACGACCATGCCGATCGCGAAGGCCGAGGTGAGCGTGCCCGCCGCCCCGACGGTGACGGCGAGGTCCGAGGCGATGTCCGGCACGAGGCCGACGAGCATGAATTCCGAGGTGCCCATGGCGAAGACCGCCACGGCGAGCAGGTACAGCGGGAGGGGCATCGAGTGACTCCGAGGTGAGGAGAAACGAGAGAGGGTCATCTCGTCACCGCGGTCAGCACCCAAAGGCGTACTCGTCCGGCCGTGGAAGACGACGGGACGACAGAACTGTGAACGCGGGTTCAGGGGGCTGACGGCACGTGACCGAAAGCCCCCGCCCTGTCCGACTCGGGGCTCGACATGGCCCGCACGGTACCCGACCGGTGCCCGCCGGGGCACCTCGGTTTCGCCGGTACCGGCCCGTGCCGGACCGATGTCATGAGCCGCGACACCTACGCCTCCCGGCAGAGGTCCGGGACCTCGGGAAGTCGCCGGAAGCCGGCCGACTCGTAGGTGGCGACGGCTCCGACGTTGGAGCCGGGGGTGCAGACGATCGCGCTCGACGAGCCCAGCTCCCGGAGTGCCGCCGCCGCCGCGAGGGTGATCGCCCTGCCGTGGCCGTGACCACGATGCTCCCGGTGCACACCCATCGGCTCGAGCAACCCGGGCCTCCCCGGACCGGCCGACCACACCGTCACCGCCGCCACCGCGTCGTCCCGGTCGTCGTACGCGACCAGGCACCGGGCGTCGGCATACCCCGGGCCGGCCGCCATCGCGTGCCAACGCTCATCCGTGAACGACGACCCGTCGAACGCCGCCCGGTGCACGGCGGTCCGCCCGTGCGCCCGGTCCGGCCCGATCACCTCGATCCGCGCACCCGGGTCCTCCACCGGCTCAGTGAGGTCGCGGCGCAGCGGCGTCCACGGCTCGTCGGCGTTCCAGCCGCCTTCGGCCAGCAGGTCCCTGATCAACGCGCCCGCCGGCGCCTCGACGCACACCTTCCCGTCGGGCAGCACGCCGCGCTCCGGCTCGGTCACGTCCTCGACCAGCCGACGCGCCAACTCCTCGTCCCGCCGGGCATCCGGCGCGATCGCCAGTCGCAACAGCCCGGGACCGTCCAGCAGCCCGACGGCGAGAATCCGTCCGTCCCGCTTCCAGGTCCGGAGCGCCGCGGCCGTCGCCTCCGCGCCGAGGCGGTGGAACCAGCCCGGGTCCCCCGGATGCAGTTGCATCGGAGCCCTGTCGTGCTGCCACTCCCGCAGCACGCCCACGGTCTCGTTCAGCCCGTCGACTCCCGGCTTGCCCAACGCGATCGCCATACCCCCGATCACACACCACCGCGTCCGGGGCCCGCACCCGGTTTACGGCGGACCGGGGCGGTGGGGTTCGGGGACTCGGAGGGTGGTACGGGGTGGGCGTCGATGACGTCCCGGGGTGGGAGGAACCCCATCCACCCCGGCGGGAACGCGACTCCGGCGAGCAGGCGCGCCGGGCCGGGAACCGGCTTCACGCACCCGGGCCACCGTCCGGCGGTGGACCGATGACCCACCCGAGGTCACGGGACACGCCCTAGTCGCGGTGGACGGTGCCGTCGGGGTCCAGGCCGCGGAAGGAGAGCAGGACGATCAGGATGCCGCCGCAGACGATCGCCGAGTCGGCGAGGTTGAAGACGGCGAAGTACTTGGGCGCGATGAAGTCCACCACCGCTCCCTGGAAGACGCCGGGGGCGCGGAAGATCCGGTCGGTGAGGTTACCCAGCGCGCCGCCGAGCAGCAGGCCGAGCGCGATCGCCCAGGGCGTGCTGTACAGCTTCCGGGCCAGGCGGATGATCACCAGGATCACGATGGTCGCGATGGCGGTGAAGACCACCGTCAGCGCCTGCCCCATGCCGAAGGCCGCGCCGCTGTTGCGGACCGCCTCGAAGCGCAGCCACTCCCCCAGGATCTCGACCGGCGCGCGGTGCTCCAGCCACTCCACGACGATGATCTTGCTGATCAGGTCGAAGAGGTAGACCACACCGGCGATGGCGGCCAGGACACCGATCCGGCGAGGGCCGCGCGCGACGGGGGCGTCCTTCCCCTCGCCGCCGTCCCCATCCTCCGGGGCATCGGCGTCACCGGGTTCCCCCGGCTCTCCCGACTTCCCCGGGGTTGACTCCGGGGTCCCGCCGACGGGCTCGCCGGGCGCGCCGGCGTCGGAAGCCGCGGCCGGGTCGGGTCGGTCGCCGGGACGGGCATCGGCGGACGCCCCACTCGGCGTCCCGCGGTCGTCCGCCGCCGGGATCTCGTCGGGTGGGTTGATGGTCCGCTCCGCATCGGTCACCTCATGAGCGTACGACACCCGTTCCCGTGCTCTCCCGGGACGGGGGGCGACGGGGATCAGTGGTGACGTTCGGCCCGCTGCTTGCACTCCACGCACAGGGTCGCCCGGGGAAAGGCCAGCATCCGCGCCTTCCCGACGGGGCCGCCGCAGCCCTCGCAACGGCCGTGGGTCCCCTCGTCCACACGCAGCAGCGCCCGCTCGGTCTGGCGCAGCATCTCCCGGGCGTTGGCGACGATGGCCATCTCGTGTTCCCGCGTCATGTTGCGGGTACCGGTGTCGGCCTCGTCGTCGCCGGCGGTGTCCACCGAGTCCCGCATCAGGCCGCTCAGCGCCGTCTCCCCGGCGGTGATCTCGGCGCGCAGGGTGTCGGCCTCCTCCCGCAGGGCGGTCCGGATGGTCAGCACCTCCTCCGCGGTCCAGGGCTCCTCGCCGGGGCGGACCGGGAGGTCCGGGACCTCCCCGGCGGTCCCGTGGGGGCCGTCGGAGGTCTCGCCGTCCGCCGCCCGGTCGGGGTCCGCGGCGGCTTCGACCTCCTCGGCCCGGCGGGCGGTGCGACGGCGGGCGTCCGCCCGTCGGGAGGCGGTGTCCGGGCGAGAGGCATCGACCTCGTCGCCCCCGGGCCCGTCGGCCCTCTCCATCGCGTCGGCCGCCTCGGCCCCGTCGCCTCCGGTGTCCTCGGGGCCGGCCGGGTTCCCGGAGTCGGTCCCCTCCGCGTGGTCGGCCGCCTCCCGGGCGGTGCGGCGCCGGGCGACCCGACGCCGGTCCCCGCCCGTGGGGCCGGAGGTACCACCGGTCGGCACCGTCCGTTTCGCTCCGGGAGTCTGCATGGCCGTCTTCCTCACCACCGGGACCCACCGGGTCCGCCGGTTCCGCCCGGGGAGCGCCTGGCGGCGGCTCCCGCCTCCGTGCTCCCGGAGTCCGCGTGCCCTCGGGGCCCGTCGGACGGGAACAATCGTGACCGGAACCATAAATCTCCCGAAAGCGGACGGCAAACCCGGCGCGCCGGACGGGGCGACCGGTGCGGGGCGCCGTTCGTCGGTCCCTTCACGGCCCGGAGGACGGGGCGGAACGGATGGAGGACGGCGGAGGACCGACACGGGCCGGCGGACGGTCGGACAAACGGGTCGATGCCTCGTCGGCCCGGCCCGTACACTGGGCGACAGCGAGAGGCGTTGATGGGGACGAGTAGCGTCGCCGGCGGCCCGCAGCGACCCGGGGACGGTGGGAGCCCGGGGGCCCGCTCGATGTGAAGATCACCCCGGAGCCGTCGGAGGAAAGGCCCCCGCGCGGGTGACCGAGTAGAACCGGCAGCGCTGACGAACGAGAGGGCGACGACCGACCCCGGGCGGGGCGGACGCCGCCAAGGAGGGTGGTACCGCGGGATGCCCGCCGAATGACGGCGGACCTCTCGTCCCTCCGACGGAACGACACCCGTCCCGCCGGAGGATGCCCCGATGAACGATTCCACCTCCCCCTCGCCGACCGCCGGGGCCGACCCCGCCCGTTACCGGCCCGTGCCCGCCCGGGTGGACCTGCCGGGTCTGGAGCACGAGGTGCTCGACCTGTGGCGGGAGAACAAGACCTTCGCCCGTTCGCTGGAGGCGACCGAGGGCCGTCCGGAGTGGGTCTTCTACGAGGGCCCGCCCACCGCCAACGGCATGCCCGGCACCCACCACATCGAGGCCCGGGTCTTCAAGGACGTCTTCCCCCGCTTCCGCACCATGCGCGGCTACCACGTGAGCCGGAAGGCCGGCTGGGACTGCCACGGCCTGCCGGTGGAACTGGCGGTGGAGAAGGAGCTGGGCTTCACCGGCAAGCAGGACATCGAGAAGTACGGCATCGCCGAGTTCAACGCCCGGTGCCGGGAGTCGGTGACCCGTCACACCGACGCGTTCGCCGAGCTGACCACCCGGATGGGCTACTGGGTGGACCTCGACGACGCCTACCGCACGATGGACCCCGGATACATCGAGTCGGTCTGGTGGTCGCTGAAGGAGATCTTCAACAAGGGCCTGCTCGTGCAGGACCACCGGGTCGCCCCGTGGTGCCCGCGCTGCGGCACCGGCCTGTCCGACCACGAGCTGGCCCAGGGCTACGAGACGGTGGACGACCCGTCCGTCTACGTCCGCTTCCCGCTGACCTCCGGCCCGCTGGCCGGGGAGGCGTCGCTGCTGATCTGGACGACGACCCCGTGGACGTTGGTCTCCAACACCGCCGTCGCGGTGCACCCCGATGTCACCTACGTGGTCGCCGGGAACGGCGAGGAGCGGGTGGTCGTCGCCGAACCGCTGGTGGAGAAGACCCTGGGCGAGGGATGGACCGTCGGGGAGGAGCGCTTCACCGGCCGCGAGATGGAGGACTGGACCTACCGCCGGCCCTTCGACCTGGTGGAGTTCCCCGCCGAGGGGCCGACCGCCCACCTGGTGCTGACCGCGGGGTACGTGACCACCGAGGACGGCACCGGTCTGGTGCACCAGGCGCCGGCCTTCGGTGAGGACGACCTGGAGACCTGCCGGGCCCGGAACCTGCCGGTGGTCAACCCGGTCCGCCCCGACGGGACCTTCGAGGAGGGTCTCGACCTGGTCGGCGGACAGTTCTTCAAGAAGGCCGACGAGGTGCTGGTGGCCGACCTGGAGGCACGGGGCCTGCTCTTCCGGCACCTGGTCTACGAGCACAGCTACCCGCACTGCTGGCGCTGCCACACCGCGCTGCTGTACTACGCGCAGCCCTCCTGGTACATCCGCACCACGCGGATCAAGGACGCTCTGCTGCGGGAGAACGAGAAGACCAACTGGACCCCCGAGTCGGTCAAGAACGGTCGCTTCGGTGACTGGCTGAGCAACAACGTGGACTGGGCGCTGTCCCGCAAGCGCTACTGGGGCACGCCGCTGCCGATCTGGCGGTGTGCCGAGGAACACCTGACCTGCGTCGGGTCGCTGGCCGAGCTGAGCGAGCTGAGCGGCACCGACCAGTCGGCGCTGGACCCGCACCGCCCGTTCATCGACGCGGTCACCTTCGAATGCCCCGCGGAGGGCTGTGACCTGCCCTCCGAGCGGGTGCCGGAGGTCATCGACTGCTGGTACGACGCCGGCTCGATGCCCTTCGCGCAGTGGGGCTACCCGCACCGCGACAAGGAGCTGTTCGAGAAGCGGTACCCGGCGCAGTTCATCTCCGAGGCGATCGACCAGACCCGGGGCTGGTTCTACACCCTGATGGCCGTCGGCACCCTGGTCTTCGACCGCTCGGCGTACGAGAACGTGGTCTGCCTGGGCCACATCCTCGCCGAGGACGGCCGCAAGATGTCCAAGTCGCTGGGGAACATCCTCGAGCCGATCCCGCTGATGGAGGAGCACGGCGCGGACGCGGTGCGGTGGTTCATGGCCGCCGGCGGCAGCCCGTGGGCGGCCCGGCGGGTGGGCCACGGCACCATCCAGGAGGTGGTCCGCAAGACCCTGCTGACCTACTGGAACACCGTCGCCTTCCAGTCGCTGTACGCCCGCACCTCGGACTGGTCGCCCGGCGCGGCGGACCCGGCCCCGGCCGACCGCCCGCTACTGGACCGCTGGCTGCTGGGCGAGACCCACGCGCTGGTGGAGATGGTCACCCGGGCCATGGAGTCCTACGACACCCAGCGGGCCGGAAAGCTGCTGTCCACCTTCGTGGACGACCTGTCCAACTGGTACGTGCGGCGTTCACGACGGCGGTTCTGGCAGGGCGACCCGGCGGCGCTGCGCACCCTGCACGAGGTGCTGGACGCGGTGACCCGGATGATGGCGCCGCTGGTGCCGTTCATCACCGAGCGGGTGTGGCAGGACCTCATCCTGCCGGTGACACCGGATGCCACGGACTCGGTGCACCTGGCCTCCTGGCCGGAGGTGGACGCCTCGCTGATCGACCCCGACCTGTCGCAGGACATGCTGCTGGTGCGGCGTCTGGTCGAACTGGGCCGTGCCACCCGCGCGGAGTCCGGCGTCAAGACCCGTCAGCCGCTCTCCCGGGCGCTGGTGGCGGCACAGGGCTTCGAGTTGCTCGACGACGACCTGCGCGGGCAGATCGCCGAGGAGCTGAACGTCGGTTCGCTGGCCTCCCTGGCCGAAATGGGCACCTCCCTGGTGGACACCACCGCCAAGGCCAACTTCCGGGCCCTGGGACAGCGCTTCGGCAAGCGGACGCCGGTGGTCGCGAAGGCGATCGCGGCGGCGGACGCGGCGGAGCTCTCCGCCGCCCTGCGCTCCGGTGACGCCTTCGTCGAGGTGGAGGGGGAGCGGGTGCAGCTCTCCCCCGAGGAGGTCATCGTGACCGAGACGCCCCGCGAGGGCTGGTCGGTCGCCTCGGACTCCGGCGCGACGGTGGCCCTGGATCTGGAGATCACCCCCGAGCTGCGCCGGGCCGGACTGGCCCGGGACGCGATCCGGACCCTTCAGGAGGCACGCAAGAACAGCGGGCTGGAGGTCACCGACCGGATCGTGGTGCGCTGGCGGGCCTCGGACGCCGAGACCGCGCGGGCGCTCGCCGATCACCAGGCGCTGATCTCCGGCGAGGTGCTGGCGGTGGCCTTCGAGGAGGAGGGCGAGAGCGACGGGAGCGGGACGGCCGACGCGGACGCGGGCCTCGGCCGGGAGTTCGCGGACGAGTCGACCGGCGCCGTGTTCCGCCTGCGGCGGGCCTGAGCCGACCCCGCCCCGGTTCACGGGGTGGGGAGCCCCCGCCGACCGGCCGCCGGGCCGGTTCACGGGGCGGTCGCGTTTCCGCGACCGGCCACCGTCGCCCCGGTGCCCGCCTCACGGCACGCCCGGGGAGTCGAGCACCGGGGCGGGCCATGGTCCCCCTCCGGGGGCCGGAGGCGGCACCGGGCGGGGCACGATTACCGGCCGCCGGGTCGGGGCGGGAGTGGGCGCGGTGCCGGCCCGGCAGGCGGCCGGGACCGTTGTCGAGCCGGGACAGGGTCCGGTACCGGCCCGGGGCCGAACCCCGTCCAGGTCACCGGCTCCGGGACCGGTGGCCGGAGAGGCGGGGAACGTTCCCGGGGCCGGGGTCGGTCCCCGGTACCGATGAGCCGGGGGCCGGAGTCGGTCTCCGGGGCCGGTAATGGGGAAGCGGAGGTCGGGACCCGGTGCCGGTCTCCGGGGACAGGATCGCTCACCGGGACCGATGCGCCGGGGCGGTGGCCGAATGCGAAAAACCGGCGGGGGGGGGGGGGGGC
>NZ_JAJUWS010000031.1 GCF_021390475.1 Streptomyces sp. ST2-7A
GCCCTCGGGCGACCTGGAGTTCCTGGGCCGCACCGACGACCAGGTCAAGATCCGGGGCTTCCGCATCGAGCCCGGCGAGATCGAGGCCGTCCTGGCCGACTGCCCCGGCGTCACCGCCGCGGCAGTCCTGGTCCGCGAACTGCGCGGCACCCCCGCCCTGGTCGCCTACGTCACCGGCGACGGCGTCGCGCGGGAGGCGTTGGCCGAGCGGTGCCGTGACCTGTTGCCCGCCTACATGGTCCCGACCGCGTTCATCCTCCTGGACCACCTGCCGCGCACCGTGCAGGGCAAACTCGACCGGGCCGCCCTGCCCGATCCGGAACCGCCCGCCCCGACCGTCTTCACCGCCCCGAGCACCCCCACCGAGACGGTGACCGCCCAGATCTGGGCCGAGGTGCTGGGCGTGACCGAGGTGGGGGTCCACGACGACTTCTTCGTCCTGGGCGGCCACTCCCTGCGGGCCGTGGCCGCCGCCTCCCGCCTGCGGGCCGCGTTCGACTGCCCCATCCGCGTCCGCGACATCTTCGAACATCCCACGGTCGAGCGACTCGCCGCCGAAGTGGAACGCCAACTCCTCGAGCAGATCGCCGCCATGAGCGAGGACGAGATCGATCTCTCCCTCACCGTCGAGTAATCCGACCGCCTCCCGAGACAGATGGGAAGACACGCCATGACCACTCCCCGGGTCGCTCCCGCCCCGATCACCCGCGGTGACCTCTCCCCGGCCGCCCGACGCCTGTTGGAACAGCGGCTCCGCGGTCGGTCCGTCGCCCCCGCGGCGACCGTCATCCCCCGCCGTTCACCCCGGACCGGGGAGACCCCCCTGTCCGCCGCCCAGCAGCGCCTGTACTTCCTGGAACAGCTCGACCCCGGCGGCACCGAATACCTGATGCCCGCCGCCTGGCGGTTCACCGGGCCGCTGGACGTCGCCGCCCTGGACGGCGCCGTCCGCGACCTCGTCGCCCGCCACGAACAGCTGCGGGTGGTCTTCCCCGACCACGACGGTGTCCCCGCCCAGCGCGTCCTGCCCCCCGACGGGGCCGGACTGGAACTGGTCGATCCGACGGCCGACGATCCCTCCCGGGACCCCGGGGAGGCGGTCGCCGAGGCGGTCCGGGAAGCGGCCCTCCGTCCCTTCGACCTCGCCGTCGAACCCGCCTTCCGCGCCACCCTGATCCGGGCCGGCCACGAGAACCACGTGCTGGTGTTGGCGATGCACCACATCGTCTCCGACGGGTGGTCGCTGGACGTGCTGGTGCGCGACCTCGCCGAGTTCCACCGAGCCCGTGTCCGCGGCGGGGCCCCCGCCCTGCCCCCGCTGCCCGTCGACTACACCGACTACGCCGTCTGGCAGCGCGGGGCGGACCATGACGTGTCGCTGGAGTACTGGCGCTCCACGCTCGCGGGTGTCACCCCCCTGGAGCTGCCCACCGACCATCCGCGACCCGAGACCCGCTCCCCGGTCGGGGCGGTTCACACGGTCGAGTTGTCGGAGGAAATGTCCGAGACGGTCGCCCGGATCGGCCGCCGCGCCGACACCACTCCCTACACGACCCTCATGGCGGCCTTTCGCACGGCGCTGGCACTGCACAGCGGGCAGAGCGACATCGCGATCGGCACCATCGTCGCCAACCGGGAGCGGCCCGAGACCGAACGGCTCGTCGGCTTCTTCGTCAACACCCTCGTCGTGCGCACCGACCTGCCCGGCGACCCCACTCCCGACGAGGTGCTGGGTCACACCCGCGAACGCGTCCTCGGCGCGCTCTCCCACCAGGACCTGCCCTTCGAACGCGTGGTGGACGTGCTCGCTCCCGAACGGGACCTCTCGCGCAACCCCCTGGTGCAGGTGCTGTTCTCCTACACCCCGGTCCGGGACGGCGCCGGGTTCGTCCTCGGCGATGCCGTCGGCACCCCCGTGTCCATCGACCTGACCACCGCGAAGTTCGACCTCTCCCTGGAGGTCCGGGACGAGGGGGGACGGCAGAAGCTGGTGTTCGTCTACCGGCCGGACCTTTTCACCGAAACGACCGTCTCCCGGCTCGCCGACCACACCACGGCCGCCCTGCGGCTCTTCGCCGACCGCCCCGACATCCCGCTGGGCGCCGGCGACCTGCTCACCCCCGGGGAGCGCGAGTCGCTGCTCGGCCCCGGGAGCCCCGCCCACCCGCTGCCCGGGCCCACCTCCTCCCCCCGGTCGGTCCCCGAGCGGCTGACGCGGTGGCTGCGGCGGGACCCCGACGCCGTCGCCGTGCGCGCCGGCGGGGTCGATCTCACCCGGGCCGAACTCGACACCGCCTCGCGGGCCCTGGCGGACCGGCTGCGGGCGGCGGGCGTCCGACCGGGCGAGCCGGTCGGTGTCTGCCTCGACCGGTCGGCCGACCTGGTGGTCGCCCTGCTCGGTGTCTGGCGGGCGGGAGCCGCCCAGCTCCCACTGGACCCGACCCATCCCCGCGCCCGTCGGGCCGACACCCTCGCCGACGCCGGCGCCTCCCTGGCGGTCACCGACGACACCGGCGCCGCGGCCCTGCGCGGCCTGCCCGTTCGTACGCTGCTCGTCCGGGGAACCGATACCGACGAGGTGCCCGCCCCGAACACCGGGTCCACCGACGGCGCGTCGGACCACCCGGAACCGGATGATCTCGCCTACATCATCTACACCTCCGGCTCCACCGGCAGGCCCAAGGGCGTGGAGATCACCCACGGCAATCTCGCCTGGCTGCTCGACGCGGCGGACCGGCACTTCGACTTCGGGCCGAAAGACGTGTGGACACTGCTGCACTCGCCGGCCTTCGACTTCTCCGTCTGGGAGTTGTGGGGGGCACTGGCCACCGGCGGACGTGTCGTCGTTCCGGCCGTCGAGGAGGTGCGCGATCCCGCCGCCGTCCACCGGCTGCTGCGCGAGGAGGGGGTGACCGTCCTCAACCAGACGCCCGCCGCGTTCAAGGGATTGCGCGCCCACCTGGCCCAACACGGCGCCTCCTTCGGCGACCTGCCGCTGCGCACCGTCGTCTTCGGCGGCGACGCCTTCGACACCCGCGACTACCGGAACTGGTTCGCCGTCCCGGCGGGGGAACGACCGGTCCTGGTCAACATGTACGGCATCACCGAGACCACCGTGCACGTGACCTTCCGGGAGATCACCGGGGCCGACCCCGACGGGCCCGCGCCCTCACCCATCGGCCTTCCCCTGGCGGGGCAGCACGGCTACGTGCTCGACCACACCCGACGTCTGGTGCCGCCGGGCACGGTCGGGGAACTGTACGTCGCCGGCGCCGGCGTGGCCCGGGGGTACCGCGACCGCCCCGACCTGACCGCCGAGCGTTTCCTGCCCGACCCCTTCGGGCCGCCCGGAGGCCGTATGTACCGCACCGGGGACCTGGTGCGACTCCTGCCGAACGGCGACCTCGCCTACATCGGACGCGCCGACCACCAGGTGAAGATCCGGGGCTTCCGCATCGAGCCGGGCGAGATCGAGGCGGCCCTGCGCGACTGCCCCGGTGTCGTCGACGTGGCGGTGGTGGCCCGTCCGGTCCCCGGCGGCGGCTCCCGCCTGGTCGCCCACGTGGTGACCTCCGAGGGCAGGCCGCTCGACGCCCCCGCCCTGCGCGAAAGGCTCCGGCTCACCCTGCCCGAGCACATGGTCCCGGCCCTGTTCGTGCGCCACCCGCGACTGCCCGTCACCGCCAACGGCAAGGTGGACCGGGCCGCCCTGCGTTCCGTCGAGGGCGTCGGCACGACCACCGGCGACCACGTGCCGCCCACCACCCCCGCGGAACGTGAACTGGCCCGCATCTGGGGAGAGGTCCTGGGCGCCGAACGCGTGGGGACCGAGGCCAACTTCTTCGACCTGGGCGGTGATTCCATCCTCGCCCTGCGGGTCGTCGGCATGGCCCGGACGGCCGGCCTCGGTCTCACCGTGGCGGACCTCTTCCGCGCCCGCACCCTCGGCGGACTCGCCCGGCGTGCCGACGACACCGCGGCCCCGACCGCGGCCCCGCCCCGCCACACGCCGTTCTCCCAGATCGACCGGGAGCGGGCCGCGCGGCTACCGGGGGGAGTGGTGGACGCCTACCCCCTCACCATGCTCCAGGCGGGCATGCTGCACGAGATGCTGGCCGATCCCCGCCGAGGGGCCTACCACAACGTCACCGACCTGAAGATCACCGTTCCGGAGGGATTCGACCGGGAAGCCTTCCAGGCGGCCGTGGACGTCGTGGTGCGCGAGCACGACATCCTGCGCACCTCCGTGGACCTGGTCTCCCGGGGTGAGCCGTTGCAACTGGTGCACCACGCGGCCCGTCTGCCGGTCGGCTACACCGACCTGCGCGGTCTGCCCCGCGAGCGGCAGCGCCAGGTGATGCGACGCTTCGTCGACGACGAGTTCGAACGTCGATTCGACCTCACCGCCCCACCCCTGGTCCGCCTCCACCTGCACCACCTGACCGACCACGAGCTGCGGTTCACCATCACCGACTGCCACGTGGTGCTCGACGGTTGGAGTCTGACCTCCCTCATCGCCGACCTGCTGGACCTGCACCGCCGGGCCGTGGCCCACGGCCAACCGCCGCGACTGCCGACCGCGCCGCGCTTCGCCGAGTACGTCGCGCTGGAACGGGCCGCCCTGCGCGACGAGGAGAGCGCCCGTCACTGGACCTCGGTCCTGGACACCCTGCGACCGGTCGCGTTCACCCGGCGCGGCGAGCCGATCGCGGACGGCCCGGTGGTCCACGAGATCCGCCGCTCCTACCGCGAGCTCGCCGAACCCATCGGTCGGTTGGCCCGCGAGTCCGGGGTGCCGCACCGCACCGTCCTCCTCACCGCCTTCCACCACCTGATGACCCTGTTCGCGGAGCACGACGACGAGGCCCTCGGCCACTCCGTCGGCGTGGCCACCAACGGTCGCCCCGAGGTGGAGGGAGCCGACCGGATGCGCGGCCTGTTCCTCAACACCGTGCCGTTCGGGGTGCCGCGTCCGCGCGGCACCCGACGGGAGCGGCTGCGGGAGGTCTTCGCCGCGGAACAGGAGATGCTGCCGCACCGCCGGTTCCCGTTGGCCGCCATGACCCGGCTGCGCCCGGGCGCGGCCAACCCGGTGCAGGCCGTCTTCAACTTCGTCAACTTCCACCGGTTGTCCGGCGACACCTGGGACGAGTCCCTCGAAATCGCCCGTACCGCCTTCCCCCTGCTGGTCAACGCCGGCGTGGACGGCTTCTCCCTGGACGTGGACCCGGAATATGTCGCCCCGGAGACGGCCGAACGGTTGGCCGATCTGTACCACGGACTGCTGCGGGACATGGTGACCGCTCCCGACGCGCCCCTCACCCCGCCCGCCCTTCCGCCGGCGGCCCGGGAGGCGACGCTCGCCCTCGGCCGCGGTCCGGCCCGGACCAACACGCCGCTGTTCTTCCACGAGTGCGTCGACGGGCACGCCGCCCGCACCCCGCACGCCGTCGCCGTCTCCCACTCCGGCGGCGAACGGGTCACCTACGCCGAATTGGGGATCGCCGCCAGGGGGATCGCCGAGCGGCTGCGGGGTCGGGGCGTCGGCCCGGAGACCGTCGTCGGGATCTGCGTCGAGCGCGGACCCGACATGGTGCGCGCCGCCCTGGGCGTCCACCGGGCGGGCGGGGCCTTCGTCCCGCTGGACCCGGGGCTCCCCGCCGAGCGGCTGCGGTTCATCGCCCGCGACAGCGGCATGCGGGTCCTGCTCACCCAGAGCGCCCTCACGGGCACGGTGCCCTTCGAGGGCCCCGTACTGCTGCTGGACGACCCGACCGACCGGAACTCGCCGACCACCGACACCCCGGTCCCCGGACCGGGGATCACGCCCGACAACACCGCCTACATCATCTACACCTCGGGCTCCACCGGCACCCCCAAAGGGGCGGCCATCCCCCACCGGAGTCTCACCAACATGCTGGAGGGCCAGAGGGACATCGTCACCCACGGTCCCGGGGTCCGCGTCCTGCAATTCGCCTCCTTCGGCTTCGACGCCTCCATCCTGGAGATGACCTGGGCACTGGCCAACGGCGGGGTGCTGTGCACCGCGTCCCGCGAGGACCTGCGCCCCGGCCCGGATCTGGCCGACACCCTGATCCGGGAGGGCGTCACCGCCGCGATGCTCCCGCCCAGCGCCCTCGCCACGCTCGGGGAGGACCGCTTCCCGGCCCTGGACCAGCTCCAGGTCGCCGGTGAGGAGTGCCCGGCCGAGCTGGCCGACAGGTGGTCCGACGGCCGCTCCTTCCACAACATCTACGGCCTCACCGAGGCATCGGTGTGGAACGTCGCCGCGCGACTGCGGCCCGGCGGGGGCCGTCCGCCCATCGGTATCCCGATCCGCAACACCCGCGTCCATGTCCTCGACGACGACCTCCTCCCCGTTCCCGTGGGCGTGCCCGGCGAGATCCACCTCGGCGGCCTGGCCGTCGGCCGCGGCTACCTCAACCGCCCGGAAACGACCGCCACCGCCTTCGTGCCCGACCCCTACGGGCCGCCCGGCGCCCGGCTGTGCCGCACCGGTGATATCGGCACCCACCTGCCGGATGGTTCCGTCCGCTGGCTCGGGCGTCGTGACGCGCAGATCAAGCTCCGCGGCTACCGCATCGAACTCGGCGAGATCGAGCACGCGTTGCGGCGACTCCCCGGGGTCGGCCAAGCCGTGGCCATGCTCCGGCGCGATCTGCCCGGCGAACCCGGGATCGTGGCCTACCTCGTGCCCCGGGACGGTGCGCGGCCGACCGTCGGGTCGCTGCGCCGCGAACTGCGCGGCCGACTGCCCGGGTACATGGTGCCCGCCCGGTTCGTCCTTCTGGACGCCATGCCGGTCAACACCAGCGGCAAGGTCGATCGGCGGGCGCTGCCGCCACCCTCCGCCGAGCGGACGGAGGACGGGGTCGGGTACACGGCCCCGCGCACCCCGGCGGAGGAGATCCTGGTCGGGGTCTGGCGGGAGGTCCTGGGCATCGAACGGATCGGTGTCCACGACGACTTCTTCCACATCGGCGGCAGTTCCCTGTCCACCGTCCGGGTGGCCGCCCTGGCCGCCGATCGGGGTCTGTCGATCACGGTCCGCGACATCATCGAGGCACCCACCGTCGCCGGACTCGCCGCCCGCGCCGACGGGGAGTCGGAGCCCGGGACGGTCCCGGTGATCCGCTCCGAGGTGCGGCTGCGCGAGGGCGACGGCGCCCCGCTGTGGTGCGTCCACCCCAGCGGGGGCAGCGCCGCCTGGTACGTACCCCTGGCCCGGGCCCTGGAGCCGGGGTACCCGGTGCGGGCCTTCCAGGCCCGTGGCCTGCTCGGCGGCACCGACCCCGAGGACATCCCCGGTATCGCGGCCAACTACGCCCACGAGCTGGCGGCACGGGGGGATGGTGGTCCGCACCACCTGCTGGGCTGGTCGATGGGGGCCAACATCGCGCTCGAGATGGCCACCCGGCTGCACGGGGACGGACAACCGATCGTCCCCCTGGTGCTCATCGAGCCCTACCTGCCCAGTCCGGAGGCCACCGCCCGGCTCACCGCGGTCGGTCACCGGATGCGTGAGGCCCTGTCCCTGCGCGATCGGGTCCGGGAGCTGCCGCCCTCACCGGAGCGGGAACGGGTGGCGGCCGAGCTGACCGTCCTCCTGCTGGACGCGGGCATGAGCCGCGGCGAGGCCGACATGGTCGAGAAGGCGCCCATCGAGGTGTGGCATTCCCTGCTCACCGCGCTCGCCCGCTACACCCCGCGCCCCCACTCCGGCCACATCCACCTGGTGATCGGAACCGAGGCCGCCCGACTGCCGGAGGACCGCCCCATGCCAGGCCTGGACGTGGGCTTTCGCGCCTACGTCGACCGCTGGCGCGCCCTCGCCCTCGGAGGGCTCACCGTCCACGTGACCGAGGGAGACCACATGTCCATGCTCTCCGAGCCGCTGGTGCGTCGCACCGCCGCGCTGCTGGAGTCGATCAGGGCGGAGGCCCGGAAGTGACCGCACCCGTTACCCTCACCCCCACCACTCCGACCGACGCCCCGGGAACACCGGCCTTCGCCGAGCGGTACCTGCTCGATCCGGGGATCAACGCCGACCCCTACGGTTACCTCAACGCACTGCGGGATCACCGGCCGGTCCACCACAGCCGGATGCACAACGCCTGGCTGATCACCGGTCACGAGCAGGTGATGCGCTGTCTGCGCGACCCCGCGATCTCCGCCGACCGGGTCCGACCGCTGATGGACGCCGTCCCCGACGGAGCCCGCGAGGACGCCGAGCGCGCCTTCGGGATCCTCTCCCGCTGGATGGTCTTCAACGATCCGCCACAGCACCGGCGGCTGCGGCAGGTCTTCCAGGAGCAGTTCGCCGCCCGTGCCATCGCACGGTACCGGGGCTTCGTGGAACGGGTGACCCGCACGGTCCTCGCCCGCCGGGCCGCCCCCGGCACCACGGGCGATCTCGTCGCGGACATCGCCCGGCCGCTGCCCGCCCTCGTCTTCGGCAGATGGCTCGGCGTCCCGGCGGCCGACGGCCCCTCGTTCTGGTACTGGAACGCCAGGGTCGGCGATCTGGTGCTGGGCGCCGCGCAGGAGGAGCGCGAGTACCGCACCTCCCTGCGGTCCCTGGTCGGTCTGGAGGACTACCTCGGAGACCTGGTGCGACGGCGCCGTTCCGAACCCGGCGACGACCTGATCAGCTCGGTGCTGGCCGACGGTCGGGTGGGTGACACGGTCACCGAGGAGGAGTTCGTCGGGATGCTCACCCAGATGGCCTTCGCCGGTGGCGAGACCACCGGCAACCTCATCGCCAACACCGTCCTGGCGCTGCTGCGGAACCCGGCCGAACTCGCCGCCGTCCGGGAGGACCCCGAACTGGTCGCGGCGGCCGTCGAGGAGACCATGCGCCACGACGGGCCCTCCAAGATGTCCATTCGCGGCGCGGCCCGGGACCTGGAGCTGGACGGGCACGCCATCCGCGCCGGGGAGCGCCTGTTCCTGGTCACCGCGGCGGCCAACCGGGACCCGGCGCGCTTCCCCGACCCCGATGTCTTCTCCGTCCGTCGCGCCGGCACCTCCCATCTCGGATTCGGTTTCGGTGCCCATTTCTGCATCGGCGCGGCGCTGGCCCGCCTGGTCGCGGTCGCGGTGGTCGACGTGCTGGTCCGCGACCACCCCGACCTGCGGCTCGCCTCCGACGAGCACACCTGGCAGCTGTCGTTGCTCAACCGCAGCCTCACCGCCCTGCCCGTCCACTACTGACCTCGCAGCCGGCCCTCGATCCCGACCATCACGCACCGAAAGGTTCACTCATGGCGACCACTCTGGGAGGCGCCGGGTCACGACTGTGGAGCCCTGCCCGGCACTCCTCCTTCCGCCTGCTGTGGCTGGCCCAGGCACTCTCCCAACTCGGTCACGGCTTCAGCTACATCGCCTTCGCCTGGATCACCCTCACCCTCACCGACTCCGCCCTGGCCCTCGGCTACGTGCTCGTCTTCCAGGCGGTTCCCCGGGCCCTGCTCACCCTGGTCGGCGGCTCGCTCGGCGATCGGTGGTCGCCCCGCCTGCTGATGGTGCTCTCCAGTTGGGTGAGGTCCGCCCTGATGGCGGCCGTCGGAGTGGCCGCGCTGACCGGGGCGTTGACGCTCTGGATGCTGTGTGTCGCCGCCGCCCTGTTCGGGGCCGTCGACGCCTTCTTCCAGCCCGCCCGGGTGGCGATCCTGCCCCGGGTCGTGGACCGGGAGGCGTTGCCCCAGGCCAACGCCCTGCTGGGGGCCGGCGCCCGGGTGTGCGCCGTGCTCGGCCCGGCCATCGGCGGTGTCGTGGTGGCCGTCACCAACGCGGGCGTCGCCTTCCTCGTCGACGCCGTCTGCTTCGCCGTTTGCGCCCTGTGTGTCTCCCGCGTCCGGACTCTTCGGGAGACCGCCGAGGAGACCGCCGGGGAGACCGCGAAGAAGGAGGTGGCGCGAGAGGAGGACGATCCGGACGCCGGGGCCGACTCCGGCCTGTTCGGCCGCATCGGGGCCGGTATGCGGTATGCCTGGCGGGACCCCCGTATCCGCTGCATGCTGGTCGTCGACACCGTCGTGACGTTCTGCTACGCGGGGCCGTTCACCATCGGCTTCGCCACCCTGGCCCGCGGGGAGTTGGACGGCGGCTCGATGACGCTGGGGCTGCTCAACGGTGCGCTGGCCGGCGGCGCCATCCTCGGGGCCCTGGTCGGCGGCACGGTCTCGGGTCGCCCCCGGGTGGGTCTGCTGGTGGCGGGGTTGGCCGGTTGGCTGGCGGTGGGCATGGGGGTGCTGGGTGTGCTGGACAGCGCCGCGGTGGCCGTCGGCACGGTCCTGACCATGGGATTCGCGATCGGCTTCCAGGGAGTGTTCGGGCTCAGCTGGCTCCAGCGCAACGTTCCCGAGTCGGTACTGACCCGGGTGATCTCCCTGGACATGGTCCTCGGGTACGCCATCGCCCCTGTCTCGCTGCTGATGTGCGGGGCGCTCGCCGACACGGGAACCGGCGTGATGTTCGGGATCGTCGCCCTCGTCCTGGTCCTCACGGCACTGGGTACGCTCGCCTCGCGCCCGGTCCGTGCCATGCGGTGACCGGGAGGTCGGGGAGATCCCGTGTCGTCCTCACAGGGAAGCCGAGAGGTCGCACAGGGCCGAGCGGTTCGGACGGCCGGTCTTGGTGATGAGGCTCGCGATGTGCTTCTCCACCGTCCGGGGGGATATGTGCAGGCGATCCGCGATGTCCTTGTTGCCGGGCCGGTCGGGGAGCAGTCGGAAGACCTCGTACTCCCGCACCGTCACACCCAGGGCCCGCAGTTCCTCGGGGATGCCGCTGGTTCCGGTGCGGTGTTGGTGCACCGGTGCTCCCAGACGGCGCAGCTCCGCCCGGCAGGCGTTGGTCACATCGGGCACCTCGGTGCGGTGGAAATGATGCTCGGCACGGCGCAGCCAGGAGACGGGATCGCCCCAGCCGTCCTCATGGGCGGCGGGGGCTACCAACCGCAGGCCCAGGTGCAGGGCGGTGGGGTAGGGCTCGGCGAGTCGCAGCGCCCCGGCCGCGACGGTACCGGCCTCCTCCCCCCGGCCCTCGCGGCCGAGGAGGACGGCCCGGGCCAGTTCGAGGAACTGCCGATTCCAGCGCAGCCGGCCGGGAGCGGTGGCGGCGATCTTCCGATGGGCGGCGCGGTCGGCGTCCCGGGAGAGCACGTCCAGCAGGACCCCGATCCCGTAGTGGCCGCTCAGGTAGTAGGTGCTCGGGTTCTCCCGCTCCAGGGCGGAGACCGCGCGCAGTTCCCGGACGGCCCGGGAACGGTCCTCCTCCAACAGGGAACAGAACGCGCGGGCCAGACCGAGCGTCAGTGGCTCCTCCTGGGAACCGGTGCCGCCCCAGTCGGTGAACGTCTCCAGTGTCGACTCCATCGTCGCCCGGTCCCCGCGGTGACCCGCGAGCGTCGCCCGGGCCAGGAGGAGGTACCGTGCGGCGGGGGCCAGGCGCAGGCGCTGCACCACCGGCAGTTGGGTGTCGCCGGACCGCTCCGCCTCCTCGAACTCGGCGCGCAGCACGGCGTCCAGGGTGAGGATGCCGTCGATGGTGTGGACGACGGTGACCGATCCGAGCCGCTGGGCCTCCTCCCGTGCGGTCAGCAGTGCCCCGGTGTCCCCCTCGGTGAGCCACCTGTTGCCACCGATACGGGTGAGCACGTACATCCGCTGCAACGGGAGACGGTGCTTCTCGGCGATGTATCGGGCCCGTTCCAGCAGACCGGTGGCCTCCTCCACATCGCGTTCCCGGGCGAGAGTGGCCAACAGCTCCAGCGCCTGGCAGGCGACCATGGGAAGTTCGTGGCGTTCGGCGGCCTCCAGCCCGGAGCGGGCCAGCTCCTCGGCGAGCTGGGTGCGTGCCGCCCCCGGGGTGTCCAGTGTCAGATAGGCCGCGGTGACCTCGATGGAGGCGGTGTCCCGTTCCGACGCCGTACCGTTCAGGGCGGCGCGGGCCCGCTCGATCTGCCGGTTGCCGTCGGCCCAGCGTCCGGCCACGTGGGCGACACCCGCCAACCGGGTGTGCAGGACGGCGAGCCGACGTGCGGTGAGACCGGCCCCGCCCAACGCGTGCAGTTGCTCGGCGAGTTCGAAAGCACGGGTGAACTCACCCGTCTCGGCCAGTGCGGGGAGCAGGGCCTCCAGGGTTTCCGCGCGGCGGGTGATCTCCGGGGTGTCGGCCAGGAGTTCCTCCGCCCGGCCGAGCAGGGTGACGGCCGAGCCCACCATGCCGCCCCGCAGCGCCCGCAATCCGGCCTCGGCGAACAGGCGGCCCGCCTCGACGGATTCCCCGGAGGCGGAGCGCAACTCGGCGACGAGGGGACACCAGTCACCGTCCAGGTCCGGATGCAGCGTGTGGACGGCGTCGGCCGCCTGCCGGGCGAGGTCGGCCCGGTTCCCGGGCGTGAGCTGGGTGAACAGTGCCTCCACGGTGAGCGGATGGCGGAAGGCGTACCAGTCGGGCGCCGGTTCGTCGGGCACGACCAGTTGGGCGGCGACGCCGGCGTGCAGATGGGTGAGCAGTGCGTGGTCGTCCATTCCGATCATGTGCTGGAGGACCGACAACGGGAAGCGGCGGCCGAACACGGCCGCCACGGAGAGCAGGGTCAGCCCTTGCGGCCCGAGCCGGTCGATGCGGCGCAGGATGCCCCGGGCGAGGGTGTTCGACACGTCGCTGCGCGGATCGCCGACCACGCGCCAGCCGTCCTCGCCCCGGACCAGGGCACCGCCGGAGATCATCCCCTGGAGGAGTTCCTCGATGATGAACGGACTGCCCGCGCTGTCGTCCCACAACCGGTCCAGGGCCACTTCGGGCACTTTCCCGGGGTCGGTGCCCAACTGTGCCGCGATCATGTCCCGCGCCTCGTCGCGGCGCAACGGCAGCAACTCCATCAGGGTTCCGCTGCCCCGCTGTTGGGCCGCGAGTGCCATGTCCAACGCGTCGCAGGGTTCGGTGCGGATCGTGGCGAGCAGCACGGCGGGCGAGAAGTCGAGGTTGTCCACCAGGTACTCGACCACGGCCAGGGTTTCCGGGTCGGCGTCGTGAAGATCCTCCAGCAGCAGGAGCTGGCCCCGCTCCCGGCCGGTCGCGATCAGCAGACGCAGCACCGCTTCGCCGAGCACCACCATGGAACCGGCCTCGCGGATCTCGTTGCCCCACTCGGGGATCAGCTGCCCGAGCACCGGCCGGTAGGGGCCCAACGGCAGGTCGTCCATCGGCTCGCCGCCGCGGAACAGCGACATCAGTGCCTCGGTGAGCGGCCTGAAGGGGATGGTGGGGCCGGTGGTGCTGCTGCGTCCGCGCAGTACCCGCATCCCGGAGTCGAAGGCCATTCCGGCCGCCTCGGCCGCGAGGCGCGATTTACCGATGCCCGCCTCTCCCGTCAGGAAGATGACCCCACCTCGCTGCCGCCGCGCGTCTGCCAGCGATTGCTCCAGCCGCGCGAGGTGGTGGTCACGTCCGACGATGTTCGGCGCACGAGAACGCATGAGGACGGAGTGTACTCGGGGAGTGGGGATCACGTCGGGAGGGGGACGTGGCGCTCACCGTTCCCACCCGGTTCCACGACTTCCGCCCCGGTGCGGATCACCCCCGTCCACGGGGTGATCCGCACCGGTCGTTCGGGTCAGCCTTCAGGCCATGCCGCCGGGCGCGGAGACGCTGGTGTCCAGGGTGCCGAGCGTGACCACGACGCCGCTCGTCAGCACCATGCCCGCCAGGGCGCGAGCCCTGGCGCAGGTCTTGTTGCGCCCGCCCAGGGCGATCCCACCGGTGGGGTCCCCGTCGCGCGGGGTGGGGACGGTGGTCTCGGCACGCGTGGCGGGGGTGGCGGGGGCAGTGGTGCGCTGCGGCATGGGAACGGTCCTTTCGCGGGGGTGGGGGTGGGGGAACGTGTCGGTCGGATCGGGTGGGGAGGTCGGGTGGAACAGGTGGTCTCGGGGGCGTTCGGCCGTCAGGACGGTGTGTCCAGCAGGAGGACCGAGGGAACCTCGGCGGGGAAGCCCAGGCGCAGCAGGCCGTAGCCGATGCCGGCCAGGCCGCTGAGCAGACCGGGGGAGGGCACCTGCTCGGGGGTGCCGCATCGGGGGCCGTGGCGTTCGATCCGCCCGAGCAACTCCCCGGACCGGGCGCGCAGCAGCTGCGCGGCCCTGCCCTCGCCGCGGGCGGCCAGGACGGCGAGGGTCTCCAGGACGCCCGTGGCACCGTGTCGGGGACTCAGGTCGAGGGGCAGGGGGCGGGAGCCCAAGAGCGTCGCGCAGCGTTCGAGATCGCCCCGGTGCTCCCCGGGCAGTGCGTCGGCCGCGGCCATCGCCGTGCCGGGGAGCCCGTCGTACCAGGTGAGGTCGCCGGGGCGGTCCAGGGCGCGGGCGAGGGCGGTCCGCAGGGAGCCGGCGGCGTCCTCACGGACGGTCGGAGGGACCCCACTACCGGGGATCCCGGCGTGTCGGAGCAGCGCCCAGGCCGTACCCGCCTCGCCCCGGGCGAATCCGGGACCACCGGAACCCGCGGCGGGAAGAGTCGCCAACCGGTCGGCGAGGGAGTCGGCCAGCCGGGCGGAGCCCGGAAGGCCGCTGACACCCCACACCGCGAGCGTGCAGGCCAGGGCTCCGGCCAGGCCATCGGCCACGTTCCCGGAACCGTCCCCGGCCTCGGCGGACAGGGTCGCGAGCTCCAGGGCCGCCAGGGAATCCGGCAGACAGTCGACCGGGTCCCCACCGAGCAGCGGACCCAGTCGCGCCGCGGTGTAGGCGATTCCGCCCAGCCCGTTCAGGGCGCCCGGACCGGCGGCGGCGCTCAGCGCGGGGTCGCGGACCAGCGCGGACAGCAACCCGGGCAGGCCTTCCACCACCCGGCGTGCCAGCGAGAGGTAGCGGTGACCACCCGTCAGGGCGCCGATCTGGGCGAGGAACAGGGCGACCCCGCAGTACCCCTGGGCCAGACCGGCTCCCATCGGCAGTACCGCCCAGTGCTCGTCGGTGATCTGTTCCAGGCCCAGCCAGTTGACCCGGTCGGTGCCGTGCACGGCCCGCGCGGCGATCTCGTCCGCGATCCCGCAGGCGGCGCTCAGGAGTCGGGACGCCTCCGGCGCGACCGGGGGAGCGGATTGTGGGGCGAGCACCGAACGGGACCGCCGTTCACCGGAGTTGACCGCCGTGACGGCGAGGGTGGCGGAGATGACCCACTCCTGGTGGTGCCGGTCCACCTCCCCCATACCCGCGATCTTCCCGCCGGCCGATCCCAGACCCGCGACCGGCAGCACCCCGGCCAGCCGGTCGCCGCGCGCCGTCCACACGGCGGTTTCCCGGGGCCGGTGGAAGAAGACGGGTACGTCTCCCGACCACAGGTCGGTGATCTCCTCCTCGATCAGCCGCCGCCGGAGCGGGTCGTGCGCCGACTCGGTCCACAACACGGCGAACACCGCGTCCCTGGCGAGGGCATCACCGAGGACCGCCGGGTGACCGGCTTCCTCCAGCAACGTGGTGTACAGCCGGGTCGAACGGGCGATCAACCGACCCGGGCTCCCCGCCCAACGGGCCACCGGCCCGTCGGCACCCAGCAGCCCCGCCCGATGCTCGCCGATCGTGTCGTAGGCGCGGCGGAAACCCTCCAGCAGCGCTGCCCGGTGATCGGCGTGACCCGCGGTACCGCCGTTGAGCAGGGGCCGGTTGCGTCCCTTCTCACAGGCCACCGGTCCCCGAACCACCCGCATATCGTCCGTGCCGGCCCCCACCCAGCGCAGTCCGTCGGCGGGAAACGCCTCGCCACCGGGACCGCCCAGGGCCGAGATGTCCACGGCACCGTTCTCGCCGATGAGCAGTTGGGGCAGTAGACAGGTGCGGTGCACGGAGGAACCCAGGGCCTCCGCCGCCGGGTCGGGACCCGTGGTCAGCGCCGGTGGCAAACCGGGGTGCAGCAGGGTTTCGGCGTCGATGAGCACCGGCTGGTCCCCACAGGCGATCACGTTCTCGTAGTGCATGTCCGCCCCCTCCAGCGCGTACAGCAGCGCCAACAGCGCACCCTGACGGCGGTAGAAGCGGTCGACCTCGGTCACCGAGGAGCAGCCCCGGTGCCGGATGTACTCCAACCAGCCGTATCCGGCGCGCGGCAGCGACCCGGGGGTCCGCAGGTCCAGGCCGTCCACCCGGTCGTTCATCCAGGCCACCGAGTCCTCCAGGAGCCGGTGCTGCTCCAACGGGCGGGGCTTGTAGACCACCCGGGCGCCACCGGCGAACCGCAGCACGGCCACCGAACGGTTCCCCTGGTGGGAGTCCCCCCGGTCCATCTCGATACCTGTCAGGGGCCCGGGGTCCTCGCCCCCGAGAAGAGTCTCCACCAGGGCCGGTCGGTCGGCGGCGTACCGTTCCAGGAGCTCCGTCATGGCCGCCGTCGCGAGGACGCAGGATTGGCCGAGCAGACGGGCCAGCACCGGATAGCGGGTGAACAGCTCCGTCAGGCCCGACCGGGTTCCCGCGGCTGCGGTGAAGGAGTCGAACCGCTCCCGAGAGGTGTTCCCCACCAGGTTGCCGGCGGCACGGGCGGCGTGCAGTTCCCCCACCAGGGCGCGGCCGGCCTGACGGGTCAACCGGTCGCCCAGCCGATCCTCGAAGGCCACGCGGGCCACGGTCAACTCGTCACCCGAAAGGGGGACCCGCTCGGCCACCGCGGCCCACGCCGGGACGATCAGGGGGCGTATCACGGGGAGGAAGGCCCGGGCCCCTTCCGTGGTGACCGCCGTCCCCGGGACCGCGGGGGACGGGGCGTCGTCCCCCGCGACCGGGCGGGGCCCCGCCCCCGGTGCGGCGGCCACCGCCCGCTCCACGTACTCCGCCCATACGGGCTTCGCCGTACGCCGGGCCAGCCGGTCGACCGCTTCGCCCGCCAGCGCCACCAGACCGGCCTCGCTCACCCCGAGGCTCGCGCTCCGGGCGGTGAAGCCCGCCTCGTCGCCGAGGGACCACGGGGTCGGACCCCGCCGGTCCGTGGGGGACGTGGTGGTCGGTGTGCCCGGAGCGCTCAGTCGCTCGCGCAGGTTCAGCCCGGGGGCCCACCAGTCGCGGGACAACGGCCGGACCCGGGGGGCCGGGGCAACAGCGGAATCAGTCACCTCATCAACGTCCCGGGCCCGCCGGATCCGCACATGGGGAAAGTTCCCCCATATTCTTCGTCCCCCGGGTACCCGGGTCCCCCATCGGTCTCCCGGACCCGGGGGAGGGGCCGCCTCCGTTTCGCGCCCAGGTTCCCGCGCACCGGTGCCCCCGGCAGGGCAGCGCACCTGGTGGGAGGGGGTTCTCCCAATCTGGGTAGCGTTCCCCGATGTTCCGACCCGCCGTTCGGACGACGCTGAATCCAGCCCTATCCGGAAGCCGGCCCCACGGACCGGCCGGTGAACCTCGGAGGACCCCGATGGGAGACCCCGTATCCGTCAGTGTGGTCGCGCTCGACCCGGTCCTGGAAGCGGGTACCAGGAGCACGCTGCTGAACAGTCCGGACCTTTCCCTGGTCGACCCCGGTGGGGAGACCCGCGTGGTGGTGATGATCGTCGACCGTGTGGGGGCCCCGGAGTTGGAGGCCCTGCGCACCACCCGCGAGGCCCCGAGACCCCCCGACGTGGTGCTCGTCGCCAGCGAACTCACGGTCGCCGAGACCCTGCACGCCCTCACCCTCGGCGCCCGTGGACTGCTGCGGCGCCGGGAGGCGGACGCCGGACGTCTGGCCCGCGCCGTTCTCGCGGCGGGTCGGGGCGACTGCACGCTCCCGCCGGACCTTCTCGACCGTCTGCTGGAACGTTCCGCCTCACCCGGTGCCGGGGACGGGGAGCCCGTCTCGATCCGGGGCGCGGGAGACCTCAACGATCGGGAGCGCGCCGTGCTGCGTCTGGTCGCCGACGGTCATGAGACCAACGAGATAGCCCGTCGCCTCTGCTACTCCCCCCGAACGGTCTCCACCGTCGTGCACGACATCACCCGGCGTTTCCGCCTGCGCAATCGCGCCCACGCGGTGGCCTACGCGCTTCGGGCGGGTCTGCTGTGACCACCGCCGTGAGCGTTCTCGCCACCGTTTCCGGCACGGAATCCTCCGTCTCCTCCGTGGCGGAGGCCCCCGACTCCGAGCCGCGGGTCCGGGTTTTCTCGGCGCGGGGCACCTCCTCCCCGGGGGACACACCGGGATTCCCGGACCCTCTCCACGCCATGCTGCGCCGGGCGGGCCTCCTCCCCGTCGTCGAGGAGGGGCCGGACGCGGACACCGTGGTGGTCGTGGTCGCCCCGACCGTCGAGGAGGCGCTCTCCCGCCGTCCGCCGGGGGAGCACCGGGCCCTGCTGGTCTGTGACACGGTCACCCCATCGGGGTTGCGCCGGGCCATTCGGTGCGGTGTTCCGGCCGTCCTGTGCGCGGCCGGTCTCACCCCCGAGCAACTCGGCGCGGCCGTGCGCGGGGCCCGGCGGGGCGAGGGGCGACTGCCCTATCCGCCTCTGGCCCGGCTCCTCGTCGCAGGCGACGCCCCCGGTCCGGTCGGGCTCACCCCGGGACAGAGCAGGGTGCTGACGCTGGTTGCGGACGGATACGCCAACGCCGACATCGCCCGCCGGATCGGCTGTTCCGAACACACGGTCAAGAACACCGTGCACGAGGTGATGGGCCGTCTCCAGGCCCGCAACCGGGCCCACGCGGTGGCCACGGCGGTGCGCACCGGACTGGTGTGACGGCTCCTCCGGACCAGCCGGTGGGCCACCTCGACCCACCTCCCGGCCCACCGCCCCGGTCCTCGAACACATGGGAATCCCACCGGGACGGAGGCGTGCCCGCGGCGGCCCGGGGGTGTGCGTGGTTGTGGGTTCCGCTTCCCGGGGAAGGAGGGGGAGAAGAGGCGATGTACTCCCCGGGGTTCCATGGGACGGGGTGGTCACCGAACGATGACGGGCGGGGAGCCGGCCGGTGCCCCCGGAAACGGAGCAGGCGCCCCGGGAGCCCCGCCCCGGGGAGGGGAGGGCCGATGACGACGGTGATGGCGAGGGCGGCCGGGGAAGTACCGATCGGGGTGGCCTGGTTGATCCTCGTGGTGCTGCTCGCGGGTGGGGCGGCGGTCGGGGTGACGACGGTGATGGCCGCGCGGGGGAAGCTGTCCCGCAATGCCCTGGCGGGGATTCGCACAGGGCGTTCCATGGCGAGCGACGAGAACTGGTTGCTGATGCACCGGGTGGCGCGGCCGTGGGCGGTGGCGGGCGGGGCCGTGATGGGGCTGGTGGCCCCGACCGGGCTCCTGACCTCCGACGAATCGGTCTTCGGCGTCGTCGTGACGGCGGGGACCCTGCTTTCACTGATCCCCTTGTTCATCGGTGTCCATCGGGGCACCCGGGCGATCAAGGAGCGCGAGCGGAAGGACGGGTCCGGCTCCGCTTCCGGGTCCGGGTCCGGCATCCGCCCGTGACCGCCCGGGGCGTGCGGTTGGTCCACGAGACGCACGCGATCACCACGGACAACGAGGCCGGGGTGGTGACCGGTTGGAGACCGGGGCGGTTGTCCCGGCGGGGGCGGGAGGTCGCCGTGGAGTTGGGGGCACGGCGGCGGGGTGACGGGATCTCCGCCGTGTTCGTCTCGGACCTCGCCCGGGCGGTGACCACGGCGCGGATCGCCTTCGCGGGCACCGGCATCCCCATCCATCGGGACGCCCGTCCGCGCGAGTGCGACCACGGCTCGTTCACCGGTCGGCCGGTGGCGGAGGTCGCCGCGACGCGGCGGGACCGGGTGGACCGGCCGTATCCGGGTGGGGAGAGTGTGCGCGGAGCGGTGTGGCGGGTCGGGGGGTTCCTGGCCGATCTCGCGGTGGAGCGGGACGGACAGCGGCTGCTGGTGATCGGCCACGCGGTCGGCCGGTGGGCGCTGGAACACCTGGTGCGTGGTCGTCCGTTGGAGGAAGTGGTGGCGGAGTCGTTCGAATGGCGTCCGGGGTGGGAATACCGGTTGTCGGGTGGGGAAACCGGCGGGATCCGGTGGGGTCGGGCGGGCCGGGGAGGGAGGAACCCCCGGATGGGTGATTAACCCCGGAAATCACCTGAAAGAGGGAAATTCTATCAGATTTGTTCGAATTCCGGCGCGCTTCGACGCCTCCGCGCGTTCCCGTACGTCTCGGCGCGTGGAAAACCTTCCCTCAATCGACGCGATGATGTGACCGTATCGAGATGACGAAGAGGGCAACCGGAAGTCGAGTCGCCCCGCGCACGGGAAAAGTCGACAAGTCCTCACCGAAAGCGAAACGCGAGAGCGGGGTATCGGATCCGACTCCCCCGTGGGGAGGGGTCCGACACCCCGCTCTCGGATGAATTCCCGGACGCGCCCGTCATCGGGCCGCCGGCTCAGTTGAAGGAGCGCTCCATCTGCGCCAACTTGGCCTCCAGCAGGTCCAGGCGCGGGCTCGCGCTCGAGGACCCGGAGGACGATGGGGAGGGGTCGCCGACCTCGGCTCCGCCCGACTGCTCGCGGCCGACCCGGCCGTCGCTCACCTCCAGCGTCGTCTCCCCGCCCTGTCCGGCCTCCAGGGCCATCTGACGGCCCCGACCGGGCAGCATCCGGTGGTGTCCCATGGCCCGCAGGCGGGCCCGCTCCAGCTTCCGCTCGTCGCGAGCCCGGCTCTTGGCGGCCTCCTTCTTCTGCCGCTCGTCGCGCACCTCGTCGACCGCCTCGTCGAGCGTCCGCACACCCTCCAGCAGCATCAACGACCAGGCGGCGAAGGTCTCGCGCGGGGCCCGCATCCATCGCACGAAGCGGATCTGCGGCAGCGGACGCGGCACCAGGCCCTGTTCGCGCAGGGCGGCCTTGCGGGTCTGCTTCAGCGCGCGGTCGAACAGGATCGCGGCGGCCAGCGACATGCCGGCGAAGAAGTGCGGGGCACCCGCGTGCTCCTCGCCGCGCGGCGCGTGCACCCAGTTGAACCAGGCGGCGGCGCCGGCGAACAGCCAGACCAGCATCCGGGAGGCGATCGAGGCGTCACCCTGGCTGGCCTCCCGAACGGCGATCACGGCGCAGAACATGGCCGCGCCGTCCAGGCCGAACGGGACCAGGTACTCCCAGCCGCCGGAGAGGTTGAGGTTCTGCCGTCCGAAGCCGACCAGGCCGTGGAAGGAGAGCGCGGCGGCCACGCCGGCGCAGCAGAACAGCAGGGTGTACGAGGCGGTGGCGTACAGACGTTCCTTGCGGCGCCGGCGCTCCTCCATGCGTTCCCAGGAGTCCTCGGCCGCGTCGCTCCCGGAGGGCTTGCGCCCCCGGGCGAGAAGGGCCACGGCCACCAGGAACCCGCACAGGAGTACGGCCGCCGCCAGCACCCAGCTGAACTCTATGTCGGTCAATGTCATACGGGTCCCTTTATCCGGCCGGTATCGGTGCTGCCGTGGGTATGGCTTCGCGCGGCGTCATCGCCGAAACCCCGGCTCCGCCACGGGATTCACCACGGGGTTCCGCGAAAGAATGGTGTGCACCGGATATTAAGGGATCGGGAAGTCCCGTTGCTACCGGATCCCGGAGAGACGTTCGACGCGCTCGGCGTCACAGGTGCGCGGACAGGTCAGGCAGGTGTCCTCGGGGCGAATCGTGTAGAAAAGGCAGCAACTGATGCGGTCCCGGGTGGTGTGCCGCCGTCCCCGATCGTCCGTCAGTTCGCGGAAGCCGGCACCGCCGGTGTACGGGGCGGTCGAGCCCGGGAGCAGCAGTTCGGCCTCGTGCCGGGCCCGCTCCTCCTCGCCGAACAGGCCGCCCAGGTAGGTCAGGCTCTCCGTCAACTCGTCGGAGGCCATGCCCCACAGCGCGCGTTCGCGGCGCCGCATCAGGGGGCCGAAGGTCTCCAGAAGGGGCGTGAAGTGCTCGGCGGCGGCCGAGCGCAGGGCGGCGCGCAACGCCTCCTCGCCGTCGACCGGACGGGCGCCGCGCAGGTCGGCGGCGGGGTCGTCGGCCAGGCAGTGGAATCCACCCACCCGCACGGTGAGGCCCTCGTCGTCGAGCAGGACATCGGCGGGGGAGAGGATCGGCACCCGGCGCAGCAGGAACCACGGGACGGTGAACAGGGCCGCGGACGGCCACATCACCCGGTGCAGGGCGAACCCCGCGATCACGTCCGGACGGGCCGGGGCCCCGTAGTCCCGCTCGGCCCGCCCCGCCTCACGGGCGAGGAAGGCGTCCAGGACCGCCCCTCCCGCCGCGAGCCCGCCCAGGTCCCACCGATCACCGGCGGGGACGCCCCGGCCGGGGGCCTCCTCGCGGACGCGAAGAGTGGGCAGCACCCGACCGATGCGCTCCCAGGCCGGGGCCAGGGGCGAAGCGGGGGCGAGGGCGGAGAGCATCACGAGGTCACCTGTGCAAGATCGCGTGGGCAGGTAAGCCTTACCTTAACTCAGTCCGCTCGGGGTTTGCTCTCGGGACATCCTTGCCTACAGTGCACGGGTCGTGTTGATTCGGGGGCAGGAGGGGACAGGAGCGGACGGATGGAGCACTCCCGAACGGATTCGGCCATACGAGAGGCGGTACCCGGGCCCCGTGCCGGGTACGGGGCCCCCGCCGGCCGTTCCCGTGCCGGCGACCGGGACACGGAGGGCGGGGACCCCGACGACGCCTCCGGGCGATCACGGGTGATCGCCGCGCGTCCCACCGCGTCCGCTCCCGAGCGCCCACCGGGGGGCGCTCCCGCGGTACCGGTGCGCCACTGCGTGCGGGAGCAGGTGCTCACCGCCCTGCGCGGTGCCCTGGCCGAGGGCGGCCTGCGTCCCGGCGAGGTGCACTCCGCCCCCACCCTGGCCGCCCGCTGGGGCGTCTCGGCGGGACCGGTGCGCGAGGCGATGCACCAGCTGATGAGTGAGGGCACGGTCGAGGCGGTGCCCAACCGGGGATTCCGGATCTGCGGCCTGACCGACCGCGATCTCGCCGATCTCGCCGAACTGCGGGCGGCGCTGGAGGTGCCCGCGATCATGGCGCTGGCGCGGACCCTGCCCCCCTCCCACTGGGCCGGCCTGCGTGCGGCGGCCGACGCCACCGTGACCGCGGCCGGCCTCGGGGACGGCGCCGCCTACGCGGAGGCCGACCTGACCTTCCACCGGGAACTGCTCGCCCCCGCCGGCAACCGACAGTTGTCGGCGGTCACCCAGCACCTCCACCGTCGTTCCCAGGCGCCGATCATCGGACGGCCGCCACGCGGCGCGGCCGAATTGCTCGCCGACGCGCTGGAGCACGGAGCGCTGCTCGACGCGCTGGCCTCCGGCTCGACGGGCTGCGCGGAACGGATGGCCCGGGAGCACCTCACCGGCTGCTGAGCCGGGCCGGGGCCGGCGGGGCCCGGGCCACCGGGGCGTCCCGGGGTGTGCGGACCGCCCCGGCACGACCGGGAGGGGTGGGACGACGGGTCGTCCCCGGAGGCGCGCGAGTCGTGCACGGGGCGAACCGGTCCTTCCCCGAGCCACCGGGGGCGAACCACCCACGCCCCCCGACCGGTTCCGTCCGCTCCCGCCGACCGGTTCCGGCTCCGCGCGAAGCGGTCGCCGACGGAGTCGCGCCCCACGGGGCCGGGGCGAGGGGAAGCCGGAACGCGGCGCACCGGTCGTCGCCCCGCGCACCGGCTCACCCGCCCGCCGAACCCCCGGCGCCGGGAACGCGCCTACCGGTCGCGCTCCCCGTGGGGCGCCGGCTCCGGGAGAACCGGATCAACCGGGCCCAGCCGGGGTGCCAACCAGCGTGGCACCCCGCCCAGCATCCGGAACAGCCGCCGGGCCTCCTCCCGCAGCCGTTCCGCCTCCCGTCCCGACTCCACCGAGGCCAACGCCTCCAGTGCCGGCGCGATGCCCACCAGGAACCCCAGTTCCTCCCGCAGCCGCAACGACTCGCGGAAGGCACGGCGGGCCTCGCCGAGGTCGTCGGAGTGCAACGCCAGCCCGCCCAACTGCCGCCAGGTGCCGGAGAGCAGCAGCAGGTCGCCGCGGGCCGCCGCCGCGGCGTGCGCCCGCCGATAGGCCGCCTCGGCGCCCTGCGGGCCGTCGCTCAGGTACTCGCCGAGCAGTCCCCGCCGATAGTCCAGCAGGGCCCGCCGGGGACTGTCGGGGGGCAGCAGCGCGGCCGCCCGCCCCAGCGCGGCCCGGGCCTCGTCGGCGCGGTCCCGCACGCCCAGCAGTGTCGAGGCCCACGCCAGGTGGCCCCGCTCGCAGGCGGCGGCCCCGCGCCCCTCGTCGTCCGTCGGCACCGCCTCCACCGCCCGCAGGGCGTCCTCGGCCCGTTCCCACCCCTCACCGGTGTACAGGCAGCCCTCGCCCAGCAGCGCGGCCCGCAGCAGGGCCGCGCCCGGATCGCCGTCGCGTTCGGCGACCAGGTCGGCGGCCTCCTCCCAGCAGCCGCGGGAGCGGAGCCGCCACACCGCTCCCGTCAACGGGCCCCCGTCATCCGGCAGGTCTCCGTCCACCATGGCGGTGTCCGCCACTGTGCCCTCCCCTTGGCGCTTCTTCGAGCCGATGGTCTCCCCGCCGACACGCCGTGCCCCGACCGGATGGTGGGAACGTGCGGGGGGTGGTGCGGGTGCGGTTCGCCGAACCGCGATGCGGCGGGGACGACCGCCTGCCGCCGCGTCGGGGACGCGGCGGGCCGGGCATCCGTGCCGTTGGGGATGCATCTCAGCACGAGGTGAGCGGCCGGGCCAAGAGGGCGGGTGAACGCTTTCACAAGTGATCGATCTTCGTCACACCCGGACGGATCCCCTCCTCTCCGCTCCGGAACCTCCGGGGCTCCCGATCGACGCATCCCTTTCGTTGATTTCACCCGATTTCATTGGGGCCGGTCCGCCCCGTCCCCCGGGGTCCCGTCCTGCCCCGGGACGCCGCCGTAGCCCCTTCTCCGGACGGGCCGGCACCGCGCGCCGGAGCCGGTTTCCGCCGCCACGACGGCCGCGGTGCGCTCATCCGGGTACTTCGACGGCCACGGCTCCGACCACGGCCACGTCCTCGACGGGCCGTCGCCGGCCCCGGTCCCGTGGGCGGTGGCGGGGCCGATCGCGGCACTCGACGCAGAGGCGCCCGCGCGCCGGTGCCCGCGCCCCGCAGCGGGTGCGTCGGCGCCCGGAGCGCAGGCGCGCACCGGTGGTCACCGGCCGACACCTCCGACCGGACCGTCGTCCGCCGGAGGATCGTCCGGCGGTGGACCGGTCGGGGTGTGCATCCGCAGGGCCAGGAAGAAGTCGACCCGGTCCTCCCACCGGGTCGGGTCGCGCCCGGTCAGCTCCCCGATCCGTCGAATCCGGTAGCGCAGGGTGTTGACGTGCACGTGAAGGCGTTCGGCGCACCGGCTCCAGGAGCCGTCGGCCTCCAGGAACGCCCGCAGGGTCGGCAGCAGCTCCGCGTGCCGGCGCCGGTCGTAGGCCGACAGCGGGTCCAACAGCCGCGCGGTGAACGCGCGCCGCACCTCGGCCGGGACGAACGGCAGCAGCAGCACGTGCGAGGCCAACTCCCCGGGCCCCGCCCCGCCGACCGCCTCCCCCCGCGCGGCGGCCACCCGGCGGGCGTGCCGGGCCTCCTCCAGGGCACCGGCGAGGCCGTCGGCGGAGGCGACGGGGTCCGAGATGCCCACCCCCAGCCGGCAGCCGGGGCCCAGCGCGGCGGTCAGCGCCGGGCGGGCCGCGTCCAGCAGTGCGGCAGGGGTCAGGGCGGCAGGAGTCGGCGCGGCACGGAGCGGCGCGATCGGGTCGGTTCCCGGCGCCGGGTCGGGGAGCGGGGCGAGGAGGGCGACGGCCTCGCCGTCCACCTCGGTCACCACCGCCCCGGCCGGTCCACCGGGCGCCTCGGCCGACCCGGGGGCGCCGAACGCCCCGCCCGCCGTGTCCGCTCCACGCCGGAGGTCCTCCAGGAGGGCGGTCAGCAACAGGCGCGCGGTGCGGGCGTCGGAACGGGTGCCGCTCCCGTCGGTCTGCCCGTCCCGCTCCACCCGGGCGACCACCACCTGCCGTCCGCCGGGTTCGCGCCCGGAACGCCGGGGGAGCGGCGCGAGCAGGTCGAGCCGGGCCGCCACGGCGGCGGACGACGCGCCCGAGCGCGCCAGCTCGATCACCTCCCGGGCCAACCGTCGCCAGGCCGCGCCCGCCGCGTCGGCCCGGCGACGCTCCTCCGCCAGCAGCGCGGCGGTGGCGACCAGCAGCTCGACGCGTGGTCGCGGCCATCCGGCGGGGTCGCCCACCACGGCCAGCAGCTCCCCGGCCGGCCCGCCCGCGCCGAGCGGGGGAGGGGCGCCGTCCGGGCCGGTGGGCGCGACCGGGAAGAGGGCGTGGGGGACGCCCGCCACGGTCACCCGGGCGGGCGCGGTGCCTCCGGCCGCGACGGCCCCGGACCGGGCGCGCAGCAGCAGGGCCGCCAGCTCGGGTGGCGCCGGCTCGCCGGTGGTGTCCGCCGTGATCCGCCCGGTGGGGGAGACCAGGCGGGCCCGCGGCCCCGGCTCCGGCCCGCCGGTGAGCGGCCCGCCCCGTCGCCGTCGTTCCAGCACGGCGGCCAGTTCTCCGGCCGGGGTACCGGAGAGCCGCCGGGAGACGTACTCGGTGATGGTGGCGAAACCCACGGAGGTGTCCACGGCCAGCAGTGGCAGCCCGTGCCGGGCGCACGCCTCCACCAGGTCCGGGGGCACCGAACCCAGCTCGGCCTCACCGGCCGCCAGCGCGGCCACCCCCGCCCCGGCCAGGATCCGCACGAAGGGTTCGGCGTCGCCGGGGCCCCGCCACCAGGCCAGTCCGGTCAGCACCAGTTCGCCACCGACCAGGTAGCGACCGGGGTCGCGCAGGTCGGTGGTCATCGTCCCGCGCACGGGGCGGTCGGCGGAAAGCCGCCCGCCCAGCGGGCGCAGCCCCAGTTCGGGGACGTCGAGGAGGTCGCGCAGTCGCATCCGGGGCCCGGTTTCGTCGGCGGAGCGGGGCGGGACGGCCGGGGGCCGCGTCCGCTCCCGACGGGGTCTTCGTACGAATCTACAAGAGGTGTCCTCGGACGTAACACCGACTTGGGCGCATCGGTGTCTGCCGGTGGTGCCCGGACGCGCGATGTACTGGAGTGGCCGAGCCGGTGGGGGCGCGCGCAAGCGCGTCGCACCACCATCGGGGGAGTCCCGGGGCGGGGGCGAACCCGCCCGGCCCGGCCGCCCGGTGGAGGGGTGACGGATCACCGGAGGGCACCTCGGGGCGTCGCCGGGGCTCCGGCGGCGGTTCGCGAGAGGATCCGACGACCCGGCGCCCGCACTGCCCGGTATCCGGCCCCGGGAGCGGGGGGACGGCCGGGGAACGACGACGGACGAACGACGAGACGACGGAACACGGCAGGACGAGGGAGAGCGTGGTCATGGACTTCCTGCGCCCCGGCGGTTGGGAGGAGGCGCTGGCCGTGAAGGCCGAGCGCCCCGGCGCCCTGCCGATCGCGGGCGGCACCGACGTGATGGTGGAGATCAATCACGGCGGGCGTCGCCCGGAGGCGCTGCTCGACCTGTCCGGCATCGCCGAACTGCACGCCCTGGAGCACGAGCCGGCCGGAGCCGGCGACGCGCCCGCCGGCCGGGTCCGGCTGGGGGCCGCCGTCCCCTACACCCGCGTCATCGGGGAACTCGGTGCCGACCTGCCGGGCCTGGCCCTGGCCGCCCGCACCGTCGGCTCCCCCCAGATCCGCAATCGCGGCAGCGTCGGGGGCAACCTGGGCGCCGCCTCCCCCGCCGGGGACTGCCACCCCGCGCTGCTGGCCTCCGGCGCCGAGGTGGAGGCGGTATCGGTGCGCGGCACCCGGCACGTCCCCATCGACGACTTCTACCTCGGCGTCAAGCGCAACGCCCTGGCCCCCGACGAGCTGATCCGCTCGGTGCGCGTGCCCCGGGCGACCGGGCCGCAGCAGTTCTCCAAGGTCGGTCCGCGCAACGCCATGGTCATCGCGGTGTGCGCGGTCGCCGTCGCCCTGCACCCGGAACGGGGCACGGTGCGCACCGGCATCGGCTCCGCCGCCCCCACGCCGGTGCGGGCCCGGGAGGCGGAGGAGTACATCGCCGGGGTCCTCGCCGACGGCGACCTGTGGGAGCGGCGCGATCCGATCCCGCCGGCCGCCGCCGGCCGCTTCGCCGAACTGGTCGCCGACGCCTGTTCCCCCATCGACGACGTGCGCGGCACCGCCGCCTACCGCCGGCACGCGGTGGCGGTGATGGCCCGCCGCACCCTTCGATGGTGCTGGGACGCCCACCGCTCCGGCGCGTCCGACCCCCGACCGGAAGGAGGCGCGCCGTGCGCCTGAGGTGCACCGTCAACGGCCGCCCACGGGAGGCGGACGACGTCTGGGAGGGCGAGAGCCTGCTGTACGTGCTGCGCGAGCGGCTGGGGCTCCCCGGTTCGAAGAACGCCTGCGAGCAGGGCGAGTGCGGCTCCTGCACGGTCCGGCTGGACGGGGTGCCGGTGTGCGCCTGTCTGGTCGCCGCCGGCCAGGCCGAGGGGCGCGAGGTGATCACGGTGGAGGGCCTGCCCGCCCTGGCCGCGGCCCGTGCCGGCGGTGCTTCCGACGGAGGCCCGGGCACCGGGGAGCCGCCGGACGGGGCCCGGCGGGAGGCGGACCCGCCCCTGGCGCCGGTGCAGCGAGCCTTCCTCGATGCCGGTGCCGTGCAGTGCGGGTTCTGCACCCCCGGTCTGCTGGTCACCGCCGACGAACTCATCGAGCGCGACCCGCGACCCACCGACGCGGATATCCGGGAGGCCCTGGCCGGCAACCTCTGCCGCTGCACCGGCTACGAGAAGATCATGGACGCCGTGCGGCTGGCCGCCGAACGCACCGCCGCCGAACGTGTCACCGGTGGGGAGGGATGACCGACGTGTCCCGCACCCGCGCGCTCCCCGACGCCCCGGCCGCCCCCCGGACGACCCCCACCGACCCCGCCCCGGGCCCCCCGATCACCGGTGGCGTCGGCGCCTCCGCCCGCCGCCCCGACGGTGTCCCCAAGGTCACCGGTGACTTCGCCTACGCCTCCGACCTGTGGCACGAGTCCATGCTGTGGGGCCACACCCTGCGCAGTCCGCACGCCCACGCCTCGATCCGCGGCCTGGACGTCTCCGCCGCGCTCGCCGTACCGGGCGTGCACGCGGTGCTCACCCACGAGGACCTCCCCACCCGGGAGAGGAACTACGGGCTGGAGATCCGCGACACCCCCGTGCTCGCCCGCGACCGGGTCCGTTACCACGGCGAACCGGTCGCGCTGATCGCCGCCGACCACCCCGAGATCGCCCGCCGCGCCGCCGGCCTGGTCCGGGTGGAGTACGAGGAACTGCCGGTCGTGGTCGACGAGGCCACCGCCACCGCCCCCGACGCGCCGGTGTTGCACCCGGGCCGCACCGACGGTCACGCCGCGCACGTCGCGCATCCCAACATCGTGCACCGCCAGCCCGTCGTGCGCGGCGACGTGGCCGCCGGCCGGGCCCGCGCGGCCGTGATCGTCACCGGCGAATACGAGGTGGGGATGCAGGACCAGGCCTTCCTCGGGCCGGAGTCCGGTATGGCCGTCCCCGACGGCGAGGGCGGCGTGGACCTGTACGTCGCCACCCAATGGCTGCACGCCGACCTGTGGCAGATCGCCCCGGTCCTGGGGCTGCCCGAGGACCGGATCCGGATGACGCTCTCCGGCGTCGGCGGCGCCTTCGGTGGGCGCGAGGACCTGTCGATGCAGATCCACGCCTGTCTGCTGGCGCTGCGCACCGGCCGGCCGGTGAAGATGGTCTACGACCGCACCGAGTCCTTCTTCGGGCACGTCCACCGCCACCCGGCGCGGTTGCGCTATGAGCACGGCGCGGACCGCGAGGGCCGCCTCACCCACCTGACCGCCCGGATCGTCCTGGACGGCGGCGCCTACGCCTCCTCCTCCCCGGCGGTGGTCGGCAACGCGGCCTCCCTGGGTGCCGGTCCCTACGAGGTGGCGAACGTGGACATCGAGGCCCTGGCCCTGTTCACCAACAACCCGCCGTGCGGCGCGATGCGCGGCTTCGGCGCGGTCCAGGCCTGCTTCGCCTACGAGTCGCAGATGGACAAGCTGGCCGCGGCCCTGGACATGGACCCCGTCGAACTGCGCCGGCGCAACGCCATGTCGAAGGGCTCGGTCATGCCCACCGGGCAGGTGGTGGACTCCGCCGCGCCGGTCGCCGAACTGCTGGAGCGGGTCCGCCGCCGGCCGATGCCGCCGGAGCGTGTCCGGGAGGACGACGATTCGGCGGCATCGGCCTTCCCCGACCCGAGGGAGTTGCCCGGCGGCCTGTCGAACACCACCCGGGGCGAGGGCGTGGTGCGCGGTGTCGGCTACGCGGTCGGCATCAAGAACGTCGGCTTCTCCGAGGGCTTCGACGACTACTCCACCGCCCGGGTCGGGCTGCGGGTGGTCGGTGGCGAGCCGATGGTGAGCGTGCACACCGCCATGGCCGAGGTGGGCCAGGGCGGAGTGACGGTGCACGGCCAGATCGCCCGCACCGAACTGGGCGTCGAACGGGTGGTGATCCGGCCCGCCGACACCCGGGTCGGCTCGGCGGGCTCCACCTCGGCCTCCCGGCAGACCTACGTCACCGGCGGCGCGGTCCGAAACGCCTGCGTCCTGGTGCGCGAGCGGCTGATCGAACTGGCCCGCCGCCGTTTCGGCGGCGACGGCGACCCCGTCTGGTCCGACCCGGACCTGCGGCTGGCCGACGGCGCGATCGTCACCGCGACCGGGCGGCGACTGGCGGGCGTCGCGGAGACCCTGGACGGGGAGGTGATCGAGATCGAGCGCCGGTGGCGCCACCGCCCCACCGAGCCCTTCGACCCGCGCACCGGCCGGGGCAACGGCCACGTGCAGTACTCCTTCGCGGCCCACCGGGCCGTGGTGGAGGTGGACATCGACCTGGGCCTGGTCAAGGTCGTGGAACTGGCCTGCGCGCAGGACGTGGGACGGGCCCTCAACCCGCTGTCGGTGATCGGGCAGATCCAGGGCGGCACCGTACAGGGGCTGGGGCTGGCGGTGATGGAGGAGATCCTCGTCGGCGCGGACGCCCGGGTGCGCAACGCCTCCTTCACCGACTACCTGATCCCCACCATCCTGGACACCCCGACCATCCCGGTGGAGATCCTGGAGCTGGCCGACGAGCACGCCCCCTACGGGCTGCGCGGTGTCGGTGAGGCGCCGACCCTCTCCTCCACCCCGGCGGTGGTGGCCGCCATCCGGCGGGCCACCGGTCGGGCGCTGCACCGGGTGCCGGTCCGCCCCGAACACCTGGTGGACCTCCGGGCGTCCGCCCCCGGCGTCGGCGGGCCGGCGGACGGGCCCGCCGGCGTTCCGGCCGGGTACTGACGACGGATCGACGACGGATCGACGGAGGGGAGCCCCGGATGCTGGACATCGCGGCCGGACTGGCCGACTGGTGCGCGCGGGGCCGGTCCTTCGCCGTGGCCACCGTCGTCGGGGTGGACGGCAGCGCGCCGCGCGGCCCCGGCGCCGCCCTGGCCGTGGACGCCGACGGGGCCGTGCTCGGCGGGGTCTCCGGCGGCTGCGTGGAGGGCGAGGTGTACCGGCTGTGCCGGGAGGTGCTCGGGGCCGGCCGGTCCGCCCGGGAGCGGTTCGCCGCCCGGCCGGTCCCGGGCGCCCGGGACCGGCCGGGCAGCGAACCGCTCCCGCCGGGTTTCGAGCCGCTCGACTCGCTGGCACCGGCCCTGACCTGCGGCGGCACCATCGAGGTGATCGTCCTGCCCTACCCCGCCGACGATCCCCGTCGGAGCGCCCTGGCGGCGGCCCTGGCGGAACTGTCCGCCGAGCCGGGACCTCCGGGCGCGGGCCCCGATCCCGCCGGCGGCCGGGCCCTCGCCCTGGTGCGGGTCCCGGACGGGCCGGAGCGGCTGCGCGGCGGGCTGATGACGGTGCGCGGGGACGGCGGGTACTCCGGCGGACTCGGCGGCGGGGCGGCCCTCGACCGACGTGTCGCGACGGAGGCCGCGGCCCGGCTGGACCTCGGTCGCACCGGGCCGGTCACCGTTCCCGTCCCGCCCTCCCCCCTTCCGGCCGGTCGGGAGCCGGCCCCACCCGGGGCTTCCTGCGGGGGGACCGTCACCGTCCTGGTCGAGTGCCGTACACCCCCGCCCCGGTTGCTGGTGTTCGGCGCGGTGGACTTCGCCGCCGCGCTGGCCCGGGTGGGCCGCTTCCTGGGGATGCGGGTCACGGTCTGCGACGCCCGACCCGCCCTCACCACCCCCGCGCGTTTCCCCGACGCCCACGAGGTGGTGGTCGACCGGCCCGCCCGGCTGCTCGCCGCCGAGGCCGCCGCCGGCCGCCTGGACCGCCGCGCCGCCGTGTGCGTCCTCGGGCACGACCCGGCGTTCGACGTGCCGGTCCTCCGGGAGGCGCTGCGCCTGCCGGTCGGTTACGTCGGCGCGATGGGTTCGCGCCGCACCCACGAGGACCGCCTCCGTCGGCTCGCGGAGGCGGGCCTGCGCCCCGACGAGGTGGCCCGGCTGCGCTCGCCGATCGGCCTGGACCTGGGCGCGCGGACCCCGGAGGAGACGGCTCTCTCCATAGCGGCCGAGATCGTCGCCCTGCGGCGCGGCGGCACGGGCGAACCGTTGACCGGCACGGCCGGCCCCATCCACCGCGACCCCCCGCCCGCCCCCGGACCGGCCACGACTCCCGCTCCGGACCCCGCCGCGGCGGCCCCCTCCGGTGGTCCCGACCGCGCCCCGGGGCGGGTCGGATCGGGGCGTTCGGCCGACCGACCCCGCTCGGCCGGCCCCGGCTCGTTCAGTCCCCGTTCCCCGGGTCCCGCTCGCGCAACAGGTGGTCGGCCGGGTCGTTGACCGGCCGCGGCGTGCCCGTCAGGTCCATGACGAACAGCGGGAGTTGGAGTTCGTCCGCCCGGCTCCTGGCCTGCCGGTCGTAACCCGCCAGGGAGAAGGCGATCGGGGTCGCGCTCTCCGACAGGCCGTGCAGCCACAGCGTCTCGATGCCGCGCGCCCCCGTGGGGTGGGTGGCCGGGTTCACGGCGCCGACGATCTCCGGGCCGCGCAGGTCCACCCCGTCGGCGCTGCGCGGCGCGGAGGGCTTGACGTCCTCGAACCCCAGCCAGCGCAGGAACTGCGCCGCGCAGGCCACCGCGTCGTGGGCGGTGCGGATGGTCAGCGGCCGGAAGGCGGGGCGGTCCGGAGCGGAGGTCTCCTCGACCGGGGTCCCCTCGGTGAGGGTCAGCCGGATGGTGGCGCCGCAGGGGCAGATGAGCTCCGGTTGCGGCCAGTGCCCGTCGGCGCCACAGGAGTGGCAGGCGACCTCCGTCCAGGAGTCCTCCCAGGAACGGTGCCGCACCTCCACCGCCGTACCGCCGAGGGGGACGGGCACGGAGACCGGCGCGCCGCACACGCAGGGGTACTCGGGTGGGCTGTAGGCGTGTTCGCGACCACACACGGGACAGCGGACGGGAACGCTCTCGGTCAACTTCCCTCTCCCTTCCGGGCGGGGCCCGGGGCCGGCCACGGGAGGCCGACCTCCCCCTCCCCGGGACAGGATGGCACCCCCGGGCCGCCCCGCGCATCCGTCCGGCCGCGCCGTGTCACCGATGGCACCGAAGTCGGCCGAAACCCGGGCCGACCGGTGGGTCGGGAAGGCCGGCGCGAAGTGATCCGGCCGTCCGCCGACGAGCCCGAACCGATGGACCCACCCGCGGGTTTCCCCCTCCGCGGGCAACCGCCCACCCGCCCCGCCGGCGGGGCGGCCCCGGACTCCCGGGGAAGGACCGCGCGACCGGGTGGAGAGGGTGCCCGGGGTACGCGCCGACGGGTCGGGGGGAGGTGCCGGAAGGTGGTGGGACGTTCCGGCGCGCGGGGGGCGCTCCCGACCGGCGCGCGGAAGGCGCGCACGGCGCGCGAAGGGGTGCGTTCACCGGAATGTGACACGGATTTTCGCCCTCCGTATGGCGTAGTGCGCGGACAGTGATATTTACTGTCACCATTCGGTGCCCCGGGGGTGACGGCTCGTTCCCGCATCCCGGCGCGGGCGCCGGGGCATGTCACCGCGAAGGACTTCCCCGGGGAGGGCCGAGTTGGCCGCTTCACGCACCGAGGCAGGGTGTTCCGCACGCGTCGCCGTCGGCGACGCCCACACCGGGCGGGAGGATTCGGGGGCCGGGGGTGACCCACGCGCCCTCGCCCTGCGGGTCGCCGTGGCCGGGATGCGCGCCGCCCTGGCCGGACACCGCGCCCCGTTGACCGATCGGGGCGCCGCGGAGCGCGAGTTGGACCGTCTGGAGATCACCGCCCGTTCGCCGCGCCCCCACCCCGACGAGTTGGGGCACGGGCTGCTCATGGTCGTCGGGGCGGTGGGCTCGGTGCGGGCCCTGGCCGTGCCGGTGGCGGAGCTGCGGGCCGCGGTGGAGCTGTTCGGGGCCCGTCGCGGTCCCGGACCGGCGACCCGCCGGTCCGCCGGGTGGGGTCCGACCGGACCGGTCGGACCGGATCCGTCCCGCCCGGGGCGAGGGGCCGCCGCACCGGGTTAGGTTGACGGGGTGCGTCTGAGACTCGAATTCACGACCGAGCCGTTCGACCTGGAGGAACCCCCGGAACACGCCCGGGTGGCCCGGGCGCTGGTGGAGTCCGCGCCCCTGGATCGGGTGGAGGTCGGCCCCTTCGGCAACACGGTGGAGGGTGGTGCCGGGGTGGTGCTGGAGGTGGTCGACCGTCTGTTGCGCACGGCTCCGGAGGTCGGCGCCCACCGGATCTCCCTCCAGGTCACGGTCCTGGAGGGAACGGTCGCGGCCGTGGAGGGGGAAGGGCTGTGAGCGGCCTCCCGCACGGCGTCGACACCGATGGGGGCGACGCCTTCCTCGCGGCCGTGCGCCCCCTGGTCGACGCCATCGGGGGTGTCCTGTTGCCGGTCACCGAGGCCGATGGCGACGACGTGGTGCTGGAATGGGGTGGTCGGCGGATCGCGGCCGTCCGTCTGCCGCACCTCTCGGACTCCCTGGAACACCTCCTCAACGACCTGCGCCGCCGGTACGGTCGCCCGCTGGACGAACTGGACCGCCGTACCAAGCAGGCGGTGGTCCGCACGCTCGAGGCGCGGGGCGCCTTCACGGTCCGGCACGGCGTGGAGACGGTGGCCACCGCGCTGGGGGTCAGCCGTTTCACCGTCTACAACTACCTCAACCGCGAGAGCGCCGGGGGAGTCGCGGGGGCGGGGGAGCGGCCGGACCCGGCGGCCGGCCCGCCCGGCGGGCGAGGCGGGCCGATCCCGGGGCGATCGGAGTGAAGGTGAGGAAGCCGGGAACCCGGTGACGGCGACGCCCGACAGGTGGGCCGGGCGGTGACGTGTTCCACGGATTTTTCAACAAATTGTTGACGATGTGATCCGGGCTTGGTTCCCTGATCGTGTGACCCCACCCACCCCGGGTGCCCCCCGGAGCCTCGACGATCTCCCGGAGGAACGGGTCCGTGCCCTGCTGCGCGGAATCTGCTCCGCCGAGGAATGGGTGGACGCCGTTCTGGCCGCCCGCCCCCTCCCGGATGTCGCGGCCGCGTGCGCCGCCTCCGACGCCGCCGTCGCCGCGCTGTCGGAGGAGGGCCTGGACCGGGCCCTCGCCGGGCATCCGCCGATCGGTCGCCCCCGCCCGGGTGATCCGGTCTCCGCCCGGGAACAGCGCGGGACCGCCGACGCCTCCCCCGCCCTCCGGGCGGAACTGCTGGAGTTGAACCTCGCCTACCAGGGGCGCTTCGGCCACGTCTTCCTGATCCGTGCCACCGGCCGCACCGCCGAACAGATGCGCGACGCCCTGCGCGCCCGGTTGGACAACCCCCCGGAGGTCGAGCGGGAGGTGACGCGCGCCGAACTCGCCGCGATCAACCGTCTGCGGCTGGCCCGCCTCCACGTGCCGGTGCCCCCGGCGCCGGGCGGGACCACCGACGGCGCCGACGACCACCCCACCCCCGCGAACACCACCGGCCCGCCCCGACCGCCGGTCACCGAAGGAGAACCCCCGTGAACCCGTCGCCCCCCGCCGAGCCCGCCGACACCCCGGAGGCCACGGTCTCCACCCACGTGCTGGACACCGCCCGGGGCCGCCCCGCGCGCGGTGTCCCGGTGGCCCTGGTGACCCGGGCCCGCCCCGACGGGGAGTGGCGCCCCCACGCCGAGGGCACCACCGACGCCGACGGCCGTTGCGACGACTTCCCCCCGCTGCCGGACGGCACCGTCGCCGCCCGGCTGGTCTTCTCCACCGCACCCCACCTCGCCGCCGTCGGGGAGGGCGACACCCCGTTCTTCCCCGAGGTCGCGGTCGCCTTCGCGATCTCCCCGGCCGAGCACCACCACGTCCCGCTGCTGCTCGCCCCGCACGGCTACACCGTCTACCGAGGGAGCTGATCCCGGTGACCGCACCCCCCGCCTCCGGCCCGCCCGCCGCCCGCACCACCCCCGACCCCCTCCCCGGCGTGGTGCTCGGGCCCGCCCGCTACGGCAAGGCCGAGAACCGCGTCGTGCGCGTGGTCCGCGAGGGTCGGACCCACCACATCAAGGACCTCAACGTCTCCATCGCACTCGAGGGCGATCTGGAGGAAACCCACACCCTGGGCCGCAACGACAAGGTGCTGCCCACGGACACCACCAAGAACACCGTCTACGCCTTCGCCCGCGAACACGGCATCGCCTCGGCCGAGGCGTTCGCCCTGCTCCTGGCCCGCCACTTCGTCGCCGGTCAGGAGTCCATCCACCGGGCCCGGGTGCGGATAGAGGAATACACCTGGGACCGGATCGACCCCGGCGCCGCCACCACCGGCGGGGAACCCGACCCGCCCCGACACTCCTTCGTCCGCTCGGGCCGGGAGACCCGGATCGCGCAGGTCACGGTGGACGCCGAGGGCTGCGAGGTACTGGCCGGACTCACCGGTCTGACGGTGCTCAACACCACCGCCTCCGAGTTCCACGGCTTCGTCGAGGACCGCTACACGACGCTGGAGGAGACCTCGGACCGCGTCCTGGCCACCGAGGTCACCGCCCTGTGGCGGTACACCGCCCCCTCGTCCGGGTCGGCCGGGGCCGGGGGGCACGGGACCCGGGAGGACGCCGCGTCCGACTGGGACGCCCGCTGGACCGCCGCCCGCGACAGCCTGCTCACCGCCTTCGCCCGTACCCACTCGCTGTCGCTGCAGCAGACGCTCTACGAGATGGGCGGAAGCGTGGTGCGCGGTGTTCCCGGCGTGGTGGAGATACGGCTGTCCCTGCCCAACAGGCATCATTTCCCGGTCGATCTCTCGCCCTTCGGACTGAGGAACGACAACGAGGTCCACTTCGCGGCCGATCGCCCCTACGGATTGATCGAGGCGACCGTGCTGCGCGAGGGCACCACCGCCCGAATACCCCCGGACCTGACCAACGTCCTGTGAGCGGGGTCGCGCGACCGGCGCCGTCCCGCGGCGGTTCGGTGCGCGCGCCCGGAGAACCGGGAGTCGAGCAGGCCCACCGTCCCGAGAGCGGAGAACCCCATGGCGGACCGTCCCACGCCCCGGCGCCTGATCATCGAGAACTGCGCCGTCGCCACCGTCGACGCCGGCGACACCCGGTACGAGCGGGGTCACCTGGTGATCTCCGAGGGTGTGATCGAGGCGGTCGGCCCCGGACCCGCCCCGGAACCGCCGCCCGGCGAGGGGATACCCGGGCGGCGGGTGGACGCCGAGGGACATCTCGCCACCCCCGGCCTGGTCAACACCCACCACCACTTCTACCAGTGGCTCACCCGGGGCATGGCCACCGACCACAACCTCTTCGACTGGCTGGTGGCGCTCTACCCCGTGTGGGCGCGGATCGACGAACCGATGGTCGGCGCCGCCGCCCGGGCCTCGCTGGCGATGATGGCGCGGGGAGGCGTCACCACCGCCTCCGACCACCACTACATCTTCCCGCGCGGCTCCGGCGATCTGCTGGGGGCCACGATCACCGCCGGCCGCGAGGTCGGCATCCGGTTGACCGCGACCCGGGGATCCATGGACCGGGGCGAGTCCGACGGCGGCCTGCCCCCGGACTTCGCGGTCGAGTCCACCGAGGAGGCGCTGCGGGGCACCGAGGAGGCCGTGGACACCCACCACGACCCCTCCTTCGGCTCGATGCTGCACATCGCCGCCGCCCCCTGCTCGCCGTTCTCCGTCTCCACCGAACTGATGCGGGAGGCCGCCGTGTTGGCCCGCCGCAAGGGCGTGCGGCTGCACACCCACGGCTCGGAGACGGTGGAGGAGGAGAAGTTCTGCCACGAGTTGTTCGGGATGGGCCCGACCGACTACTTCGAGACCACCGGCTGGCTGGGGGAGGACGTGTGGATGGCCCACTGCGTCCACATGACCGACGCCGACATCGTCGCCTTCGCCCGCACCGGCACCGGCGTGGCGCACTGCCCCTCCTCCAACGCCCGCCTGGCCGCCGGCACAGCCCGGGTCCCCGACCTGCTGCGCGCCGGTGTCCCCGTCGGCCTGGGCGTGGACGGCACCGCCTCCAACGAGGCCGGTGAGCTGCACACCGAACTGCGCAACGCCCTGCTGGTCAACCGCCTGGGCCCGCACCGCGAGAAGGCCCTGACCGTGGACGACGCGCTGCGCCTGGCCACCATGGGCGGCGCCCGGGTGCTGGGGCGCGACGCCGAGATCGGCTCCCTGGAACCGGGCAAGCTCGCCGACCTGGTGCTGTGGCGCCTCGACGGACTGGGACACTCCACCATCGCCGATCCGGTGGCGGCCCTGGTGCTCGGCCCGCCCGCGCCGATATCCCTGGCCCTGGTGGGTGGGAAACCGGTGGTGGAGGACGGCCGGCTGCTCGGCGTCGACGAGGAGACCGTCGCCCGCGAGGCCCGCGCGCAGGCCCGCCGGCTGGCCGAGGCCGCGCCCTGAGCGACGCGGCCTCCGGCCCCCGGGCCGGCGTCCGTCAGCAGGCGCAGGCGGCGGAGTCGACCGGGGCGGTCAGTGGGTCCGCCGCGCGCCGCTCGGTGCCGGCGGGGGTTTCGACCGGGAAGCCCTCGCGGATCCAGTACTCGATTCCCCCGATCATCTCCTTGACCCGGTAGCCGAGCCGGGCGAGGGCGAGCGCCGCCCGCGCGGCGCCGTCGCAACCGGGCCCCCAGCAGTAGGTGATGACCGGGACCGTCGGGTCGAGCAGGTCGGGGGCCCGGGACGGGATGAGCGCGGTGGGGAGGTGCACCGCGCCCGGGACGCGGCCCTGCCGCCAGGCCGCGCTCCCGCGCGAATCGACCAGTACGAACCCCGGCTCGCCGGAGTCGAGTGAGGCGCGGACATCGGAGACATCCGTCCGGAAGGTGAGGAGGGCGCCGAAGAAGGCGGCGGCATCGGCGGGGGAAGCGGGCGGTACGCGCAGGGCGGGACTCGCATCGATATGGGTCATGGAAGAACGCTATGAGGCGTGGCCGTACACCGACACCGATAATCAATGGTCTTTCGCTCATGACGCCGGTGATCTCGTGGTAATCATCTCTGATGACCACCGAATCCATCGACGAGATCGACACGCGCATCCTGGACGTCCTGCAACGGGACGGTCGGGTCGGCTACGCCGAGTTGGCGCGGATCGTGTCCATGTCGGCCAGCGCCGTCACCGAACGGGTGCGACGGCTCGAGGAGAGCGGCGTGATCCGCGGCTACGCGGCCGTGGTGGACCCGGAGCGACTGGGGCTCGGCATCCTGGCCTTCGTCCGTCTGCGCTACCCGACGGGCAATTACAAGCCGTTCCGGGACCTGCTGGAGACCACACCCGAGATCCTCGAGGCCCACCACGTCACCGGCGAGGACTGCTTCGTGCTCAAGGTCCTCGCGCGCTCCATGCGCCACCTGGAGACGACGACGGGCCGCATCGCCGGCCTCGGCTCCGTCACCACCAGCGTGGTCTACTCCAGCCCGCTCCCGAGCCGCGCGATCACCGCGGCGGTTCCCCCGCCGGAGCGGCCCGGACGCCCTCGCGGACAGGCGTGACGCCTCCGGACCCGGCGCGGTTCGGCGGGCGGCGAGGACGGCCGCGTCGCGCCGTCGACCCGCGCCCCGGATCGGGGATCACCCGGCTCCGGGCGGGCGGCCGGCCTCCGCCCGGCGCCGCACCGCGGCCAGGAGACGGCGCACCCCCACCGCGTGACCGCCGCCGCGAATGACGGCGAGCCGGTAGGCGCGTCCCGTCGGGCCGGGGAAGACGGCCCGGGTCTCCGCCCGCAGCCGTGAGCGCCCGGGGCCGAGCGGCTCGATCCGGAAGAGGAGCGCGTAGGTCGAGAAGCGGTGGCGTCCGGTCAGGACCACCTCGCGGTCCGCGACCACCCGGGCCACCCGGAACCCCGGCAGCGTCGAGCCCTCCACGAACGGCCGCGGTCCGCCCGCCGTCCGCTCCGCGCACCCCACCAGGGCCGCGTACCGGGTGGCGGCGGGACGGCCGAAGGAGCGCTCCAGCGTCTCCTCCAGCGCGCGCAGCACCTCCTCCGGAGCGGCCCCCACCACGGTGAGACGCTCGTCCACCCGCGGCAGTCCGTCGTGCTCCTCACCCATCGCCGCGCGTCCTGTCCCGCACCTCGGGGAGAGCCCGGAAGCCGGCCGGGACACAGGTGGCGACACCGCCGACATCGGCGCTCGGCGTACAGACGAACACGCTCGACGAGCCCATCTCCCGCGGGGCCACCGCCGCCGCGGGAGTGCTCGCCCTCCCCTCCGGCAGGACGCCGCACCCCGGGTCGCTCACGTCCCCGACCGGGCGCCGCGCCGGCTCCTCGTCCCGTGCGGCCTCCGGCGCGATCGCCGGGCGCGACAGGCGGCGCCCGTCCAGCAGCCCGACGGCGAGGATCCGTCCGTCCCGGCTCCGGGTCCGGACCGCCGCTGTCGCCTCCGCGTCGAACCGGTGGAACCACCCGAGGTCCCCCGGCCGCGACCGCGCCGGCGCCCCGTCGTCCCGCCACTCCCGCAGGGCCTCCCCGGCCGCGCCCACCTCGTCCGCTCCCGGCCCGCCCGACACGATCGTCATGCCCCGCATCCGACATCATCCGGTGTCGTTCCGCACCCGGGTTTCCGGCCGATCGGCGAACGGGGGAACCGGGGACCCCGGGGGCGCCGGCTCGAAACGTTCGGCACCCGCCGGGGCGGCGGAAGCGGTCGGTGAGCCGGTGGAGAATGTCCCCGGCACCCGTGCGCCGGGGGAAGGGCGGGGAGGGTCGGTGGAGGAGCGGGGAGCCACCGCGTCCCCGTCGCGGAACCGACGGGATGCCGGAACCGACCACGGGAGACGCCGTCCATGAGTGGGACCCGAGCCCTCGCGCGGATGTACCGACGCTTCGGTGAGGTCGACGCCGCGGGGGAATCGCCGCTGTACGAGCGCGTGGCCGTCGCCCTGAGCGGGGCCGAGGAGGCGCTGCGCGCCATCGGGGCGGTGCCGGCGCGCCGACGGAACCCCCGGGTGATCCTCGCCGCGCTGCACGACCTCGCCCTCGCCGGGCGTGCTCCGGCGCTTGCCGCGTCCTACGCCGTCGGGGACGGCGACGCCGCCGCCGCTGCGGCGATCGACACGCTGCTGCGCATGACCGACGCGGTCGTGGCCGTCGCCGTGCGTCGGAAGGTGCGAACCGATGAGACCGGACGCCACGCCGTGCTGTACCCGGCCATCGCCGAGGCGGCGCGCCGGACGGGCGCGAGCGCGGTCGGACTGATCGACGCGGACTGTTCGGCCGGGTTCAACCTCACCGTCGATCGCGTTCGCGTCACGTACGGTGACGGCGTGTCGCTGGGTGACCCGTTCTCCCCGGTCCGAATTCCGGCCTCGATCGTGGCCGGCCGATCCGTCCCGACCCGGGCGATGCCCCGGGTCGTCACCCGGATCGGCATCGACACCGAACCGCTCGACGTGACCGACCCGGACGACGCCGGGTGGCTGCGCGCCTGCCTGTGGCCGGACCGGCCCGATCGGGTGGAGCGACTCGCGGGGCTCGAAGCGGAGACGGCGTTGACCGCGAAGGCCGCGCCGCTGCTGCTGCGGGGCGACGCCGTCCGGATGCTGCCCGATGCCCTCGCCCGGGTGCCGGCGGACGCCCTGCCCGTCGTCACCACCACATGGGCGCTGTCGCGCTTCCCACCGGAGAGCCGCCTGCGCTTCCTGCACCACCTTCATGAGGCGGCGACCGGACGGCCGGTGGCGTGGGTGTCGGCGGAAGGGGTCGGCGTCGCGCCGACGATACCCACCCTCGGCGATCGCCGCGCCTCCGGCCACAGCATCATCGGCCTCGTGGTCCTCGACCGGTCGGCCCCTCGACCGGTGACGGTCGAGGCTCTGGGCCGTTGCTGGTCACGGGGCCGCGTGGTGGCGTGGACCGCGACCCCCCGGAACACCGACCACGGCTCGTGACCCCACCGGCGTCCCGGACCGTCGGGGAGCCGGTCCCGGTGGGGGCCGGCCGTCCCCCGGAGTGGCGCCGGGAGCAGTCGATGTTCAACCGTCATGCCCCGTGGTGGGGTTCGGCGCGCGGTACGGCCCCCGCGAGCCGTTCCGTCGGCAGCCGCGTTCCGATGACGATGTCGGCGGGTGGGGTTACGCTCCGGCCACCGGCCACCGGCCACCGGCCACGTGAGTCCCCTCCCGTCTTCCCGTCCCCTCGCACCGACGGACACCGCCGGCCGCGTCCGTCGACGAACCCGGAGCAGCCCATGACGCCACCCGGCCCCGTGACCCGCGATGTCCTGCGCACCCTCGACGAGGTGCGGTCCCGCACCCTCGCCCGCCTCGACGGCCTCACCGACGCCGAATACCTGTGGGAGCCCGTCGCCCCGTGCCTGACGATCCGGCGGGACGAGGAGGGTGTTCTCCGTGCCGACCGGCCGTCCCCGGACGATTCCCGGCCGGCGCCGTTCACCACGATCGCCTGGCGGATGTGGCACATCGGGGCGGACTGCCTGCGCGGCTACGGTCGTTTCTTCGGGGACGAGCCCCCGGCGGAGACGCGGTACACGTGGCCGGGCACGGCGACCGGGGGCATCCGGGCGCTCGACGGGGAGTGGTCCCGGTTCCGCGCCCGGGTCGAAACCCTCGACGACGACGGTCTCCCGCGGCCCATGGGGGCGCAGGCCGGTCCCTACGCCGACAGCACCTATCTGTTGTTGGTCCTCCACGCCCTGGACGAGGCCGCCCACCACGGGGCCGAACTCGGCGTTCTCCGCGACCTCCACCTCCACGGTTTCGCGGCCGGTGGGGCCGGTGGGGCCGGTGGGGGAGTCGGCACCCCGGGCTGACCTCCGGGCCGGAGCACCGGGGCCGGAGGTCAGCCCCGGTGTCCCACCGCCCGGGATCAGTCCAGCAGCTCGTAGGCCGGCAGGGTGAGGAAGTCGACGTACTCCTCCGCCAGGGCGATCTCCAGCAGCAGGTCGTGGGCGCGCCGCCAGCCGCCGGCGGCGAACTCCTCCGGTCCGACCTCCGCCCCGATCGCCGCCAACTCCTCGGCGGCGATCTCCCGCACCAGCGCGGCGGTGACCGTCCGACCGTCGTCCAACACCACCCGGGCGTCGATCCACTGCCACATCTGCGAGCGCGAGATCTCCGCCGTGGCCACGTCCTCCATCAGGTCGAAGACCGCCACCGCGCCCCGCCCGGCCAGCCAGGAGCGCAGGTAGCGGACACCCACCTGAACGGCGTTGCGCAGCCCCGCCAGGGTGGGGCGCTCGCCGGTGGAGTCGATCGCCAACAGCTCACCGGCGTCCACCCGCACCTCCTCACGGAGGCGTTCGCGCTGGTGCGGGCGGTCGCCCAGGACCGCGTCGAAGGAGGTGCGGGCCACCGGCACCAGGCCGGGGTGGGCCACCCAGGAACCGTCGAAGCCGTCGCCGGCCTCCCGGTCCTTGTCGGCGCGCACCTTCCCCATCGCCGCCGCGTTGACCGCCTCGTCCCTCGACGGGATGAACGCCGCCATGCCGCCGATGGCGTGCGCGCCCCGTTTGTGGCAGGTGCGGACCAGCAGTTCGGTGTAGGCGCGCATGAAGGGGGCCGTCATGGTCACCGCGTTGCGGTCCGGGAGCACGAACCGCTGCCCGGCGTCCCGGAAGTTCTTCACGATGGAGAACAGGTAGTCCCAGCGCCCCGCGTTGAGTCCGGCCGCGTGCTCGCGCAGCTCGTACAGGATCTCCTCCATCTCGAAGGCGGCGGTGATCGTCTCGATCAGCACGGTGGCCCGGATGGTGCCGCGCTCGATGCCCAACAACTCCTGCGCGGCGACGAAGACCTCGTTCCACAGCCGTGCCTCGGCGTGCGACTCCAGCTTGGCGAGGTAGAAGTACGGGCCGCGCCCCTGCTCGGCGAGGAGCCGGCCGTTGTGGAAGAGGTACAGCCCGAAGTCGACCAGGGCGCCGGGGATCCGGCGCCCTGCCACGGTCAGGTGCTTCTCGTCCAGGTGCCAGCCGCGCGGGCGCATCACCACCACCGCCAGCTCCTCGTCGGGGCGCAGCGCGTACCGCTTGCCGCGCTCGTCGGTGAAGTCGACGCGACGGCGGAAGGCGTCGGCCATGGAGAGCTGGCCGCCGATGACGTTGGCCCGGGTGGGGGAGGAGGCGTCCTCGAAGTCCGCCAGCCAGACCCGGGCGCCGGAGTTCAGGGCGTTGACGGTCATCTTCCGGTCGGTGGGGCCGGTGATCTCCACCCGGCGGTCCAGCAGAGCCGGCGGGGTGTCCGCGACCGTCCACTCCGCCTCGCGGATCCGGGCGGTTTCCGGCAGGAAATCGAGGGTGCCGGTGCGGGCGATCTCCGCGCGGCGCGCGGCACGGGCGGCCAGCAGGTCGTCCCGCACGGGGGTGAACCGACGGTGCAGCTCGGCGAGGAACTCCAGGGCCTCCGGGGTCAGTACCTCCTCCTCGCGGGGCAGGGGGGTGCCGTGCACCTCGACGGTCGCGGACGGGCGGGAGGTGGTGCCGGGGGCGGCGTCGGCCATGGGGAAGGACTCCTTCGCGGGCGGCCGGCGGCCCGCATCGCCGCGCGCCGCCATGGACGGAATCCTAGGTTCGCCCCGGGCGGGGTTCAACACTTTGTTGAGGAACCGGTCGCTCGGCGCCGCGCACCGTGCGCCGTCACCCGTCGTGCTCTCCGCCGAGCACGCGCCGCAGGTCCTCCGGGGTGTCGATGTCCGCGGGGTCGGCCACGTCCGAGCACTCCACCGTCACCACCCGGTCGGCGTGCTCCGCCAGATAGGCGCGGGCGCCCCGGTCGCCCCGGGCGGAGGCGATCACCCCGGGCAGGTGGGCGGCGCCCAGCAGCACCGGGTGGCCCCGCCTCCCGGCGTGGCCGGCCGTGACCAGGGCGGTGCGGAGTCCGCCGGGGAGGTTCCGGGCCGTCGCGATCACCCGGGCCGCCGCCACGGCCCCGATCCCGGGCTGGTCCACCAGCGTCACCAGCACGGCGTCGGCCGCCGGCGGCGGGGTGAGTCCGGCCCGCAGCGAGGAGCCCATGCCCCGTTCCCACTCCGGATTGACCACGATCTCGCAGGGGACCGGCGTCGACGCGTCCAACCGGGCCCGGACCCGCTCGGCCTCCGCGCCGATCACCACCCGCACCGGATCGCAGCCGGCGGTCGAGAGCGTGGTGACGGCGTGCTCCACCAGGGTTCGCCCCCCGAGTTCCAAAAGGGCCTTGGGACGACCGCCCAGACGCCGGCCCCCGCCCGCCGCGAGGACCAGGCCGACCGGTCGGGAGTCCTCCCTCACGCCGATCGGGCCGGCCCGGTGATCGCCCCGGTGATCGTGAAGCCCTTGGCCGGGCCGGTGGGCACGGTCACCGGAGTGCCGTAGGGGCGCGGGTCTCCTCGAGGTACACGGCCTCGCCGGGGGAGGGGGAGGTCGGCAGGGTCACCGTGCCGCCGTCGTCGTGGTCGTCGATCAGCGGGTACACGGGGATACCGGCCCGGGCGTACGCCCGGCGCCTGCGGATGCGGTCCCGCGACACGCTCTCGTGGCCGGGGGAGACCACCTCCACCACCGGTTCGAGGCAGGAGGCGCACAGGCCGATCCCGTCCCCGGTGATGTGGGGCTCGTCGTCCTCCGGGGCCACGAAGAGATCGGGAATCCACACCTTCAGGTCGTGGATGACGTTCATGTCGTTCCCCGCGACCCACCCGGTGCCGCCGGGAGTCCGCGCCAGGAAGTCGTTCAGGGCCCGGTGCGGGCGGTTGACGGCCCTGCCGTGGCGGTAACGACCCGTCGGTGACACCTCGATGAACCCCTCGACGATCTCGGCGCGGTGGCCCTCGGGGAGTTCCATGGCCTTCCACGCCCCCCACAGGACCTGGTCGAGCCCGGGGTCCCGATGGGCCGGGGCGGCGGGGCCGATGGCGTGGGTCATGGCGCAGCACCTCCTCCTCAAGTGTGGTGGTCGGGTCACCGCCGGACAAGCCTTTCCGGCACCGTACGCCGGGCCGGACGGACCTCTCCGGGGAAAGCGGTTGTCCGCCCGGCCCTCACCCGATCGCGTGAGGGGCGGCTCTCACTCCGGCCGGTGGGTGTTGAGGGAGGCCGACAGGTCGCGGGCGACCTCGCGCAGCAGCGGCACGATCTTGTCCGTGGAGTCCTCGGTGAGCCGCCCGGCCGGTCCGGAGACCGAGATGGCGGCCGGGGTGGGGGAGTCCGGCACGGAGACGGCCAGGCAGCGCACGCCGATCTCCTGCTCGTTGTCGTCCACCGCCCAGCCGTCGGCGCGTACCGTGGCCAGTTCGGCGAGGAAGGCGTCGGGCGAGGTGACGGTGCGCTCGGTCAGCGCGGCCATGCCGGTGCGCACGAGCATGGACCGCACCTCCGCGTCCGGTCGCTGGGACAGCAGCGCCTTGCCCACGGCGGCGGTGTGCGGGGGGACCCGCTTGCCGACCTCGGTGATCATCCGCATGGAGTGCCGGGAGGGCACCTGCGCCACGTAGACCACCTCGTCGCCGTCGAGCAGCGCCATGTTGGCGGTCTCCCCGGTCACGTCCACCAGACGTGCCAGATGGGGACGGGCCCAGGTGGTCAGCGGGCGGGCGGCGGCCTCACCGAGCCGGATCAGGCGGGGACCCAACGCGTAGCGCCGGTTGGACTGCTGGCGGACGTAGCCGCTGGCGACCAGGGTGCGCATCAGGCGGTGGATGGTCGGCAGGGGCAGGCCGCTGTCGTTGGCCAGCTCGCTGAGGCCGATCTCACCGCCGGCGTCGGCCATGTGCTCCAGGAGGACGAAGGCCCGCTCCAGGGACTGGACCCCGCCGCCGGTGGCGGCTGGCGATTTGCGTTCCTCGGACGGCGGCACGTGGCGTTCCTTTCCGGCTGCGTGTGCTGGATGTACTGGATGTGCGGGGTTGTGCCGGGGCGGATGACCCCGGGGAACTCGTGGGGTTGCGGTGTGCTTTTCGTGTAACAAGACCGGGCTTCCATGGTACGGAAGCGTCGTCTTCCCGCCGGCGCCGGCGGGTGGGGCTTGACGCGAACCCGTCGGTGACCCAGACTCCCCGCAACTTCAACACAATGTTGAAGTCGATCCCCCACCACCCCGCGGCGCCCGGAGTGCCCCTGTTTCCCGCGCTCCCCTCGAGCCCGCCGGCTCCTCCGGCCCGGGACGGCGTCGTCCCCGTCCGGGACCCCCGTCGACCCCGATGAACAGGAGCTCCGCCGTGCCGCCCACCGTCGAGACCCTCCTGCGGTCCACCCGCGTCGTCCTCCCGGAGGGTACCCGCCCCGCCGCCGTCGCCCTCTCCGGGGGGCGCGTCGACGCGGTCCTGCCGCACAACGCCACCCCGCCGGCGGGGTGGCGGCTCGTCGACCTCGACGACACCGCCCTGCTCCCCGGCCTCGTCGACACCCACGTGCACGTCAACGACCCCGGCCGTACCCCCTGGGAGGGCTTCGCCACCGCGACCCGGGCCGCCGCCGCGGGCGGCGTCACCACCATCGTCGACATGCCGCTCAACAGCCTGCCGCCCACCACCACCGTCGACGCCCTCGCGGTCAAACGGGACGTCGCCGGACCCCGCGCCGTGGTGGACATCGCCTTCTGGGGCGGCGCCGTCCCCGACAACGCCGCCGATCTGCGCCCCCTGCACGACGCCGGGGTCATGGGCTTCAAGTGCTTCCTCTCGCCCTCCGGCGTCGAGGAGTTCCCCCCACTGGACCCCCACCGCCTCGACACCGTCATGGCCGCCCTCGCGGAGTTCGACGCCCTGCTCCTGGTCCACGCGGAGGACCCCGCCCGCCTGGACGCCGCCCCCGCCCCCCACGGCCCCCGCTACGCCGACTTCCTCGCCTCCCCCCCGCCGGCCGCCGAACGCGACGCCAACGCCCGGGTCCTGGACCTCGCCCGCGCCCGGGAGTGCCGCGTCCACCTGCTGCACCTGTCCGCCGCCGACCCCTTGCCGCTGATCGCCGCCGCCCGCCGCGACGGCGTCCGCGTCACCGCCGAGACCTGTCCCCACTTCCTCGTCCTCACCGCCGAGGACGTGCCCGACGGCGCCACCGAGTTCAAGTGCTGCCCCCCGATCCGCGACGCCGACAACCGCGACGCCCTGTGGGAGGCGCTGGCCGACGGCACGATCGACTGCGTCGTCTCCGACCACTCCCCGTGCACCGCCGACCTCAAGACCCCGGACTTCGGCACCGCCTGGGGCGGCATCGCCTCCCTCCAGCTCGGACTGCCCGCCGTGTGGACCGAGGCCGCCCGGCGCGGCCACGACCTCGCCGACGTCGTGCGCTGGATGTCCGCCGCCCCCGCGGCCCTCATCGGCCTCGACGACCGCAAAGGCGCCATCGCGCCCGGCCGCGACGCCGACCTGGTCGCCCTCGACCCCGACGCGACCCTCACCGTCGATCCCGCCGCGCTCCACCACCGCAACCCCGTCACGGCCTGGGCCGGCCGCACCCTGCGCGGCGTGGTGCGCCGCACCTGGCTGCGCGGCACCGACATCACCCCCGGTCCGCCCCTCCCCACCGCGCCCACCGGGGAACCGCCGTCCCGGCCCACCGGCCGCCTGCTGGAGAGGACCCGCCCGTGACCACCCCCCACCCCGCCCCCGGCCACGGCGAACGCCCCCTTCCGGAAGCCGGGTTCACCGGCCCCGCCCGCCCGTACCCGGGCGGCGACCCGCACGCCGACCACCGCTCCTCCCCGCACCCCTTCACCGACCTCCCCGACCTCGCCGACCCCCGCACCGGCGGGACCGTCCCCGCCGCGAGTGACGAGTTCTTCGCCGAACGGGAACACCTCATCGCCCCCGAACGCCCCCGCTTCGACCCCGGGGCCTTCGGCCACAAGGGCAAGAGCATGGACGGCTGGGAGACCCGCCGTCGGCGCGGCACCTCCGCCGACCACCCGCACCCCGACCCCGACGACCACGACTGGGCCCTGATCCGCCTCGGCGTTCCCGGACCCGTGCGCGGCCTGGTCGTCGACACCGCGCACTTCCGGGGAAACCACCCCGACTCGGTCGCCGTCGACGGCCTCCATCTGCCCGGCACCCCCTCCGTGGCCGAACTCCTCGCCCCCGGCGCGCCGTGGATCGAGCTGGTGCCCCGCACCCGGGTCGGCGGTCACGCCGCCCACGGCTTCCCCGTCACGGCCTCCCCCCGTCTGACCCACCTGCGGCTGCGCCAGTACCCGGACGGCGGTGTCGCCCGGCTGCGCGTCCACGGCGAACCCCTGCCCGACCCCGCCTGGCTCGCCGCCCTGGGCACCTTCGACCTCCTCGCCGCCGAACACGGCGGACGCGTCGAGGACGCCTCGGACCGCTTCTACTCACCCCCCGCCCACACCCTGTTGCCCGGCCGTCCCGACCGCATGGACCAGGGCTGGGAGACCCGTCGCCGGCGCGACCGGGGGCACGACTGGATCCGCTACGCCCTCCCCGCCCGGGCCCGGATCCGCGCCGTGGAGATCGACACCGGCCGCTACCGGGGCAACGCCCCCGGCTGGGCCCGCCTGCACACCTTCGACGCCGCCGCTCCCGGAGCCGGCGACCCGACGGATCCGGCCGCCCCCGGGTGGCGGGAACTGATCCCCGCCACCCGCCTGGAACCGGACACCGTCCACCGCCTGCTGCCCGGTGGCGCCTCCGGCGAGGCCGACGGCGATTCCGGAACCGGCTCCGGTGGCGCGCACCCCGGTGACGACGCCCGCACCGCGACCCGGGTCCGCGTGGAGATCCTGCCCGACGGCGGTCTGGCCCGCCTGCGGCTGTACGGCTCCCTCACCCACGACGGCGCGACCGATCTGGCGGAACGCTTCCGCGCCGCCCTCCCCTGACCCCGCCCGGGCCCGGGCCGGCTCGAAATCCTGCGGGGGAGAGGCCCCTTGGGTCGTAGAGTCGAAGCCATGAGCAGTGACCGGGCCACCGCCCCGCCCACCACCCCGAACCGCACCGCCGACGAGGTCGACGCCCTCCTCGACGCCGCGCTGCGCACCGACGGGCCGGCCGCCCCGGACGGCACCCCCCTGCCCGCCATCGACCTGCCCACCCTCGGCGGCCGGTTCGTCCGCGACCCCTACCCCTTCTACGCCCGCATGCGGGAGCGGTTCGGTGACGTCTGCCGGGTCCTGCTCGGCGACGGGGGCAACGTCTGGTTCGTGCTGGGGCACGACGCCGCCCGGAGCGCCCTCACCGATCCCCGATTGATCAAGGACTGGACCCGGGTCGCCGCCATGGAGGGCCTGCGCGACGAGCGCCGCCCCACCGACCACAACATGCTCAGCGCGGACCCGCCCCGCCACACCCGGCTGCGACGCCTGGTCTCCCGGGAGTTCACCCCCCGCCGCATCACCATGCCGGAAACCCGGCTCGAGGAGATCACCCGGGACCTCCTGGACACCATGACGGCCGCCCCGGAGCGCCGCGCCGACCTGGTGGAGGCCCTGGCCGTCCCCCTGCCCATGACGGTGATCTGCGAACTCCTCGGCGTGCCCTTCCTGGAACGCGAGGACTTCCGTACCTGGTCCGCGATCCTCCTGGGCTCCTCCACCCCCGAGGAGGAGCGCGACGCCGCCGTGGCGATGAACGACTACCTGGCCGAACTCGTGGAACGCAAGCGCGCGGCCGGTGGGGACGACCTGCTCGCGGCCCTCATCCGCGCCCGGGACGAGGAGGGCGACCGGCTCTCGGAGTCCGAGTTGATCGGCATGGCGTTCCTGCTCCTGGTCGCCGGCCACGAGACCACCGTGAACCTCATCGCCAACGCCGTCCTCGCCCTGCTCACCCACCCCGAACAGCTCGCCGCGCTGCGCCGGGACCCCGACCTGATCGACACCGCGATCGAGGAGACCCTGCGCTGGGACCCGCCGGTGGAGCGCGCCACCTTCCGCTTCACCACCGAGCCGGTGCGCTTCGGCGAGGTCGTCGTGCCCACCGGTGAGGGCCTGCTCGTCGTCCTCGCCTCCGCGGGTCGGGATCCCGCGCACGCCCCCGACGCCGACCGCTTCGACATCCTGCGCGACCCCCGCCCGCCGCACCTCTCCTTCGGCCACGGCATCCACTTCTGCCTCGGCGCGCCCCTCGCCCGGCTGGAGGCCCGGGTCGCCCTGCGCGCGCTGCTCGAGCGCTGCCCCGACCTCGACCTGGACACCGAGCCGAAGGAGATCCGGCACCGGGTCAGCCTCATCGTCCGGGGCCCGGAACGGCTGCCCGTGCGCTGGTGATCCCGGGGCGGACGGGGCCGCCTCCGGCGGTGCCGGGGCCCCGTCGGTCCCGTCCACCCCCGCCCGCCCCGGAACGATCTCACCGTTCGGTGCCCGCGACGCCGCCCCCGGCGCCGGTGACATCATGCGGGTATGACGACCGTGTCACTCCCCGGATCGAAGTCCGTCACCGCCCGCGCCCTCTTCCTGGCCGCCGCCGCCGAAGGCGTCACCACCCTGCGCCGCCCGCTGCTCGCCGACGACACCGAAGCCTTCGCCGAAGGGTTGGAGCGCCTCGGGTACGCCGTCGAGCGAGGGGCCCGCGACGGGGAGGACCGGCGGATCACCGGCCGCCCCGCCGGCCCCGCCGCCGCGACGGCCGACATCATGTGCCGGGACGGCGCCACCGTCGCCCGCTTCCTGCCCGGCCTGGTCGCCGCCGGCCGCGGCGAGTACCGTTTCGACGCCTCCGAACAGTTGCGCCGCCGCCCCATCGGCCCGCTGGTCACCGCTCTGCGCGAACTGGGCGTGCGGGTGGAGTGCGAGGAGGCCGAGGGACACCTGCCGCTGCGCGTGGTCGCCGACGGCGTCAAGGGCGGGGAACTGGAGTTGGACGCCGGCCTGTCCTCCCAGTACCTCACCGCGCTGCTGCTCCTCGGCCCGCTGACCGACGAGGGGCTGCGGATCACCGTCACCGGCCTGGTCTCCGTGCCGTACGTGGAGATCACCATCGCGATGATGCGCTCCTTCGGCGTGACCGTCGAACGGGAGGGCGACACCTTCGTCGTGCCGCCGGGCGGCTACCGGGCCGCCGACTACGCGGTGGAGCCCGACGCCTCCACCGCGAGCTACTTCTTCGCCGCCGCCGCCCTCACCGGTCGCGAGGTCACCGTCCCCGGCCTGGGGCGCGGCGCACTCCAGGGTGACCTGCGGTTCGTGGACATCCTGCGGAAGATGGGCGCCGAGGTGAGGGTGGGGGAGGACACCACCACCGTGCGCGGCACCGGCACCCTGCGCGGCGTGACCGTCAACATGCGGGACATCTCCGACACCATGCCCACCCTGGCGGCCATCGCGCCCTTCGCCGACGGCCCGGTGCGCATCGAGGACGTGTACAACACCCGGATCAAGGAGTCCGACCGCCTCGACGCCTGCGCCGACAACCTCGGTCGGCTCGGCATCCGCACCGCCACGGGTCGGGACTGGTTGGAGATCCATCCCGGCACGCCGGTGGGCGCCGAGATCGGCTGCCGCCGCGACCACCGGATGGCGATGAGTTTCTCCGTGACGGCCCTGCGCACCCCCGGCATCACCCTCGACGACCCGGAGTGCGTGAAGAAGACCTTCCCGGACTTCCATCGGGTCTTCGCCGAGGTCTGGGGCCCGCCCGCCGGGACCACCTGAGCCACGAGGATGACCGGGACCTCCTCCGGAGGTCGTAAGGGGCACCGTCGCGGGTCGCAGAACCGGTGTGGTCCCGCGCGGGATGTGGCGACCCGGGCCGCACCGGAAGAGTGGGGACCACGCCGCCGGCCGGAGCGGGGCACCATCCCCTCCGGCCGGTGCCCCACCGAGCAGGAGAGAATCCGTGAATCCGGTCGCCACACCACCCGCCGCCACCCCGTCCGCCGAGCCGCCGCCCGCCCCGGGCCGGGAGGCACGGCGCGCCCGTCGCAGTCGATGGACGGCCCCGGCGGCCGGAGTCCTCCTCGCGGCCCTCACCCTGACCGGCTGCGCGGGCACGGCCGTCGGGGACGCCCCCGTGCCCCCGCCCCCGCCCCCCACCGCCGACCTCACCGCCGAGGACCTGGACACCTGGCTCGACGGCCTGGTCCCCGCGGCTCTGGAGCAGACCGGTATCCCCGGCGCGGCGATCTCCGTGGTCCACGACGGCGAGGTGCTCACCGCGCGCGGTTACGGTCACGCCGACACCGGCGCGGACGGCGGGGACCCGGTGCCGGTGGACGCCGACCGGACCCTCTTCCGGGTGGGGTCGGTCTCCAAGCTCTTCACCGCCACCGCCGTGATGCAGCTGGTGGAGCGCGGCGAGATCGACCTGGACGCCGACGTGCACGAGTACCTCGACTTCACGGTCCCCACCTCCTTCGACGACGACCTGACGACGCGCCACCTGCTGACCCACACCCCCGGCTTCGAGGAGCGGATAGCGGATCTGATCGCGCCGGAGGACACCGAGATCGACCTGCGTGGCCACCTGGTCACCGACCCGCCGGAACAGGTCTACCGGCCCGGGACGATCCCCGCCTACTCCAACTACGGCGCCACGCTCGCCGGATACGTCGTCGAGCGCGTCTCCGGGGTCCCCTTCGAGGAGTACGTGCGGGAGAACATCCTCGAACCGCTGGGCATGGACTCCTCCGACTTCGCCCAGCCCCTTCCCGGCGACCTGCGTGACCGCATGGCGGGCGGCTACGCCTCCGCCACCGGCCCTGCCGGCCCCTTCGAGGTCGTCACCGCCGCCCCCGCCGGCGCCCTGACCTCCTCGGCGACCGACATGGCGCGCTTCATGCTCGCGCACCTGGGGGAGACCGGTGACGGGCCGACCCTCCTCGCCCCCGAGACCCTGGAACTCATGCACGCACCGGGCCTGGACGCCGACTCGCTCGGCGCTCTCGCCGAGGGACCGCGGATGACCCTCGGGTTCTTCGAGGAGAACCGCAACGGCCGGCACATCGTCGGCCACGGCGGTGACACCAAGTTCTTCCACACCCACCTGCAACTCCACCCGGAGGCGGGCACCGGGGTCTTCGTGACCCTCAACGGTGGTGGACGGGGGGACATCGACAGCCTGCGCCTGCGCGAGTCGATCCTCCACGGCTTCACCGACCGCTACTTCCCCGGCGACCCCGGCAGTCAGGGCACGCGGCCGACGGCGGCCGAACACGCGGCCGTGGCCGAGGGCGTCTACGAGAGCTCCCGGTCGATGCACACCACCTTCCTGTCGGTCCTCGGCGCCCTCGGCGGACAGACGCACATCGTCGCCCGTGAGGACGGCACCATCCTGGTCACCCCCGGACCGGAGACCCTGGAGCCCACCGTCTACGAGGAGATCGAGCCGTGGGTGTGGCGCGAGGTCGGCGGGCAACGCATGCTGACCATGCGGGTGCGCGACGACCGGGTGGAGGCGATCGGCTACGCCTCGGCCTTCGCCCTGCTGCCCGCGAGCCCGGCCCGGCACGCCTCCCTCACCCTCCCGATCCTGGCCCTCTCGACCCTGATCCTGCTGGCCGCCGCCCTGGCCCGGCCCGTCGGCGCCCTGATCCGCCGCCGATTCTCCCTGCCCGCGCCGACCCGGACCGCGCGTCTGCCCCGGGCTCTGCGGACCACGGGCGCCGTGGCCGTACTCGCAGCCCTGGCGGGGTGGGCCCTGACCCTCACCCGGGTCATGGAGTTGGAGCAGGTGTCGCCGCTCCTGCTCCGCGCGCTGGTGGCCGTCCAGTGGCTCGGTGTGCTCGCGGTGATCCCCGCCGCCCTCGTCCTGGTCGGGGACGCCCGACACCGCGCGGGAGCGTGGCGGTACGTCACCGGCGCGCTCGTCCTCCTCGGGCTCGTGGGGGTGGCGTACTTCGCGGCCGTCTTCGGACTGCTCTCCCTCGACGTCTCCTACTGAGCACCTCTCCGCGCCCCTCTCCGCCGGGGGCGGCGGGCCCGCCGCCGGGCGCCGGCCCCCGCCCCCGGCGGATGCGGCACGATGGGCACGCCTCCCGATGAACGAGGAACCGAGCATGGTGACGACCCACGAATCCCCCGACACCCCCGGTGGCCCCCTCCCCGGGGCCGACGCGGAGCCGCCCGACGGCATCGGCCCCCGCCTCACCGCGCGGCTGGACGAACGGTTGAACCGCGCGGGCCTGCGCACTCCGTTCGCCCGCGACCTCCTCACGGCGGCGGCCGTCGCCGTCCTCTCCGTCGGTATGCTCCTGCTCACCCTGCTGATCCTCGCGCGGGCGGAGGACATCCGGCTCCCGGTGCCCGCCACGGCGGTCCTGATCCTCCTCGTCGGCGCGCAGTCGGCGGTGCTGTGCGTGCGCCGGCGGAACCCGGTCGCGTGCCTGTCGATCGTGGCCGGCCTCCAACTCGCGGCCCTGCCGTTCTTTCCCGCGGGAGTGAACTTCCAGGGGCTCGCGCCCTTCGTGGCCGCCTACACCTGCGGCACCCTGCTGCCCGCCCGAGCCCGGATCCGACTCCTGGCGGCCGTCACCGTGCTCCACGGTCTGGTGGGAGCCGTGGTCGCCGGGGCTTTCGTGACATCGGTCGGGGCCGTGGACCTCGGGTTCCCGGTCGGTTCCGGTGACGATCCGCTGTTGCGGTTCCTCGAGGCGACGGTCTGGGCCGTGCTGGTCTACGGCGGTTCCGCGCTCGTGGGGATCCATGTCGGCACCCGCCGCCGGTACCTCGAGCTGCTACGGGTCCGGGCGGACGAGGCGATCCGCGCGCAGCGGGAACGCGCCGAGAACGCGATCCGCGCCGAACGAACCAACATGGCCCGCGAGTTGCACGACATCGCCGCCCACCACCTGTCCGGGATGGTCGTTCAGGCGGGAGCGGTGGAACGGCTCATCGGCCGGGACGACCGCGCCGCCCGCGAGGCGACCGCCTGGATCCGCGCCCGGGGCCGCGAGACGCTCGACGGCCTGCGCCTGGTCGCCCGAACCCTGCGCGACCCCGGGTGGGACACGGAGTACCCCGGCGCCGGACCCGGGGGAGGGGACGGACCGGTGCCGCTCGGCGCGCCGATGCCGGGGGTCGCCGCCCTCGACGCCCTGGTGCGGGCCGAACGCGAACTCGGCATCATCGTCGAACTCGTTCGGGAGGGCGATCCGTACCCGCTGCCGCCGGTCGCCGACGTCACCGTCCACCACGTCGCCCGACAGGCGCTGTCCAACGCCCGCGAGCACGCCCCCGGCGCCCCCGTGCGGATCCTCCTGCGCCACGAGGCCGGCCGGGTCGTCCTGGAGGTGGACAACGGGCCGGGCCGGGTGGGGGAGGGGGACGCCCCCGCCGGGGAGGGCGCCGAGCCCGGAAACGCCCCGCGGGGAATGGGACTCATCGGGATGGGGGAGCGGGCCCACCTGGTCAACGGCCGACTGATGGCCGGCCCGACCCCCTCGGGCGGATGGCGCGTCCGGCTGGAGATCCCGGTGGACCGCGAGCGTGCCCCGGTTCGGGACACCCCGGGCGGAACGGGACACGACACGGATGACGTCGAGAAGAGGAACGGACGATGATCAGGGTTCTCCTGGTGGACGACCAGGCCATGGTGAGGGCGGGATTCCGCGTCATCCTCGGCACGGCGGAGGACATCGAGGTGGTCGGCGAGTGCGCCGACGGCCGCCGGGCGGTCGAACTCGCCGAACGCCTGAAGCCCGACGTCATCTGCATGGACGTGCGGATGCCCGGTGGGGACGGACTGACCGCGACCCGCGAGATCCTCTCCCGTGCCGTGGACGACCCGCCCCGCATCCTGGTCGTCACCACCTTCGACCTGGACGAATACGTCTTCGGCGCGTTGGAGGCCGGGGTCGCCGGATTCGTGCTGAAGGACACCGACCCGGACGAACTGATCGACGCCGTACGCCGGATCGCCCGGGGACAGGGACTGGTGGACCGGTCGGTGACCCGGCGCGTGATGGACGAGTTCGCCCGCCGTACACCGGCCGGCCGGCCGGCCCCGGAAGCCGCCGAACTCCTTACGGACCGGGAGGCCGAGATCGTCCGCCTCCTCGCCCGGGGCATGTCGAACGCCGAGATCGGGCGGGAACTGTTCATCGAGACCAGCACGGTCAAGTCGCACCTGGGCCGGGCGATGACCAAGATCGGCGCCCGGGACCGGCTCCAGACCGTGGTCTGGGCCTACCGCAACGGCGTGGCCCGACCGTAGCGGGCACCACATGCGGGGACACCCCGGCCCGGCGGATCAGTCGTCCCGCGACAGGGAATCACCCCGCCGCGCCTCCCGTGCCGTACAACCGGCGAGCACACCAACCAGACCGACTCCGGACGGTTGGCCCACCTCGCTCCCCTCCGCACGGCGCCCCTCCCCGATCGGTGACGGCCCGGCACGGAATCCGTCCACCGGCCGACCATGACCGCGACCGTTCGTGTCGGGCGCGCCCCCACCGGAGCGACGAATGCCGCCCCGGCACTCAGCCGACGCCGGCCCCCGGCCCGGCCACCCGCCGCACGCGGCGCAGGTTCCGGACCAACGTCCACGTGGCGAGCAGGACCATCGCCGCTCCGACCCCCACCCACCCACCCACCCGCCCCACCGGCGCGGTACCCGCGCACGGCACCGAGGAGGAGAAGGGCCGCGACGAGAACCCCGAGGACGGACAGCACGGCGGAGATTCGGGCTTCGATACGGTCGCTCACCCGCACATCATCCTTCGTCACGCCGCCCGGGGAGGGGAACCGTTCGGAGTCGGTCGGCCGAACAACGGGAAACGGCCGGCATCGACCCCCGGCGCACCGGCCCCGGGCGTCGGTCGGGCATCGGTGTTCACACCCCGCCGGGACGCCTCACCCGGTGCCCGGGCCGGGGACACCGGGCTTCCACGGCTCACCGGAACCGAAGCGGGCGCGGAGCACGACGTGCGGGGAGGCCAACACCGCGTCGATCGCCTCCCGGGGGACCTCCCTCCGGGCCGGCCGCCGGGGCACGTGCCGGTAACCGGCGGCCCGCATCGCCTCCGCCCCCTCCCGCCATCCCTCGGCGGCGTTCACGACTTCGTCCACCGCCTCGCCGGAGGAGTGGCGCGAGGGACACCGCCGCTTCTGGGCCCGCGAGGGCACGCCGGTGGACGACGGGACCGAGGTGGTCTGCCTCTCCTTCAGGGTGGCCGGAGCGGGCTGAGAGCCGGACTCCACCCGTCTCCCCGGTCCCCGGGGAAGGAACCCCACTCAGTCCGAGGGCGGGGCCGGGAACCACACGCCGAACCACTGTTCGGCGCCGTACTCCTCGTACCGTTCCACCTCGGTGAACCCCAGCTTCGCCGCCAGGCGCAGGGCGCGTTCGTTGGCGGTTCGGGTGCAGAGCACCACCGGCTCGCCGGGGAACGCGCCGCCGAACCAGCCGAGTGCCGCCGCGCACGCCTCGGCGGCGTACCCGTTGTCCCACGCCTTCGGCAGGAACAGGTAACCGAGTTCGGCTTCCCCGCCCTCCGGCCGGACACGACGCGGACTTTCCGGGGCACGCCGATCGAGCGTGGTCGTCCCGATCATCGCCCCGTCGAGTTCGACCACGAAAAGACCGGGGCGCCGTCCGGGCACCTCGGGCATCGCACGTTCGAGTTCGTCACGTGGGCGGGCGCCACCGATGTGGGTGCCCACCTCCGGCGAGGAGAACAGTTCGACGAACGCCGGGCGATCCCGGGCCTCGGACTCGCGGAGCACGAGTCGTTCGGTCCCGATCGGGCCGGGCGGCCAGGCGACGGAAATTGGTTCGGTCATGAGGAGCAACCTATGGCTCCCGCACGGGAGTTGTTCGAAGCGGAGGGTTCGGTGCGCGGGAAACCGGCCACGGGCGCATCCGCCGCGCGCCGGGTCTCCCCGGCGCGGCCCGAACACCGGCGGGAGAACCGGGAGCCGGTTGTCCGACCCTCCCGGTAGTGTCCCGATCATGCGTGGTGACGATGTTCGCGGGGCCTTGGAGGACGCGGAGACCTTCCTCCGCCGGCACACCGACCGGGAGTGGTCGGAACTGCCGGTGCCGGGGTTGGACTTCACCGTGGCCTCGGTGATCCGGCACGTCACCGATGTCCTGCTGTGGTACGCGCTCGACCTCGCCGGCGGCCCTGGGGACGACATCGCCTTCGACAACTCAGTGCGCGCCGACGCCACCCCGCCGGCCCTGGTGGCGAGCCTCGGCGCGGCGGGCCGGGTGTGCGCGGCGATCATCGACGCCGCCGGGCCGGAGGCGCGTGGCTTCCACCCTTCCGGCACCGCCGACCCCTCCGGCTTCGCCGCCATGGCCTGCGACGAGATCCTCGTGCACACCCGCGACGCCGCAGCCGGCCTGGGTGAGGGAAGCGGTGAAGGGATCGGCTTCACCATCGCCCCCGACCTGGCCCGTGCGGTGACGGCGCGACTCTTCCCCTGGCACGAGCCGACCGTCGACCCGGTGGAGGGGCTGCTGTGGGCCAACGGCCGGATCGACCTGCCCGGTCGGCTCCGCCAGGAGAAGTGGCGCTGGCGCTGCGCGCCCCTGGCCGAGTGGGACGGCACGGCCCCCGGCGCCCGGTGACCGGCGCCGACTCCGGCAGGGCTCGCACGTCGCGGTCGAATCGGTGGAAGGGAACGACGGGATGAGGGACGGGATGCCGGGTCCGGCGCTGCGCCCGGGTCGGCCCGATGACGCGCCGACGCTCACCGCTCTCGCTCTGCGCTCCAAGGCGCACTGGGGCTACGACGAGACGTTCATCGCCGCCTGTCGCGAGGAGTTGACCCTCCGGCCGGCGGAGGTCGCGCCGCGCCGAACGGTCGTCGCGGAACGGGACGGCGCCCCGCTGGGCTTCTCCACCCTGGAGGGCGAGCCGCCGGGGGACGCCGAACTCGGCCTGTTCCTCGTCGAGCCCGCCGCCATGGGCCGGGGCGTCGGCCGGGCCCTGTTCACCCGTCTCCTCGCCGATGCCCGGGCCATCGGTTTCGGCCGGATCGTCTTCGACGCCGACCCGCACGCCGAGCCCTTCTACCGGGCCATGGGAGCGGTGCCCATCGGTGAGTCCCCCTCCGGCTCCCTCCCCGGCCGCGTACTCCCCCGCATGACGATCCCCGTTCCGCCCCGGAGCGACTCCGCCCGCGCGGTGGGGGAGCGGCCCGCCGGGTGACCGCCCGGCCGGGGCGGCCTCGGCATCCCCGTCGGGGCGCAGGACCGGACCGGGCGAGCCGTTCCAGAAGTAGGTGGAGCGCACCTTCCCGTACTCGTGATCGCCCGGTTCGACGGCGCGACCGACCAGCGGTTCGGGCAGGGAGTCGTAGCCGATGCCGGGGGCGCGCTTGGCGAGAGCGGCGGTCGGACGGACATGGAAGCCGCGCCGATCACGCGCGACCGCTTTTCCGGTTTTCCGCCCGCCGAAGGGGGCGGCCCCTCCCGGCAACCCCGCCCCTACCGGGAGGCGGCGCGCAGCAGGCGGAGCTGCCCGATCTCGGCGACGTTCTTCATCAACTCGGAGTTCACCCACCCCACCGTGTCGAGCACGGTGAACCCGGAACCCTCCGGCCACGGAAAGGGGGCCTCGGCGTCGAGGTCGGTCCCGTCGAGGTCGTCCAGGACCGCCGACCACTCCGCGCACAGCCCGCGCAGCCACTCCACCGCAGCCTCGTCCCCGGGCCAGGTGATCTCCTCGCGCGCCCGGGGCGGGCGCCCCCGCAGGTGGTCGACGGTCACACCCCACCACCACCCGATGTGCCACCCCAGCCAGGCGATGGTCGGGACCGGCACCGGATCGGGCTCGGTGTCCGACCAATCCGGAGCCCATGTCCCGTCGGCGGATCGGCGCACCGTCCAACACAGGGGAGCCGGCTCCCAGCGCAGATCGCCGGGCTCCAGACGCTCCAAGTGGTACTCGAACAGCGCGTGGATCAGCTCGTACTGCCGACGGAGGGGATCGATCCGGGATGCGTTCACCGGGCCACCCTGCCACCGGTGCCGGACGGTCGGGAACCGGATATCCGCTCGACCCCCGGACACCGGCGGGTCACGATGCCGTGACCGGAACACGACGGGACCGTCGTGGCGCGCCCCCGACCCGGGGGCGTAGGGCAGAATCGACCTCGATGAGTACGTATCGGGAGCGGGTGCCGCGCGGGACCGCGCGGGCGGCGGTGCTGCGCACCATCGCCGGCCGGGAACGGCGCTCCCACCTGTCCGCGCCCCGGGTCCCCACCGTCGGGATCGACATCGGCGGCACCAAGGTCATGGCCGGGGTGGTGGACCCCGACGGCACCATCGTGGAGCGCCTGCGTACCGAGACCCCCGACAAGTCCAAGAGCCCCAAGGTCGTCGAGGACGTCATCACCGAGCTGGTGCTCGACCTCTCCGACCGGCACGACGTGCACGCCGTCGGCATCGGTGCCGCCGGTTGGGTGGACGCCGACCGCTCCCGGGTGCTCTTCGCCCCCCACCTCGCCTGGCGCAACGAGCCGCTGCGCGAGGCGCTGGCCGCCCGCCTGGTGGTGCCGGTGCTGGTGGACAACGACGCCAACGCCGCCGCCTGGGGCGAGTGGCGCTTCGGCGCCGGGCGCGGCGAGGAGCACCTGGTGATGATCACCCTGGGTACCGGCATCGGCGGCGCCATTCTGGAGGACGGCAGCGTCAAGCGCGGGCGGTACGGGGTGGCGGGGGAGTTCGGCCACATGCAGGTCGTCCCCGGCGGCCACCGCTGCCCCTGCGGCAACCGGGGTTGCTGGGAGCAGTACAGCTCCGGCAACGCCCTGGTGCGGGAGGCCCGTGAGCTGGCCGCCGCCGACTCGCCCGTCGCGCAACGGATCCTGGAGGTCGTCGAGGGCCGCATCGAGGACATCACCGGCCCGATGGTCACCGCCCTGGCCCGCGAGGGCGACCCGATGTGCGTGGAACTGCTCGAGGAGATGGGCCGGTGGTTGGGCGTGGGCCTGGCCAATCTGGCCGCCGCCCTCGACCCCTCCTGCTTCGTGATCGGGGGCGGCGTCAGCGAGGCCGACGATCTGCTGATCCACCCGGCCCGTGAGGCGTACCGCAGACAGCTGACCGGGCGCGGCTACCGCCCCGAGGCGCGCATCGTCCGGGCCGAACTGGGCGCCGACGCCGGCATGGTCGGCGCCGCCGACATGGCCCGCCTGGTGGCACGCCGCTTCGTGCGGGCCAACCGCCGGCGCGCCGAGCGGGTCCACCGCGCCGGTTGGATCACTTCCGCCCCGACGCCGGCCGGTGGCGCGCCCCGGGAGGACACCCCGGCACGGGGGAACGATCGGGCATCGGGGAGCGGCACGGCCCCGGGGTCCCGACCGGGGCCGGGCGCGTCGGGTGGTGCCGGGGCCGGGCGGGGGGACCGGCGATGAGCGGACCGATGGGCGGGCCCATGGGCGAGGGTCCCACCGGCGGCCTGAGCGGGGCCACCGCCTCGCGCGAACAGCGCGTTCCCGAGTACATCCCGCCGCATCCCCCGCACATACCGCGCCGGCGGTGGGTGGTGGCGATCGTGGTGGTACTGCTCATCGCCATCCCGACCGGTTATCTCGTCCTGTCGGGATCGCAGAGTCGGGACAGCGGCCAGGACAAGCAGCGGGCGGCCTCCGCCCGGACGCTGATCTACGAGTGGCCCAGTCGGGTACAGCGTCGCATCTACGACGTGCCGATACCGGACGGTTCCACCTACGTGGGCCACTACGAGACCAACAGCTGGGAGCGCAGCACCCTCTACGTGCAGTTCCGCACCTCCCCCGAGCAGTTGGCCGCCTTCCTGGAGGAGCTGGGGACCAGCCGGGCCGGGCTCAGCGAGGGGACGGTCACCATCCCCCCCGAACACGCGGACGTGGTGGGATGGGATTTCACCGACCCCTCGCGCTCCCGGGCGGGGGTGACCGTGCAGCAGTCGCCCGCCGAGCCGGAGGTGGCGATCACGGTGGACGTCACCAAGCCGGAACGGCCCCGGGTGTACGTGGTCTCCACCTCCGCGCCCTGAGGCGCCCGCCCGTTTCCCCACCGCGCGCCGCCGGTCACCACCCCGGTCACCATCCGGCGGCGCGCAGTACCTCCCGGGCGATGTCGATCGGCTCACGACCGTCCGTCCGGATCCGGACCGTCCCCGTCGGGGCCTCCGCCGCCAGCCGTTCCGCCGCCCGCAGGCTCCGTTCCAGGTGCGGGGCGAGGCCCGAACCGCTCTCCCGGCGTCCCAGCCGCTCGCGCAGCACGGCGGGTTCGGCGGTCAACAGGACCCGGGCGACGGTGAGCGGCCCGCCCGGCCCCATGGCCCGCCGGAACATCGGCTCCTCCAGCACACTCACGGTGTTGGTGTAGACGAGGCGGTGGTGGCCGAGGGCGGCGTGGTTCGCCCACACGGCGGCGAGGTTCCGCTCGGTGATCGCCGAGCGGTCCGGGTCGTCGGGTGGGGCGGGATGGAGGTGCCCGAGGAAGTCGCACTCGATCAGGCTGTGCGCGGTGTCGCGGCGCCGCAGCAACTCGGACACCTCGACCGCCACGGTCGACTTCCCCACGCCGGAGGGGCCGCCGATCAGCAGCAGGGAGCGCGGGGGTGCGCCGGGGTCCTCCCGGGCGCCCGGCCTGCGGGCGGGCGCGGGGACGCGGGGAGCCGATTCGGTGGTCACGTTCCGTGAGTATTCCGCTTGGCCAGGGGTACCCGCCACGGATTTTCCCCGTCACGGTTGGTACCGGGCCACCGGGCCACCGGCCCGTTCCGGTGGCCGGTGGCCGGTGGCCCGGTGGTCCGGAGCGGCGCGGGCCGACGTCAGGTCAGGTGCTCGGCGGCCAGCCGGCGAGCGGCGCGCTCCAGCAGCGGACCGGCCTGCGCCATGCACACCTCGGGGTCCGGCTCCAGGTCGGTGAGCGCGTACGCGGCGCCGATGCCCGCCTTCCGCAGGCTGCCGGGGTCGATGGCCAGTCGCCCGCAGACCGCCAGCACCGGCTTGCCCGCCTTCCCGGCCGCGGCGGCCACCCCGGCGGGGGCCTTGCCGTGCAGGGTTTGTTCGTCCAGGGAACCCTCACCGGTGATCACCAGCTCGGCGCGGGCCAGGGCGGGGTGGAAGCCGAGCACGTCCATCATCACCTCGACCCCGGGCCGGAAGACGGCGCCGAGAGCGACGAGGGCGCCGAAGCCCATGCCACCGGCCGCGCCGGCGCCCGGCGCCCGCGAGGCCCCGGCGGCACGGGGCCCGGCGGCCTCCTCCAGGAGTCGCGCCCACACCCCCAGGGCGGCGTCCAGGGCGGCGACGTCGGCGGGACCGGCGCCCTTCTGCGGACCGTAGACGGCGGCGGCGCCGGTGGGGCCGGTCAGCGGGTTGTCGACATCGCTCGCCAGGACGACCCGGGCGGCGCGCAGGCGGCTGTCCAGGCCGGAGAGGTCCACCCGGGCCAGGTCCCGCAGCGCGGCGCCGCCGGGCGGCAGCGGCTTGCCGGCGGAGTCCAGCAGGCGGGCGCCGAGCGCCTGGAGCATGCCGGCGCCGCCGTCGGTGCCGGCCGATCCGCCGACACCCAGGACGATCGTACGGGCGCCCTCGTCGAGGGCGGCGACGATCAGTTCACCGGTGCCCCGGGTGCCCGCGGTGAGCGGGGCGAAGGTGCGGGCCGGCAGCAGGCGAAGACCGGATGCCTCGGCCATCTCGATCACGGCGGTGTCGTCGCGCACGGCGAAGCGCGCGGTGACAGGTGCGCCCAGGGGACCGGTGACCCGCTCGCGGTGGACGGTGAAACCGGCGGTCAGGGCGGCCTCCACCGTGCCGTCGCCGCCGTCGGCGATCGGAAGCGACTCCACCACCAGGTCGGGACGTTCGGCCAGCAGGCCGGTCCGGACGTGTGCGGCGACCCGCTCGGCGGTCAGGGAGCCCTTGAATTTGTCGGCGGCGATCAGGATCCGTTCGATCCGCTCCGTGCCGGCCATTGTGCTCCGCCTCTCCCCGGCTCCGACGACCCCGTGTACCTCGTCGAATGTCGGGCAGTAGCCGCCGAGGTACCTCGGTCTCGAGGTGCCGTTGTGGTGCTTGGAATCGTCGTGTCGCACGCGACCCTATCCGGCCGATCCCGGGCCCACCACGGCGCCGCCGGCGGTACCGGTCACACTCGACGCGACGAGAGACGGGACAAAAGATTGAATAGCGGGCATAGTCGGTCCATGCGAACGGAGACCCGAACCCCCGACGAGCCCCCGGCCGGTCCGGTGGACGAGGGCGCCGTACCCGGAGCCCCGCCCACACCGGATACGAAGATCATCGCGATCGGCGTCGGCGTGGTCCTCGCCGTCGTCCTGTGGGCGGCCCTCGCCACCGACTCCTTCTCATCGGTCGCCGACACCTCCCTGGAATGGGTGCTGGCCAACTTCTCGTGGCTCTTCGTCATCGCCGCCGACATCTTCCTGATCGTCGCCGTGGTGCTGGCGCTCAGTCGGTTCGGCCGGATCCGCCTGGGACGTGACGAGTCCGAGCCCGAGTTCACGAACCTGGCCTGGATCGCCATGATGTTCAGCGCCGGCATGGGCATCGGACTGATGTTCTTCGGCGTCGGCGAGCCGCTCATGCACTACGTCTCCCCGCCGCCCTTCGGTGGAATCGAACCCGAGAGCACCGCCGCCGCACGGACGGCCATCGAGTACTCCTTCTTCCACTGGACGCTCCACCCCTGGGCCATCTACGCCGTCGCCGGCCTCGGTCTGGCCTACGTGACCTTCCGCAAGGGGCGCGGCAACCGCATCAGCTCCGTCTTCGTCCCGCTGCTCGGTGAGAAGCGGGTCATCGGCTGGCCCGGCCGCCTGATCGACCTGCTCGCCGTCTTCGCCACCGTCTTCGGCACCGCCACCAGCCTCGGCCTCGGAGCCCTCCAGGTCGCCCGGGGTCTGAACATCACCCTCGGCGTCGAGGACGGCCGTGGGTTGCAGCTCATCATCATCGCCGCCCTGGGCAGCGCTTTCGTGGTCTCCGCCTTCTCCGGCCTGCACCGCGGCATCAAGTGGCTCAGCAGCATGAACATCGTGCTCGCCATCGGGCTGATGGTGTTCATCTTCCTGCTCGGCCCCACCGTCTACATCCTCAACACCATCCCCGCCTCGGTCGGCTCCTACCTCCAGGACTTCCTGGAGCTCTCCACCCGCACCGGTGCCTTCGGCGGTCAGGAGTGGCTGGGAGCCTGGACGATCTTCTACTGGGCGTGGTGGCTGTCCTGGGCGCCCTTCGTCGGCACCTTCATCGCCCGCATCTCGCGGGGCCGCACCGTGCGCGAGTTCCTGATCGGCGTTCTCCTCATCCCCAGCGGAGCCTCCATCATCTGGTTCTCCGTGATGGGTGGAAGCGCCCTGCGCATCGACGCCACCGGCGCCGCCGACCTCACCGGCGAGATCGCCGCCGGGGGTGAGGAGGCCGCGATGTTCGGCCTGCTCAACGCCCTCCCCCTCGGCGCGATCACCTCCGTGGTCGCGATGATCCTGGTGATGACCTACTTCGTCACCAGCGCCGACTCCGCCTCCCTGGTCATGGGCTCCCTCACCAGTGGAGGGACGCTCAACCCGCACCGGTGGCTCGTGGTCACCTGGGGTGTGCTCATGGCGTCGGTCGCCGCCGTCCTCCTGGTCGCCGGGGGCCTGACCGCCCTGCGCTCGGCCACCATCCTGGTGGCGTTGCCGTTCGTGGTCGTGATGCTCGCGATGTGCTGGGCACTGGTGAAGGAGTTGCGCTCCGATCCCGGTGCCGGTCCCTCCCGCCGTCACCCCATGCACGGCGTGGGCGACGCGGTCCGCGCCATGATCGGCGAGGCGATGGAGAAGGAACGGCAACCCCGCAACCGGCGCCTGCGTCGGGTCGCCGGCTCGATGCGCGGTGGTCGCGGTCGCCCCGCCCGGGGCGCCGGGTCCGCTGCCGACCCCACCACCCGGCCGGGCACCGGGGCGACATCGGCCGACACCGATGAAACCCCCTGAGGACGACCCCGCTTCCCACCGCCCCCGGCCCCCGGAGGCCCGACCCCACCCGGTCGCGGCCCCGGGGGCCGGGGCGTGGCCGGGGCAGGAGAAGGGCTGCTCCAACGAGATCGGATTCCCCATCACTCCTTATTCTTCTTTCCGTGACCCTTCAATGGAGTATGTTGAGGAATTATGAGTGAGAAGGAACGCGAGCTGTACTCGGTCGGCGACGTGGCCGAGTTGTTGGGCCTGCACGTCCGAACGGTCCGGAACTACGTCCGCACCGGGCGCCTGAAGGCCGTCAGGATCGGCAAGCAGTACCGGATCGCGAAGGAGGACCTGGAAGCCCTGACCGGCGGTTCCGTCGGCCGGGGCGCGACACCGGCGCCCGGAACCGGAGGCACCGTCCCCTCCGCCGAGGTGTCGAGCATCGTGCAGGTCGAACCCGTCACCCCGGAGACCGCCCACCGCCTGGCCACCCTGGTCACCGCGTCCGTCCACTCCCACCGGGGGGAGGCGGGCGGACCGCGCGTGCAGACGATCCACGAGCCGGAACGCTCACGGCTGCGGATCGTCGCCATGGGGGACCCGGCCGATACCGCCGCCCTGCTCACGCTCATCAACTCCGTGCTCGAACCGGGGAGCGGCCTGTTCCCCGTCCCCGATACCGCCGCACCCGAGGAGCCCCGTGACCACCATCGTTGACCACCACGGAACGCCCGTCCTCGTCCTCGACGCCGACGGTCCCGTCATCGCGGGGGAGCAGGACGTCCTGGACCACCTGATCGGCGCCGCCTACGGACGCGCCGACACGGTCGCCGTCCCCGCCGAGCGCCTCGATGAGCGTTTCTTCGACCTGAGCACCGGCTTCGCGGGGGAGGTCACGCAGAAGTGCGTCCAGTACCGGACACGTCTGGTGATCCTCGGCGACATCTCCCACCACACCGCCACCGGCACCGCCCTGCCGGCCCTGGTACGGGAGTCCAACCGGGGGACACACGTCTGGTTCCTCGCCGACACCGACCAACTCGCCGCCCGCCTGGCGCCGCCTCCCGCCACGTCCTGAAGCCGTTCCCGCCGTTGCCCGGCCGCCCGGTGATCAGCCGGCAGCGCGGGAGACGAACGCCCGCCATGCGTCGGGGGAGACGCTGAGCCGGGGGCCGCGTCGATCCTTGGAGTCCCGCACCCGCACGGCCTCCGGCCGGCAGGTGGAGACCTCCACGCAACTGTCGCCTTGAGGACTGCTGTGACTGCTCTTGAACCAGGCCGACTCGTCGGTGCTCACGGCTCTTTTCGCAGTCACTCGATCCGCCTCGTCGAGTTCTTCATGGGCTGGGCGGTGTCAGGCGGTGGTTCGGGAGAGAAATGAGCGCCAGGCATCGGAAGTGAGGGTGAGGTGCGGACGGTGGCGATTCTTGGAGTCACGGACATGCACCACGTCGGCATGCGACGTGGAGACCTCGACGCAATCATCTCCCTGCGAGCTGCTGTAGCTGCTCTTGAACCACATTGCCTCATCACTCATGACTCTCCTCGCAGCCGCTCCAGCAGGCTCAGGGAGTCGCGGGGGGTGAGAGCCTGTGAACGCATCTTGGCATAGATCTGCAACATCTCACCCACGTCCTTTGGGTCGGTGAACAGGTATCCGCCACGCGGACCCTCGGAATAGGCCAGCCACCGGTTGTCGGAGCTTTCCAGCAATCGAAGGGGACCGACATCACCGGAGTGTTGTTCTCTCACCAGTGGCATGATCTGGATCTCAACGTTGCGTTGACTCGCACACGCCAGGACGTGGTCGATCAGTATGCGGGTCACCTCTGTCCCGCCGACTCGACGCAGGAAGAGTGCTTCTTCGATGATGAAGCTGTACCCCGTATTCGGCCACTTCGTCGGTAGTTGTTGACGCGCCAGTCGGGCGGTGACCTGTCTCTGAACATGCTCGTCATCCGGTGGGGGCACGCTGTTCTCGAAGATCGTCCGCGCGTACCCCTCGGACTGCAACAAGCCCGGGATCACGCGGCACTCGTAGGTCCAGAGGTTGAGGGCTTCCTCCTCCAGTCGAGCCCACTCGCGGAACCAGGCCGCGAGGCCGGGGCGGCGTGAGAGGTGGCGAGCGGCGGCGCGCAGGGTGCCGAACGCGTCGAGGACTTCCTCGGCCTTGTCGATGAAGTCGCGCTGGGGGAGGCGACGGCCCTGCTCGACGGCGGCGACGGTGGGCGGCGCGTATCCGAGGAGCGGGGCCAACTGCTCCTGGGTGAGGCCGGCCCGTTCACGAAAGGTCTTGAGGACGGCGCCGAAGGTCCGGAGGCTGTCGGAGGGTTCCGGTTCGCCACTGGTCGCCAAGGGGGCCACCTCCGCCGAGTCGCACGAGTCCGATGTGTCGGGAATCATCGTGGCCGGATACCCACCCCACTGTCTACCCTCGGTACCCATACGGATACGCAAAGTATGGGTCCTGTTTCTGGTGACCCGGGACAGAGGGATCGAGGCTGGAGGTATGTACCGCCCTTCCGCCGCACCGCTCCGGCCCTCCATCGAGGTCTTCCGCCACGCTTTTCCCGCCACTCCGGAGGCAGCCCGCCATGCCCGTCACCTGGTCGACAACGCCCTTCGCCTGCTTGGCATGGAGGATGTCGAGCCCTTTCGTTCGGAGGTGGTGGCCATCGTCGCGGAACTGACCGCCAACGCCGCCACTCACGGGCGCGCTTCCGATCAGGGATTCGAGGTGGCTGCGTTTCTCATCCCCGACGGTGTTCGTGTGGAGGTCGGTGACAGGTGCGAGGGCGACCTCTCGTCGGTCCGGCCCCGAGCGTTGGAAGACGGGGATGCCGAGAGCGGGCGAGGGCTGCTCATCGTCACTGCGCTCGCCCATCGTTGGGGCGTCGCCCCGAGCCGCACCAAAGCACCCGGCAAGACGGTTTGGGCCGAACTCCTCCGTAACGGACCTCCGTCCGCCGAGGAGGTCCCCTGAAGCGTGCCGGTGCTTCGTTTCGGCATCGGGCGGGCGCTGCCGAAGCGCGTTGCCGGTGCCGGCAACGCCGGTTAGTGTCCTGTCGGTTACACCTATCGGGTTGAATGCGGGGGCGGGGTTTCATGGCGCGGGCGTCGGATTGGTCGCCGGTGGGGCTGGGTTCGGATCCGGCGCCGGGGGACCCGGATCGGATCGAGCGTCTGGGCGGTGAGCTGGAGGAGTTCGCCGATGACGTGTTCACCGCGTTGGGCAAGGTCCGCTCGATGGGTGAGGAGGGGGCGCTCGCCTCGTTCGTGGGGGAGAGCGCGGAGGCGTATCGGGATCGTTTCGACAAGCTGCCGCCGGATCTGGACAAGTTGCACACCTCCTACGACCTGGCGGCGCAGGCCCTGCTGACGTACGCGCCGAAGTTGCGCGAGGCGCAGACGGACGCGGATCGGGCGCTCACCGAGGCGATCGAGGCGCGTGAGGAGCTGTCCACCGCGCAGTCCTGGTTGGAGCGGGCGACCTCGACGTTGGAGGACGCGACCGAGGCGGCGGAGCCGCCGGATGAGGGTGAGGTGGCGGCCGAGGTCCGCCGGGCATTGACGGACGCGGAGAGCGATCAGGGCGACGCCGAGTCGGCCGTGACCGATGCGCGGGGGAAGTTGGATCTGGCGATCGCGTTGGCGGGTCAGGCCAAGGAGTTGCGCGAGGAGGCCGCCGCCAAGTGCAAGGCGGACCTCGAAGAAGCCTCCGAGGCCGGTATCCCGAACCGCAAGTGGTGGCAGAAGTCCGCCGACTGGGTGGTGGACAACTGGGACACCATCGTCGCCGTCGCCAAGGTCGTCGTCACCGTTTTGAGCATCGTGGCGCTGGTGTTGGGCGGACCGTTGGTGTGGGGGTTGATCCTGGCCGCCTCGCTGATCATCCTCGCGGACACGTTGATCGACTACGCCAACGGCGACGCATCACTGTGGGATGTCGGGTTCGCGCTGCTGGACTGCGTACCCGGCGGGCGCCTGGCCTCGGCGGGTGCGAGGACCGCCGCGCTGGGCATGGCCCGGGGGGCGAAGGGAACGGCGAAGGAGGCCCGCAGCCAGGCCGTCCCGATGACCAAGCGCAACGACTGCGGCGACCCCGTGGACGTGGCCACCGGCGAGTTGGTCATGCCCGCCACCGATGTGGACCTGCCCGGCGTCCTGCCGCTACTGCTGGAACGCCACCACATCTCCACCTACCGGGCGGGACGCCTGTTCGGTAAGTCGTGGTCCTCCACCCTGGACCAACGCCTGGAGTTGGACGCCCGCGAGGTGCGCTTTCGCACCGCCGACGGCATGACCCTGGTCTACCCCGTCCCCACCCGGAATCCGGACGATCCGGTCATGCCCATCGAGGGTCCGCGCTGGGGCCTGTCCTGGGACGGTCGGCCCGGCTCCCCGCTGACGATCCACCAGCGTGAGAGCGGCAGGACGCTGCACTTCGCCCCCGTGCCCGGTGCGCCGGGTAACGAGCTGCCGCTGGTGGCGGTCACCGACCGCAACGAAAACCGCATCGAGATCCGCCACAACGAGGCGGGTGAGCCGGTGGAGGTCACCCACTCCGGGGGCTACCGCATCGGCGTGGCGGTGGTGGATCGGCGCATCACCTCCTACCGGCTGCTCTCCGCACCCGAACAACCCATCCTACTGGCCTTCGACTACGACGATGCCGGGAACCTCGCCCGCGTCTTCAACTCCTCCGGCCTACCCCTGCGCTTCTGGTACGACGAGCACGACCGGTTGATTCGGTGGGAGGACCGCAACAACACCTGGTACCGCTACGAATACGACGCCGCCGGCCGCTGCGTCTTCTCCACCGGCACCAACCGCGCCCTGGAATACCGCTACACCTACCACCCGGAGGACAACCGGACCGAGGCCACCAACAGCCTCGGCCACACCACGATCTTCCGGTTCAACGACAGCTACCAGCTCATCGCGGAAACCGATCCGCTGGGCCACACCACCCACCGCACGTGGGACCGCCACGACCACCTGCTGTCGGTCACCGACCCGCTGGGAAACACCACCCGCTACACCTACAACGCCGATGGCGATCTGGTCACGGTCACCCGCCCCGACGGTCACGAGGTCCACGCCGAGTACAACGACCTGGGCCTGCCCACCGCGATCACCGAGGCCGACGGCACCGTCTGGCGGCAGGAGTTCGACGCACACGGCAACCGAACGACTGTCATCGACCCGGCGGGGCACCGCACCACCTGGACCCACCACCCCACCGGCGCCCCCGCCACCATCACCGATGCACTGGACGCGACCACCCGCATCGACACCGACCCGGCCGGACTACCGGTAGCGGTGGTCGATCCGTTGTGCGCGACCACGGCCCTGGACCGGGACGCTTTCGGTCGCCCCACCTCCATCACCGATCCGATGGGGGCGATCACTCGGATGGAGTGGTCTCCGGAGGGCAAGCCGGTGCGCCGCATCGACCCCCTGGGCGCGAGCGAGTCGTGGGAGTGGGACGCGGAGGGCAACTGCCTGAGCCACACCGACGAGAACGGCGGGGTCACCGCCTGGACCTACGGCCCGTTCGACCTGCCGGTCTCGCACACCGGCCCCGATGGCGCGCGGTATGTCTTCACCCGCGACACCGAGTTGAACATCACCGCCGTCACCGCCCCCGACAACCGCACCTGGACCTACACCCTCGATGCGGCCGGCCGCACGGTCGCCGAGACCGACTACGACGGTCGCACCACCACGTGGCAACTTGACGCGATGGGCCGCCCCGTTCACCAAACCAATCCGGCCGGTCAGTCACTCAGCTATACCCATGATGGCCTGGGAAGGTTGATTTCCACCGTCACAGACATCGGAGAGGTCTCCACCTACTACTACGACACGGCGGACCGAGTCGTCTCCGCCACCTCGCCGGGCGTGGAGCTGTCCCGCTCCTACGACACTGCCGGGCATATGTTGAGCGAGACGGTCAACGGCCGCACCCTGACCCTGACCATGGACCCGGTGGGCAACCTGCTCTCCCGCACCACCCCCACCGGCCACACCAGCCGATGGACTCATGACGCGGCCGGGCGGCCGATCGGCCTGGAGACCGCCGGGCACTTTCTGGACTTCCGCCGGGATGCGGCCGGTCGGGAGGTCGAACGCCGCATTGCCGATGCTCTGACCCTCACCGCGAGCCACGACCCGGCCGGGCGGATGGTCGAGCAGGCCCTCACGGGTGCCGGGGGTCGGCGGTTGCACCACAAGCGGTGGACCCACCGGTCGGATGGCTATCCCACCGCCGTCACCGACGCCACGGGCACCACCACGCTCACCCTGGATGCGATCGGGCGCCCCACGAACCTGACCGGCCCGGCAGGCACCGAGTCCTACACCTACAACCCCACCGGTGACCAAACCGCCGCCCAAGCTCCCGGACTACCGGCCGAAGCGGTCGGGGAACGCGCCTACACCGGCACCCTCCTGGCCCGCGCCGGGCGCACCCGCTACGCCTACGACGCGGCCGGTCGGGTGATCCGCCGCACCGTCACCCGCATCTCCCGCACCCCCGACACCTGGCACCACACCTGGGACGCCCACGACCGCCTCACCAAGACCGTCACCCCCGACGGCACGGT